>JAXMAW010000009.1:0-161493 GCA_046350195.1 Gemmataceae bacterium
ACGAGGTCGCCACGGACATCGACCTGTGGACCGGAACCTGGCCGACTTGAGACGCCGTCATGAACGAGCCGATCCAACCTGACTCCGACCGGACCGTGTCCCTGCCCCCGACGCCGGCGGACGAGACGGCCCAGGGCCGGACCGAGTCGAGCCACGACCCGTCCGCCACGCTGGGGTACGAGGCCCCGCCGGGCGCGACCACCGACGACCTGGCGGAGCGCGGCCCCGACGCGGACGGCTCGGCCGCAGTCCGGAAGCCCCGCCGCGACCTGCCGAGCGTGCCCGGCTACGAGATCAGCGGCGTCCTCGGCCGGGGCGGCATGGGCGTGGTGTACAGGGCGCGGCAGGTGCGGCTGAACCGGCCGGTGGCGCTGAAGATGGTCCTCGCCGGGGCGCACGCCGGCCCGGACCAGCTGGCGCGGTTCGACCAGGAGGCCCGCGCCGTCGCCCGGCTCCAGCACCCGAACATCGTGCAGATCTACGAGATCGGCGAGCACGACGGCCTGCCGTACTTCTCCCTGGAGTTCGTGGACGGCGGCACGCTGGCCAAGCACATCGACGGCAAGCCGCGGCCGCCGCGCGAGGCCGCCGAGGTCCTCCTGGCGCTGGCGAAGGCGATGGGCTTCGCCCACCAACACCACATCGTCCACCGCGACCTGAAGCCGGCGAACGTCCTGCTGGGCGTAGGGCAAGCTGCCAGCTTGTCCGTTGAGGGCGGCGCGAAGGACAAGCAAGGCTGCTTGTCCTACGTCCCGAAGGTCACCGACTTCGGCCTGGCCAAGGCGGTCGAGGAAGGCGGCACGGTGCAGACGGCCAGCGGCACGGTCATGGGCACGCCGGCGTACATGCCGCCCGAGCAGGCGCGCGGCGACCTGAAGGAGATCGGCCCGCTGTGCGACCTGTACGCGCTGGGGGCGATCCTGTACGACCTGCTGACCGGCCGGCCGCCGTTCCAGGGCGCGTCGATGCTGGAGACACTCGACCAGGTGCGCAACCGCGAGCCGGTGCCGCCCCGGCTGCTCCAGCCCACGGTCCCGATCGACCTGGAGACGATCTGCTCCGAAGTGCCCAGAAGGAGCCGGAGAAGCCGCTACACCGATCAGCGGCGGAGGACCCGCGGCGGTTCCTGGCCGGCGAGCCGATGCGCGCGGCCGGTGTCGGCCTCGAGCGGCTGCGGGCGCGAGGAAGGCAACCTGGAGGGTCGCCCTGCCGAGTGCGGCGCGCTGCTGTTCGTCGGCCTCGACGGCGGGCTGATCTGGGTGAAGCCTGGCAGATGTCGATCAAGAACGCGGTGATCGAGAGCAAGAAGACCGGCGCCGAGGAAGCCGCCGCTCGGCCCAGAGGAACGAGGCCGAGGCCGAGCGCAACGAAAGATCGCGGCCGCGGAGGTCTAGGTCGCCGCCCAGCAGAACTGGCGCGCTGACGACCGTGCAGGCCATCATCACCAAGTCGCGGATGCTCGACGAGGTGCCCGGCAGTCAGGAGTTCAAGAAGGACCTGCTGCTGACGCTGGCCCTGGCGGCCGCGAAGCAGGTGATCGAGCCGCGCCGGTGGAAGGCCACCGACACCCACATCGGGCCATGGCCGCCCACCAGCAGATGGGCACGGTTCACAAGGCGCCTGGAACAGCGCGAGGAGGGTGCGCGCTGAAGGAGTACCGCAAGGTCCACGAGATCGCCAGGGGGCGTGTCGCGCTACAGCAAGGCCCCGACGCCCCGCAAGAACTGGCGTTCGCCCTGCAACAGGCTGGGGGACATGGACAAGGAGCTGATGCCGCGACATGAAGTCGGGCGCTTCAGCACTACAAGGAGCTGCTCGCCTACTGGAGCTATCGACAAGAACCTCAAGGCCAACCAGGAGGGCAGGGCTGGAGCCCAAGCCGGTGGTGCTCGAGTACCTCGCCGAACTGAACACCATAGTCGGGCGACGCACCAGCCGCCTGGGGAACTCGCCGCGGCCGACCCCTACTTCCACAAGGGCTGGAGGTCCGCCGTCAGCGCTCAAGGCGCGCCGAAAAGCCCCGTGGCCCAGCGCGACGTGCCCGCTCACTCCCCCGCGGCCGCGCCGACACCAGCTTTCGCTTGAACGAGCCGGGAAGGCCGAAGCGAGCTTCTCGGAAAGCCCGAGCTTCCCTCGAAGGGCTGTCCCGTGACTACCCCAAGTCCGTGGCCGAAGTTGAACTGGGCCGCCTGCGGCCTGTTCGGCGAGTTCTACTGCCTTCGACCCGGCGAAGGCCCGGCCGTTGATCGAGGTCCCGGCCCTGGCCCAGGAGTTGACCTGGCCGACCCCCAGCACCTGGATTACAATCCAACTCAGCCACGCCTATTACCGACGGCTCTTCGGTGGGCGCTGATGGAGAAGGACCCCAGCGGCGCGCGGGTTCAGTTCCAGCAGTGCCTGGCGGTCCGCGAGGAAGCTGGCGACCTGGGATAGGCCAACGACTGCCGGTGATGGAGTACATGCTGCTGCTGCTGCACTGCGGCAAGCACGCCGAGGCGGCGGCGATCGCGGCGAAGCTGCTGGCGGGCAAGGTGACGCCGAACTCCTGCTGGCCGTGGCCTGGGCGGCTACGCCTGGTGCGGCGAGGCGGCTGGGATCGAACTGGGGCTGCGGGCGCGATGGGCCTGGGAGGTGAGGTGATCCAGGCGACGTGGAGAAGGCGATCGAACTGGGCTTCCGACCCTGTCTACCTGGAGTGCGGAGACGGACCTGGCCCCACCTGCGACGACCCGGCGCTGACCGAATGGCCAAATTGCCCGCGCGTGCTGGCCGTCCTGGAACAAGTCAACGATAGGCGAAGGTGGAGGGACCGAAGTAATATACAGCCGTCCGATGTGAGAGGGTGCCCGGAAAGCTCCTCTCACATCGGACGACAAGCGCCCTGAGAAATGCCCTTCGCCGCTGCACTTAGCGTTCGCCCGGTCCGGCCACGCATGTACGGCCTGTCGCGAACAGGTTCCGCGACCGGACCTCAAACCCGGAATCCGTAGAGGCCCGGCAGGTTCTCGGAAAGAGCTGACGCGGTCGATCGAAGCAGATCCTGGCGGTCGAGGCGTCGATTCTCCTTGCCGGCCGCGGGATCGACTGGTAATTTCAAGCCTTTTGAGAGGTGTCCCATCGGTCAAGGCGTGTGAGCCACCCTCCCCGTAAGAGCGAAGGCTGGAGCCGCGCGTGCATCGAGAGCCATGCACGGGCAGAGCAGGCCATCCCCGCTCAGTTTGCTGACCAGCACGGCCATCGTGTTGGCGGCGATGCTGTCCGCCTGGAACGGCAGTCGCCGGTTGTGGGGACCACGTCTCATGGGGAAGCGCGCCAGGCCGGGACCGCTTCCTACCTGACCGCATCGACCAACATCTTCAAGGTGGTCTTTATAATGCCCTCCTCTGTACCCCATGGGGACCGTCGGCTCTTTTGTTCCGGGCCGTGATGTGGTTCTCAGGCCCCGCTGTCACCCCCGGCACTTTTCGTTGTGCGCCGCCCCGGGCTGGTCCACGAGGCGGCCCCTTTCGATGCCACTCCCCATCCAACCGGAAACGGGCCATCTCGGCCGTCGATCGGACGACCTCCCTCACGGCCTGTTCGCCTTGCCGCAGGCGTCTACCACCCCGCGAGACCGCGCAACACGTCCCACTTGGTGAGTCGCTGCCCGGGCCCGGCCCTCCATCACCTGGCTGCTCGGGCGCCTGCATGGGGCCGACACATAGCGTCGTGCCTCGCCAGCGGTTCCTCCCGGGGCGCAGCCGGATCGGCTTCCCGCCGCCGGGGAGAACCTCGCGCCGGTCCGAGGCGACCGTCTGTCGTGCTCGATCCGTCTATTCCCCTTGCCCTAAATGGAGTACGCCATGCTCCTGCGCCGACGACGCGCTCGCCCTTGTGGCGTCGCTCTTGCCTCCTTCTCCCCTTCTTGCCCGTGCCGGCCGCGCCCGGGGACCGGTTGCCACGCCGGCGGCCTTATCCTAACGTCCTCGGCCAAGGGGTGCGTCTGATGAAGCCCCGAACGAGGACCGGGGTTCATGCTGATCGAGTTGCTGGTCGTCATCGCCATCATCGCCATCCTGATCGGCCTGCTCCTGCTCAAGCCGTCCAGAAGGTGCGGAGGCGGCCGCTCGGCATGTGCGCCAGAACAACCTCAAGCAGCTCGGCCTCGGGTCTTTCACAACCACCACGACGCGGTCGGCACGTTCCCCATGAGCCGGCAGACGCCGGACGGCAAGGCGGAGGTGAGGCTATCGGCCTACAGTGGCCACAAGCCGGTGGTGCAGATCTTCCGCAACTTCACCTGACCGCCCTACCGAACCCAGTTTGGGGTCCTGGAGGAGTTGCACACCCGGTACAAGGGCAAGCGCCGCCCTCCTGGGCGTGTACATCTCGCGAGCGCACGCGGCCGACGCGCCGGTGGCCGCAGCTGCGTGAAGGCCGGCCTGCCACGTCAGGCAGCCGAGGACGTACTTCGAGCGTCAGGGAGGTGGCGACCCAGCGAGGTGCCTGGAGGATGACCATGCCGCTGCTGGTGGACGAGATCGACGACCGGGTGGGGCACGCTCTACAGCGGGATGCCGGACCGGCTGTACGTGATCGGCCGCGACGGCAAGGTCGACTACATGGGCGGCCGCGGCCCGTTCGTTCCACCCCGGGAGATGAGCAACACCTGCTGCTGCATCTCTCGGAGCAGCCCCGAAGGGGAGGAAATGACAAGCACCGCCCGGAGGGGGACGGCTCGGCTCGCTGAGAGGCCTGGCCTCCCTCCGGCACGCCCTTAACTGGTCGACTTCGGTCAGGCCCAACCGAGCCGCGAGGGAGTCAGCGACAATGCGCACCATCACCCCGGTTGCCCCGGGGCGCGAGGAGGTGTTCACCATCGACGTGGTCGTGGCGGACGCCCCGGCCGGGGCTCGCCGTGGATCACACCGGAGCAGCCTGCCCGGTACCGTGACCTGGCAGCCCCTCCGGCGGGGAGGTCCCGCCAACGCCGGAAGAGTTCGAGGCCCTGGTGGCGGGGACCCGGGGCGGCTCGCCGCCCTGGCGTCCGTCCCTGTCCAACTCCTTACCTGCTCTTCAGAGGAGCTCGGCTGACGCCCGCGGCAGCCCTACAAGCTTGCGAGGGCCTCGGCCGCCTGCGACGGCCCGCCCTTCGCCCCGCCGCTCTGCTTGGGCAACGTCACCCGGCGTGTTCTTGCCGCTCCCCAGCCGCCCGGATCAGCTTGTCCGTGCCGCCGCGTCCATTACCCTCTCGCCCGGCGGGCCCGCCCACCCGTAGCGGATCACGCCCCGGTGATCGATCACGTAGAACGTCGGCGTGGCGGAGAGGTTCCACCCTCGTCGCGATCTCCCCGCCTCGCCGCGCGCCCGCGTCCACGAACGAACGCCAAGGCAGCTTCTCCTCCATCAGCTCCCTGAGCTGCCTCGCCGCTTCGGTGCCGCCGACGTGGACGCCAACGAAGCGAAGGGCTTGCCCTTCCGGCCCGTCACGAGCGACCGCTCGTGGGGCCACTGGGCCCGTCACGTCAGTCAGACGTAGCTCCAGAAGTCGAGCAGCACCACCTTCCCGAGGTATTTTCGCTCAGCTTGAACCCAAGGCTGCTGTTCGACCCGCCGCCCTCGATGCGCGTGTCCGGGGCCTCCTGACCGACGCTCAGGTTGCGGACCCCGAACAGCTCGGCCTCCGCGCGCCCCCGCGACGGTGTCCCCGCCGGGGAGCTTCACGTCCCTGCACTTCGCCTTGGCCTGCTCGAAGACGGCTTCGATTTCGATGATCTTCGTCGCGGGGCCTGCCGTTGCAGGCCCGCGAGGTACTCTCCTTGCCGTGCCCCTCGAACTCCCTGGCCAGTTCGCCTGCTCCCGGTACAGATCGACCCGCTGGAGGCGGTTGTTCAGGAAGTGGCCCAGCGATGGCCGAGGGTGGCCTCGCACGGCCCGTGCGGGTTCTCGCCGTTCCTCGTTCTTGAGAAGGCCTCGTACTCCTGGGCGAAGCCGTGGAGACGCGCTGGCACAGCGGGCCGAGCTTGTCGTTGAGGAGGTGGTCCCGCCGAGGAGCTGGAACGCCTCGCGCGCGACATCCTCCCCCACGAGTTCGACCGGCCAGGGGGTGGTGTCTACCCGCCAGACGCCTGCACCAGGGCGTCCAGGGCGATCGGGTCGTCGGGGCGCTTCTCGGCCAGCTCCAGGAACTCTTGCCAGCCCGTTGCGGTGTTGCGCTGACCAAATACTAACCTCAGCCTCTCCGGGCGTCGGTCAGGACGCCGCTGCTCGACGCCCGGTCGTATTCCTCGTGCGGTGCCGCCTTGTACTGCTCCGCCGGGGTAAGCGGCTTGTCCTGGCTATGCTCCCCGCCGCCACCGCCGACAGCAAGTTCAGGGCCAGGATTCCCCAGACCATTCGTTGCATAAGGGTATCCTCCCTGATTCCCCAGGCCACGATTCTACACATGTGGCGGCCGGGCGAACCAACCCTGCGGGCTACCTGGCGGTGGAGGAGGGCAGCTGCGCCGCCCGGCTCAGCTGGCTGACCGGGGGTGCGCTGCCGGCGAGCCAGCCCCTATCTCGGCAAGTGGAGCGGATCAGGCCGAGGTGGCCCAGGCGGTGCCGAAGCAGGTGATGGGCACCAGGTTTTTCGCCGGCGCCGCCCCGGGGTGCGAACGGTGGCGATCGGCCAGGACCCGTCCTCCTTCTGGGAGCCTGCCAGGGAACGCCACCCCGGCTGCACTCTCCTGCCCGGTCGTTGTTCACCCCAGCCAGGCTCAGCATGTACAGCGCCTGCCCTGCGGCGAAGGAGTCGCCAGGGGCGTCCCGCAGCTGGCCCCAGCCGCCGTCCTTGTTTTGGCGACCGAGGAGGGCGTCGATCTCCGGCCCTTGGGCTTTGGCCGTCCTCGCACCTTCTTGAACAGCCGCAGCGCCACGGCCTGGGGTGGTACACCGCCTTCGCCTTCGCCAGCCAGGCCGCCGCCCTCTCCCGGGCTCCTCGCGGACCTCCGACTTCCCGCCCGGCCGGCACCTGCGGGCCCAGGGCCACGTAGCCGGCAACCAGCAAGGCCAGCCACTCTCGTCCGACTCGAAGAACGGGGAGGCCGGTTCTTGGCCGGCGCCGACGACCACGCCCACGACCCGTCGGCCTCCTGGTGCCGGACCAGGTGCCCGGCAACCCGCTTCAACTGTCGGTGAAACCATGGTCCAGACTTGGCACGCTCAGGGCCATCAGGGCGAGGTAGAGGCCGGGGTGCTGACCATGCTCCATCCCGGCCGCGTATCCCGGGGCAGGTCGATCCGCGCCGCCAACAGCCGATCCTTGGTCCACTTCGCCGTCCCTGCCAGGGCTTCCGCCGTGACCTCGTAGCCGTGGCTTCTCGCCTCGGCCGGCGGCCCAGACCGTCATGGTGCCGTGGTGCGGTGCGGAGCACCGCGGGTCTCGCAGCCACCTGGCGGCGTCCCGCTGGAGGAACTCGCCACGCCGGTCGCCTTGCGGCCGAGTTGAGGGTGGTGATGGGCTTGGGGGTGGAGAATTGCCCCACACCGGCCGCCAAGCCGCCGAGGCCGACAGCCCCACGCAGACGTGAACAACTCCAGCGCATGGTTCAAGCGCTCTTCGGAAAGACTCAGCGGACCTGGCTGACCGCGCGGCGACTTGAGGCCATCGCGACCTGATTGGCTGCGCGCCGCTGTCGTCGTTTAGGATGGGGCCGGTCGGCCCGCAATTACACAACCGGATCGGCCCCAGGGTCACTGACCGACATCAGTCGGCGCAAACCCGCCCCAGAACTGCCAGAGTAGACCGGCACGGCCTGGGGCCATCCCTGCCATAGCCAGGCGCTCAGGGGCCGAAAACCTGGGCCAGTTCACCCTCCAACCTCAGGGCGGCGCGCTCGTTGGCCTCCGAGGGCCGGATCGAGGCGTGGGCCCGGGCGGCCTGGGCCAGGTACCAGGCGCAGCGCTCCTGGTCGGTGCGGCCGGGGTAGCCGCGGACCGCGTCGCTGCCGGTGACCATCCCCCCCACCCGGGGCTCCCGGGCGTGGAAGTCGGCCAGCCGGGCGGCCGCCTCGGGCAGGGCCAGCCGGCCGCCCTCCAGGTCGGCGAACAGAGCCTCCTTATACCGCAGGCGGGCAAGGCTGAGCCGCAGGCCCAGCTCCAGCCGCTCGTGCCGGGGCCACTCGGGCGAGTCGTCGGGCACGCCTTCCTCGGCCCGGGCCCACCCGATCAAGAGGGCGGTCAGGGCGGAGGCCGCTGCTCCGAGCAGCGCGAGGCGCGCGGGGGCCTGGGGCGCAATCATGCTTCACCTGGGGATCGGGCCGGCGGGGCCGGCGGGGTGGAAGTAGGTCGCCGCGCGGGTCGCGGCCGGTGGGTTACAGGTTCTATAGCTCACCCACCGGCCGGACGCAAACGGCGAGACTTAGGGGTCGCCCCGGCCCGCGGGACCACTCCGCCTACGGTAGACAGGCCCGGTCCCTATTTGGGATCTGGCGAAGCACCCTCCCAGCCGTACCGCATCTGCCACAGGACCGCGGCGGCGGAGGCGACGTAAAGGAACAGCGCCGAGGTCCACGCCGTGAACCAGTTCTTCGCCGCGTCGCCGTTGGGGTCGATCGCTTCCTGGGCCTGGAACACCGCGTCGCTGAAGTCGCCCCAGCCGTGGATCGCCACCGGGATACCCACCATGAGCAGCCCGTTCACCAAGCGGTCACCCTCGCCGAGCCAGATGCGGGCGGCGAAGTACCCCATGACCAGCTGGAGCGAGGCGTGCCCGGCCACCAGGGACAACAACCGGGTCACGGCGACGGTCAGCGGCGCCTCGGCCGCCCACACCGCGAAGAGGTTTTCCACGGTCGTGAAGCCCACCGCCGCGGAGACCGCCAGGGCGACGACGTCGCGAGGGCCAACGATCGAGGTCGTGCGGAACAGCAGGTAGGCCAGGAAGAACGCCAGGAGGATGGCCAGTTCCTCGACGAGGGACGCCCCGACAACCTGCTGAAGAAGCGCCCGCCGGTAGAGGTCGGGGATGAACGCTGCCGGTCCCTCCACGGCCGTCTCGACGACCCAGACGGGGGCGGTGACCAGGGCCCCGAGCACCGTGGCGACCCAAAGCGCCTTGGCCTGGACCCGGTCGAGTCGGAACGCGCCGACGGCCCAGAGGAGCACGACGGTCGGAATCAAGGCGATGAGGTACGCCACCGGCATGAGCTTACCCTTGAGGTGGGGGGCGATACCCAAGCGAAAGTTTATTCGGCCCCAGGGGAGATCGCCCACGGCCCGCGTGTGCCCCTCCGGCCCCACCGAGTCGCCGAAGCCAGGCGGCCTGGGATACCGGGCCCCGGGGCGAGGTCGGGACACGAGTCCCCGCGTCGATCCCGACTTGACGGAGTAAGATAGCGAGGCCACATCGGCGGGATCGGGCTCATCGGCAGGTTCGGGGCCGCGGCCCCGGGAGGGACGACCTCATGAGACGGCGGATCGAAGGCGTGACCCTGCGGGCCCTGGCGGCCAGCTCCCTGGCGCTCGCCATCCTGGCGCTTTCCGCCAGAGGCACCAAGGCCGACGACCCCGCGCCGAAGCCCAAGGGCGGGCCGGCGCTGTCGATCAACGACCCCAGGGCGTTCCAGGGCTACACCCTGATCTCGCCGTTCAACTCCCCCAGGACCTACCTGATCGACATGCAGGGCCGGGCCGTGAAGGTGTGGCAAGGCAAGGTGCCCAGCGGCAGTGCCTACCTGCTCGACAACGGCCACCTGCTCCGCCTCTGCTCGCTCCAGGGCAAGGAGAAGGCGTTCGGCGGCGGCCCCGGCGCCGCCGGCCGGGTCCAGGAGCTGACCTGGGACGGCGAGGTCGTCTGGGACTACACGCTGTTCAACGACAAGCAACTGTCGCACCACGACGTCTGCAAGCTGCCCAACGGTAACGTGCTGATGGTGGTCTGGGACAAGAAGACCGACCAGGAGGCGATCGCGGCCGGCCGCCGGCCGGAGTGGGTCCGCGGCAGCTACCTGCTGCCCGACTCGGTCCTGGAGGTCAAGCCGACCGGCAAGACGACCGGCGAGGTGGTGTGGGAGTGGCACCTGTGGGACCACCTCATCCAGGACCACGACAAGACCAAGGCGAACTACGGCAACGTCGCCGAGCACCCCGAGCGGGTCGATGTCAACTTCAGCCAGGACGCCCTCGCCGCGGCGGCCAAGACCAAGGACGGGGCCGAGAAGCTGGCGGGCATCGGCTACGTCGCCTCGCCGACCGCGGCGAAGCAGCGCGTCAACCCGGACTGGACCCACGTCAACGCGGTGGCCTACAACCCGGAGCTGGACCAGATCGCCCTGACCGTCCACGCCTTCAGCGAGGTGTGGGTCATCGACCACTCGACGACGACCGCCGAGGCGGCCGGCAGCAAGGGCGGGCGCGGCGGCAAGGGCGGCGACCTGCTGTACCGCTGGGGCAACCCGCGGGTCTACCGCGCCGGCACCGCCAAGGACCAGAAGCTGTGGCACGCCCACTTCGCCCACTGGGTCCCGAAAGGCTACCCCGGCGAGGGGCACCTCATCCTGTTCAACAACGGCATGCGCCGGCCGGACGGGGCGTACTCGTCGGTGGAAGAGTTCGCCTTGCCGGTTGATAAGGAAGGGCGTTACACCCGTGAACCGGGCAAGGCGTTCGGGCCGGACGGGCCGGTCTGGAAGTACACCGCGCCGAAGAAGACCGACTTCTTTTCGATGATCATCTCCGGCGCCCACCGCTTGCCCAACGGCAACACGCTGATCTGCTCCGGCGTCAGCGGCGTCGTGTTCGAGGTGACGCCGAAGGGCGAGACCGTCTGGAAGTACGTCAACCCCGCCCGGGGCGAGCCGATGGGCCCGCTGCCGGCCGGCGTGCTCCCCGCCGGCGTCCCCGGGCCGCCCCAGCCGGGCGAGGTGCTGCCGGCCCCCCTGCACGACGCGCTGAAGCTGACCGCCGAGCAGAAAAAGACGATCGGCGTTCTCAACAAGGAATCGGTGGGCAGGCTCGCCAAGGTCCTCACGGCCGAGCAGCTCAAGCAACTCCAGTCCATGCAGATGGCCGGCCCGGGCGGGTTCACCGGCGTCGCGCCGCCCGGCCAGGTGCTGTCGCCGTTCCAGCAGGCGCGGCTGAAGCTGACCGCCGAGCAGAAAAAGGAGGTCGCCGCGCTCCAGAAGGGGGCGGTCGACACCCTGGACAGGACGCTGGACGCCGCGCAGAAGAAGCAGCTCAAGCAGATGGGCGACGGCAAGGCCCGCGGCGGGCCGGGCGGGCCGCCCCCGTTCACCGGGCCGACCCCCACGTCGATGTTCCGCAGCTACCGCTTCGGCCCGGACCACCCCGGGCTGGTCGGCAAGGAGCTGAAGCCCGGCAAGACGCTCGAGGAGATGGAGCCGAAGGCGGCGGAGCCGAAGGGCGGGAAGAAATGAGCAAGCCCGCCCGCCTGCTGTTGCTGGCGGCCCTGCTGCTGACGCTGGCGCCGGGCCAGGCGCAGGCCTACATCGGGCCGGGCGCCGGCTTCGCCCTGGCCGGGTCGTTCCTGGCGGTGTTCGCCGCCATCTTCTCGGCGGTGCTGCTGCTGTTGACCTGGCCGGTGCGCCTGCTGTGGCGGCTGGTGTTCGGCCGGCGGAGGCTGGCCCGCGGCAAGGTGCAGCGCGTCGTCATCCTCGGGCTGGACGGGCTGGACCACGGCCTGACCCAGAAGCTGCTGGCCGAGGGGAAGCTGCCGCACCTCGCCGGGCTGCGCGACCGCGGTTGCTTCCAGGCGCTGGGCAGCACGCTACCGCCGATCTCGCCCGTCGCCTGGTCCACGTTCCAGACCGGGGTCAACCCGGGCAAGCACAACATCTTCGACTTCCTCACGCCGGACCTGCGCACCTACGAGCCGAAGCTCAGCTCCGTCGAGATCCGCCCGCCGCGGCGGACGCTGCGCCTGGGCAAGTACCGCGTGCCGCTGGGCAAGGCCGACGTGCGGCTGTTGCGGAAGAGCCAGCCGTTCTGGAAGCTGCTGGGCGACCACGGCGTGTTCAACTGCGTCCTCCGCGTGCCGATCACCTTCCCGCCGGAGAAGCTGCGCGGCGTGCAGCTGTCGGCGATGTGCGTCCCCGACCTGCGCGGCACGCAGGGGACGTTCTCGCACTTCACCACCCGCCCGAGGCGGGAGGGCGAGAAGACCGGCGGCGAGGTCCTCACCGTCGTCCGCGAAGGCAACCTGATCCGGGCGGAGCTGACCGGCCCGCCGCACCCGTTGCGCCCGGACCTCGGCCCGCTGAAGGCGCCGTTCTCAGTCGCCGTCACCGACCGCGAGCGTGCGACGCTCAAGGTCGGCCACGAACGCATCGACCTTCATCAGGGGCGCTACACCGACTGGGTCCGGGTGCGCTTCCGAGTCGCGCCGGGTGTGGGCGTCCATGGGCTGTGTCGGTTCCTGCTGCTCGGCACCGAGCCGGAGTTCGAGCTGTACGTCACGCCGATCCACATCGACCCGGAGAACCCGGCGATGCCGGTCGGCTACCCGCCGGTGTACTCCGTCTACCTGGCCAAGCAGCAGGGGCCGTTCGCCACGCTCGGCCTGGCGGAGGACACCTGGGCGCTGAGCGAGGAGGTGCTGGAGGACGAGCACTTCGTCCAGCAGTGCATCGACATCGACCGCGAGCGCGAGGCGATGTTCTTCGACGGGCTGGACAAGGTCGAGCGCGGCCTGTGCGTCTGCGTCTTCGACGGCACCGACCGCATGCAGCACATGTTCTGGCGCTACCTCGACGAGCAGCACCCCGCCCGGCCGAAGGACGTCCCGCCCGGCCACGCCGACATCATCGAGAACCTCTACCGCCGCATGGACGAGTTGGTCGGCCGGACCGTGGCGAGGTGCGAGAGGGACGGCACGCTCTTGATGGTGCTGTCCGACCACGGCTTCAACACCTTCCGCCGCGGCGTCGATCTGAACCGCTGGCTCGAAGAGAACGGCTACCTCGTCGTGGACGACGCGCGGCGCGGCGAGGAGCACCTGCGCGGCATCGACTGGTCCCGCACAAGGGCGTTCGCCGTCGGCCTGACCGGCCTCTTCGTCAACCTCAAGGACAAGTACGAACACGGCGTCGTCGATCCGGGGGAGGCCGAGCGGCTCCGCGAGGAGATCGCCGCGAAGCTGGGCGCGATCGTCGATCCGCAGACCGGCACGAAGGCGATCAAGCGTGTCTACCAGGCGGTGAAGGCGTACCGCGGCCCGTACAAGGAGCAGGCCCCGGACCTGATCGTCGGCTACGAGCGTGGCTACCGCGTCTCGTGGGAGGCCGCGATCGGCCGGACGAGTACCGAGGTGTTCCACGACAACACCAAGGCGTGGAGCGGCGACCACTGCGTCGATCCGTCGGTGGTGCCGGGCGTGCTGTTCTGCAACCGGCCGATCGCGACGGAGAACCCGCGCTTGCTGGACATCGCCCGAACGGTGCTGGACCTCTTCGGCGTCGCCGTCCCCGAGTACATGGACGGCAAGGTGCTGGCCGTGCAGGTGAACCATGGCTGACGCGTCGAGCGACTGAGCTGAATCGTAGGGACTGGCTGAAGCGCTCCGCCGCCGTCGGGGCCGGGGCGCTCGCCGTCGGCGCCGGCGGCTACTGGGTCGGCAGCCGGCGACGCGTCTCGCGCGCGGCCGGCAAGAAGGTCATCGTCATCGGCATCGACGGCATGGACCCGCGGCTGTGCGAGGGCATGATGAAGGAAGGGCAGCTGCCCAACCTGACGAAGCTCCGCGCCGCCGGGGGGTTCAGCGCGCTGGGCACCAGCATCCCGCCGCAGAGCCCGGTGGCGTGGGCCAACTTCATCAACGGCGCCGGGCCGGGGTCGCACGGCATCTTCGACTTCATCCACCGCCACCCGCACGAGCAGTGCAAGCCGTTCTACTCCGCCGCCGAGACGCTGCCCGGCGTCGGCGGCTGGGACGTCGGCGAGCACAAGGTCCAACTCGACTTCTGGCCGTTCAGCCACAAGCCGCCGAGCACCGTGCTGAAGCGGCAGGGCGTGCCGTTCTGGGACTACCTCGACGCGGCCGGGGTGCCGACGACGTTCTACGACCTGCCGTCGAACTACCCGCCCAGCCCGTCGAAGCACGGCCACCACCGCTGCCTGTGCGGCATGGGCACGCCGGACATGCTGGGGTCGTACGGCACCTACCAGCACTTCGCCGACAACGGCCCCGACGAGCCGCTCGACGAGGGCGGCGGCAAGCGCTTCCGGCTGGCGTTCGAGAACGAAACGGCGAAGGCGCACCTCGTCGGGCCGGAGAACAGCCTGCTCATCACGCCGCGGCCGGTCACCGTCGAGTTCCTCGTCCACCGCGACCGCCGGGCCGACGCCGCGGTGATCGAGCTTCAGGGGAAGCGAATCCTGCTCAGGGCCGGCCAGTGGAGTTCGTGGACGAAGGTCGATTTCGGCCTCAGTACGCCGGCGCTGGTGCCGACCAAGCACGTCAGCGGAATCGTCCGGTTCTACCTGCAAGAGGTGGCGCCCAACTTCCGGCTGTACGTCACGCCGGTCAACATCGACCAGTCCGGCCCCGCCGTGAAGATGTCCGAGACCGTGGCGTCGTTCGTGCAGGACCTGTCCGGCCGGCTTGGCCTGTTCTACACCGCCGGCTTCCAGGAGGACCACAAGGCCTGCTCCAACGGCGTCTTCAACGACGACGAGTTCGCCTCGGCAGGCGGGCATTGTCCCTCGAGGAGCGGCTGGGCGCTGTTCGAGGACGCGGTCGAGAACTACGACGACGGCCTCCTGTTCTTCTACTTCTCCTCCAGCGACCTCCAGTCGCACATCTTCTGGTGGACCTCGACGCCCGCCACCCGATCCGGGCCGACGCCGAGGCCAAGAAGTACTTCGGCCACGTCCGCCGGCTGTACCAAAGCTCGACGCAGTGATCGGCGACATCTTCGACCGCTACGGCAGCCGGGCGACCCTCTTCGTGATGAGCGACCACGGCTTCTCGAACTTCGCCCGGCAGTTCAACCTGAACTCCTGGCTACGCGCGACGCCGGCTACCTCGGCCTGCCGGAATGCACGTCGATCATGAAGGACGCCGATTGGTCGAAGACGGCGTGGCCTACGGCCTGGGGATCAACGGGCTGTACGTCAACCTGAAGGCCGCGGAGCGCGACGGGATCATCGAGCCGGGCGACGAGCCGAGCGCCGCTGACGGAGCCTGGCAACCAAGCTCGAAGCCGTCACCGACGACAACGGGCAGAGGGTCATCCGCAAGGCGTACCGGGCGAGCCAGGTGTACTCCGGCGGCGCGACGGGCGAAGTTGTCGCCGGACCTGATCGTCGGCTACTACCGCGGCTACCGCGCTCCGTGGGCGACCTGCCTCGGCGACCTGACGCCGCAGGTGCTGCTGGACAACGACTCGGCCTGGCCGCCGACCACCTCGCCGACGCGCTCGAGGTCCCCGGCGTGCTGTTCTGCAACCGCCTCCAGGCCGGCAGCCTGTCGCTGGTCGATCTCGCCCCGTCGATATTGGCCGAGTTCGACCTGCCCACGCCGCTGTCGATGGTCGGCCAGGACATCTTCCGAACCTGGAGGACAACCTACGAGGGCTGAGTCTTCGAGGCCCACGCTGGGGTGCTCCCGGTGGGCCTCGAAGACTCGGCCCACCCTACAAGGCAGACAACCGAGCACGAGGGTTCCCAAATGGCGAAAGTCACGATCGACGACGGCCTGCTCGACCGGGCGAGCGCGCGGCCCAGCCGCCGGCTACAGCGGCGTCGAGGAGTTCGTCGCCCACTGCATCGAGAATGAGCTTCAGAAGCTGAAGGTTGATGAGGCCGGCTGCCAGGTCTCCGACCAGCTCTCCGGCGGGCTGGGGTACATCGAGATGGACGCCCTGACGCAGGCCGTCGTCTGGCTCAACGCCGCGGCCAACGCCGCGGGCGGATCCTCCTCGCCCCGGCTACGCCTGGGCCGGGGTGGCTCTCGGCGACGGTCGTCTCGGCGGCGACGGGGATATTGCTGCTGGTCCTCTTCAAGCACACCTCCAACCAGCGGGCGATCCGCCGGGCCCGCAACGACATCAACGCCCGGCCTCTTGCCTGAAGCTGTTCAAGGAGAGCGCCCGCGTCGCCCTGCGGGCGCAGGGCCGCATCCTCGTCGGCGCCGGCCGGCTGATGCTCCTCGCCGTCGTGCCGATGCTGGTCATGGCCGTGCCGGTGTGCCTGCTGCTGGGACAGCTGAGCCTGTGGTACCAGGCCCGGCCGCTGCGCGTCGGCGAGGAGGCCGTCGTGACGCTGAAGCTCAACGGGGCGGAGCCCCGGACCGAGGTCGCCCTGAAGGTCACCGACGCGGCCGAGGTGACGCTCGGCCCGGTCCGGGTGCCCAGCAAGGGCGAGGTCTGCTGGCAGGTCCGGGCGCGCGAGGCCGGCCAGCACCGCCTCGTGTTCCTCGTCGAAGGGCAGGAGGTCGAGAAAGACCTGGCGGTCGGCGACGGGTTCATGCGCGTCAGCGCGCTGCGGCCGGGGTGGAGCTGGTCGGATGCGCTACTCCACCCCTGGGAGCCGCCGTTCCGGCCCGGCTCTCCGGTTCAATCCGTCGAGATCGACTACCCCCGGCGGGAGTCGTGGACGAGCGGCACCGACTCCTGGCTGGTCTACTGGTTCGCCGTCTCCCTGGTCGCCGGGTTCTGCCTGCGCCGCTGGCTGAATGTGGACGTCTGAGGCTTATCCCTGACCCCCGACAGGCGGGTGAAGCATGTCTGCGGAAGTCATCATCGTCTCGGGCCTGCCCCGGTCCGGCACCTCGCTCATGATGCAGATGCTGGACTCGGGCGGCGTCGAGGTCGTCACCGACAACGTCCGCACGGCCGACACGGACAACCCGCGCGGCTACTACGAGTTCGAGGCGGTGAAGCGGACCCGGCAGGACCCGTCGTGGCTGCCGCAGGCCCGGGGCAAGGCCGTCAAGATGGTGTCGCAACTCCTTTACGACCTCCCACCGGACGAACGATACCGGGTCATCTTCATGGAGCGGGACGTCGCCGAGATGCTGCTCTCTCAGGAGAAGATGCTCCAGCGCCTCGGCCGGGCCGCCGTCCCGAGGGAGCAGATGCGGCAGGCCTACGCCGTCCACCTGGAGCGGCTGCACGCCTGGCTCGGGCGGCAACGGAACATGGCGGTCCTCCGCGTGAGCTACAACGAGCTGGTCGAGTGGCCGGAGCGGGAGGCGCGGCGCGCGAGCGAGTTCCTCGGCGGTAAGGTGTGCGTCAACGGCATGACGAGGTCCGTGGACCCGTCCTTGTACAGGAACCGAATGGCGCCGGGCGGCCTCGAAGGCCCGCAAGGCCCCCCGTCCGCTCATGGATTGTGAAGGCGCCGCCGGGACGGGCCGCGCTCGGCGGTGAAGGAATTGGCAATATATACTTTAGTACACTTACCCGAAAAGGCCTCGCCCCAGTACAGTTATTTCTCGGGGCTCGCGGATCGCGGCGGCCTTGGGGCGACCTGCTTCATCTCCAACTGCCATTCTCCGGCCTCAGACGGACCCGGCACCACAAGGCCACTCCGGCCGCGGGGGCGCGCGGTCCACCCTTTGCAGGATCTTTCGATGGGTAAGAAGCTGTACGTGGGCAACCTGCCCTACGACGTGGACTCCAGCGGGCTGGAGCAGATGTTCGCCGAGTTCGGCACGGTTCAGTCGGCCCAGGTGATCACCGACCGGGACACCGGCCGGTCCAAGGGTTTCGGCTTCGTCGAGATGGGCAGTGACGCCGAGGCCCAGGCCGCCATCACCGCCATGAGCGGCAAGCAGGTCGGCGGCCGCAGCCTGACCGTCAACGAGGCCAAGCCCAAGGAGGACCGCGGCGGCGGCGGCGGGGGCCGTGGCGGCTACGGCGGCGGCGGCGGGGGCCGCGGCGGCTACGGCGGCGGCGGCGGGGCCGCGGCGGCTACGGCGGCGGCGGCGGCGGCTACGGCGGGGGGAAGCGTTACTAACCAGGGCCGCCGTCCGGACCTGCCCCGACGGGCGGGGCGGCGAACGGCCTGGCTGGCGTGGTAACCTTGCAGGTGGAGATGTGCGGGTCAGCCCTCACGGGGGGCGCTCCAGACGAGCGCCTCCCCGTGTAGGCGAGCCTGCGCCGTCCCGCATCACTTGGCGAGGTAGCTGCGACGGAGGACGG
The DNA here is from genome assembly GCA_046350195.1 of Gemmataceae bacterium. Taxonomy (GTDB): domain Bacteria; phylum Planctomycetota; class Planctomycetia; order Gemmatales; family Gemmataceae; genus CALDUY01. Next base: position 18,122 of record JAXMAW010000009.1, read on the forward strand.
CGCCCGCCGGGGCGGTCGTCTCGAACAGCACGTTTTTCGTCGTCTCCAGTTGCGCCTCCTTCTGGTCGCGGAGGGCCTTGCGCTCCGTCCGCTTGCCGCTCGCCGCGTCGGCCAGGAACGCCGTCACGGCCGCCTCCTTGACCTCCTCGACCTTCACCCTCTCCTTCCTCTCGCTGACCGCCTCGGTGACGCTGGCGCGGAGCAGCTTCGGCCACAGGCGGCGGAACAGGTCGCCGTTGGCGTAGACGTCGGCGCTCATCACCTTGCCGTTGATCGCCACGGCGTAGCCGACCACGTTGCCGGCCTTCGCGCACGGCAAGCTGTCCTCCAGGGCCTTGACGTAGGCGGCGATCGCCTCGTGGACCTTCTTGTTCTCCAGCGTCAGCTGCAAGCTCGACTGCGAGCGCGAGTCCTTGACGTCGCTCCGGGTGGCCATGGCGAGCTTGTCCTGGGCGACGGCGACCTCCTTCCAGACGCCGCCCTGGCTCTTCTCCCGCCGGGCGGCGATCTTCAGGTCGTTGCCGACGATGCAGCGGGCGCTGTCGCTGAACCTCGACGCGTCCTCGCCGCCGCGCTTCGACCACCGGCCCTGCTCGACGCAGAACGAGCTAACCGGCAGTCGGCCGGACCTCGGCGGGACCAGCGCGTCCAGGGCGATGGTGCGGTCCTGCTGGCCGCCCTTGACGATGTCGCCGGCCTGAACGAACACCTCGGCGTCGGAGACGTTCTCGATGGCCAACTCGTTGACGTTCTTCGTCTCGTGGACGACGACCTTCTTCGCCTTCAGCGCCTCGTCGAGGGTGAGGATGGTCTTGCCCTTGATCTGGTCCTCGCCCAGCAGGAAGAAGACCGTCAGGTTCTCGTGCCTGACCGGTGACGAGACGCGGTAGGGCGGCTCAGTCGGCGGCGCGACGGCGAACGCCAGCGCGGCGGTCAGCGCCAGCAGCGACAGCCCGGCCAGCTGAATTCGGTGTGTCGTGGACATGTGATAGACCCTCCAGGGAAAGGTGGCGACGGGCTCCCGTCCTCTACGAGGGTAGAAGAGCCAAGGGGAGGAATGCAACGCGGGGCGTGTAACGGGCGTGTAACGGGCCAGGTTCCCTCGGGGCGAACGCCCGCAGGCCCAAGAAATTGCCGTTTTTCGCGCCCCGGCGCCGCGCGGCCGGAGGTAGAATCCCTGGTCGGCCAGGGAGACCGCCATGACCGATCCCCAAGCGGAAGCCGTGCAAGCCTGTCTGGACCGCCTGCGGGCCGGCGACCCGGCGGCGCGGGACGACCTGTTCGCGCTGGCGTCCGGCCGGCTGGAGCGGCTGGCCCGTGGGATGCTCCGTGACTTCCCCCGCGTCGGCCGGTGGGAGCAGACCGGCGACGTCTGTCAGAACGCGCTGCTGCGGCTGTGCCGGGCCATCGAAGCGGCCGTCCCCCAGACGCCGGCGGAGTTCTACCGGCTGGCGGCGGCGCAGGTCCGCCGCGAGTTGCTCGACCTGGCGCGGCACCACTTCGGCCCGCTGGGGGGCGGCGCCAACCACGCCAGCCGGCCGCCGGCCGCCGGCGACGCCGAGGCCCCGGCCGACCCCGGCGACGTCACGTACGACCCCGGCCGGGTGGCGCTGTGGACCGAGTTCCACGCGCAGGCCGGGGCGCTGCCGCCGGAGCTGCGCGAGGTGTTCGACCTGCTCTGGTACCAGGGGATGAAGCAGGAGGAGGCCGCCACGATCCTGGGCGTCACGACGCGGACGGTCAAGTCGCGCTGGAGGGAGGCCCGGCTTAGGCTGCACGAGGCGCTGGGCGGGGAACTGCCGGGCGCCTGACCCCGCGGGGCCGCTTTTGGAGATCGCTCATGTCCGAGAGCCGAACCGTACACCGCCTGCTCTCGGCGTGGGAGGCGCGGCGCGACCAGGGAGAGGACGTTCCCGCCGAGGAGCTGTGCCGCGACCGCCCGGAGCTGCTGGAGCAGGTGCGGGGCCACATCGAGGCGCTGAAGGCGTTCGACGAGGTCGGCAAGACCCACGACGCCAGCCAGACGATCGCCGCCAACGGGCCGGCCGCGCCGGCGGGCCCGCGCCTGCCGGCGGTGCCCGGCCACGAGATCCTCGGCGAGTTGGGGCGCGGCGGCATGGGGGTGGTGTACCGCGGCCCGCCACGTCCGGCTCGGCCGGCCCGTCGCGGTCAAGACGCTGCTGGCGGCGGCCCACTTCTCGCGCGACGCCAAGGCCCGGTTCCTCGGCGAGGCCGAGGCGGTCGCCCGGCTGCGCCACCCCAACATCGTGCAGATCTACGAGCCTGGGGGAGGCCGACGGGCTCCCCTACTTCACCATGGAGCCTGGCCGGGGCCGGCAGCCTCGACGCGCGGCTGGACGGCACCCCCTGGCCGTGCCGGGCGGCGGCCGCGCTCGTTCGATCGCTGGCGGTCGCCGCCGGGGCGGCTCACGAGGCCGGCATCATCCACCGCGACCTGAAGCCGGCCAACGTCCTGCTCGAGCCGGACGGGACGCCCAAGCTCAGTGACTTCGGCCTGGCCAAGCGGTTCGCCGAGGGCGAGGCCGGCCCGGCGCGGACCCGGCCGGGCGACGTCCTGGGCACGCCGTGCTACATGGCCCCGGAGCAGGCCCGCGGGGAGGCCGCCGAGGCGGGCCCGGCCGCCGACGTGTACGCGCTTGGGGGCGATCCTGTACGACCTGCTCACCGGCCGGCCGCCGTTCCGAGCGCGACGGCAATCGACACGATCCAGCAGATGCTCACCCGCGAGCCGGTGCCGCCCTGGCGGCTGGCGCCGGGGCTGCCGCGACCTGGAGGCCGTCTGCCTGAGGTGCCTGGAGAAGGACCCCGCCCGCCGCTACGCCTCCGCCGCCGCCCTGGCCGACGACCTGGCCCGGTTCCTGGCCGGTGAGCCGACCGCCGCGCGCCCCCTGGGCCGGGCCCGCCGCCTGGGGCGCTGGTGCCTGCGGAACCCCGGAATCGCGGCCCTGGCCGCCGCGTTGGCCGCGAGCCTGCTGGCAGGGTTCGTCGGCATGGCCCTGCTTTACCTGCACGCCGCCGCGAGCGAGCGGGAGGCCTGGCGCGCCCAGCAGGAGGCGGGGGCCGACTTCCGGCGTGCCGTCGCGGCCAAGGAGGTCGCCGAGCAGGGCCTGGTGGCGCTCCAGGAGCACTACGTCACGACCGGCCGCCTCGTCGAGATGATGACCGTTCGCCTGCTGGACGACCCGGCCTTTCGGTCGCCGCTGCTGGCCCCGTTCCGGGAGCGGCTACTGGCGCTCGGCGCCGCCTACTTCGGGGGCATGCAGGGCAAGGCTTCGCCTCCGGGCGCCCCCGCGGGCCAGGACGCGCTGTGGCCTCTGAAGGCCCAGGCCGCCCTGAGCCTGGGGGTGGTGCTGCTGGAGCGCGGGGAAGCCCCGGCCGCCCTGGCGGTGGCCCGCCGAGGGATGGAACTCCTCCAGGCCGCCAGCGGTGCGGCCCCGGAAGACGTGTTCCTCCAGGGCGAGCGGGTCCGCGGCCACGTGTTGCTCGCCCGGATCGCCGAGGCCCAGGGGGACCGGGCGGGGCGCGGCCGCCGAGGCCCGCGCCGCGGCCGCCGAGGCCCGGCGGCTCTCCGGCCGGCCGCTGCCGCCCTTCGACCGGCACCAGCTGGGCGCGGGGGCAGCTAGAACTGAGCGGCCTCCTGGGGCGGGCCGGCGAGGCGGCGGAGGCCGAGGCGTTCTGCGCTTGAGGCCCGGACGGGCTCGAGGCCCTGGTCAAGGGGCAGCCGGACGCCCCCGGTACAGGGAGGACCTGGCCGGCGCGTGGCGGGCCTGGGCCGACCTGCTGCACGGTAGCAAACGCCACGATCAGTCCGAAGCGGCCTACCGGCGGGCCCTCGCCGTTTACAAGGAGCGCCGGGCCAGCCTGGACTCCCCAGGCTGGCCCTCGAAACGGCCCGGACGACCCTCCGGCTCGCCGATCTGCTGGGGGGGCAGGGCCGGGCGCGAGACGCCGTCCGGCTCTGTGACGAGGTGGCGAGCGACCTCGAGCGTCTCATCAAGGTAGGCAGCCCGATTCAGGCCGCCCACGAACTCGCCGCCGAGGCCCGGCGCCTCCGCGCCGCGTTGGAGCGCCCTGCCCGGTGACGGTACGGCGGGCCGGAAAAAATAGACGATTCCCTTTCCCCTGCTTCCGCCGGCTTCCGCCTGGGTAGGCAGGGAACAGCAACCCCACCGCCGGTGACCCGGGGTCCTCGCGGTGCCATCACCAGACGCTGTTCCCGACTGAAAGGGAACCGGCCATGATTTCCAAGAATTGCGACACATTCCGCCCCACCCTGGAGAGCCTGGAGGATCGCCAGCTGTTGGCCGCCAGCGCCAGCCTGCTGCCCGGCGGAGTGCTGCGAGTCACCGGCACGAACGCCGCGGACACCATCGTCGTGCGGCAGGTGAACAACCAGATCTCCGTCGATGGCGCCCGCGGGGCCTTCCCCGTCAGCCGCGTCGGCCGGGTCGAGGTCAACGCCCTGGGGGGCGACGACCGGGTCTTCCTCAACAGCGAGGCCGTCCGCGGCCAGCAGCCGCTGGCCCGGCCGGCCGTCGTCTGGGGTGGGGCGGGCAACGACCAGGTCTCCGGCGGCGCGGCCGGGGGCCAGCTCCAGGGCAACGACGGCAACGACGTGATCTTCGGCGGCAACGCCGCCGACGTGATCTTCGGCCAGGCCGGCGACGACAAGCTGTACGGCCAGGGCGGCGCGGACCGGATCTACGGCGGCGAGGGCAACGACACCCTCGTGGGCGGCCTGGGCGCCGACCTGCTCGACGGCGGGCTGGGGACCAACCAGGTTCGCGCCGGCAAGGGCGACCAGCTGGCCGGCCTGCCTTCCAAGGCCGACCCCCGCAAGGGGGCCAGCTGGATCGACGTCGGCGACGGCACGCCGTACGTCCAGGTCAGCCTCCAGCAGCTCAGCTTCGGGGCCCCCAGCCTGCGGATCGAGGACAACGCCGGCCGCGCCGTCGGCCAGGCGTTCAACGGGGCGATCCTGACCGTCCACTGGGCCTGGCAGGACCCGCAGACGGGCCGGCTGTGGTTCCTGGTGGGGTGGGACCAGGCGGCCAACGGCACCGTCGGCATCTACCCCGAGGCGTTCGGGACGCAGTACGGCTGGGTCCAGAACTACGGGCTGTACCTGCTGAACTGACCGCGGCGGCCCCGCGCCACGGCGGGCGGGATGGCGAGGCGGACGCCACGCCCTCCCGCCGTCACAGGCGCTGGCCGAGCAGCCGCCGAAACTCTGCTTCATCGATCCGGGAAAACCGCACCCGGTCGCCGACCCGCAGCGGGAAGTAGCCGTCGGCGACGTCCACCAGCGTCAGTGGCGTTCGGCCGACGAGGCTCCAGCCGCCGGGGCGCGGCTCGGTGTAGATGCCGGTCTGCCGCCCCGTCAGCCCGACACTGCCCGGCTCGACGCGGAGGCGCGGCGACTCCAGCCGCGGCACGCCGCACAGCGGTTCCGACAGGTAGCCCAGGTAGGGAAAGCCAGGACAGAAGCCGATGGCGTAGACGGTGTACTCGGCGACCGCGTGCAGCCGGGCTACCTCGTCGGCCGACACGCCGACGTGCCGGGCCACGCGCTCCAGGTCGGGCCCCAGCTCGTAGCAGCACGGCAGGGCGTGCGACGTCCCGACTACGGCCGTCCCCTCATCGACAAGGAGCGACCTCAACAGCCGCGTTAATTCCGCCAGCGAGATGCGGTCGCGGTCGTGGTAGACCGCGACGGTGGCGTAGGCGCCGACGACGTCGAGCAGCCAGTCGGCGGCGAGCGCGCGGACGGCGGCGGCCCAGGCCAGCGCCTCCTCCTCCTGGCCGAAGCGCGCCATCACGCCCTGGTCGCCGATCGGTTCCAGCGCGGCCCCTTTCATGCCCCCGTCCCCGCCTGGTATAACGAAAGAACTCTTCTGCTGCCCCGTTGCTGTTGTAGCGACCCCGATCCCCCGGAGGCCCCAGCCCGAGGTGCCCGCGATGATCGGCTCCCTCGCGTTCTTCAAGTTCGCCGCCAAGGCCGCCCTCAACTGCGCGGGGTGCGGCTTCGCCGGCGACCTGGCTGAACTCGGATCGCAATTATCGCCAGTCGCCTCGCCGCGACCCGCGCGGCCCCGACCGCGGCGAGGCCCACGTGCTGCGCGGCGGCTGCTGGCAGAACCACGGCCGGATGCTGCGGTCGGCCAACCGCGACTGGGTCGGCCCGGGCTACCGTGGCTTCACCGTCGGCTTCCGCGTCGTCCTGGTCGTGTCGCCGCCGGAACCCCGCGGCATTTCGTGAGATGACCCGGCCCGGCCGGCGTCAAGGAGATGATGGACGCCGAGCGGCTCGCACAGCTGATCGACCGGCACGCGGCGGCGCTGGCGCTGTACGCCCGGCAGTGGTGCCGCGCGCCGGAGGACGTCGTCCAGGACGCCTTCGTCAAGCTCGCCGCCCAGCGGCCGCCGCCGGACCGCCCCGCGGCCTGGCTCTACCGCGCCGTCCGCAACGCCGCCGTGTCGGCCGGGCGCGGCGAGCAGCGGCGGGCACGCCACGAGGGCGAGGCGGCCGCCCGCGGCGCCTCCTGGTTCGTCCCGGCCGACGACTCCGCCCTCGACGGCCGCGCCGCCACCGAGGCGCTCCAGGCGCTGCCGGCGGAATTGCGGGAGCCGGTGGTGGCGCACCTGTGGGGTGGGCTGTCGTTCGCCGAGGTCGGCGAGCTGGTGGGGCTGTCGGCCAGCACGGCCCACCGGCGTTACCTCGAAGGGCTGGCCGCGCTGCGCGAAAGGTTGCGTGTCCCGTGTCCGAACAGCACCCCGCGCCGGAGCTAGCCGCCCTGGCCGACGAGCTGCGCCGCCTCGCCCCGCGCGAGCCGGCCCTCGACCGCGACGCGACCCTGTTCCGCGCCGGCCGGGCCAGCGCCACGCGCGGCTGGCTGTGGCCGGCCGCCGCGGCGGCCTCGTCCCTCACGGCCGTGCTGCTCGGCGGCGCCCTCTACCTCCAGCCGCCGCCGCAGGCGGTGACCGTCGAGACGCGCGTGGCCTTCGAGCCGGCGTACCCCGCCGTCGAAGTTATCCCGCGGGAGGAGTCGCCGGTCTACGAGGGACTCCCACCGCACCGCCGGCTGCAAGAGCACCTGCTGCGGTGGGGCCTCGACGGCCTCGAACCGCCGCCCCCGTCACCGCCCGCCCCCGGGCGGCCGTATTCCTCCTACTATTCCGACTTTTCCAGGGGAGAACCCGCGCCATGATCGTTCCGCTCTGTGCCCTGCTACTGGCCGCCCCACAACCGGCGAAGGCCGAGGACGGCCCGCAGGTGATCGTCGTCGCGAAGCAAGCGGCGAAGCCCGCCGGCCGTGCCCTGGCCTGGTCGCTGTTCCCCGACCCGATCGACCTGACGCCGGGCAACTCTGCCCAGATGTGGACCCGGGCCGGCCTGGCGGCCCGCTCGGCAAACTACAAGTGGTCGCCGAGGGAGTACGCCTGGGCCGGCCCCGGCCCGCACGGCACCGACCTCGACAGGCTCCCGATCAACGACGTCAAGCAGCTGCTCGACAAGCACCAGACCGCGCTAGACTTCTCCCGGCGGGCGGCGCTCATGAGCCGGTGCGACTGGGACTACCAGCCGGTGACGATCCAGACGGTCGGCGACTCCACCCTGGGCGAAGTGCAGATGGTCCGGGAGCTGGTCAACCTGATCAGCCTCCGCTGCCGCACGCACCTCGCCCAGGACAACTTCGAGGAAGCCCTTGCCGACCTGCGGATCGGCCTGGCTCTCGCCCGGGACGTCGGCCAGACCCAGATCCTGATCCACGACCTCGTCGGCCTCGCCCTGGCGTCGATCATGTTCAGCCGGGTCGAGGAGTGGTGCAGCGGCCCGGCTCGCCGAACCTGTACTGGGCAGCGACCGGTCGCCGCGGCCGCTCATCGACGTCCGCAAGTCGTTCAAGCACGAGCTGGGCACGCTCTACCGCTCCTTCCCGAGCCTCCGGGAGCTGAAGGCGAAGAGGCTCTCCGCCGAGGAGGCCAAGGTGGTCGTCGAGCGGGTGTTCGTGTCGATGAACCGGTTCGCCGAGGGGCACGGCCTGGAATGGAAGGTGAAGCTGGGCCTGCCGGTGTTCGTGATGAAGTACTACCCCACCGCGAAGAAGGAACTCGTCGCCCGCGGCCGGTCGGAGAAGGAGGTGGAGGCGCTCCCCGTGGTCCAGGCCGTCGCCCTGTTCATGCTCGAGGAGTACGACCGCGTCCGCGACGAGTTCGTCCGCTGCACCCTGCTGCCGCCGTGGCAGGGGTACGCCGAGATGGAGAAGGTCGAAAGGGCCGAGCTGCCGCGGGCGCGGGAGAGCGGCAACGTGCTGATCGCGCTGCTGATGCCGGCCATGGTGAAGGTTTACGGCGCCCAGATGCGGGTCGATCGCAACGTCGCCGGCTACCGCACCGCCGAGGCGATCCGGCTGTTCATCGGCAAGCACGGCCGCGTCCCGGCGACGCTCGGCGAGGTCACCGAGGTGCCGCTGCCGACCGACCCGTTCACCGGCAAGGGGCTGGACGCCTGGTATTCCGTCAAGAACGACAAGGCCGTCCTCGACGTCCCGCCGACGCCGGGCATGCCGGCCCGGCTGGGCAAGCGGTACGAGTTCCCGATACAGGCCCGGTGAAGGAGGAGACCCCGATGCGACGTGCGACCCTCGCGCTGGTGCCCCTCGTCTGGGCCTGCCCCGCCCGCGCCGACGAGGGGAAGGACCTGGCCCCGTCCCTCGACGACCGCACGTTCGCCGCCCTGCGCCTGGACCTGCGGAAGATCGACCTGCCGAAGGTCGCCCGGACGATCGCGCCGAAGGCCAGTCCGGCGAAGGGGCTGTCCGATTTCGTCGAGGGGCTGGTCAAGGACGGGGCCGGCGTCGTCTACGTCGTCGCCAGCCTCGCCGACCTGCCGGACGAGCACCCATTCTTGCTGGTGCCGCCGCGCGAAGGGGCCGACCTCGCCGGCCTGACGAGGCGACTGGAGGAACTGAAGAAGCTGGAGCCGACGCTCGGCGTATCCCGCGCCGGGGGGGCGCTGATCGTCGGCGGCCCGAAGGCGGCCAGGCGGTTGCAGTCGCTGAAGGCGACGCCGCGCCCGGACCTGAGGAAGGCGCTCACCGGGAGCGACGGCCTGGCCCGGTTGGTGGTCGTCCCGACGACCGACGCCCGCCGCGTGCTCGACGAGACCTTGCCCACGCTGCCCGACGAGCTAGGCGGCGGCTCGATCACGCCGCTGTCACGCGGCTTGCGGTCACTGTCGCTCGACCTCGAAGTGGCGCCTAGGCTGGTGTTACGCCTTGCGGCACAAACCGATGACGGTGACGCCGCCGTCGCGCTCGAATCGCTCGTAGGGTCCGTGCTGAAACGACTCCAAGAGAGGAAAGCCCTCCCGCCGGACCTGGCCAGGCTCGCCGCGTTGTGGAAGCCGAAACGCGACGGCTCCCGGCTGGGACTTACGCTGGACGAGAAGGTCGTGGCGGACCTCCTGCGACCTTACGTGGAGCGGTTCGTCATGACCGAGCAGCAGTCGCGCGCCGCCGCCCAGGTGCGGCAGCTGCTCAAGGCGATGCACGACTACGAGGCCAAGTATGGCACCTTCCCCCCCCACTGTAGCCGCGATAAAAAAGAGAACCGGCTGCTGAGCTGGCGCGTCCACCTGCTGCCGTTCCTCGGTGAGGATAAGCTGTACAGGGAGTTCAAGCTCGCCGAGCCGTGGGACGGCAACCACAACAAGACGCTGCTGGCACGGATGCCGGTCGTGTACCGGCCGGCGGACGAGAAGCTCGCCGCCCGGCACCGCACGACGTTCCTCGTCCCGTGGGGCAAGGAGACGTTGTTCCCGCCGAGGAGCGGCGTCCGCGTCGCCGAGATCAACGACGGCACGGAGAACACAACCGCGGTGGTCGATGTCGCCGACGATCTTGCCGTCGAGTGGACGCGGCCGGACGATCTGGAAGTGACTGAAAAGGACCCCCGGAAGGGGTTATCGACGCGCTACGGGGGGCAGTTCTTGCTGGGCCTGGCCGACGGCACCGTGCGGTTCCTGCCGGCGACGACCCCGCCGTTCACCCTGTGGGGGCTGTTCACCCGAGCCGGCGGCGAGGTGCTGGAGTTGCCGTGACCTGGCCGGCTCACCGCTCGCCCTTGATCAGCCCGCGGACCAGGTCCACGCACAGGCCCAGGAACACCATACCCACCAGGCCCAGAACCACCTGCGCGCCGGCCGCTGTCAGAAACATGGGTCGTCCTCCGCTTCAAGCCGTTGGGGGTTGCAGGGAGGCTGACATGCCTCCCGCACCCATACACGGAAGCCGACCGGGAGACACGACAGAGATTTCTTGTGCTTTTCCCCCCGGCGGGTAGAATCACCCGCACGGGAGAAGCCCCCATGTCCGCGACGCCCGTCACGATGGACCTGATCACCCGGATGAACGCCGGCGACCGGGCCGCCCGGGACGCCCTGTTCGGGCACGTCGCCGGCCGGCTCGAGGGGCTGACGCGCAAGATGCTGCGCCGCTTCCCCGGCGTGGCGCGGTGGTGCCAGACCGGCGACGTGATGCAGGGGGCGCAGGTGCGGCTGCTGCGGGCGCTAGGCCAGTGCCGCCCCCCCGGGCCGCGCGAGTTCTTCGCGCTGAGCAGCCAGATGCTGCGGCGCGAGCTGATTGACCTGCTGCGGCACTACCACGGGCCGCAGGGGGCTGCCGCCCACCACGACAGCCAGCCGGCCGGGGGCGGCCCCGACCCGGCCGACCCGGCCGACGACCCGGCGGCCCTCAGCGGTTGGGCCGAGCTGCACCGGCGCATCGAGACGCTGCCCGAGGAGGAGCGCGAGGTGGTCGGGTTGCTCTTCTACCAGGGGATGGGCCAGGACGAGGCCGCCCGGCTGCTCGGCGTCAGTGTCCGCACCGTGCAGAGGAAGTGGCAATCCGCCGTCCTGACCCTTCACGAGGCGCTCGGCGGGCAGTGGCCCGGGATGTGAACGATGAGCGAAGCCGCCGACCCCCACACGCCTTCCGCCGACGCGGTGTCCGAAGTGGTGTTCCGCGTGCGCGAGCTGCCCACGCTGGAGCACGCCCGGGCCATCGAGGACCTCTGCGGCTGCCAGCCGGAGGTCGCCGAGGAGGTGCGCCGCCGGCTGCGCGTCCTGGAGCTGGCCGACCAGGCGCTGGGGCTGACCGCCGATCCGGCCACGCTCCCGCACCGCGACGGAGAGGACCCGGGGCTGGGCGTGCTGCCCGGCTACGAGGTGCTGGGGGAGCTGGGGCGCGGCGGCATGGGCGTCGTGTACCGGGCCAGGCAGACGTCCCTGGGCCGCGAGGTGGCGGTGAAGATGATCCTCGACGCGACGCACGCCGGCGAGGAGGAGATGGGCCGCTTCCGCCGCGAGGCGGAGGCGCTCGCCCGGGCGCAGCACCCGAACATCGTGCAGGTGTTCGACATCGCCGGGCACGGCGGTCGGCCGTTCATCAGCCTGGAGTACTGCGCCGGCGGCTCACTGGAGAAGAAGCTTGGCGGCACCCCGCTGCGGCCGCGCGAGGCGGCCGCGCTGGTGGCGACGCTGGCCGGGGCCATGCAGGCGGCGCACCAGGCCGGGGTGGTCCACCGGGACCTGAAGCCGGCCAACGTCCTGCTGGCCCTCGACGGGACGCCCAAGATCAGCGACTTCGGCCTGGCCAAGAAGCTCGGCGAGGCCGGCCTGACGCAGTCCGGCGCCCTCATGGGGACGCCGTCGTACATGGCCCCCGAGCAGGCCGAGGGCAAGAAGGAGGTGGGGCCGGCCACCGACATCTACGCGCTGGGGGCGGTCCTGTACGAGTGCCTCACCGGCCGGCCCCGTTCCGCGCCGCGACGGTGTACGACACCGTCTTGCAGGCGGTGAACGAGGAGCCAGTGCCGCCGCGCCAGCTGAACGCCCAGGTGCCGCGCGACCTCGAGACGGTGGCGTTGAAGTGCCTGCGGAAGGAGCCGGCCGGCCGCTACGCCGACGCCGAGGAGGCCTGGCGAACGACCTGCGGCGGTGGCTGGAGGGCAAGCCGATCCAGCGCGACGGGCGGGGGTGGCCGAGCGGGTCACCCGCTGGGCCGCCCGCCGGCCGGCGGTGGCGGCGCTCTTGGCGGCGGTAGCCGGTGGGCGCCGGTGGGCTAGCCGGCGTCCTGTGGCAGTGGGACCGGGCCGAGGGCATGGCGTCTCGGGAGGGGCAAGCGCGGCGGGAGATGCGGCAAACGCTGTACGCCGCCCACATGAACCTCGGCGAGCAGGCGTGGCGGGCTGGCGACCTGGCCCGGGTACGCGAGCTGGCCCGGCTGCACCTGCCCGAGCCGGGCGAGGAGGACCTGCGCGGCTGGGAGTGGTATCACCTCTGGCAGCTCGGCCACGCCGACTGGCAGTCGCTGGGCAGCCAGGAGGGCCGGTGGGTGCGCTCGCTGTCCTGGTCGCGCGACGGCGAGCGGATCGCCACCGGCGGCTACGACAACGTCGTCCGCGTCTGGGAGGCGGGCACCGGCCGGCTGCTTCATCAGTTCGACGAGCTGCACAAAGACCACATCCACCGAGTGGCCTTCGACTCCAGCGGCTGGTATGTCGCCTCCGCCGGCGACGACCACGCGGTCTTCCTCTGGGACCTGAATCGCCGCACGGGCAGCGAGGTGTACCGCCACGCCGCCAAGGTGTGGGCAGTGGCCTTCCTCCCGGACGGTCGGCTCGTCAGCGCCGACCACAACGGCGAGGCGTTCCTTCACCGGCGCGACGGCGGCGCGGCCGAGGAGCTGCCGCCCCTGGAGCCGTGCGGCAGCGTTACCTGTTCGCCGGCCGGCGACGTCATCGCCTTCGGCTGCGACGGGGGGAAGGTCTTTCTCTGGGACGTCAAGGAGGAGAGGGGCGAATGGCTGCGGGTGAGCGAGAAAGGCCTGGACGCGCTGTCGGTGGCCATCGACCCCGCGGGGAAGACGCTGGCGGTGGGCGGACGCGAGGGCATGGTGCAGTTGTGGGACCTGCAAACCCGGCGAAAGCGGCACGACCTGACCGGGCACGCTCTCAGCGTCTGGGGGCTGGACTTCGCTCCGGGCGGCCGCACCCTGGTCAGCGCGAGCTGGGACCACCGCGTCCGGCTCTGGGACGTCCGCTCCGGCGGGGAGCTGGCGACGCTCCTGGGCCATTTGGACGCGGTCAAGCACGCCGCGTTCTCGCCGCGCGACGGCAACCGGCTGGCGACGGCGAGCAAGGACGGCACGGTCCGCCTGTGGAAGTTGCCTGCACGCCAGGGGCCCGTGAATTTGCGCACGCCTGGCCCGGTGACGCGAGCGTGGCAGGCTGGCGGGCGGCTCGTGGTCCAGGGACGAGACGGCGTCGCCGCCTGGCGGATGAGCGACGGGGAGCCGGTTGCCCCCCCGCCCGAGGCGCCCGCGGAAAAGGGGCAGGTCGTCGCCGTCTCCCCGGACGGCAGGGCGGTGGCGGAGGTCCAGGAGCACCGTCAGCACGACCAGAAAAGCTGGGCGGTGCGTCTGAAGGACGCGGGGACAGGGAGGCCATCGGCGACAGGCCCCCTGCCGGCCAACAGTCCGGTGACCGCCCTGGCGTTCGCGCCGGACGGGCGGACGCTGGTGGTCGGCGACGCCGGCGGGGGCGTCAAACTGTGGGATCCAACGTCGGGAATGGAGAAGCTGTCGTTAACAGGACACGGGTCCGTCGTCGGGTTGTTCTTCGCCGACGACGGCCGGTCGCTCGCCGTGGGCGCGAGAACGGGGCCCGGCTGTGGTTCGCCAGCAGCGATGACGAGGTGCTGGCTTACCTGGAGCGGGCGCGCGAGGCCGATCCGGAGTCCGGTTACACTCGGATCGCCCTCGCGCGCGTCCTCGCCCGCCGCGCCGCCGCGGGCGATCGCGACGCCGGCCGTCGCTCCCGCCAGCTCATGACGGGGCTGCCGGATCGGCAAAGCCCGCAGCGGCACCGGTGGCTGCCGCACTCCGCCGACCTGGCTCGTTAGCGCGGCCGCTTCAGCCCCGCCCGGACCAGTTCCGGCAGGTACTTCACCGGCAGCGCCCCGTGGGCCAGCACCTCCTCGTGGTGGCGGCCCAGCTCGGACGCCGCACCCGGCTTGCGCTGCACCGCCAAGCGTAGGTTGTAGGACGTCATCCGGCCGACGAAATGCGTCAAGAGTTGGCAGCTCTGCTGGTTGATGCCGGCTATTGAGAAGGTCTACGTGGCCCAGTTCCGCGTCGATCGCACTATGATAAAACAGAGAACCGGCTGCTAAGCTGGCGCGTCCACCTGATGCCATTCCTCGGCGAGGAGACGCCGTACACTGCTCACCCGGTGCGGCGGCGAGGTACTGGAGTTGCCCTGATGCCCGACGCGACGACGTTCGACACCTTCATCGAGAAGCAGGCCGAGGCGCTGCGGGCCGGGGATAAGCCGCCGGCCACGCTCGCCGAGTGGGACGCGCGCAAGCGGCGACTCCGCGAGGCAATGGCCGTCGCGATGGGGCCGGCCCCCGACAGGCCGTGCGACCTGTCGCCGCGCATCGTCGGCACGCTGAGGCGCATAGGGTATCGGATCGAGAACCTCCTTTTTCAATCCCGCCCCGACGTCTGGGTGACCGGCAGCCTGTACGTCCCCGACGGGCTTGCCGGGAAGGCCCCGGCCGTGCTGGCGGTACACGGCCACTGGCCGTTCGCGCGGCGCGACCCGGTGGTGCAGGCCCGCTGCCTGGGGCTGGTGAAGCTCGGCTTCGTCGCCCTCGCCGTGGACGCCTTCAGCGCCGGCGAGCGCCACCCGACCGTCGTGAAGGGCGCCTACCACGGCGCCCTGCTGGGCGGCACGCTCTGGCCGGCCGGCCTTACGCTTCTGGGCGTGCAGGCCTACGACAACCGCCGCGCGGTCGATTACTTGCTGACGCGGCCGGAGGTGGACGGCACGAGGCTCGGCGTCACCGGCGCCTCCGGCGGCGGCAACCAGGCCATGTACGCCGCCGCGCTGGACGAGCGGTTCGCCGCCGCGGTGCCGGTCTGCTCGGTCGGGCGCTACCAGGCGTACCTCAAGGCGGCGTGCTGCGTCTGCGAGGTGCTGCCGTCGGCGCTGCGCTTCACCGAGGAGGGCGACGTCCTCGGCCTGGTGGCGCCGCGCGCCTTGATGGTCGTTAACGCCACGAAGGACGCCTTCCAGTTCTCCGTCGGCGAGGCGAAGAAAAGCCTCTCGCGCACGAAAGACATCTACAAACTGCATGACGCCGAGCGGAAGCTAGCGCACGCCGTCTTCGAGTCGGGCCATGACTACAGCAAGGCGATGCGCGAGGCGATGTACGGCTGGATGACGCGCTGGCTGAAGGGCGAGGGCGACGGCAAGCCGATCCCGGAGCCGGCCCACGAGGTCGAGAAGGTCGAAGACCTGGCGTGCTACCCCGAGGGCAAGAGGCCAGCCGGTTTCGTGTTCGCGCCGGACCTGGCGGCACGGGAGGCGAAGCGGATGCTGGCGGGGCCGCCCGACCACAAGGAGGCGTGGGACGCCCGCGCCGTCGTGATGCGCGCCACCTTGGAGCAAGCTCTGGGCGGCATTCCGAAGTACACGACGCCGGTGGGGAAGACGGGAAAGCCCGACCGCAGCGACGTGACCACGACGCCGCTGACGCTGACCGTGGAGCCGGGCCTGGAGATCGCCGCCACGATCCGCTTCCGCCCCAGCCGCGCCCGGGTGGCTGCCGCCTTGCTCCTCCACCTCGACGGGGCCGCGGCGGCTCTGAAGCACCCGCTCGCGGTGGCGCTGCTGGCCAAGGGCTGGGCGGTCTACGCGCCCGACCTGCGCGCCACCGGCGAGGCGAAGCCGGCGCACGACGGCATCGCCGGGGCGCCGGACCATAACAGCGCCGAGCACGCGGTCTGGGTCGGCCGGCCCCTGTTGGGCCAGTGGGCGGCCGACGTGCGGTCGCTGCTCGACCACATGGGGACGCGGCCCGGCCTCGACCCGCGGCGGCTGTCGCTGGTCGGCATCAACCAGGCGGGAGTCGTTGCCGCCGTTGCCGGGGCACTGTTCGCCGACCGGCTGCGCTCCGTCGCGCTGGTCGATACGCTGGCGAGCTGGGTGACGACGGCGGCGTACCCGGCGGGGACGCGGATGGGGCTGTTGGCCCCAGGCGTCCTGCGGGCCGGCGACGTGCCGCACCTCGCCGCAGTGGTCGCGCCGCGGAAGCTGATCGTCACGGGCGGCTTCTCGCCGGCGGGGAAGAAGCTCGACGCGACGGCCCTTGAACTAGCTTTCGCCTTCACGCGCGGCGTTTACAAGCTTTTGAAGGCGGAATCGGCGTTTGTAGTGCGGCCGGAAGTGGACGTGGCCGAGGTACTCTGATCGGGCTCAAGTGGCCGTGCCCGGCCGGCCGAAAGGAACAAGGAGGTTGCCTTTCGACGCAGGACGCGCACATGCAGCCACTCCCCCGCATCCCAGGTTTCCTGTTGCTCCAGCGCCTCGGCGGCGGCCCGATGACGGCGGTCTTCGAGGCGCGCGACCAGGCCAGCGGGGCGGCCTGCGCGGTCAAGGTGCTCCGCGACGACTGGGACGACCAGGCCACCGGCGTCAAGCTACTCCAGCGCGAGGCCCGGGCGGGGCTGGGGGTGCAGCACGCCCACCTGGTCCGCGTCACCCACGCCCACGTGCTCCAGCCGCCCTACTTCCTCGTCATGGACCTGCTGCCCGGTGAGTCACTGCGGCGCCGCCTCCAGCGCGACTACTGCCTGCCCGTCGCCGACGCCCTTTGGATCGCCCGGCAGGCGGCCGAGGCGCTGGCGACGCTGCACCAGGCCGGCTTCCTCCACGGCGACGTCAAGCCCGACAACGTGCGGCTGGTCGAACGCGGCACCGCGGTCCTGACCGACCTCGGCTTCGCCCACCGGCCCGGCGAGAACGCCGCGTTCCTCCGCGCCGGCTACGTCCTGGGGACGGCCAACTACCTGGCCCCGGAGCTGTGCGACGAGCTGCCCGCGGAGGATTTCGCCAGCGACCTGTTCAGCCTCGGCGTGACGCTGTTCGAGATGCTCACCGGCAAGCTGCCCTACCCGCCCGGCTCGCTGCGGCAGACGTTCCGCCGCCACCGCTGCGACCCGCCGGCGCGGCTGACCGCCAACCTGCCTCCGGCGCTGGTGCAGCTGGTCGAGCGGCTGCTGGCGCACAGCCCGGAGGACCGGCCCATCGCGGCCAGCGTCGTGCGGCAGCTGGTTAGCCTGGAGATCGCGACGCTAAGGCTGCGCGCCCGCCGGGCGGCGTGACGGTCAGCTCAGCCCGCCGTCGGCGTCGTCGAGGTCCTTCTCGGTGTAGAGCGTGAACCCCAGCCGCGTCAGCGTCTGCGCCGCCATCTCGTGGTCCTCGACGTGCAGGGCCAACGCCGAGTGGCCGTGCGGGCCGATCAGCAGCGGGTAGGCGTAGTGGATCGAGATCTCGGCGCCGAGCAGCGCCTTGCAGATCTGCACCAAGGGCTGCGGGCCGTCCGGCAGGCCGACGACGAGCAGGTCGCTCTCGGTGCAGGGCAGGCCGTGGCGGTCGAAGATCTCGCGGGCGCGCTCCGGGTCGCTGAGCACCATGCGGATGATGGCGCAGTCGGCCGAATCGACCACGGTCAGCGAGACGATGCGGATGTCGGTCGCCTCGAACCGCCGCACGACCGTCAGCAGGTTGCCGACCCGGTTCTCGACGAAGACGTTGTACTGCCGCACGCTGGGGTAGTCCCGCCCGCGCGCGGTATCGAAGCCGACGCCCGAACCCGACCCCTCGTCCTGCCCGTTGTTCATCGCCGGCCCCCGTGCTGGTAACCCGGCCCCAGTCTAGTACAGGCCGAAGCGCGGAGTCAATGCGGCTGGGCGGCGAGGGCGAGGTCGGCCAGGACGGCAAAGTGGTCCGAGGGGAAGGTGAGGCCCGGCTTCCTGCGCAGGACCAGGTGGCGCCGGACGCGCCAGCTCGGACCGACCAGGACGCCGTCGAGGTCGCGCAGGCCGACGCCGTAGAGGTGGAAGGTCGCCTGGCCCTTGGGGCCCGCGCTGTCGATGAGCCCGGCCTGGGAGAGAAGGCGCCGGCTCGGCGCGGTCGGCGGTGCGTTGAAGTCCCCGGTGAGGACGACGGCGTCGGAGGGGTCGCCGGCCTCGATGCGGGTGAGGAGGAGTTCGGCAGCGGACAGCCGCGCCCCTCCGTCAGGTACTGGTGGGTGTTGTAGACCCGGAGCGCGCGGCCGCTGCGCCGGTCGCGGAGGCGCACCCAGGTGCAGATGCGTTTGACCTCCGGTCCCTGCCCCGGCTGGTCCGCGGGCTCGCCCAGCCAGAAGGTGTCACCTCCCAGCACTTCAAACCGCGTGCGGTCGAAGAAGACCGCGCAGTGCTCGCCGCCTGCCGGGCCGTCCCGGCCGACGCCGACGCGGCCGTGGCCCGGCAGGCACGCCTCGAGGAACGCCACCTGCGGCGGCCTGGCCTCCTGCACGCACACGATGTCGGGGCGCGCTTCTTCCAGGGCCGTTCGCAGGGCGCGCTTGCGGGTGGGCCAGTCGAACCGGGTCCAGGGCGGCCCGTGGTCCTGGCCGCAGTGGACGTTCCAGCTGACGACGCGGATCGAATCGGGGTCGGTCTTGGCCGGCGGCGCCGGCCCGCCCGGGGCCGCCACGGACCAGGCGATCAGGCCGAGCCAGACGGTGAGCAAACCGACGATCGCCAGGCGGCCGGCGCGGGGCCGGCCGGGCCTGTGCGCCAGGTCCCAGGCGAGGCCCGCCAGGGCGGCGGCAACGACGGTGAAGGTGTAGCCGGTGCACCCCAGCGCGGGCAGGCTCGCCATCGCCACGACGCAGGCGCCAACCAGGGCGATGAACCCGGCCATCCTGGCGGCCCTTAACACCACAGATCTCTTCCACGGCATGCCCAGGGCCTCCCGAACGGGGAACCCGGAGGAGAACAAGTCACTATCCCGGAAGGCACGAAACGGTCGAAGGATGAACGCGCCGGCTTCTATTTCGCACCTGCCGGCCTTGGCCGGATCGAGGGCAGGGCGTTTCGGAGCAGCGGGAGACAGGGGCGCGGGCCGCCACCCCAATGGACAGGCGGGGCCGCTTGTCCTACGACAGCCCAGTCGCCGCGACGCCCGGAGAAGCCTTCGACATGTCACGCACGGTCCTGATCACCGGCGCCAACGGCGAGATCGGCCACGGCCTCGTCTCGCGCCTCGCCGAGCTGGCCCCGACGCGCCTCGTCGCGCTGGACCTGCACAGCCCCGACGTGTTCGTCCAGTCGCGCTGCCACCGCGTCGTCGTCGGCGACATCTCCGACCTGGCCCTGCTCGACAACCTGTCGGCGACCTACGACTTCGACGTCGTCTACCACCTCGCGGCGCTGCTCTCGACCAAGTCGGAGCGCCAGCCGCGCCTGGCCAACCGCGTCAACGTGGACGGCACGTTGAACCTGCTGGAGATGACCGTGGCGCAGGCCCGGCAGCAGGAGCGCGACGTCAAGTTCGTCTACCCCAGCTCGATTGCCGTCTACGGCCTGCCCGACCTGGCGACGAAGCAGCGGGTCGGCAAGGTGCGCGAGGACGACTGGTGCGAGCCGCGGACGATGTACGGCATCAACAAGTTCTACTGTGAGCGGCTCGGCCGCTACTACGAGCACTACTACCGCCAGCTCGACGCCCAGGTCTCGGCCGGCCGACTCGACTTCCGCGGCCTGCGCTTCCCCGGGCTGATCAGCGCCGTCACCACGCCGACCGGCGGCACCAGCGACTTCGCCCCGGAGATGCTGCACGCCGCCGCCAAGGGCACGCCCTACGCCTGCTTCGTCCGGGACGACTCGCGCATCCCGTTCCTGGCGATGCCGGACGCGGTCCAGGCCCTGCTCGAACTGGAGGCGGCCCCCTGCGAAAAGCTGACGCGGAAGGTCTACAACGTCGGCAGCTTCAGCCCGTCGGCCGGCGAGTTCGCCGAGCGGGTCAAGCAGGCGTTCCCGGAGGCCCAGGTGACATTCGTGCCGGACCTGAAGCGGCAGGGCATCGTGGACAGCTGGCCGGTGGACGTGGACGACTCGGCGGCGCGGCGCGACTGGGGCTGGCGGCCGACGTTCGACTACGCCAAGGCGTTCGACGAGTACCTGGTGCCGGCGGTGTCGAAGCGCTACCGCCCCTCCCGAGGTGACTGACACGCAACAAAGCCGCCCCGACGGCCTAGGCGAGGGCCGCCGGGGCGGGATGGGCAACGCGGATCAGTTCACCGCGTAGCCGGAGATCGAGCCGGCGAACTGGGCCCAGCTCAGCGTGATCAGGCCGTCGCTGGTGTCGCCCGAGCCGGAGGCGCCGTCGTAGCCCCACGGGTTGCGAACCGTCACCGAGTACTGGAAGGTCGGGAACAGCCCCTGCCACACCACCGACCGGGTGACGCTCACCACGTTGTAGCAGTGCCAGTTGACCAGCTTGGTCGTCGCCAGCGCCGTCCCCTCGCCGTAGGTGCACATCGCCACGTAGCGCCCGCTGGCCAGGGCCGTCATGATCCGCTCGGCGTCGGTGTTGCCCAGCAGGCCGGTCGAGGACGACGGGGTGCCGTACCAGGTGGACGCCCGGCCCGTCAGCATCGGCAGGGCGTTGGCCGGGTTGCCGCCCGGCGGGCTGGTCGTGCTCAGGCCCATCTCCTGCAAGACGGCCCGCTGCATGATCACCACCCAGGACTCGCCCTCCTGGCTGGGGTTGAAGTTCGGGTCGGCGCCGTTGCGCTCGCCGGTGAAGTTGACGTACTGGTAGTGCGTCGCCCCCGTCGAGGTGAACAGCTTCACCCGGTAGCTGCCGTTACCCTGGTAGACGATGCGGTCGGCCATGTTGACCCGGGCCGCCACCGCCGACAGCGAGGACAGCAGCCAGCAGGTCGGCCCGCCGCCCTGGCGGACGTCGTCGCGCTGGGTGCCGTTGATCGCCGTCACGTAGGCGTTGAAGTCGTAGCCGGCCCCGCCGTTGAGGTACTCGCCGTTGCTGCCGCTGTCCAGGAAGTCGTCGCCGTCCTCGCCGTACAGGTAGTCGTAGCCGGCCCCGCCGTACAGGTCGTCGCTGTCGGCCCCGCCGTACAGCCGGTCGCTGCCGTCCATGCCCTTAAGGACGTCGTTGCCGGCCTCGCCCCACATCCGGTCGTCGCCGCCGTAGCCGACCAGGGTGTCGTCGCCGGTGCCGCCGACCAGGGTGTCGGCGTCGTTGTAGCCCTCGAGGTAGTCGTTGCCGCCGTAGCCCCACGCCTGCAGGGCGACGTTGCGGCAGTAGTTGACGACGCGGTCGGCCGAGGCGCCACCGACGAACTGCACGCGGGCGGCGTCGAGGGCGGTCTGCGAGCTGAACGACCGGCTGTAGCTGAAGCCGTTGGTCGAGTCGGTCACCTGGATCTTCAACCCGCTCTGGCGGATGGCCACGTTGGAGGCGCTGTCGTTGCCGTTGAGGAAGATCATGCCGCCGCTGTACGAGGCGCTGGTCACGGACAGGGCCAGGCGGTCCTCGAGGGATTCGACCGTCAGGGCGCGCGGCATCTTCGTGGTGGCCTTCATCGTAAGTCCCTTTCTCGCAGGGGATTGTTTGCTTCGAGTTGTTCCGACTTGCTCGCCCTCATTTACGGAGAGCGCTGGCGTTTGTGACGCCGAGGTGTCAAGAATTTCCGCATTTCGCCGGCCCCGTTCCTCCCCGGTCCCGCCGGGCATAGAATGCCACCCACCGGCCCGAGGCCGAACCGCCCCACACCGGAGCCAACCATGAGCGACACCCACCTGGTCCAGGTGCTGCGGCCGCAGCTGGACGACTTACGGGCCAAAGGACTGTACAAAAGTGAGCGCCGGCTCCAGTCGGCGCAGGGGGCCGAGATCGAGGTCAACGGCCGGCCCGTCCTGAACTTCTGCGCCAACAACTACCTCGGCCTGGCCAACCACCCCGAGATCGTCGCCGCCGCCCGCGAGGCGATGGAGAAGTACGGCTACGGCATGGCCAGCGTGCGCTTCATCTGCGGCACGCAGGACCTGCACAAGCAGCTCGAAGCCGAGGTGTCTCGCTTCCTGCGCAAGGACGACACCATCCTTTACAGCTCGTGCTGGGACGCCAACGGCGGGCTGTTCGAGACGGTGCTGGGCGACGAGGACGCGGTGCTGTCCGACGAGCTGAACCACGCCAGCATCATCGACGGCGTCCGCCTGTGTAAGGCGCGGCGCTTCCGCTACCGCCACGGCGACATGGCCGAGCTGGCTCGCTGCCTGCAAGAGGCGAGCGGCTGCCGACTGAGGGTGGTCGTCACCGACGGCGTCTTCTCGATGGACGGGGCGCTGGCCAAGCTCCCCGAGATCTGCGAGCTGGCCGACAAGCACGACGCGGTCGTGGTCGTGGACGACAGCCACGCCACCGGCATCCTCGGCGAGAACGGCCGGGGCACGGCCGAGGCACTGGGCTGCCAGGACCGCGTGGACATCTTCACCAGCACGCTGGGCAAGACGCTGGGCGGCGCCGCCGGCGGCTTCACCTGCGGCCGGGCCGAGGTGATCGACTACCTGCGGCAGCGGTCGCGGCCGTACCTGTTCTCCAACGCCCTGCCGCCGCCGATCGTCGCCGCGGCGAGGAAGGCCCTGGAGTTGGTCGGCCGCTCCGGCGAGGCGCGACCGGCTCCACGCCAACGCCAGGCGGATGCGCGCCGGCCTGGAGTCGGCCGGCTTCACGCTCAAGCCGGGCCGGCACCCGATCCTCCCGGTGATGCTCGGCGACGCATCGCTGGCGGGGCGGATGGCCGACCGGCTGCTGGCCCAGGGCGTCTACGTGATCGGCTTCAGCTACCCCGTCGTGCCGCAGGGGCAGGCCCGCATCCGCTTGCAGATGTCGGCGGCGCACACGCCCGAGCAGGTGGACCGGGCGATCGCGGCGTTCACGGCCGTCGGCAAGGAGCTGGCGGTGATCGGCTGACTGGGCCAGGGGGCCTTTCTGACTTATCCGTCACCACGGCGGGTGGCGGCGGTACGTGTGGTGGGCGTAGGGGACGGAAAGGCTCAAACGGGCCGCCCCCTGCCCTCCCAACAGCACCCCGCAAAACTGAGAGATTCAGTACCGGCAAGATAGGCCGGAGGCGAGAAAGGGGAGGGTAGAAGGATGCAACCTCGAGCCCGAGAATGACCTTAGCACAAAGGGTTCGGCTTCCCGGTTCACGGCCGCAGCCCGCTGCCTCTCGACCTCACCTTCACGGCCGCCTCGGTGACGTTCAGCACCATGGCGGTCTCCTTGACGAGAGGTCTTCCAGGTGCCGCAGCACCAGCCCCTCGCGGTCGCGCTCGCCGAGGCGTGTCAGAGCCTCACGGACGAGGGCACGTCGTTCATGCTGCTCCAGGCGGGCGTCGGGCGCCCCGTCCCGGGCGGTGAGCCGGCCAGCCAACTCCAGCAGCGACTCGTCGGTCAGACCCACGGACCCGGCTGCTCGCGCCGGACGCTGCGCTTCTGGGACCGGATGTGCAGTCGGTGCAGGTCCACGATTCGCTCCAGGGCCAGCTGGCGTAGCCAGACGAAGAAAGGCAGCGGGCGCTTGCGGGCCAACTCGTCCAGCCTGCGGTCGGCCTCGACCGGGGACTCCTGGAC
This sequence comes from Gemmataceae bacterium, assembly GCA_046350195.1. GTDB lineage: Bacteria > Planctomycetota > Planctomycetia > Gemmatales > Gemmataceae > CALDUY01. The sequence continues at coordinate 41,702 of JAXMAW010000009.1, forward strand.
GTCAGACGGGTCGATCCGCCCCAGGACGCGCCGGTCCAGCCGCAAGACGACCAGGTCGCGCAGCCGGCCTCGGTACCTTGCCAACAGGCGGTTGCGAGCCTCGGGGTCACGGGCGGCAAGGGCCAGCAGGGCCTCCGTGTCGGGGGCCGCTTCGCTCATGGGCGCTTCTCCCCTACAGGACGAATCCCGTCAAACAGAGGCCGAGGTTACAGGCCCGCGGAAGAAACTGATAGAAAAATCCAAAAGGCGCCCTGCGCCTGGCCCGGTCGTCCGCCTCATCGATCGGGCGCCAGAGGTTTGCCGTTCACCTTCCCGATGGAAGAAGGAGTAGCCGCCCCGTGCCGACGCCCCACGCGACCGCCAGCCGTACCGCCTGGCTAATCGTCCTGTTGCTCATGCCCGTGGCGCTGCTGAACTACCTCGACCGCCAGATGCTGGCGTCGATGAAGACCTCGGTCATGGACGACATCCCGAGCATCGGCACCAAGGAGAACTGGGGCTTCATGCTCGGCCAGTTCAAGTGGGTCTACGCCTTCCTTAGCCCGCTGGGCGGCTACGTCGCCGACCGGTTCAGCCGCCGGCTGACGATCTGCGGCAGCCTGTTCGTCTGGTCGGCCGTGACGTGGTGGACCGGCCACGTGGTGACCTACGACCAGCTGCTCTGGGCGCGGTCGCTGATGGGAGTCAGCGAGGCGTTCTACATGCCGGCGGCCCTGGCGATGATCACGGACTATCACACCGGCCCCACCCGCTCGCGCGCCGTGGGCCTGCACCAGATGGCGATCTACTTCGGCGTGATCACCGGCGGGTTCGGCGGGCACGTCGCCGACGCCCCGGGCCTGGGCTGGCGCTTCGCCTTCGACGCCTGCGGCCTCGCCGGCATGGCCTACGCGCTCCCCCTGGCGTTCCTGCTGCGGGACGCCCCTCGGGCTGACGGCGCGGGCAAGCCTTCGACCTCCCCGCTCCGGGCCGCCGCCGAGCTGCTGACCAACCTCTCGTTCGTCCTGCTGGTGCTGTACTTCACGCTGCCGGCCCTGGCCGGCTGGGTGGTGCGCGACTGGATGCCGGACATCCTCAAGGAGAAGTTCGGCATCGGCCAGGGCCAGGCCGGCGTGGCCGCCACCCTGTACTGGCAGGTGGCGGCCATCGTCGGCGCGGCCGCCGGCGGCTGGCTGGCCGACCGCTGGATGCGGTTCACCGACCGCGGTCGGATCTATGCCAGCGCCGTCGGCATGGCGATGATCGTCCCTGCGATCTTCGGCGTCGGCAACGCCGGCTCGCTCGCCGCGGCCGTGGCCTTCCTGGTGCTGTTCGGCCTCGGCTGGGGCTTCTTCGACTGCAACAACATGCCGATCCTGTCGCAGATCGTCCGGCCGGACCTGCGGGCGACCGGCTACGGCGTCATGAACTTCGTGAGCATCAGCTGCGGCGGGCTGGCCGACTGGGGCTTCGGTGTGTTGCGCGACCGGCAGGTGCCGCTCGACGTGATCTTCGGCGTGTTCGCCAGTGCGGCGATCACCTCCGTGATCCTCGTGCTGTCGATCCGGCCGCGCCCGGAACTCTCCGGCCCGAGTCTTCCCCGGTAAGGAAGGGAAGACAAATCCCCTCAGAACGACAGCTCGGCCCGGAAGACGACGCCGTCGAAGCCGAGGTTGCCGACCGAGCGGATCAGCTTGGCCGGGTGGGCGTCATCGACGAAGTCGCTGGCGTCCACCATGTTGAACCAGTTGATGAACTCGTAGCCAGCCGAGACGCGCCAGTTGCCCTTCTGAAAGCTCAGACCGACGCCCATGTCCACCATCGGCACGACGCGGGTGTAGCGCTCCGCCACGTCCACGATGGGGAAGCCGTTGGCCTCCTCGAACTTGCACGAGTGGAACCGGCCGGTCAAGAGCGACGCCGAGCCGCGCAGGTACAGACCGAGGTGGTCGAGGAACCTCCAGTTCGCCTCGCCGCCGGCGCGCAGGCCGGCGCCGTCGAAGCAGGTGCAGCGGTGGACGCGGTCGGTGACGACGTCGCCGCCGGCGTAGGTGACGTTCAGCGCCTGATCGACGTTGGCGTAGCGCGGGCCGGCGAAGACTCGCGCGTTGGCCGACTCGCCCAGCTCGAAGCGCTTGCCGATCTCCAGGTCGAAGACGTTGAAGTTGACGCTGCTCTGGGCGTAGGCGCCGCCGACCTCGACGACCGTGCTGGGGTGGGTGAGCGTGGCGAACACCTGGCCCCCGGCGGGGCGCGTGGCCACGTCGTCGGCGGAGGAGTGGAAGTAGGCGTAGCGGCCCATCACGTCCCACCCGCCGTCGGCGAAGCGCCAGCCGGCCCCGACGCGCAGGCCGGAGTCGTAGCCGCCATCGACCGACTTGATTGTGCCGACCGGCCCCCAGAACGGGTTGGTGCCGACGACGGCGTAGGTCTGTCCCGGCCGCCGCGGCGCGAGCAGCAGGTACTCACCGTCGATCAGCAGATCGCCGCACGTCTTCTCGTCGTGGGCGTACACCGTGCCGTGGCTAGTCACCCCCGGCGGGGGGGGCGGCGGCTCGCTCAGGCCGACGGCGACCGGCTGCGGCACCGGCGGCAAGGCGGCGGGCGGCTGGGCGAGGGCGGCGGCGGGGATGGCCAGGGCGGCGAGCAGCGCCGCCGTCAGGGGCCGCGTCGTGCGGGTCATCATCGCCCTCCTTCGGCTTTTTCCGTGAAGGGGGAGGCATATAACGGCCGATAAGGGCCAGTTCAAGCCGAATCGGCTTCCGGTCGTAGGACAAGCAGCCTTGCTTGTCCCTGTCGCGGCCGGACAAGCAAGGCTGCTTGTCCTACGAGAGGACCAGTCCATGCGCATCGCCATCGGGCAGCTGTGGCAGGAGACGAACACGTTCAACCCGCTGCCGACCACCCGCGCCGACTTCGAGGCGTTCGGCGTGCTGCGCGGCCAGGAGGTGGTCGAGCGGCTCGCCGACACCAACGAGCCGGGCGGCTTCATCCAGTCGCTGCGGGCCTGGCAGGAGGGGCCGGAGGTCGTCGGGCTGTGCCGGCTGCCGGCGTGGCCTTCGGGCACGGCGACGGCCGAGACGTTCGCCTGGATCGAGCGCGAGGTGCTGGAGTCGCTGGACCGGGCCGGCCCGGTGGACGCCGGCGTGCTGGCCCTGCACGGCGCCAAGGGCTCCGCCGGCGAGCCCCACGTCGAAGGCGCGATCCTGGAAAGGGTGCGCGGCCGCGTCGGCCGTATCCCCGTCGTGGCCACGCTCGATCTGCACGCGAACGTCACCCGGCGCATGGTCGGTGCGGCCGACGCCCTGGTGCTGTACCACACCGCGCCGCACATCGACGTGTTCGAGACCGGCGTCCGCGGCGCCGCGGTGCTGCGGCGCATCCTCATCGACGGGGCCCGGCCGGTGACGGCGTTCCGCAAGCTGCCGATGGTCGTGCCGGCCGAGAACGCCAACACCCAGGACCCGGCCAGCGTCAGCCACGGGCTGATGGGGAAGCTGCGCAAGATGGAGGCCGACCGCCGCGTCCTCAGCGCCGGCCTGGCGACGGTGCAGCCGTGGCTGGACATCCCCGAGTTGGGCAGCGCCGTCGTCGTCGTCGGCGATGGCGACGAACCGCATGCGCGGTCGCTGTCCGACGGCTTCGCCGACGAGGTCTGGCGGCGCCGCCACGAGTACCTCGGCGAACTGGTCAGCGTCGAGGGCGCGGTGACGCAGGCCCAGGCTTGTCCAGACGGCCTCGTCGTCCTCAGCGACTGCGCCGACGCGACGACGTCGGGCGCGCCCGGCGACAGCACGCACCTGCTGGCCGAACTGCTCCGCCACGACTGGCCCCGACCCGCGCTGGTGACGCTGGTCGCCCCGGACCTGGTGGCGGAGCTGACCTCCCTCCCGCCGGGATCGGGGTGGACCGGCGAGCTGGGGGGCAAGCGCGACAGCATCCACTCGCACCCTTTGAAGGTGACATTGGAGTTCACCCGCCGCTTCGAGGCGAGGTTCGTGCTGTCGGGGCACCTCGGCCGCAACCTGGCGATCGACATGGGGCCAAGCGCCGTGCTACGGCACAGGAACGTCTACGTGGTCGTGACGTCGCGCAGCGGGCCGCACTTCGCGCCGGAGCTGGTCCGCGCCGCCGCACTCGACCCGTTCACGGCCAGCGTTCTGGTGGCGAAGAGCCCGTGCGGCTTCCGCGCCGCCTATGCCGACAGGGCGGCGAAGATCCTCGTCGTGCGCGCGCCGGGCTGCGCGCCGCCAGACTTCTGGACCTACCCCTACCGCAACATCCCGCGCCCGCTGTGGCCGTGGGACGACGTCGGCCCCTGAAACGCGCCACCAGTTCCCCTCCCGCCTTTGCCGATTTAACAGGAAGGAGCAGGGAGACCGGCCGCACCGACCGGCGCGCCTGCGAGGGTGAGGGGGAATGGGCAAATGAGGGCCAGCCGACACCTCGGGTTGCTCCTGGCGGCGGCGGCGGCCGTCACCCCCGCTTGCGTTCACCGCCGGCCTTGTGTCCCCGACGACCTCGTCCGCAACAACAAGTTGATCGACCTCTGCGGCGAACCGGACGCCCATGCCCCGGTGCGGGCCGGGCTGGCACGCGAGGTGATGGATCTCGCCGTCCGCCGCTCCGCCGCCGCCCACCCGCCCGGCGCCCGGCCCTACCACTTCCTGGCGCTGTCCGGCGGGGGCCTGTACGGCTCGTTCGGGGTGGGCGTCCTGAACGGGTGGACGGCGAGCGGCACCCGGCCGGCGTTCGACGTCGTCACCGGCATCAGCGTCGGCTCCATCCAGTCCACGTTCGCCTTCCTCGGCCCGCAGTACGACGAGATGCTTCGCGAGGAGATCGTCGGCGTCGAGCGGGAGGACATCGTCCGCCGCCGTTGCCTCCTGACCGTGTTCTGCTCCTCGTCGCTGTTCACCGCCGAGCGGCTGAAGGCGCGCATCTGGAGGGCGATCACGCCACAAATCCTGTGCGAGGTGGCCGCCGCCCACGCACAGGGCCGCCGGCTGTACGTCGGCACCTGCAACCTCGACACCAGCGGCCTGGTCATCTGGGACATGGGGGCGATCGCCAAGCGCGGCACGCCGGAGGCCCTCGACCTCTACCGCAAGGTCGTCCTCGCCTCCGCCTCCATCCCGACGGCGATGCCGCCCGTCGAACTGCCGGTGGAGATCGACGGCAAGTGCCACACCGAGTTGCACACCGACGGGGCGACCGCCGACGACGTCTTCTTCCGCGACTTCATGGTCGCCGACCTGAACCGGGCGGCCGGGGCGAACACACCCTACGCCACGCCCGGCTCGCGGCTGCACGTCATCAACAACGGCAAGCTCTACATCCCCCCCAAGTGCATCAAGCCGAAGCTGTTCCCGATCGCCGCCGCCGCCAACACGTCGATCGTCTACAACAAGAAGCGCGACGAGATGTACCGCATCTTCCTGCACTGCATGGAGACCGGCGTCGATTTCCTGCTGGCCCGCGTGCCGGCGGAGATGGAACTGTCCGCGACCAACGCCCTGGGGATTCGGTCCGAGGACCAGCAGCGGCTCTATCAGGTGGGTTACGAAATGGGGCTGGGGGCCCACACCGGGCAGGGTTGGCGGAGCACCCCCCCCGGCACCGACCCCGACCAGCAGGTCCTGCCGCGGTCGGGCCTCCGGTTCGCCACCGAGCCGCGCTCGGGCGGGCCGCCCGGCGCGCCCGGTCCCGGGGCGGGCGGCGGGCTGGAGACGGTGCCGGCCATCAACCCCAACCCCTGACCGGCCCCAGCGGGCCGCCCTCGACCCGAGTCCCAGGGCGGGCTCCCGCCGTGTCCGACGGTCGCAGCGGTCGTGACGCCCCCGAGCCTGGCGATCCTTACCGAGTTGACCAACATTTTCCCGCCCGGCCACCGGCCGCACGGCATACTCTTAATGTCCTGTCCTGGTTCTCACGGAGCCGGGGGCGGACACGGGTTGGTGGAACCGCTGGCGAGGGGCCGGAGTGCCCCTCGCCGGTTCCGGGTTTTGTCAGCCCTCCGGCCGGACCATGTGACGCGGCACCAGCAGCTCGAACCGGCTGCCCTTGCCCGGCTGGCTCGACACCTCCAGCGCCAGCCCCAGTTCCCCCACCAGCCGATCGACCGTCGCCAGCCCGATGCCGCTGCCGCCCGAGTCGTTGTCGGCCATGCCGGCCTTGCCGCGGAGGAACGGCTCGAAGATCGAGTCCTGCTCTTCCTCAGTCATCCCCACCCCGGTGTCCTCCACGGCGATTACCAGGCACGACTCGCCGTCGCCGACTCCTGCCCGCCACGCCGTCGCCAGCCGCACCCGGCCGGCCGCGGTGTACCGCACCGCGTTGCCCAGCAGGTTGTCGATCAGCCGGCCCAGCCGGACCCGGTGGCTCTTGATCGCCAGCCCGCCGGTGGCCGACAGGTCCATCTCCATGGCGATGCCCTTGGCCCGGGCGGTGGTCTCCTGCTCCAGGACCAGGCCGCGCAGCAGCGGCTCCAAAGGCAGCCAGTCGCTGCTGGCCCGCCGCGACGCCTCCACCGGCCCCTTGCACCAGTTGAGCAGGTCCTGCGCGATCGCCATCGCCCGGTCGGCCGCGCCCCGCAACCGCTGGAGCACGTCGGTCATCACCTCCGGCCGGGGCATCGTCTGGACGATCGGCACCAGCAGGCGCAGTGCCTGCAGCGGCGTGCGCAGGTCGTGGGCCAGGCCGGCCAGTTCCTCCCAGTCCGGCTCGTGGGCGCCCAGGACCACCGTCGCCGACACCCCGACGACCTCGCCAGCCGAGCCCAGTAACGGCGCGGCGCACCACGACAGCACCTCGACCACCCCGCCGGGCCTCGGCCAGAGGAAGCTGGCCTCGCACCCCCGCCGCTCGCGCCAGGCGGTCTGGAGCGGCAGGTCCATCGACGCCGCCGGCTCCCCGTCCAGGTGCAACAGCGGCTGCCGCTCCTGGTCGGCGGGGTTGATCGGCACGCCGTCTCGCAGCAGCTGCCGGGCAGTCTCGTTGAGACAGAACAGACGCCGATCCGCCAGGTTCAGGTAGAAGTGGCCGACGCGGGGCGGGGCGACCGGGCGGGGCCGCCGTGGGACCCCACGGCGCGAGAACGAAGTCGTCATGGTCGGCTCCAGGCGTCCCGTTCGAGGGAGGGGCGGGCCGCCGTTGACCGGACGGGAACAGGATTCTCCCCGTCTATGATAGGCAAGAGGAAAACCCGCTGCTAGCCCACCCGGTGGTGCCGACACCGGGTGGGCCGCTTGGCGGGCTCAAGGGAGTCTTGGCAGGCTCAATAAGGGATCGACTGGTCGGCGATGAAGTCCCGGAGCAGCTGCCGCACCATCTCGGCCGCGGTCAGCCCGCGGTGGTACGCGGCCCGCTCCAGGGCCGACATCTGCCAGCCGGCCAGCAGCAGGGAGACCTCGATGACGTCGTTCCCCTCCAGGTGGGGTTCGTTCATGGCCGCATTCGCTTCGCGCAACTGGGTCATGGGATCGGTAGGCTCACCACGGAAACCTGTTCTTCAGGTGTTCCAGTCGAAAGCAATCCCGATGCCGAGGGATTGGATTGATTATCGGTTTTACCGAAGGATTGATCGGCTCACCACTTAGGCGATTCAAGTCAGGCCGAGAGTTCAGGGGAGGCTTCCCCGCTGCGCGGACATTGTACAGCGAATGCTCAGGCGGTGCGCAATCACCGGGCCAGGGCCAGGGCTCGGTACAGAGCGGCCAGGTGGTGCCACGCACTGGTTTCTGGCAGGAGTTCGAGGGCCGCATCGAGCGACGAGGCCGCGAGGGAGGCCTCGCTCAGGAACAGGGCGGCCATGCCGCGGTTGAACCACACCGGGGTGCTGTCGGGCAGCGCCCGCCACATCGCCAGGGCCTTCTCGCCTTCGCCGCGGTGCCAGGCGAGGGCCGCGACCTCGTTCCCATGTCGTGTCTGCCAGTCGGCGGAGGGCGGCGCCGCGAGCAGCTGTTCGGCCAGGTCGAAGTGCCGCGCGAGTCGGGCGACGCCCGCGGCCAGGTAGCGTTTCGGCTCGTCGGACGCCGCCTCGGCCCAGGCGAGCAGGCCCGGCAGGGGGAGGGCGCGCGCCGCGGGCTGCCGGGGGGTGACGGCCTCGCCGGTAAGCAGCGGTCGCAGTTCGCGGACTAACTGAGGATAGTTGCCCAGGCAGAAGGCGACGGCAACGGCCGGTTCCTGCTGCTGGACGAGCGCCGGCCACTCCGGCGGGGCCTCGCTGGTGAGCGAGGCGGCCGCGACGGCGTCGGCCCAGGCCAGGCGGGGATCGATCGGCTGCGCCGGACCGGCGTCGAACGGGGTGGCGTCCGCGCCCGGCTCGGCGTGGCCGACGCCGCGCGCGTGCGCCTCGATCTGCCGTTCGAGGTATTTGGCGAACAGGTCGCTCACCGAGAGCGGGTCGGTCTGGCTCATGGCTTGCCCTCCGGCCGTCTCCTACTGGATCTAGCCGGGAACGCCCCGGCGAGCAAGACTTGCGCGGGGCGATCGGGTATGATGCGGCGGAAGGAGGATCGAGCCATGTCAGCACAGACCCAGGCCGCGAACGAGCCATTCGTTTATCCCGCCGACGTGCTGGAGTTCGCCGCGAAGCAAGGCATCGTGAATCGCCTGGAGCCTCTTCGCCAGGCGACGGTGCGGGCGTTCCCGAAAGGGACACTCAGGATCACGTTCGAGCCGGACGCCGAACGGGAGGAACTCGACGCCATCGTCTACGAGGTGACGGTGAAGCTCGCGGACGAACCCGACCAGAGGGAGGCGTATCGCCGCTGGTTCGATGCGGTGGAGGGGATAATGCCGAAGCCGTCCACGATCATCGAGCCGATCCTCGCTCTCCGCAGGGTCCGGTGATGAACCCATTGGAGTTTCTTGACCTGGCGAGCGAGTGGTCGGTCGGTACCCGTGAAGGCGAGTGGCGGTCATCGATCAGCCGGGCCTACTACGCGGTGTTCCACGTCGCCCGGAACCTGCTCGCCCAGGTAGGATTCCAGGTGCCCTCCGCGAGCGTGAGTCATCAGTACCTTTTCCAGCGGCTGAACAACTGCGGGGAGCCGATAGTCCAAAAAGCGGCTACCCTCTTGAACAACCTCCGTCGTGAGCGTAACTTCGCCGATTACGACCTCGACGCCCCAGTAGATGAGCAGCGCGCGATCGACGCGGTTAACGACGCCACGGACGTCAACAGCACACTGACCGACCTCGCCGCCAACCCCGGACTCCTCCCGCAAGTCACGCAGGCCATGCGCGACTACGAGCGCCAGGTGCTCGGCGTCGTCACCTGGCGCTCGCCCTGAGCCCGATCACTTCATCGGCAGCGGCTTGCCGTCCTTGTCCACCGCCCCCGCGGCGACCAGCACCATCCGGTCGGGATGAAGGTGCCTTTTCGCCACCGCCTGCACGTCCCCCGGTGTCACCGCCGCGACCGCCATCTCGAACTGCTCCAGGTAGTCGAAGCCGAGGTGGAACCGCTCGATCGACGCCAGCTGCTCGGCGATGCCGCCGACCGTCGCGAACTGGAGCTGCCGGCTGCCGATCAGGTACGACCTGGCGTCGGCGACCTCGCTGGCGGTCGGCGCCTGGTCGCGGATGCGGTACAGCTCCTCCAGGAACAGCTTCTTCACCACGGCGAGCTTGTCGGTGTCGGTGCCGATGTAACAGGTGAACGCGCCGGGCTCGATTCCCGCGGTGCCGGTGATCCGGGCGCTGACCGTGTACGCCAGCCCCTCGCGGTCGCGCAGCCGGGCGGACAGTCGGTCCGTGAAACCCGGGCCGGTACCGAGGATGTAGTCCATCACCAGCAGCTTGTAGTAATCCGGGTCGTCGCGGCGGACGCCGACGTGGCCCATGTAGACTTGCAGCTGCGCCGCCTGCGGCATCGTCAGCACCGTCTGGCTGGACTTCGCCGGCAGCTCGACCTTCGGCAGCGGCGGGCGCGGCAGATCGGCCCGCTTCCAGCCGCCGACCAGCGCCTTGACCTCCTCGGCGACTTCCCTGGCGTCGAAGTCGCCGGCGACGGCGACGATGGTGTTGTTCGGCACGACGACGCGGCGGTGGAAGTCGCGGCAGTCCTCCGCCGTCAGCGCCCCGGCGGTCTTCAGCGTGCCGCCCAGTGGGCGGCCCAGCGGGTGCTTCCCGTAGACCTGGCGGCGGAACTCGCGCTGGGCCCGCGTCTCCGGCTGCGTCTCGCTCTCGCCGATCTCCGCCAGCAGGCGCTGCTTGGCCCGCTCGAAGGCGTCCTTGCGGAAGGCCGGCTGGGTGACGCACTCCAGCAGCAGGCCCAGGGCGAGCTTGCGGTGCGGCGACAGCACCTTGACCGACCCGCCGGTGTGCAGCGACAGCTGCCCGCCGACGTTCTCGATCATCTCGGCGATCTGGGGCCCGGTCTTCGTCGTCGTCCCCTCGTCGAGCATCATCCCGGTCAGCCCGGCGACGCCGAGCTTGTCGTCGGGCTGGTACAACCCTGCCTCGCGCAGCACCACGTGCGCCTCGAAGATCGGCAGGCGGCGCGACTCAAACAGCAGCAGCACAAGCCCGTTGGGCAGCTCGACCCGCTGGGTCTTCTTCAGGTCGAACGCGCCGCCCGTCCCGCTTGCGGGTTCGCGCTCGCTCCACCCCCCGTTCGCTCGCCGCTCACCCCCCAACCCGTTCGCCCGGCGCTCAGCCTCCGACGGCAGCCGCCCCGCCTTCTTCGGCGGGATCGACCAGACCGTCGCCGACCGCTCCGGCAGGAGGTACTTGCGGGCGACGCGCTGCACGTCGGCGGCGGTGACGGCGGTGACCTTCGGCAGGTAGCCGCGGGCGAAGTCCAGCGACGTCAGCGTCACCGCCTGGCCGATGCGGTTGGCCAGCCCGTAGGTGCTCTCCTGCGAGAAGATCGACGACGAGACGATCTGCTGCTTCACCCGGTTCAGCTCGTCGGCCGGCACCGGGGCGTCGCGAAGGCGGGCGACCTCGGCCAGGAGCAGCTTCTCCGCCGCGGCCGGGTCCTTGTCCGGCAGCACCTCCAGGTAGACCGACATCCAGCCGGAATACCGCCCCGGCGCGTGGTCGGCCCCGACCGTCGTCGCCACCGCCGCCCCCTCGACCAGGGCGCTGTACAGCCGGCAGCGCTTGCCCGCGCCCAGGACGCCCTCCAGCACCGCCAGCGCCGCCTGGTCGTCGTCGCCAGACTTCACCGTCGGGAAGCCGACCAGCAGCCGCGGCACGCTGAACTTCGACTCCATCTGGTAGCGCGCCGGCAACTTCGCCGCCTCGGCCGGCACCTCCTTCCGCGCCGGCAGCTTGCCGCGCGGCACCGCGCCGAACAGACCCTTGATCGTTGCCAGCGCGTCGTCTGGGTCGAACCCGCCGACCATCACCAGGCTGGCGTTGTTGGGGTGATACCAGCGGTCGTAGAACCCCTTGATGACCTTCTCCGTCGCGTCCTTGACGTGCCGCGTCTCGCCGATGACCGGGTGCCCGTAGGGGTGCATCTTGCCGAACAGCCGCGGCAGGATCGCCTTGTTCTCCAGGTCCCAGGGGGTGTCCTCGTAGCCGGCCAGCTCGTTGATGACCGCCCCCTTCTCCTTGTCGAACTCGTGCTCCTTGTCGATGACCAGGTGGCGCATGCGGTCGGCCTCGACCCGCAACGCCTCCTTCCACCCCCCCGCCGGCAGCGTGAAGTGGTAGGCGGTCAGGTCGTGGGAGGTGAAGGCGTTGTTGGAGCCGCCGGCCCGGAAGGTCAGCCGGTCGATGTCGCCGGGCTTCAGCCTCGCCGTCCCCTTGAACATCAGGTGCTCGAGGTAGTGGGCCAGGCCGGTGAACGCCTTGTCCTCGTCCGCGCTACCCACCTTGTAGACGACCATCGTCGTCACCGCCGTCGAGCCGGCCACCGGCTTGAGGAAGACGCGCAGCCCGTTGTCCAGCTCCGCGGCCCGGATGCCGTCGTACAGGGCGGCCGCGGTCCGGGCCGCCAGCCTCTCGTCGGCGCGTGACTCCCCGCCGAGGGTGGCCAGGAGAAGCAGCGCGGGGGGAATGATCGATCGAGACATGACGCCTCCCTGGCGGGTTCGGACGACGGGATCGGGAACTTCGCCGGCCGCGGCGGCAAATCCGCTTTCTTGTCCGCGCACGGGCCGGATTGCGTTTGTATTATTAGCAAGAGACTCGCAACAGGGATGTGGTCGGATGATCAGGCCTCCAGCCCGGTCATCCCGCGAGGGCGGCGATCCCCCACCGCCCCCCTCGAACACGGGGAGCCAAATGATCGTGAAACTGCTGGTAACGCAGGGACGCCCGGCGGGCAAGGCGCTGACGTTCGGCCCCGGGGAGTACTACTTCGGCCGGGGCGAGGAGTGCCACGTCCGCTTCAACAGCGACTGGGTCAGCCGGCAGCACTGCCTGCTGGTGGTGGGACCGGACCAGGTGATGCTAACTGACCTGGGCAGCCGCAACGGCACGCTGCTGAACGGCCGGCTGTTGCAGCAGGAAAAGGCCCTGAGGGAAGGCGATCAAGTTCACATCGGGCCGGTGGTCTTCGAGGTGCGGCTGGGGCCGGAGGCCGGAGGCCCCGGGGCCGCCATCCACGCCACGATCCGGGCGCCGGGCGAGGAGGAACTCAGCGACGCGGTCCCGCTCGACACCACCGCCCAGCGGCCCGCGCTAGGCGTGGACAAGCCGCCCGGCTGACCCGTTCAATTCCACACGCCGAGGAGGTCGCGCTCCGGCAGCGACGGCCGCACCACCGCCTGCGCCTCCGCCAGGGCCCACTCGTACAGCGCCTTCTGGGCAGCCACCTGGTCCGCGGATCGCTCCGGCAGAGCCGAGGCGGGGAGCATCACGAAGGCGTCGGCGGCGGGGGCGGGCGGCGGCGGGGCCGGCAGGCGGAAGCGGTTACGAAACATGGCGCGCTCCTCGGATGGGCCGGCCGACGGGAGGCCCCGCGCGGGCCGGCAGGATCTCTGTCCAGTATCGACGCGCCGCACCCCCCGTGCCGAGTGTCCGCCTCCGGCCGGGGGAAATTATTTCCGCGCCGGCCCGGTAAAATCGTTGCATTCCATGAACCAATTTGCCTATAATCCCCCCGTTTGCAGAGGCCCTCCCGAGGGACGGGGGGGCCGCGGTTCGCCTTCGCGTTCGAGAAGGCTCTTGACCAGGAAGGAGGTCGAGGAATGACCAGCACGATGATGATGGACCGCACGAGCATGGGGGTGCAGGGCGTCTCCGGCGTGCCGACCCCGGGGGTGCCGACCGTCTCCCCGGTGACGTCGAACTGGCTCATGGTGCCGCGCTGCACCTACAAGTTCGAGAAGTGTCCCGGCGGGATGAAGATCACCTGCGTCTGCGACGACCCGACGGCGAAGAGCATGGTGCAGAACCTGTGCACGGCCCTCATGGGCGGCCTGTGCTCGGTCTGCTGCACGCTCAACGGCGTCACCGTCTGCACCTGCAACCTGACGATGGGCATGTGCAAGTGCGAGGTGACCAAGGACGGCTGTTGCATCACCTGCACCTCGGGTGACAAGGCCTGCTGCGACATGATCCAGTCCTGCTGCGACTGCCTCTGCTGCATGTGCGACGCCGGCTGCACCTGCTGCGTGATGCTCAACGGCACCCCGGTCTGCTGCGGCTACAGCGAGTCGCACTGCAAGACCACGACGTCCTCGAAGAAGTAACCCGCCCCGAGGCGTCCGTTCCACCCCGGCCCCTGGTCCCAGCGCCAGGGGCCGTTCCGTTGGCACCTCCCTCCCCGCCGGAACCGCCGCCCCCGCCGCCCCGCCTTTCCGGACCGGACGCCATTGACGGCGGCGCCGCGAGCCGGCATCGTGGTAGGGTCAGGTCGCGCGGACAGGTCTTCCCGGAGAGGTCAACATGCGTCGCTGGCTCCCCCTCGCCCTGCTCGGGCTCCCCATCGCGGCCCTTCCCGCCCAGGAAGCGAAAGACCCCCTCGCGGTCGGCAAGAGCCTGCCGGCCACCTTCCACGCCTACAACGTCAACGTCGTCGCGCCCCCGGCCGAAGAGGTCGTGGACGACAAGGCCAAGGCCAGGCCGACCCCCTACTCGACCAAGCTCAAGTTTCACTGCCTGATCACCGAGTACGACCTCGACCCGGCGGTGATGCTGCTGGCCCGCGGCACCGAGGCCAACGACGCGCTGAAGGACTTGCTCAAGAAGCTCGACAAGGCGATCGAGGACAACCGCCGGTTCGTCCGCCTGCGGGCGTTCATCGTCTTCGTCCCGGACGACCTGGCCAACCTGGCCGAGGAGGACGACAAGCGAGAGGCGGCGGCGAAGAAGCTCGAGGCCCTGGCCGACGACCTGAAGCTGCGCCACGTCGTCATCGCGCTGGCCGCCAAGCCCGACCTGGAGAAGTACCAGCTCGGAGACGCGGCCCTGACCGCGGTGCTGTACAAGAAGCTGAAGGTCCTCGCCGCCCATCGCTTCGCGGCCGACAGGATCGACGAGGCCGCCGCCAAGGCGGTGATGACGGACCTCAAGGGCAAGCTCGGGGCGAAGCGCTGACCTCTCCCAGGCCCGACCGGGAGGGAGGACGGATGCCCAGCGTCCTCCCTCACGGTCGGGCCTGGATTCACCCCGCCATCATCAACAGCATCAGCGTGATGACGCCGTTGTTGATCCCGTGGGCGACCATGGGAGGCAACAGCGTGCCACGCCACTCCCGCGCCAGGGCGAAGACCACCGCGAGGCCGGTCAGAGCCGGCACCGCGAGCCAGCCCTGCGGGTGGATCACGGCGAAAACGAGCCCGCTGGCCGCCGCCGCGAACGCCACGCTGGCGACCCGCCCCCAGGCGGAGCCGGCCTCGCGCAGGTGGCGGTACAGGGCGCCGCGGAACATCGCCTCCTCCACCACGGGAGCCAGCACACAGGCGACGACGAACACCTGCGCCCAGACCCACCAGCCCTCCTCCAGGGCCACGCCGATGACCGGGTGTGTCGGCCCCGACCCGGACGGCTGGCCACGGGTCAGCAGCGCGATCAGTAGCACGCCGACGGCCAGGACCGGCACGGCACAGAGGTAGCATGCAACGCCGGTGAGGGCCTCCAGCAGCGGTTGCCCGCCGAGGTGCAACCCCAGGTCATCCCGAACCACCCTCCACGGAACACCCCGGACGACCGGCCAGGCCAGCGCCGCCAGGCTCAGCACCATCGCCACCCCGCTGAGCCACAGGCCGGCCCACCCTTCGGGCAAGAAGCGCATCCCGTAGTTGAGCCCGACGTACAGCGCCATGTAGGCCGCGAACGCCTCGGCGTAGAGGCCGCCGCGCCCGCTCACCGCCATCCCGCCGAGCCGGCCCAGCGCTGCGAAATAGGCGAACGCGATGAGCAGGGCGACGCCGGCGAAGAGGCAGGCCGCCCCGCCCAGGAGCAGGGCGAAAAACCCGAACACCGAGCGGTACGCCTGGCCGAGTATCCTGGCCCGCGCCTGCGGGTCGCCGCCCTCTGGGGCCAGGGCGAGGTCGGCGAACCAACCGAGTCCCGACCGCAGCCCCGCCTGCTGGGAGGCGGACAGGTCCGGCTCCCTCCCGTCCTCGCAGCTGCGGTAGAGCCGGAGGAGGAGCGCCGCCGCCTCGACGGAGCGCGGGGAGGCTTCGAGATCGCCGTTGACGCGCTTTCGCTCCAGGGCGAGCAGGTCTTCCAGCGCTTCCTTGGGCCCGACCAGTTCGCCGGCCAGCACCGCCAGGCGCAGTTGCTTCGAGTAGGCGTGCCGCTCCGCCTTCTCGCCGTCGAGGTGCTCCCGCAGCTGCTTCAACAGCGTGGCCCCGTCCATGCCGGGCAGCCCCGCTTCCTTCATGCCGACGAACAGCCGCCCCTGCACCCGCATGTTTACCAACTCGGCGGCGTCGTCGTGCCCGATCCGCGTCGCGTTTCGGTACAGCAGGAACGCCACCACGCCGGCGATCACCAGCCACGCCACGGCCGGGTGGCCCCGCCGCGCCCCCGTTGGGCTATCGCTCATCACCGCCCCCCAACCCGTTGACCTGAAGGAACTCCTCCGCCCAGCGGTAGTGGTCGAGCAGCCCCTCGGTGGCCCGGCCGAGCAGGTGGTAGGCCAGGAACAAGGCCTCGATCGACGCCAGCCCGTTGCCCGGGTCGGTGCCGAGCTTCGACACCCGCGGGTAGGCGGTCCGCCAGCCGGACAGCGAGCGCGGTGGGACGTCGGCGAAGTCGCGCTCCATCGCGCCGGCCCAGCGCCAGCTGCCGTCGAGCAGCAGGAGGCCCCGGCCGGCGTCGCCGGCCGACAGCGGCGGCCCCTCGGCGGCCAGCCGGACGTACCCCGCCAGGTCGGGCCGCGACCGGACGGGGTAGCCGACGAAGACGACGTCGTCCCGGTCGCGCAGCGGGTAGACCGAGCACTTGCGCGGGTTCTCCTTGGGGTGGCGGACGATCACGGTCGGCGGCGTGGGGGCACTCATGGTCCGGCTCCGGTCGTAGGACAAGCATCCTTGCTTGTCCCTCTTCTCTTCTCGTAGGACAAGCTGCCAGCTTGTCCGGGTGCGAAGTCGGACAAGCTGGCAGCTTGTCCTACGGGCGGCGTCGTGGTTGGTTGATTCAGGCCCTTCGCGGGTCTATCCTTTATAGTAGGGGGCGACCATGCCCCCCGTTCGAGGGGAGGTCCGAGGATGAACCTGGAGCTGACCTACTGCGCCCAGTGAGGCTACGAGCCGAAGGCCGTCAGTTTGACGGACAAGTTGTTGACGACGTACAAGCAGTCGATCCGCGACCTGAAGTTGGTGCCGTCGAAGGGCGGCTGCTTCGAGGTCAAGGCGAACGGCGAGTTGATCTACTCGAAGCTCGCCACGGGGGAGTTCCCCGACGAGGACATGATCGTGGAGGCCGTGGCGAAAAGGATGCGCTGAGCGACAGATTTCCCGAATAGCCGCGCGGCCGGGAACGTCCAGCAGTGGGGAGGATAAACCTCCCCTGACAAGGAGTGGCTCTCCCGCCAGAGCCTACACGCGAACCCCGCGGGTCGGTGACGACCCGCGGGGTTTTTTCCCTGCCCCTCACGGCCCCAATCAGCCGACGCGCGGGCCCCAGAGCAGGAAGGCGACCACGCCCCCGGCCAGGCCCGCCACCAGGGCGACGACGCCGACGAGGACGCCCAGCCGCAGCCAGGCGCCGTTCTCCTGGAGCGTCAGGTCCGGCAGCGGGGCCACCATCGACGGGCGGCGGCGCGACTTCTCCTCCAGTTCGATCGAGCCGGTGTCGTCCTTCTGGTGCGACCTCGTGTCCGGCGCGACGCCACGCGGCTCCATCACCCGGCCCGACCGCGCGCTGGCCGGCAACGCGGTGCGGCCGGTCTTCAGGAGCGCGACGCCCGACAGGCCCGTGGGGACCTCAGGCCGAGGCTCCTGGCGGGCCCACACGGCCAGCGCCTCGGCCACCTCGGCGGCGCTCTCCGGGCGGTCGGCCGGCTTCTTGGCCAGCATCCGCGCCACCAGGGCGGCCAGCCCGGCTGGCACCTCGGGCCGGTACTTCGTGACCGGTTCCGGCTCCTTCATCTGGTGGAACATCAGCTTCTGGCCGATCGACGCGTCGTGGAACGGCGGCCGGCCCGCCAGCAGCGCGTACAGGGTTGCCCCGAGGCTGTAGAGGTCGGTCCGGGCGTCGGTGTTGTGCAGGTTCAGCGCCTGCTCCGGCGCCAGGTAGTCGGCCGTGCCCAGCACCATCTTGGTGTTGAACCGCTCCGTCAGCGAGTCGGTCCCCGGCTGCTCGTACCGCGCCAGGCCCATGTCGAGCACCTTGATCGTCCCGGTGGCATCGACCAGCAGGTTGGCCGGCTTGATGTCGCGGTGGACCATCCCCTCCTCGTGGGCGTGCTGTAGCCCCAGCGCCGCCTGCCGGGCGTACTCGCACGCCAGCGGGATCGACAACGCGCCGTGCCGGCCGAGCACCTGTTGCAGGTCCGGGCCGTCGATGAACTCCATCACGATGAAGTGGAGCGCCCCCTCCTGGCGGAAGTCATAGACGTGGACGATGTTGGGGTGGTCCAGGGCCGCCGCCGTCCGCGCCTCCAGCCGGAACCGCTCCAGCATCTCGGGGTCCTCGGCCAGCGGCGTTGGCAGCACCTTGACGGCGACCGGCCGCTTCATGACGGCGTGCTCGGCGTAGTACACCGTGCCGCTGCCGCCCTGCCCGATCCGCTCGACGATCCGGTAGCCGCCGAGCAGGAACCCCTTGTACTTGCCTTGCAGGAACTGCTCGGCCTGGAAGACGGTGATCACCCCGTCGCGGATCAGCTGCTGGGCGAACTTGCGCGGCTCGGCCGGCAGCGGCGTCGGCCGCTCCGCGGCTAGGTAGGCGTCCAGGCGGGAGTTGTCGAGCTGGTTGCTCTTGCGGGCCAGCGCGAGGAAGTCGTCGATCGTGGCGGGAACCGGCATCTCAACACCCCAACTGATCAAGGCACGCCCGGCCGGCCTGGTCCGGAGGGGGGGACCGACGCCTACCGGCGGGCATGGTCTGGACTAGCACCAAGCTTAGGTCACAATTCGCGCCGAGGGGGGCCGGTTGGGCAAAACTTTTTGCCCGGCCGTTCAGGCGGGGGCGAAACCCGCCTCACCGCCCGGCGTCCGACTGCCACCGCCGCGCCTCGTCCGGCTTGCCCCAGGCCTGGTAGAGCTGGGCCAGCCGCTCGCGGGCCAGCCGCAGACAGTCCACCTCGAACGCGGGTAGCGTGGCCTTGCGCCGGCTCAGCCCGTCGTGGCCGCCGCGGAGCAGCGGCTCAGCCGCGTCGAACTTGTTCTGGCCCAGCAGGCTGGCGCCGAGGTCGCTGAGGGCGCGGTCGAGCATCCAGTGGTCGGGGTAGACCTCGTCGTAGACCCGGCGGACGACCCGGAGGCGCACCTCGGCGGCGGAGTACTCGCCGGCCTTCAGCAGCGTCTGGGCGTAAAGCTGCCAGATCGCCGCCGACCGGGCCGGCGCCTCGCCCCGGACCTTCTCCGTGGCGACCTCGACCAGGCCGCGCAACAGGCCGACCGCCTCGTGGTCCTTGCCGGCGCGCAACAGGACCCAGGCCCGCTCCCGCGCCGCCTGCCGCGCCTCGGGGTGCAGCTCGGTCAGCCTGTCCCGCAGCTCGGCCACGACCGCCCGGGAGAGGTCGTCGGCCTCGGCGAAGCGGCCCTGGCAGGCGCGGAGCAGCGCCTGCTCCAGCCGGGTCGAGCAGAGGTACATCCGCCCGTCCTCGCCCAGCCCCTCGCCCACGGAGGTCGCCTCCTCCAGGAGGGCGTCGGCCTCGGCGTACTTGCCGCGGTAGCGCCGACAGGTGGCGAGGGTGTCGAGGCAGTCGAGCGTCTCCTCGCTGGACGGGCCGCACACCTGGCGCAGGGCGGCCAGGGTCGGCTCCAGCATCCCCTCCGAGCGCTCGTACCGCCCCTGCATCAGCAGCACCCAACCCAGGCCGCGCTGGCTCGCCAGCGTCACCTTGTCGCGCCGCCCGAACACCTTCTGGGCCAGCGGGACCAGCTCCTCGCTCAGCGCCTCCAGGTCGGCGTAGCGGCCCTGCCGGCCGTAGACCCAGCTGAGGTTGTACATCGTCCGCGCCGTGTCGGGGTGCTCCGGGCCGAGCCGCTCGCGCGCCAGCCGCAGCGCCTGGTCGAGCTGCCTCTCGGCGTCCTCCGCCTCGCCCATCTCGCGCAGGGCGTTGCCGATGGTGTTGCGCAAGGCGACCTCCAGCCGCGGCTGGCCGGGGAACCGCCCGTGCAGCCGGTCGCCCGCCAGCCGGAGGCTCTCGCGCACGGTCCGGTCGGGGTTCACCGGCGCCCACGGCCGGGCCTGTAGGTCCGGCCCCGGCTGGCCGAGCACGTCGGCCCGCAGGTACTCCAGCACCTCGTCGGCCAGGCGGCGCTCCTGGTCGGCGTAGACCGCCAGCCGGACGCTGACCGCCGTGGAGCAGATCAGCAGCACCGCCACCGCCGCCGCCGTCAGCAGTGCCGCCCGGTGGCGGGCGGCGAACTTGCTCAGCCGGTACCACGCCGACGGCGGGCCGGCCTCGACCGGCTCGCCGGCGAGGTAGCGGCGGACGTCCGTCGCCAGGCCGAACGCGGTCTGGTAGCGCCGCGCGCGGTCCTTCTCCAGCGCCTTCATCGCGATCCAGTCCAGCTCGCCGCGCACCTGCCGTGCCAGCTTGGTGCGGCCGGCCCGCCCCAGCCGGGCGCTGGGCTTCTCCGGCTCGTCCAGGACGACGTGCCGCAATAGTTCCATCATCCCCGTCGAGCCGCTGTCCTCGCGGGAGACCGGCGTGGTGCCGGTCAGCAGCTGGTACAGCAGCACGCCCAGCGAGTACACGTCGCCGCGCGTGTCGGCGTCGATGCCGGCCAGCGCCGCCTGCTCGGGGGCCATGTACTCCGGTGTGCCGACGACGGCGCCGAACTGCGTCTGGTAGCCGCGCTCCTCCGCCGTCAGGTGCAGCGCCTTGGCCAGGCCGAAGTCGATCACCTTCGGCACCGGCTTGCCGTCGATCACCGTCACCAGGACGTTGGACGGCTTGATGTCGCGGTGGATGACCCCCTTCTGGTGCGCGTGCTGGATCGCCAGGCAGACCTCGGCGAACAGCTCCAGCCGCGGCCGCAGGCCCAGCGCGTGCTGCTCGGCGAAGCGGGTGATCGCCACGCCGTCCACCAGCTCCATGACGAAGTACGGCCGGCCGACCTCGGTGGTGCCGGCGTCGAGGACCCGGGCGATGCCGGGGTGGTCCATCAGCGCCAAAGCCTGCCGCTCGCTCTCGAAGCGGGCGAGAATCGGGCCGGAGTCCATGCCCGGCTTGACGATCTTCAGGGCCACCCTGCGGCGGACCGGCTGGTCCTGCTCGGCGAGGAAGACGACGCCCATGCCGCCCTCACCGAGCTTCTGCACCAGGCGGAACGGCCCGACCTGGTCGGTGCCGGCCTCGGCGAGCGTGGCGGGCTGCGGGGCGGCCGGGGCGGGGACCGTCGGCCGGCTCTCGTCACGGTCGGTGAGCAGCTGAAGCACCCAGCGCTGGATCTGCGGCTGGCCGGCGCAGGCCCGCTCGACGAACGCCTCGCGCTGGTCGGGGTCGGGGATGGCCAGGGCGGCGGCCAGGATGTCCTCGGCGGAGTCGGTCACGGGGGTTGGCCTCTCGGGTCACGACGCCCCTCTCAGCGTATACCTAGACGGAGGAGTTGGCCCGCGGACAGGCACCGGCGGCACGGGAGGTGCAGCGGCTTGCCGGGGGCGCTTTGACCCGTTGAATAACCGTACATCATGATCGACAACGACCCGCTCTGGTACAAGGACGCGATCATCTACGAGGTCCACGTCCGCGCCTTCCTGGACACCGACGGCGACGGCATCGGCGACTTCCGCGGCCTGGCGCAGAAGCTCGACTACCTCGAGGACCTCGGCGTGACCGCCGTCTGGCTCCTGCCGTTCTACCCGTCGCCCTTGAAGGACGACGGCTACGACATCGCCGAGTACATCGACGTCCACCCGCAGTACGGCAAGCTGGCCGACTTCCGCGAGTTCCTGGAGGAGGCGCACCGGCGCGGCATCCGGGTGATCACCGAGCTGGTCATCAACCACACGTCCGACCAGCACGCCTGGTTCCAGCGCGCCCGCCGCTCGCCGCCGGGCAGCCCGGAGCGCGACTTCTACGTCTGGAGCGACACCCCGGAGAGGTACAAGCAGGCCCGGATCATCTTCAAGGACTTCGAGCACTCCAACTGGGCCTACGACGGCGTCGCCGGCGCGTACTTCTGGCACCGCTTCTACCACCACCAGCCCGACCTGAACTACGACAACCCCGCCGTCTGGGACGCGCTGTTCCCGGTGCTCGACTTCTGGCTGGCCATGGGCGTGGACGGGCTGCGCCTCGACGCCATCCCCTACCTGTACGAGCGCGAGGGGACCAACTGCGAGAACCTCGCCGAGACCCACGCCTTTTTGCGGGCCCTGCGGGCGCACCTGGACAAGAACTTCCCCGGCCGGATGTTCCTCGCCGAGGCCAACCAGTGGCCCGAGGACGCCGTCGCCTACTTCGGCGCCGGCGACGAGTGCCAGATGGCGTTCCACTTCCCGCTGATGCCGCGGCTGTTCATGGGGCTGCACCAGGAGGACCGCTTCCCGATCCTCGACATCCTCCAGCAGACGCCGGCCATCCCGCCCAACTGCCAGTGGGGGCTGTTCCTGCGCAACCACGACGAGCTGACGCTGGAAATGGTCACCGACGAGGAGCGCGACTACATGTACCGCGCCTACGCCGACGACCGCACCGCCCGGATCAACCTCGGCATCCGCCGCCGGCTGGCGCCGCTGCTGAACAACGACCGCCGCCGCATCGAGCTGATGAACGCGCTTCTGTTCTCGCTGCCGGGCACGCCGGTCCTGTACTACGGCGACGAGATCGGCATGGGCGACAACATCTACCTGGGCGACCGGCACGGCGTCCGCACGCCGATGCAGTGGTCGTCCGACCGCAACGCCGGCTTCTCGCGGGCCAACCCGCAGGGGCTGTACGCCCCGGTCATCATCGACCCGGAGTACCACTACGAGGCGATCAACGTCGAGGCGCAGCAGAACAACCCGGCGTCGCTCTTGTGGTGGATGAAGCGGCTGATCGCCCTGCGGAAGCGGCACAAGGCGTTTGGCCGCGGGACGCTCGAGTTCCTCGCCCCGGCCAACGCCAAGATCCTGGCGTTCCTGCGCGAGTACGACGGGGAGCACATCCTGGTCGTCGCCAACCTGTCGCGGTTCGTCCAGCCCGTCGAGCTGGACCTGTCGCGGTGGGCCGGCACGGTGCCGGAGGAGCTGTTCGGCCGCAGCCACTTCCCCACGGTGACCGACCGCCCCTACCCGCTGACGCTGGGGCCGCACGGCTTCTACTGGTTCGCCCTGACGCCGCAGCAGGCGGTCCTCGGCCTGGGCGCCCCCCAGAAGCTGCCGGTGCTCGTCGCCCCGGCTGACCTGGACGACCTGTTCGAGAACAACTCCCGCGACCGGGTCGAGGCGCTGTTGCCGGCCTACCTGCAAACTCGCCGGCCCGGCGGGGCCCCGGTGCCGATCACCGCGGTCCACATTCTGCAGGCCCAGCCGTTCCGGCCCGACGGGCTGCGGGCGTGGTTCCTCGTCGTCCGGCTGGAGTTCCAGGTTGGCATCCCCGAGCAGATGCTGCTGCCGCTGGCCGTGGTGCCCGCCGACCGCGCCGCCGCCCTGCTAGAGCCGGTCGAGGTGGCCGGCGTGGCCCGCGTCGGCGACCACGTCTTGCTCGACGCGCTGGCCGTGCCCGAGTACGGCCGGGCCGTCCTGGACATGGTTGCCCACGGTGGGACAGTCCGCCTGGGCGAGTCGGAACTGGTGGCGGCGCACCGGCCCGGCTTCTCGGCGCTGGTCGCCGAGGGCGACCTCTCCCCGCGGTTGCACCGCAGCGAGCGCGGCACGCTAACGCTGCTCTACGGCCAACGGCTCGTCCTGAAGACGCTCCGCCG
Organism: Gemmataceae bacterium; assembly: GCA_046350195.1. Classification (GTDB taxonomy): domain Bacteria; phylum Planctomycetota; class Planctomycetia; order Gemmatales; family Gemmataceae; genus CALDUY01. The sequence goes on from JAXMAW010000009.1 coordinate 65,122, forward strand.
CATCGAGGACGGAGCCAGCCCCGACCTGGAGCTGGGCCGCTACCTGCACGACAGGCACTTCCCGCACTTCGCCCCGATCGCCGGCCACATCGAGCTTCGGCGGCGCAAGCGACGGGCCGAGCCGGTCACGCTGGCGGTGCTGCACCGCTACGTCGTCAACCAGGGGAACGCCTGGCAGTACACGCTCGACCACCTGGCCAGCTTCTTCGAGCACGTCGCGGCGTTGTCGCCCGAACCGCCCGAGCCTCCGCTCGGCGAGCTGATCGGCGGCTACGCCCAGGCGGCGCGCAACTGGGCCAGCTGGCCGCCGGCGCCGGACGCTGGCCGCGGGGGCCGACCCGGCCCTGGCCCAGAGCCGTTCGACCGGGCCTCCCAGCGGCGCCGGCAGCGCCGGGCAGCACGCAGCCTGACCGGCCAGCTGGCCGCCCGCCTCCGCCGCCAGCGCTCGACCAGCCGGAGGGCCGCGAGGCGGCCGACCGCCTGCTGGGGCAGAGCGCGACCTGCTGACGCTGTTCCACGGGATCATCGACCCGGCGTTCGAGAGCCAGAGGGCCCGCATCCACGGCGACTACCACCTCGGCGGTACGCTCTACACCGGGCAGGGGTTCGTCGTCATCGACCTGGAGGAGGCGGGCGCCCCGCTGGGCGAGCGGCGTCAAGCGGTCGCCGCTCCGCGACGTCGCCTCGATGGTGCGGTCCTTCGACTACGCCGCCGGCTGCGTGCTGTACGGCCTGGGCTCGGGCAAGGGCCGGCCGCCGGGGCTGGTCCGGCCCGAGGACCGCGCCGACTGGCCTCGCACGCCGCCGCCTGGGTGGACCAGGTGGCCGGCGAGTTCGTCACGGCGTACCTGGACGACGTGGCCCCGGCCCGGCTCCTGCCCCCCACCGCGGAGGCGTCCCGCCGGCTACTCCACCTGCTGCTGTTGGAGAAGACCCTGGAGGAGATCGACTTCGAGCTGACGTTCCGCCCCGAGTGGGCCGTCATCCCCCTCCAGGCGGCCCTGCGCCTGCTCGACGGGAGCGCGTCATGACCGACCGCGTCTTCCCAGGCGCCGTGTGGTCGCCGCCGGACAATTGTCACTTCCTCGTCTGGGCGCCGCGCGCCGACCGCGTGGTGCTGCGCCTGACCGAGCCCGTCGCGCGCGACCTGCCGATGCGGCCGATGGAGGACGGCTACCACCAGCTAGTCGTCAAGGGGGTGTCGCCGGGGCAGAAGTACCTCTTCGCGCTGCCCGGCGGCGTGGCGTGCCCCGACCCCATTGCGCGACCCGATCCTGCCTCGCGCTGGCAGCCCGACGGCGTTCACGGCCCGTCCGCCGTCGTCGATCCGCGCTTCGCCTGGGGTGACGGCGGCTGGCGCGGGATCGCCTTGAAGGACATGGTGCTGTACGAGCTGCACGTCGGCACGTTCACCCCGGAGGGGACGTTCGACGCCGCCATTGGTCACCTCGACCGGTTGTGCCAGCTGGGTGTCAATGCCATCGAGGTCATGCCGGTGGCGCAGTTCCCCGGCGGGCGGAACTGGGGGTACGACGGCGTCTACCCGTTCTGCGTCCAGAACTCTTACGGCGGCGCCGCGGGGCTAAAGCGCCTCGTCGATGCGGCCCACCGGCGCGGCGTGGCGGTGGTCCTCGACGTGGTCTACAACCACCTCGGGCCGGAGGGCAACTACCTGCGCGAGTTCGGGCCGTACTTCACCGACCACTACCGCACGCCGTGGGGCGAGGCGCTCAACTTCGACGGCGCCGACAGCGACCACGTGCGGCACTTCTTCCTGACGAACGCCCTGATGTGGCAGGACGAGTTCCGCCTCGACGGCCTCCGCCTGGACGCGACGCACGCCATCAAGGACACGTCGGCGCTGCCGTTCCTCACCGAGCTGGCCGAGCAGGCCGACCGCGAGGCGAGGCGGCTGGGCCGGCCGTTCCACCTGATCGCCGAGAGCGACGCCAACGACGCGCGGCTGGTGCGGCCGAGGGGGCAGGGCGGCTTCGGCCTGGCCGCCTCGTGGGCCGACGACTTCCACCACGCCGCCCACACGCTGCTGACCGGCGAGCGGGCGGGCTATTACCAGGACTTCGGCGAGTTGAGCGACCTGGTATGGGCATATCGGGACGCCTGGGTCTACGCCGGCCGCTACTCGCCGCACCGCCGGAGGCAGCACGGCAACTCGCCCAAGGGCCTGGGCCGCGACCGGTTCGTCGTCTGCGCGCAGAACCACGACCAGGTCGGCAACCGGGCGCGGGGCGAGCGGCTGAGCGCCCTGGTGGACCGCGACGGGCTGGGGCTCGCCGCCGGGCTGGTCCTCCTGTCGCCGTTCGTGCCGCTACTGTTCATGGGGGAGGAGTACGGCGAGACCGCCCCGTTCCTGTTCTTCACCAGCCACGGCGACCCCGGCCTGATCGAGGCGGTGCGGCGCGGCCGCCGCGAGGAGTTCGCCAGCTTCGGCTGGCAGGGCGAGGTGCCCGACCCGCAGGGCGAGGAAACGTTCGCCCGGTCGAAGCTCGACCCGTCGCGCGGCGACCCGGAGTTGCTGTCGCTCTACCGCGAGCTGATCGCGCTGCGGCGGACGCTGCCGCTGGACGGCGAGCGCGAGGTGATCGCGGACGAGGAGCGCCAGGCCCTGCGCGTGTGGTATCACGAGGGAAGCCGGGGCGCGGTGGTCGTGTTCCAGTTCGGCGCGGGAGGCGAGTGCGAGTGGCCGTGGCCGGCGGGCGAGTGGCGGCGGGTGTTCGGCCCGGAGTTGGCCCCATGCTCGATTCGGTCTTCGGGGAGGGCGGCCCTTACCCTTCCCGGGCGGCAATTCGTCGTTTACCGAAGCGTGGGCGAGGGGAGTTAGGCGAGCAGGCGCCGCAACTCCTCGACGCCGCATGGCGTCTCGACCGCGGCGTCGAGGACGGCCTCCAACTTGTGGCGATCCTCCACGCCGTCCAGCTCGGCGAGCAAGGCGGTGCTGCCCTCGCCGAACTTCTTCTTCAAGACGCGGCCCAGCGCCTTGAGGAGGCCGAGGCGTTCCCCCTTTTCCAACCCCTTCTCCAACCCCTTCTCCATCCCCTTCTCCATCCCCTTCTCCATCCCCTTCTCCATCCCCTTCTCCATCCCCTTCTCCATCCCCTTCTCCATCCCAATCCGCTCGGCGTTCGTGATGAACGGCATGATCGTCTCCTTGCCAACCCTTTGGACTTCGTTCCAGAGCTGGTCCTCGACTTCCTTCGGCAACGGCAGCAGTCAGTCGAGGTAGCGGTACCAGTGTCGCAGCTCCTCCGCGTCCAGTTTCCGCGCGTGCAGCCGCAAGATCAAGTCCAGCTTCACCCGCGCCCGCTCGGCGTCGTCGCCGGCGGTCCGCCGCGACTCCAGGTGCGCCAGCACGAACAACGCCGCCGGGTTGGCGTGCCCTCTCAACTCGTCCTTGCGGCCGTCCCAGTCCAGGAGCTTGACCGGGTCGAACTCGAACGTCAGGCGGGTGCGACGCAGCTGGACGGCGTACCGGGTCGGCCGCCAGTCCGGGTCGTCGTCGGCCAGGATGACGACCGCCTCGGGCGGCAGGCCGAACCGGTCGTCGCCGCGGTAGTGGTAGACGAAGACGCGGCGCTCGAACCCCTCCTGCGGCTGGGCCTGCACCTCGACGTGCAGGTAGCGCTCGTCGCCGGTCTTCGCCCGCACCTTGAGTAGCTTGTCGGCGTGCCGCTTGCCGGTCTCCCCCTCGGGGGCCATCTTGCGCAACTCCTGCTCCAGCGGCTCGACGTCCCGCGCCCAGTCGATGTCCGCGTGGACCTCCGGCGCCAGCAGCGCCAGGATCGCCGGCAGGTGGTGATCGACGACCTCTTTCCACGGGCTGTCCAGGTCTCGCGCGGCCATGGCGGCGTCCCTCATCGGATGAACGCCGAGGGTAGCGGCGGCAGGGCGCGGGGTCAACGGTTCACCTCCCGGCCAGCACCGCCTCCGCCTGGGCGGCGAGACTCGATACAACTCTCCGTTTCCCGGTCACACTTCCCTCAGTTCTCCGTATCGGGAGTCGAAGCCGGCTCCCGCCCCTCGCCGACTTCCTCCACCACACCCCGGTGAACCCTTGCGGAGTTGTGTCTCATGGCTGCTCTCCTCCGAAAGCTCTTTTCCCCAACCTCCGGTTCGACCCCCACCGTCGCGCGCCGCCAGGGCCGCGTCCCTCGACTCGAAACGCTCGAAGATCGCCTCACCTGTAGCGTCAGCAAGATCACGTCCACCACGGCCGTGCAGCGGCTCCCTTATTCCGCGGTCGTCCAGGTCGAGATGACTCAACAGACGCCGGAAGGCCCCAAGGACTTCCAGGGCAGCGGCGTCCTGATCGCCCCGAACTGGGTCCTCACCGCTGGCCACAACCTCTACAGCGCCGACAACGGATATGCCACCAAGGTCGTCGTCCACGCCGGACAGACGGGCCAAGGCCTGGTCCCCAATGAGACGGTCTACCGCCCCTTCGGCGAGGCGGTCATGGTCAACCCGTACGTCCCGCGGCAGTACCTCGCCGGTGACGAGAACTACGACATCGGCCTCATCGAGCTGGACCGTAACGTCGGCAGCAGCAAGTTCGCCGGCCGATTTGACTACGGTTGGCTTGACGCCAACTGGCTGGGCCAGAAGAAACCGACGGTCCGTCTGGCCGGGTATCCCGGGGGCCGCGACCTGAATGGCAAACCCCTTCCGGACTCCTACGGCTACACCGGCCAATACCTGTACACGAGTACGACCAGGGTCGTATCGTTGCATTCGCGCACCGGCCTTGATGAGGCTTCCACGGTGCCGGGCACCCAGGTGATCCAACTGCCGGGCGTTGGCGCGGCGGGGTCAGCGGTCGGGGACCAGGTGGCCTCGGCACGGGGAGCGAGCGGAAGCCCACTGTTCGTGGACGCGATGACGTTCCCGGGCAATCCGTACTGGGGCAATGCCCGCAGCGTGATCGGTGTCGCCGCGCGGATGTACGACACGCCCACGCAGTCGTCTACCGAGGCGACGCGAATCACGCCGGAGCTGTTCAACTGGATCAACAGCCACGTCCAGCCGAGGATCGTCAACAATCGCTACACCTTCCCGGACAAGCAGGGCATCGACAAGCCGGACCTGATGGCCTACTACACGTGGTTCAAGAAGCCACGCAACTCGACCTACTCCGTCACCAGGAGGGGGAAGGACACCGTGCTGAACGTGAGGCTCGACGTTTGGAACGGCGGGACGGCGGCGGCGAAGGCGGCGAAGGTGCAGTTTTCCCTCGTCCAGCCGTTCGCTATTCCGCGTCAAATATGGACCCCGATCGGTGCGCCGGTGACCGTACGTGCGATGGGGGCGCTGAACCGTAACAGCCCGGTAACCGTGTCGGCGAGCCTCAAGCTGCCGCCGAATCTGCCGAGCGGGAGTTACTACGTCGGCTGGGATATCCTACATGACCAGGAGGAATTCACGGACAGCTTCGGTGGGGGAGACAACAACACCGACCTCTTTAAATGGAAGGGCCCGTTCGTTTACACCGCACCGCAGGGGCCAGCGAGGGCAACGCCGTCGGGTGGGGTAACGTGGACCACGGGGTCGGCGAGGGAAGCCGCCGGGCTGGCGCAGGCGCTGGTCGGGACAGGGGCGGAGAGCCAGCCGCGGCCGGTGGCGGAGCGGGCAGCGGAAGTGAGGCCTGTGGAGCGGGTGGCGGCGAGCGGGGGGAGCGTTGGGACGAATCAGCCGAGGCAGACGTCGGTGAGCGTCGCGGGCGCCGGGGTGGCACGGACAAGCAACGCGAAGGCAGCTGATGCGGTATTTGAGGATATTGAGGGTCTTAAAATTTCTATCATCGAGGCGGTCGGCCAAGGTTGAGATGCTGCGTCTATTCCGAGGACGGCGGTGATGGAGGCGTGGCTGAAGTACACCGGCGCGGTGGCCGCCTAGGGGGCCGGGTTGATCGGGAGGGGGCCGCGGTCCACCTGGACCCGCAGCGGCGCCGGCGGCCTGACCGCGGACGGACCCGGCGGGTACGGAGGCGCGGCCCAGTTCACGCCGAGGGGCGTCAGCCCCTCTCGCAGCCGGGCCAGGTCCCACAGCCGAAGCACGCCGTGGTCCTTGATCGTCAGCAGCAGGCGGCGGCCGTCCGGCGAAAACGACATCGCCCCGGCGCGGCCCTGGTGCGGGTCCCCGAGGGCGGCGAGCTCTCGACCCGTCGCGGCGTCGATCAGCCGCACCGCGCCGTCGCCGCGCTCCAGGGCCAGCAGCCGGCCGTCCGGCGAGAACACGGCGGGCCAATCAACGAACCGGGGCGTCGCCACCCTGGTTTGCGGGCCCTCCTCCCAGGTGCCGACGTGCCAGAAGCGGTACCCCGCCTTGTCGCTGCCGGCCAGCCAGCGGCCGTCGGGGCTGAAGGCGACGTTCATGCCGTCGGGCATTCCGAACGCCTTGACCAGCTCCCCCGTCTCGGCGTCCCAGACGCGGACGTCGCCGCCGTGGCCGTCGTTGCGGCCGGTCGCGGCCCACCGGCCGTCGGGGCTGAGCGCCAGGTGCGAGCGGACGTCCTCCAGCGGCCCCAGCTCGACCCGCCGCTCGCCACGCAGGACCACGGCCGACGTCCCCTGGGCGACGGCGACCGTCCGGCCGTCGCGGCTGAGCTGGATCATCGCCGAGCCGGCCTTGCCGGGCAGCGGCAGTTGTTGCGGCGGGCCGACCTGGAGGGAGCCGGCCTTGCCCCGGACCGGCCAGCGGAACAGGCCGCGCTCGCCGTAGGTCACCAGGTCGCCGTTGGCCGGGTCGAACGCCACGTTCCAGGCGTGGCCGAGGTCCAGGTGGGCGACGTCGAGGCAGGTGTCGAGGTCGAACAGCGTGACCCCGCCACTGGTCCCGACCGCCGCCAGCCGGCCGCCGGGGTGGACGGCGTTGCGCCAGTACGCGCCGACGTCGGGCCGGGTCGGGTCGCGGGCCAGTGTCCGGCACTCCGGGGCCGAGTGGACGGCCCAGCCGGTCGTCTTCATGCCTCGGCCCTCGAATTTGCCGACCAGCCGGCCGCTGTTGGAGTCTCTGCCGAACTCCTGCTTCGAGTCGGGGACCGTCAGCAGCAGCTGCCCCGTCCGGCCGTGCCACAGCTTGAACCCGCCGGCCCAGTTCGACCAGGTCAGGATCTCCCCGGCCTGGTTGACCACGGCTGACATGCCGCCCCCCGGCGGCTCGCGGATGACCCGAAGCGGCTTGCGGGCGGCGACGTCCCAGACGACGACCTTGTCGGAGTAGCCGGCCGCCAGCGAGTTGCCGTCCGGCAGCCAGCCCAGGTAGCCGGTCCAGTCCGGGCTGGTCTCCGGCAGCGCGGTCACCTCGCCGCTCTCCAGGTCGATGACCCGAGTCACCGGCCCCTTGATCGAGATCAGGGCGAACGCCACAACGGGTCGGAACGGGTGTACCACCAGGGTGTGGAAATGGTCGCGCCACCTCGAAGCGGGGACTTCCGGCCCGGCCCACTCGAACAGTGCCAACCGACGCACCAGCCGGCCGGAGGGTGGCCCGAAATAGCTCAGGTCCCCTCCGGACAGCGTGAACCAACGAGAGTCGTCCACGCGGACTGCCCAGTCAACGGCATAACCGTCGAACCAACCGCCCGCCTCGCCGGGTTCGCGCCGGTAATCCGGCAGCGCCAGCGCGGCGATCGCCAGCTCCCTCAGCTCGTCCAGATGGGTGTCGGGGAGCCCCAGCTCCCGAGCCAGCTCCGCCGCCTGGCGGACCGCCTCCAGCGTGCCGAACCGCTGCCCGGCCCGGCCGCTGAACCGCTGCGCCCGCGCCTCGGACAGGTGCGACTCGAACAGCTTCCGCCGGCCCTCCCGCTCCGCCGCCGTCGCCCGGGACAGGGCGCGGCCCAGCGAGATCGACAGCGCCACGCCGCCGACGGCCGTCAGCGCGATCAGGGTGAACACGGCCGCCGACAGCGACGCCACGACCGGGTTGCGCCGGCACCACCGCCACGTCTGCTCCGCCAGGGTGCTCCGCCGCGCCTTGATCGGCCGGTCGCTCAGGAAACGCCGCAGGTCCTCGGCCAGCGCCGCGGCCGTCGGGTACCGTTCCGCCGGCTCCTTGGCCAGACACTTCAGGACGACCGTCTCCAGGTCGCGCGGCACCCGGGGGTCGATCCTCCGCGGCGGCGTCGGCGCGGCGTGCATCACCTTGTCGATCAGCCTCGCCTTGTTCGTGTCGTCGAACGCCGGCCGCAGCGTCAGCAGTTCGTACAGCGTCAGCCCCAGGGCGTAGACGTCGCTCTGCGGCAGCGACCGGCCGTCGAACCGCTCCGGGGCCATGAACCGCACCGTGCCGACGATGTCGCCGGTGTGAGTCAGCTCGTCGGCCCCCTCCGCCTTGGCCAGCCCGAAGTCGGTGACCCACACCGTTCCGTGGGCGTCCAGCAACAGGTTCGAGGGCTTGATGTCGCGGTGCAGCACCCCCTGCTTGTGGGCGTGGGCCAGGGCCTCGGCCACCTGCAACCCCAGCCGGGCCACGCCGCGGAAGAACTCCCCCTCCGGCCCGCTCGCCGACAGCCCGGAGCCGGACGGCGGCGTTACCCGTCCCAGCGGGTGCGTGGCCGTGTCTCCGGCCGCCGTCGGCGACGACAGCCCGCTCAGCAGAACCGACGCGGCCTCGCCGGGCGGCTCCCCGCCGGCGCCGCGCAGCCGCCGCAGGTCGGCCAGCACTCGGTCCAGCCCCTCGCCGGCGATGAACTGCATGGCGTAGAACGGCGTGCCGTTGTGCTCGCCGACGCCGAAGACCGGCACGATGTTCGTGTGGTGCAGCTGCGCCGCCGCCTTCGCCTCGCGGCGGAACCGCTCCAGGAAGGTCGGGTTGAGCCGGGCCTGCGGCGGCAGCAGCTTCAGCGCGACGTGCCGGCCGAGCGAGACCTGCTCGGCCTCGTAAACCACGCCCATGCCGCCGCGCCCCACCTCGCGCAGCAGCCGGTACTCGCCGAGTTGCCGCGGCTGGGCGTCGTCGGCGGGCGCCCCGGCGAAGTCGCCGGTCAGGTCGCCGGGGCGCGGCTTGAGCTGCTCCATCGCCGCCAGGGCGGGGAACAGCTCGCGGATCTCCTCGGCGCGGTCGGGGTGCTGCCGGGTGTACTCCGTCAGCGATGGCCGCTCGCCGCGCCGTAGCCGCTCGGCGAACTCCTCGGCGAGGCGCTCGACGGGGTCGCGTTCGGAGTTGGACGATGACATCGTTGTCTCCCTCTTCCTCCCCTCCCCCTCCCTTCAGGAGGGAGAGGGGCCAGCCTGCTACCCCTCGAAGAACCCCGGGATGCTCACGAGCACGTCCTTGAGCCGCTTGAGCGCCCGCATGTAGCGGTTACTCGCCGCCGCCTTGCTGATCCCCAGCACCTCCGCCACCTCGTTGTTCGACAGCTCCTCGAAGTGCCGCAGCGTCAGCACCTCGCGGTCGAGCGGCTCCATGGCGTTGAGCGCCTCCTGCAACTTGAGCTGAAGCTCGGTGCGGATCGCCGCCTGGCTGGGCGACGTCAGCCGGCCGAGCAGGTGCGCCGCCAGCGACGCGCTGGACGCCTGCGGCAGCGCCCCGTGGTAGAGCGACACCTCCTGCCCGACGTCGCGCATCTTCGCGCCGAGGTGCTTGCGGTGCGTCATCATCAGCCGCTGCCCGGTCAGGAAGCGCAGCCACAGGAAGAACGACATCCCCGGCTTCGCCGCGTACTCGGCGGCACGCTGGGCGACGTCGAGGTAGGCCTCCTGGAGCACGTCCGACGCATCGACCCGGCCTTGCAGCCGGCGGTCCAGCCGCAGCTGAACCATGCGGCGCAGCCGGGCACGGTAATGGCCGAACAGGGCGCCCAGGGCGTCCCGGTCGCCGTTGGCCACGCGCTGGAGCAGCCCGTCCAGGTCGCTGGGGTCGTCGGTCATGCGGAGGCCCATACCACGCTCTGACAGCACCTCCCGAATGGGTCAGGCCCGCCGGCGCCTGGCGTACCCCAGGGAAAGCAGGCCGCCGACCCCAACCAGGGCGAGCGAGGCCGGCTCGGGGACGGGGGTCGCGATAAAGCTGTGCGAACCGAAGGCCGCGTCGTAAGCAATGCCCACGATCACGCCGGCGTCGTTGATGCCATACGCCTGTGTAGCCGCAGCCCCGGGCACGTCAATCGTGGTGAACAACCCGCCATCGTACAGGAAGCCGTGGTCGTTGAAGTTCACGTCAAAGTAGTCACCCACCACCTGACCCAGGTTGTTGATCCGACTAACGCTGGTGTAGACGGCCCCGGGCACATCGAACGGGGTGAAGACCCCGCCGGCGTAGAGGAAGCCGTGAAGGTTAAAGCCACCGTTGGGATCGTAGTAGCTGCCCGCGATCACGCCAGCGTCATTGACACCTGTGACGTAAGTTCCTCCGGCCCCGGGCACATCAATCGTGGTGAACAATCCGCCATCGTACAGGAAGCCGTGGGAAATGAAGCTCGCGTCGTAATATGTCCCGACGACCTGGCCGAGGTTGTTAATACTCCAGGCATAAGTTTCGTTCGCGCCGGGGGCGTTTGGCAGCGGCGTGTAGGTGCCGCCGGAGAGGAGAAATGGGCGGCCGAGGTTATTCGCGCCGACATACGATCCAACAATTTGCCCGGCGTCATTGATTCCTAGAGCCTGGGTGCCGTTGACCCCGAACGGCGCGTTGATGGTGCTGAAGGCGCCGCCGCTCAGGAGGTAGCCCAGGGAATTGAAGTTCTGGTCCCAGGAAACGCCCACCACCTGGCCCGGGTTGTTGACCGCGACGGCGCCCGACTCAACAGCCCCGGGCGAGTCGAAGGTGGTAAAGTTGTACAGGCCCGCGCGGGCCGAGGGGATCAGAAAGCCGCACGCCGCCAAGGTGAGCAGGGTGCCTGCCGCTCGGGAAGATCCTGTCCGCATCTGGTGTACTCCCTGGGGGACGGCGCGTTCGGCCTCGGGCGAACTGGCGCCGCACCGCGGTTCTGGACCCTGCCAGAACCAGGCCGGCCGACGCTGGCACGGCCCGTATGAGGAGGTTTGGGCAGAGTCCGTAAGGTAGTAACTGCCCGTCCGCCCGATTCGTACACCGCCGGCACCACTTTTTTCTCCCGCGTCTGGCACCTTCCCAACGCCGGGCCGACCGTGCTGCCGCCAGCGCCTGCTGGTCGCCCGCGGCGAGTCGGCGCATCAGGTCGCCTTGATCGGTCGAGTCGTCGCTCATCACCGGCCCCATACAGGGAGAACTGCGGGCCGGCGCCGATTGTACACCGCGGGCTGGAGAAGTAGTGCTAGCCGATTTGCTTCACTAGCCAGGCCGCATCGTCGGTACTCAGCGGTGGCGTGAGCGGCTTGCTATAGTCGAACCGCTTGCGGTATCGGTTGCGGGCGTAGACCGCGTCGATCATCGGCTGGAGCGCCAGCGGCAGGTCGGCGTCCGGCGGGGCCAGCGGGACGGGGACCTCCGGCAGGGGGTCGCGGTAGCCGGCCAGGTGGACGCGGCAGTAGGGGGCGCGCTGCTCGCGCGCAACAAGGAGGTAGTACGGGCTGCTCGGCCACGGCTCGGCCATCGGCATGCGCTTCCCGCCGCGCAGCAGATCGATCTCGACGAAATTGGCCGCGCCGAGCAGCAGCGCGTTCCGCTTGCGGAGGTAGAGCTTCCGCCCTTTGCCCCGCCGCTTGTTCGACGGCGACAGCACCTCGATGGACGTCACCAGGCGCAGCTCCGGTCCCGCCTCATAGATCTCGATGAAGTTTTCCCTGGCGTGGTGGTCGATAAAGGCCCGCATGGTCGTCACGCCGGCTTCGGGCTTCGGCTCGGCGACCGCGGCTTGTTTTTCCGTCCCGCCGGGCGGGGTGAACACGCCGACGTCGGGAATGAACTCCTTGCTCTCCTTCTCGTCCACGCCGGCGAGTACGATATAGGACCGCTCACCGGTTTGCACGAAGTAGCGCTCGGGCAGCGCGGCGGCGAGTGATCGCTTGATCTCCCCGACCAGGTCGTCGTGGAAGTCGGGCCACAGCCCGCTCGCCTCGATGTACGGGTCCATGCCGGGGAACGGCGACTTCATGGCTGACCCCCTCCGCGCGGCGACCGCCGGATCGTACCGCGCCCGCCCCGCCTCGACCAGAGCGGCCGCCGCCCCTATCCTAACCCCGACCGCCCCGGGGGATGACCGCCTGTGCCGACGCCTGCCGCCGAGCGCTTTATCACCATCCACGGCCACTTCTACCAGCCGCCGCGCGAGAACCCGTGGCTGGACATGGTCGAGGTCCAGGACTCCGCCTACCCCTACCACGACTGGAACGAGCGCATCACCGCCGAGTGCTACGGTCCCAACGCCGTCGCCCGCATCCTCGGCGCCGACGGCCGCATCGCCCGGCTGGTCAACAACTACGCCCGCATCAGCTACAACGTCGGCCCGACCCTGCTCGCCTGGCTGGAGGAGAAGGCCCCCGACGTCTACCAGGCCATCCTCGACGCCGACCGCGAGAGCCACGCCCGCTTCGGCGGGCACGGCTCGGCCATGGCCCAGGTCTACAACCACGTCATCCTGCCGCTGTCCAGCCCCGCCGACAAGGTCACGCAGGTCGTCTGGGGCATCCGCGACTTCACCCACCGCTTCGGCCGCGACCCCGAGGGCATGTGGCTGGCCGAGACCGCCGTGGACGTCGCCAGCCTCGAGGTCCTCGCCGAGCACGGCATCCGCTTCACCGTCCTGGCGCCGACCCAGGCGAATCGCGTCCGCCCGCGCGACGGCGACGAGTGGACCGACGTCCCCAACGGCAAGATCGACCCGACGCGGGCCTACCTCCAGAAGCTGCCCTCGGGCCGGTCCATCGCCCTGTTCTTCTACAACGGCCCGCTCAGCCGCGCCGTCGCCTTCGAGCACCTGCTCCGCGACGGCGCCGGGTTCGCCTCGCGCCTGCTCGGCGCCTTCGCCGACCGCCCCGGGCCGCAGCTCGTCCACCTCGCCACCGACGGCGAGTCCTACGGCCACCACCACCCGCACGGCGACATGGCGCTGGCCTACGCCCTGGAGCACATCGAGGCGTCCGGCAAGGCCAAGCTGACCTGCTACGGCGAGTTCCTCGAGCGCTACCCGCCGCAGCACGAGGTCGAGATCCTCGAAAACACCGCCTGGAGCTGCGCCCACGGCATCGACCGCTGGCGGGCCGACTGCGGCTGCAACTCCGGCCGGGCCGGCTGGCACCAGCGCTGGCGCAAGCCGCTCCGCGACGCGCTGGACGGGCTGAGCGAGGCCGTCCGCCCGCCGTACGAGGAGCACGCCGGCGCCGCCTTCACCGACCCGTGGGCGGCCCGCAACGACTACGTCCAGGTCCTGCTCGACCCGACCCCGGAGAGCCAGGACCGCTTCCTCGACGCCCGCGCCCGCAAGCAGCTCGACGCCGCCGGCCGCGTCCGCGCCCTGGAACTGCTCGAGCTACAGCGGCACGCGCAGCTCATGTACACGAGCTGCGGCTGGTTCTTCGACGAGGTCTCCGGCCTGGAGACGACCCAGATCCTGCTCTACGCCGGCCGCGTCATCCAGCTGGCCGAGAAGCTCTTCGACGGCCCGTTCGAGGAGCCGTTCCTCGCCGCATTGGAGAAGGCCCCTAGCAACCTGCCCGAGCACGCCACCGGCCGGGCCGTCTACGAGAAGTTCGTCCGGCCGACCAAGGTGGACAAGCACCACGTCGGCGCGCACTACGCGGTCAGCTCGCTGTTCGAGGACTACCCGCGGCGCGGCCGGCTGTTCTGCTACGACATCGACCGCCACGACGAGCAGCGGTTCGAGGCGGGCAAGGTGCGCATGGTCGTCGGCCACGCCACGCTGACGGCCCTGCCGACGCAGGAGCGCTGGGAGTTCGCCTACGCCGCCGTCCACATGGGCGACCACAACGTCAACGGCGGCGTCAGCGTCTTCCCCGGGGACGAGTCGTACCAGTCGCTGGTCAAGACGTTCGCCGACGCCTTCTCCCGCGTCGATACGCCGCAGATCCTCCGGCTGATGGACCGGCACTTCGGCGAGTCGACCGCCTCGGTCGGGTCGCTGTTCCGCGACGAGCAGCGCAAGGTGCTCAAGCGGCTGCTCCAGGCCGGCCTCCGGGAGACGATGGAGCTTTACTCCCGCCTGTTCAGCCAGAGCCAGCCGCTGATGCGGTTCCTGAAGCACCTCCAGGTGCCGCTGCCGCTCCCGCTGCGGGCGGCGACCGAGGTGCTGTTCAACACCGACCTGCGCTGGGCGTTCACCGACGACGACCCCGACTTCACGCAGATCCGCCTGCTGGTGGCCGAGGCCAGCGAGTGGGGCGTCCACCTCGACGTCAAGGGGCTGGGCTACAAGTTCTCCAAGCTGCTCGACCGCGCCGCCGAGCGCTGGCGCGAGGCGCCCTTGCAGGTCGAGCTGTTGCAGACGCTGCTGTCCGGCATCGACCTCGGCCGCGAGCTGCCGTTCGAGCTGAACCTGTGGAAGGCGCAGAACGTCTTCTTCGAGCTGGCCCAGACCACCTACCCCGACCTGGCCGAGCTGTCGGCCGCCGGCAACGAGCCGGCCCGGCTGTGGGTCGAGAAGTTCCTCCTGCTGGGCGAGGCGCTCCACGTCGAGGTCGAGCCCATAAAAAAAAAGCTGACGGAGCTGAGGAGCCGGCCGACGGTCCCTGACCTGGTCGCCGAGCTGAGCGCCGCCCGCCGCGTGCCCCTGGCCACGTACCGCCTGCAGATGACCGCGGGGTTCCCGTTCACCCAGGCCGCGGGGGTGGTGCCGTACCTGGCGGCCCTCGGCGTCAGCGACGTCTACCTCTCGCCGATCTTGCAGGCCCGGCCGGGCAGCCAGCACGGCTACGACATCTGCGACCACTCCCGCGTCAACCCCGAGCTGGGCGGCGAGGCGGGCCTGGACGCCCTCGCCGAGGTGCTGAAGCGCGAGGGGATGGGGATGCTCCTCGACGTGGTGCCCAACCACATGGCGGTCGGCCACGTCGCCAACCGCTGGTGGTCCGACGTGCTGGAGAACGGCTCGGCGTCGGGGCACGCCGGCTACTTCGACATCGACTGGGACCCGATCAACCCCGACCTGGCCGACAAGGTGCTGCTGCCGACACTCGGCGAGCAGTACGGCCAGGCGCTGGAGTCGGGCAAGTTTCGCCTCGCCTACGAGCGGGGCGGGTTCACGCTGTCGTACTACGAAACCACCTGGCCGATCGCCCCGGGCACGTACAACCGCATCCTGGCCAGCCGGCTCGACTTCCTGGCCAAGCGGCTGCCCGAGAACGACGACCACCTGCTGGAGTACCGCAGCGTCCTCACCTCGGTGGAGAACCTGCCGTCGCGCTCCCGCGCCACGGCGCACCGGCGGTCGGAGCGCTACCGCGAGATCGCCATCCTGAAAAGGCGCCTGGCGGCCCTGGTCGAGGCCAGCCCCGACGTCCGCGCCGCCATCGACTCGGCCCTGGAGCTGTTCAACGGCAAGGTCGGCAACCCGCAGAGCTTCGACCTGCTCGACGGCCTGATCGCCGCCCAGCCGTACCGCCCGGCGTTCTGGCGGGTGGCGATGGACGAGATCAACTACCGGCGGTTCTTCGACGTCAACGACCTGGCCGCCATCCGCACCGAGGTCCCGGAGGTCTTCCGCGAGACCCACGAGATCCCGCTCCGCCTGCTGGCCGAGGGCAAGGCGACCGGCCTGCGCATCGACCACCCCGACGGGCTGCACGACCCGACCCGCTACTTCCGCCAGCTGCAAGAGAGCTTCGCCCTGGCCCGGGTCAAGCCCCGCGTCGAGAAGTACGTCCCGAAGGACCGGGTCCCCGGCGAGGTCAACGCGGCCCTGGACGGGCTGGCCCGGGCCGGCAAGCCCTGGCCGCTCTACGTCGTCGCCGAGAAGATCCTCGGCGACGACGAGGCGCTGCCCCGCGACTGGGCCGTGGACGGCACGACCGGCTACGACTTCCTCAACGCCGTCAACGGGCTGTTCGTGGACGGCGCCAACGCCGCCCGGATGGAGCGCGTCTACGCCGACTTCACCGGGCAGGCGCCGGCGTTCGAGCCGCTGGTGATCGGCTGCAAGAAGATGATCATGCAGGTGTCGATGGCCAGCGAGATCAACTCGCTCAGCCACCAGCTCGACCGGTTGGCCGAGCGCAACCGCCGCTACCGCGACTTCACCCTGAACACGCTGACCGACGCCCTCCGCGAGGTGATCGCCTGCCTGCCGGTCTACCGCACCTACACGACCGAGGCCGGCGAGGTGTCCGACCGCGACCGCGCCTTCGTCCAGGCGGCCTGCGAGGAGGCCAAGCACCGCAACCCGCGCACGGCCGAGGCCGTGTTCGACTTCCTCCGCGACACGGTGCTGTTGCGCAACCTCGACCAGTTCCCCGAGCCGCAGCGCCGCGGGCTGATCGACTGGGTGCTGCGCTTCCAGCAGATCACCGGCCCGGTGATGGCCAAGGGGATCGAGGACACGGCGTTCTACGTCTACAACCGCCTGGCGTCGCTCAACGAAGTTGGCGGGCACCCGCACCACTTCGGCGTCTCCGTGGCGGCGTTCCACGAGCAGAACCAGGACCGGGCCGAGCACTGGCCGCACGCCATGCTCGCCTCGTCCACCCACGACACCAAGCGCAGCGAGGACCTCCGCGCCCGGCTCAACGTGCTGTCCGAGGTCCCCGACGAGTGGGAGCGCCAGCTCCGCCAGTGGGCCGAGTGGCACGCCCCGCTGGTGGCCCGCCTCGACGGCGAGGAGGCGCCGTCGGCGAACGACCGCTACCTGTTCTACCAGACGCTGCTGGGGGCCTGGCCCGAGGGCGACCTGGACGCCGACGCCTTCGCCTCGCTGCGGAAGCGGCTGGTCGAGTACATGCAGAAGGCGACCAAGGAGGCCAAGCAACACACCAGCTGGCTCAACGCCGACGCCGGCTACGACGACGCGGTGCGGCGGTTCGTCGAGGGGGTGATGACCGACGACGCGAAGGCGCCGTTCCGCCCCGCCTTCGCCAAGTTCCAGAAGCGGGTGGCGTTCTTCGGCCGGGTCAACGCCCTGGTGCAGCTGGTGTTCCGGCTGACCAGCCCCGGCGTGCCGGACGTCTACCAGGGCTGCGAGCTGTGGGACTACTCGCTGGTGGACCCCGACAACCGCCGCCCGGTGGACTACGACCGGCGCAAGAAGCTGCTCGCCGAGCTGCGCAAGGGCGCCGACGTCCGGGACCTGCTCCGCACCGTCGAGGACGGGCGCATCAAGCTGTTCGTGACGGCGACGCTGCTGGGGCTTCGCAAGGGGCACCCCGACGTGTTCCAGGGCGGCCGCTACGCCGCCCTCGCCCCCACGGGCGAGAAGGCGACGGGGCTGTGCGCCTACGCCCGCCAGGGGGCCCAACGCCAGGTGCTCGTGGCGGGCTGCATCCGGCCGGTCGGCGTGGCCGGCGGCGCCACCGTGCTGCCGGTCGGCGACGTGTGGGGCGACACGTTCGTGCCGTGGCCGGGCCTGCCGGCCGGCACCGCGGTGCGCGACGTGTTCACCGGCGCCGAGGTCGTGCTGGCCGAGCGCAACGGCCAGGTCGGCGTGGCGGCGGCGGAGGCGCAGGCGACGCTGCCGTTCAGCGTACTTCTAGCAAACGGCGAGCGGGGCGTGAGCCCCCTGTTGTGCGTCCCCAACAGGGGGCTCACGCCCCGCTCGCCAATTCACGTCAGGCTCCTCGTAGCGCAGCTCGAACAGCGCCCGCGCCTTCTCGACGCTGCCGGTCTCGAACCCGCGCTTGAACCAGCGCATCCGCTGCGCCGACGTGCCGTGCGTGAACGAGTCGGGCACGACCCGGCCGCGCGCCTGCTTTTGCAGGTAGTCGTCGCCGATCTGGTGCGCCGCGTTCAGGGCCGACTCGATGTCGCCGGGGTCGAGGAAGTGGTACTTCCGCTGCCCGTGGTGCGCCCAGACGCCGGCGAGGTAGTCGGCCTGCAACTCCAGCCGCACCGACATCTTGTTGTACTCGGCCTTCGACATCGTCTGCCGGGCCTGGTCCACGCGGGCGGAGTAGCCGAGCAGCCGCTGGACGTGGTGGCCGACCTCGTGGGCGACGACGTAGGCGCGGGCGAACTCGCCGGGCGCCTTCAGCTGGTTCTGCATGTCCTTGTAGAACGCCAGGTCGATGTAGACCTTGCTGTCGCCGGGGCAGTAGAACGGCCCGACCGCCGAGTCGGCCGTGCCGCACGCCGACTCGACGGCGCCGCTGAACAGCACCAGCGTCGGCTTCTGGTAACTCTTGCCCGCCTGGGCGAACAGGTCGCCCCAGACCCGCTCGGTGTCGCCGAAGATCACCTTGGTGAACTTGGCGAGCTTCTCCTCGGCCGGGTCGATCGGCCGCTGCTCGACGTTGCCGTCCTGGTCGCCCTGCTGTTGGGGGCCGCCGCCCTGGTTGATGATGCCGCCGAGCTTCTGCGGATCGACGCCGAACATCAGCGCCAGCAGCACGATGAGGATACTTCCTCCGCCGATGGCGACGCCGGTCTTCACCGCCGTCCCGCGGCGGTCCTCGACGTTCTGGCTCTCCTCGCGGTCTTCCCACTGCATTGGCCGGTCTCCAGGTGGAAGGGGCTTACCCGCCATTGTAGGGGCCGCTACTCGTAGTCCACCTCGAAGAGGTATTCCGTCTCGTCCGGGTCGTGCTGGTCGTCGGCGACCACCTTGACCCCGGTCGCCCGGAGGGCGGCGATCCCCTCGGCGGTCAGGGCGTTGCGCGACACGTCGAGAAGCTGGAGGTCCTTCAGCTCGGGGCTGGCGGCCAACTGGCGGGCGCCTTCGTCGGTCATGTTGCCGTAGCCGACGTCCAGCACCTTGAGCCGCCGCAGGATTCCGGAATCGACGATGCGCCGGCACCCCTCGTTCTCGTAGTTGGTCATGTGGACCTGGAGGTGGGTCAGGTTCGGCAGGTTCGGCGAGCGGAGGACGGCGTCGAGCTGATCGGCGTTGACGTTGGTGTCCCGGCCGGGGTGCAGCCGCAGAGTGTGCAGGTTTCGCAGCGAGGCGTTGTTCGCCAGCGCCGCTAGCGGGTAGCCGTCGTGGCGGATGTAGTCCGCGTCCATCCCGAAGTAGTACTGGAGCACGCGCAGGGGGCCGAGCCTCGGCGACGCGAACAGCTCGTCGATGCCGGCCAGCGAGGTGTTCAGGTACAGCTCCTCCAGGCGGGGGCACTTCTGGAGCAGCTCGAGGATCTGCCCGACGGTGCAGTCGTTGAACGGCCCGACCATGGTGCTGTGCCCCACCCGCTCGCCGGAGTCGCTGAACCCCAGCCGGAACGCGCGGAGGTTGGTCAGGTACGGCGACGCGAGCAGCGACGGCAGGACGTTCGTCTCATCAAAGGTGTCGAAACTGCCCGGCTCCGACGCCCCCTCGTCGCCCCTCATCGCCTTGTTCGGCCCGACGAGGACCTCGTCGAAGTCGAACGGGTGGTAGCGCATGTCGTAGACCACGTCCAGCCGCCGCAGCAGGCGGGCCTCCGGCGACCGGGCGAGGGAGGTGAGGACGGGTTCCAGAAACGGCAACATGCGGACGTAGTCCAGCCAGCCGCGGGCGAACTCGTAGTGCCACGGCTTGTCCTCGCCGCTCCACTTGCCGACCAGGAACCGGCCGACGTCGCCCAGCCAGTCGCGGCCGTGGCGCTTCAGCAGCTCGGCCTCGCGCTGCTGGAGCCGCGCCCGCTCCGCCGCCGGCCGCCTGGGGTCTTCCAGGGCGAGCTGGACCTGGATAAACTCGCCGCGCGGGTCGCCCTCCTCGACGAGCAGGTCGGCGTAGGCGGAGTGCGCCGCCAGGTCGTCGGGGTCCTCGGTCAGCGCCTGCTCCAGCGACTGCCGCAGCGCCGACCCGGCCGGCTTGACCGTGGTTTCGACATAGCCCTTGCCGAGCTTCTCGGCGACGAGCTTGTCGTAGGCCTTCCTCGCCCTGTCCTCGTCGGGGAAGTCCTTGGTCTGGGTTTGCCCCTTGGTGCCGACCTTGCCGAAGGTCACGGTGAAGCTGGCGCCCTGGAGGTCGATGTTCCAGAACTTGTTCGACTTGCCGTCGTTGAACACGAACGTCCGCATGGCACAAGGCCCCTTGGTTTTGACCGGAGGAAGCCGGCGGCGGCCCCGCCCCCTTCAGTTCCACGCCAGCCCCGCCCGCTCTCGCCAGTAAGACTCGGCCGGCTCCGCCAGCGCGGCCAGCTCGCGCTCGACTTCGGCCGACCACGGCACCGCCAGCGCCCGGGCGTTGGCCGTCACCTGTTCCACCGTCGCCGCCCCACTCAGCGCCACGTCGCCGTGGGCCAGCGCCGCCGCCAGCGCCAGCGCGTCCAGCCCACAGCCCAGCCGCCGGGCCACGGCTTCCAACACCCGCCGCTTGTCGGCGAACGCCGGGGCGTCGTTGCGCGGGGTGAGCCGGCCGTTCGCCAGGGCCTCCTTGACGATCACGCCCAGGCCCGCCGCCCGGGCCTCGGCCAGCGCCTCGCCGCACGACGGCTCCAGCAGGTTCCACGTCGCCTGGACGGCGTCAAACAGCCGCACCCCATCGACCCGGCACGCCAGCGCCTTGCGCAGCGTTTCGGCCTGGCGCGGGCCGGTCAGCGACAGGCCGACCTTCCAGCCTCGCCCGCGCAGCTTCGCCAGCTCGCCCAGCACCCCCGCGTCGTCCAGCACGCCACTGTCGAGCGTCGCGGAGTGGATCTGGTAAAGGTCCAGCCACCCGCCCAGCAGGGCGCGGCTCTCCTCGGCCTGGCGGCGCAGCACGGCGGGGGAGTGGTCCTTGACCTCGTGCTTGACCGCCTCGGTGCGCCAGCCGGCGGTGTAGGTGTAGCCCCACTTGGAGCCGACCGTCACCTCGCCGCGCTTCCGGCCGCGCCTCGCCAGCCAGGAGGCCAGGAACCGCTCGGCCTCGCCGTAGGACCGGGCCGCGTCGAAGTAGCGCACGCCGGCGGCGAAGGCGGCATCGAGCACCTCGTGGCAGCGCGCCTCCATCGCCTCGGGGCGGTAGTCACGACCGAGGTCGTCGGCGTGGCCGAGGTTGATGTAGCCCGGCCGGCCCAGGGCCGCGAGGCCCAGCCCCAGCGGCGACACGGCCAGCCCCGTCCGCCCCAGCGGTCGCGTTGGCATGCGATTCTCTCCCCGGTCATGCTATGCGAGACGGGGTTGCCCCGCGAGTGGGGCCGCGGGTAGGATTTGGCCCGGCCCGCCACCTCGACGCTCCCCCTCGGCTTCGCCACGGACGGAACCCGACCCCATCTCGCAGGACGCGGAGGGAAGGCCCATGATCGCACGCTGCCCGGCCAGGACGGCCGGCCTGCTGCTCGCCCTGTCATTCTTGCCCCCGGCGCTGGCCGAGAAGCCCTCGGCGGGCCGCACGGTCGGCACCCACGCCGGCGGCATCGCCTCGGTCGATTTCTCGCCCGACGGCAAGCTCCTCGCCACCGGCGGGGGCGACAAGATGATCCGCGTCTGGGACGTCGCCTCCGGACGGACGGTCCACGAGTGGAAGGGCCCCACGTCGTTCACCTGCGCCGTCCGCTTCTCGCCCGACGGCAAGACCGTCGCCGCGGCTGGCTACGAGACCGAGCCCGGCAACGCCATCTACCGCTTCGACGTCGCCACCGGCAAGGAGCTGCCGCGGCTGCCCGGCCACGCCACCGGCGGCGCCCGCCGCCTCGCCTTCACCCCCGACGGCCGGCAACTGGTCTCCGGCGGGTTCGACGGCCACGTCCGCGTCTGGGACCTGGCGACGCGGAAGGAGCGGCGCGCGTTCAAGGTCGAGAGCGGCACGGTCTACGGCCTGGCCCTGTCCCCCGACGGCCGGCTCGTCGCCACCGCCGGCCGCGACGGGCTCAAACTCTGGGAGGTCGCCACCGGCAAGGAGCAGCCGCGCGAGGCCATGGGCCGCCACTCCTGCGTCGCCGTCGCCTTCGCGCCGGACGGCAAGCTGGTCGCCTCCGGCGACGGCGAGCGCGTCAAGCTGTGGGAGGCCGCCACCGGCAAGGAGGTCGCCGAGCTGAAGGGGTTCAAGGGCGAGCTGTCGCAGCTGGTCTTCTCCCGCGACGGCCGGACGCTGTTCACCGCCAGCTACGACCGGTTCGTCCGCCTGTGGGACGTGCGCTCCGGCCGGCTGGTCCACGAGGTCGAGGCGCACGCCGGCTGGGTGTGGGGCCTGGCGCTGAGCGCCGACGAGAAGTCGCTGGCGTCGTGCAGCGTCGATACCCGGCTGCTGGTGTGGGAGGTCGCCGAGTTCGCCAAGGCCGCCGGCCAGGGCGCGGCACGGCTGTCGGAGAAGCAGCTGGAGTCGCACTGGAAGCAGCTGGCCTCCGCCGACGCCGGCGCCGCCTTCCAGGCGGTCTGCGCCCTGGCCGGCGACCCGGACACGAGCCTGCCGCTGCTGGAGAAGCGCCTGACCGAGGCCCGGCCGAGCGGCCCCGGCGCCGCCGACATCGCCCGCTGGATCCGCGAGCTGGACTCCGACGTCTACCGGGTGCGCGAGGCGGCGACGCGCGAGCTGGGGCGCCTCGGCGTGCGGGCCCTGCCGCCGTTGCAACAGGCGCTGGCCAACCCGCCGTCCCTGGAGGTGAAGAAGCGCGCCCAGAGGCTGGTGGCCCGGCTGGACCCGACCGAGCTGCCGCCCGAGGAGCTGGTCGCGCTGCGCGGCGTGCAGGCGCTGGAGTACATGGCGACGCCGGAGGCTCGCCAGGTGCTGGAGCAGCTGGCCCGCGGCCAGGCCGGCGACCGCGTCGGCGACGAGGCCGGCCAGGCGGTCGCGCGGCTGCGGCAGTCCCCCCGGCGGTGAGGGCGGGGCCGCCCGGCGCCCTTGCGCGGCGAACCCCGCTCACATCGGGAGTTCACAGGCCGTGAGCCCGAGCGACGGGCATCACGGCCATCGACTCGCCCTTACTTTCCACCTCCGGCCTGGCCGCCGAAGTCTCCGGCGATTACGACGGTCATTCGCCTGGGATCGAAGTGCTTGCGGATGGCCGCGTGGACCCGCTCGGGTGTTAGGGCCTCGACCTTACCCTCCAACTCGGCCCGGTCGGCCATGGTCCGGCCGTCGAAGAGCATCTGCCCCAGAGTCGCGCCGAGCACCGGGTCGTAGCTGAGCATCACCTGCTGCTGCCGGAGGTACGCCCGCTTGGCGGCGGCCAACTCCTCCGCGCCCACGCCTCCCCGGACCAGCCGCTCGGCCTCCTCCCGAATCGCCTTCTCCGCCCGGTCCATGTTCCTCGGGTTGCACAGGGCGAGGACGGTCAAGGTGGCGTCCGGGTCCTGCGACGAGGCGTTCAGGCCGGCGCCCGCGGCGTAGGAGATGCCTTCCTTCTGGCGCAGGCGGTCGGCCAGCCGCGACGACAGGGGGCCGCCCCCGAACACGCGCGCCGCCATCAGCAGCGCCGGGTAGTCCGGGTTGTCGTCCCGCAACGGCAGTCGCAGGCCCGCGAGGCACACGGCATTCGCCTTGTCCGGGGTCAGGATGACCTGCCGCCCGCCGGCCCCTCCGGCCGGCGCGGCCGGCTTGATGCGGGCATACGGCTTAATGCTTCGCCAGCCAGCCAGCACCTCCGAAGCCAGCCGGGTGACCTCCTCGGGATCGAAATCGCCCCAGACCACCAGCTCACCATGCCGGGCGCCGAGGAATTGCTCGTGCAGTCGCCGGACCTCCTCGACCCGGACGCGTTCGACCCGCTGAACCTCCTCGTCCACCGTGGGGACGTAGCGGATGTCGGCGGGCGGGCAGGGGGACAGGGCCCGTTGCAACTGCCGCTTGGCGAGCAGTAGCGGTTCGCCCTTCTGCCCCCTCAGCAGGGTCAGGTGATTGCCCTTCAGGGTCTCAAATTCGGCCGCGTCCATGGCCGGCTCACGGAGGACCTGGCGGAGCAGGGCCAGGACCGCGGGCAGCGCCTCCCGCTGGGCCTCGACGGTGAACACCGCTACCCCCGGACTGCTGCCGACCGCCCCGGTGAGTTCCTCGAAGCCACCGCCGGCGCTCAGCCGCGCCCCCAGGCGACCCAGCTCGTCCTGGAGTTGCTGGTGGCTCAGCCGCCTGGTGCCCCGGGTCATCAACGGCGGCAGGAAACTGGCCGCCCCCACGAACCCCTTGAGGTTCTCCTCGTCACCGTAGCGGAGCGTCAGGCTGAGGTGGACGGACGCCCCACGGGTCTTCCGGGGCAGCAGGGCGACCTTCAGGCCGTCGGGCAGGGTCAACCGCCGGATGCGGGCCTCGATGGCCGCCGGGGTGAGGTCGAAGGCCTCCCCCGCGGCCACGGCGGCACGCCCCTTGTAGTCGCCCACAAGGGCCTGCACGTTCGGCGCGGGGGGGACGGCCACGCGCACAGCCCTGGCCGTGGGGATGAACCGGCCGACGGTCCGGTTGGTGGGGTGGAAGTACCGGGCGGCGACCGCCCTCACCTGTTCGGCCGTGACCTTCT
This sequence comes from Gemmataceae bacterium, assembly GCA_046350195.1. GTDB lineage: Bacteria > Planctomycetota > Planctomycetia > Gemmatales > Gemmataceae > CALDUY01. Next base: position 89,499 of record JAXMAW010000009.1, read on the forward strand.
CGACAAGGTCGCGGTGCAGGAAGTATAGCCGCCAGTCGCCCAGGGCCGCCCAGTTGCTAAGCGCCACCGCCAGGAGACTCGTGTCGGCCGCCGCCAGTTCCCGGTGCCGGCGGAGGAGTTGCCTGGCGCGCCGGACCTCTTCGTCCGTGACCCCCTCCGTCGCGACCGCCGCCAGAGCCGCGGAAACCCGTTGGAGTACGTCCTCCGACGAGCCCCCGTCCGCCACCTCGGCCAGGACGGCGAACACGCCCGGGTCGCGTAACGCCTGGGCCCCGGCGGTGACACTGCTCGCCTTCCTGGCCTTGACCAGGTCCTTGTAAAGCCGGCCGGCCGGGGCCGCGTCCAGGATGTGGCCAAGAACCTGGAGGACCGGGAAGTCCGGGTGCGCGCCCGCGCAGGCGTGGTAGAGGACGCCCACGACTCCGACGTCGCCCGCTCGCTGGAGCGTGACCACGCGCTCCCCGTCCTGGGGTGGCTCCTCCGTGTAGGTGGTCGGGAGCCCCCGCCGCGGCCGCGGGATGGCGCCAAACGACTTTTGCGCCAGCCGCAAGGCCTCGGCCGGGTCGAACTGCCCGGCCACGACGACCATGGCGTTGTCCGGCTGGTAGTACGTGCGGTAGAAGGCTTGCAGCTTTTCAACCGGCACCCGCTCGATGTCGCTGCGGTTGCCGATCGTCGCCTTGCCGTAATTGTGCCACCCGAAGGCCGCCGCCATCATCCGCTGGCGCAGGACCGCCTGCGGCATGTTCTCGCCGGCCTCGAACTCGTTGCGGACCACCGTCATCTCGCTGACCAGGTCTTCGCGCTTGACGCCGCTGTTCACCAGGCGGTCCGCCTCCATCGCCAGGGCGAATTCCAGGTTGTCCCGGCCGGCCGGTAGCGTCTCGTAGTAGTTGGTCCGGTCAACGGTGGTCGTCCCGTTGAACCGGGCCCCGCGCTCTTGCAGCGCCTTCGGGATCTGGGGGCGGGACGGGGTGCCCTTGAAGAGCATGTGCTCCAGCAGGTGGGCCATCCCCGCCTCGCCGTACCCCTCGTGGCGCGAGCCGACGAACACCGTCAGGCTGACCGTGACGGTGGGCCGCGACGCGTCCGGAAACAGGAGCAGGCGCAGGCCGTTGTCGAGCCGGTATTCCGTGATGCCTTCCACGGCCGCTACCCGCCTCGGCGTGTCCGGTGCCGGCGGGGCGGCCTCCGCTTCGGGCGAGGTGATTGCCAGGGCCAGACTGATTCCCATGAAAAATCGCATGGCTCACTCCTGATTCGCGAATCCCGCTCAGTCACCTTGTCGGCGAGCCGCGCTGGCCGCCGGCTACTGGTCTGCCACGGCACGCCCGCGAGGGCAGTAACTCCCGTCAGGAAAGAGGCCGCTCCGCCCGCGCGCCTTTATGGCGATCCCCCAGCCCAGTTACGCCGTGTCCTGTTTCCTCACCGAACTAGTGTAAGGGATAACGGCCAATATGTCAAGTATAACAGTCAATTAGACTGTTATACTTGTCGTGAAATGCTGGCTCCCTTCCCATCTCGAGGTCGATGAAGCCAATGGGACGCCTTGGCCAGGACGCCCAGGGCCGAAAATTAATCCCATTGGCCTCGACCGACCGCGATCGTGCTATTCCACCAACGCCGCGGCCGGGACATAATGCAGGATGGTCCCTGGCCCGCCGGACCACGGCCGGCTACTTCCACCGTCAACAAACGGTGCAATCGGCGGCCCGCCAGCCGTCACCAAACGGTGAGAACGGCGAGTCAGACGACGTTGAGCGTCCCCCGGACCGGACTTTACTCTGCGCCTTGAGATGCCTCGCCATGCACGCACTCACCTTCGACTACGACGTCGCCGTCGTCGGCGCCGGCCACGCCGGCGTCGAGGCGGCGCTGGCCAGCGCCCGCCTGGGCCGGCGCACCGTGCTGCTGACCATGAACGCCGACGCCGTCGCCCAGATGAGCTGCAACCCGGCCATCGGCGGCGTCGCCAAGGGCCAGATCGTCCGCGAGATCGACGCGCTGGGCGGCGAGATGGGCAAGGGCATCGACGCGACCGGCCTCCAGTTTCGCATGCTCAACCGCACCAAGGGCCCGGCGATGCACTCGCCGCGCGCCCAGGCCGACAAGAAGGCCTACCAGTTCCGCATGAAGCACGTCGTCGAACAGACGCCCAACCTGACGCTGCGCCAGGAACTGGTCGAAGGGCTCCTGATCGAGCAACTCCCCGGCGAGACGGAGCACGGCCAGCCGCGCCGCGTCCTCGGCGTGCTGGCCCGCGGCGACACGCTCTACCGCGCCCGCGCCGTCGTCCTCACCACCGGCACCTTCCTCAAGGCGATCATGCACACCGGCGAGGCCAAGACGAAGGGCGGCCGCGCCGGCGACAACAGCGCCGAGTCGCTCAGCGACAGCCTCGCCGAGTGCGGCTTCGAGCTGGCCCGCTTCAAGACCGGCACCCCCTGCCGCCTCAACGGCCGCACCATCGACTTCGACAGGTGCGAGCCGCAGCCCGGCGACGAGTCGCCGCAGCCGTTCAGCTTCGCCACCTCGTCGATCGACGCGCCGCAGATGATGTGCCACATCACCTACACCTCACCGGAGGTGCATGACATCATCCGCGGCAACCTCCACCGCGCCCCGATGTACACCGGCCAGATCGAAAGCCGCGGCCCGCGCTACTGCCCGTCGATCGAGGACAAGGTCGTCCGCTTCGCCGACAAGGAGCGGCATCAGATCTTCCTCGAACCCGAAGGCCGCCACACCCTCGAGTACTACTGCAACGGCATCAGCACCAGCCTGCCCAAGGACGTCCAGCAGGCGATACTTGCCCGCATCCCCGGCCTGGAGCACGCCGAGGTGCTCCGCTGGGGCTACGCCGTCGAGTACGACTACGCCCCGCCGACGCAGCTGTTCGCCAGCCTCGAAACCAAGCGCGTCGCCGGCCTCTACTTCGCCGGCCAGATCAACGGAACGACCGGCTACGAGGAGGCGGCGGCGCAAGGGCTGATGGCCGGCATCAACGCGGCGCTCTCGGTCAACGGCGAAGAGCCCTTGATCCTCGACCGCTCCCAAGCGTATATCGGAGTCCTCCTCGACGACCTGGTTACCCGGGGCGTCGATGAGCCGTACCGCATGTTCACCAGCCGGGCCGAGTACCGGCTGCTCTTGCGGCACGACAACGCCGACCGCCGCCTCACGCCGCTGGGCCGCCGCGTCGGCCTGGTGTCCGCCGAGGACTGGTCGCGGTTGCAAGCCAAGGAGCGGGCCATCGCCGAGCTGACGGAACACTTGAGAACCCATCGCCACGGCGGCGACACGCTCGAGACCTGGCTCAAGCGCACCGAGGTGACCTGGGAACAGGTCGTCGGCATGCACCCGCAGCTGGAGCAGCTCCGAACCCCCGCCGACGCCCGCGACCAGGTCGTGCTGGAGGCGAAGTACGCCGGCTACGTCGGCCGGCAGGCAGCCCAGGTCGAGCGGTTTCAGAAGCTGGAGTCGCGGGCCATCCCGCCCCACTTCGACTACCACGCCGTGCCGCAACTTCGCTTCGAGGCCCGCGAGAAGCTCTCGCGCGTTCGCCCCGCGACGCTCGGCCAGGCCGGCCGAATCAGCGGAATCAACCCGGCAGACCTGGCGGTCCTGGTGATCTACCTCGAATAACGGAGGATGAGGCGCCCGCGGATCCTGGCTGATCTCGGTAGACCGGGCGGTCCGATAAAGAGAGGGAACCCTCACGGATGAGCCACGACGGGGCTGTTTGGGCAAGACGGGAAATCTGCGCAACAATACCAGTCTGGCGAATAATCGACGACCCGGTAAGAAAAAGGGAATGTCACGAGGAAGTGGTGTTGGAATAAGGATTTAGAACAAGACAGGAGAGCGAGATCGAGTTGACACGGTTACCAGGTTAGATATAATCGCGATTGTGTGAAAGCCTGGCAACCCCCCTCCCGCCCTGAGAACACAGCATGAGTCAGGGACGCTCTGGGCAACCAGGGCGCCCCACTCGGGATCAGGGCCAGTCCTTCGCATTCTTCTCCCGGTTCGCCCACGGCCGTCGCCCACGGCGGGGAGAGGGTGCGCGCGGACGACAGGGTGGATGGTCACGAGCGGACACCAGCGATTGACGGCACATCCGCGCCCCGGCGGCTAGTTGGAGCTGAGGCGCTCATCAGGGATGGGCAAGGCATTTCACGGAAGACCCCGGTATGACGGCGTCCCACGGACGGGGCGCTGGAGACCCCTACTCGTGCGACGGGCCCCGCGCCCGTAAGGGATGGATGAACGCATGAAGACCGTGTTCACGACCGGCGAAGCGGCGAAGATCTGCAAGGTCAGCCAGCAGACGATCATCCGTTGCTTCGACAACGGCCAACTCAAAGGCTTCCGCGTGCCCGGGTCCCGATTCCGGCGCATCCCGCGCGAGGCGCTGTACAAGTTCATGAAGGACAACGGCATCCCGACCGACGCGCTGGAGAGCGGCAAGCGCAAGGTCCTGCTCGTCGATGACGACGCGGACCTGGTCGGCCTGATGAGCCGGGTCCTGGACGAGGACGGCCGGTTCGAGGTTCGCATCGCCTCCAACGGCTTCGACGCCGGCATGATGGTCAAGGACTACCGCCCCGACATCATCGTCCTCGACGTCATGCTGCCGGACATCAACGGCAAGGAGGTCTGCCAGCGGGTGCGGGCCGACACCACCCTGGAGGACGTGCGCATCCTGTGCATCTCCGGCATGGTCGAGGAGGACCGCATCCAGGAGCTGCGCCTGGCCGGCGCCGACGACTTCATGCACAAGCCGTTCGACATCGAGGCGCTGATCGACCGCATGTGCGCCATGCTCGATATCGAGCCGGCCGCGACCACGGCCTGAAAGGATGAAGGATGAAGGCTGAAGGATGAAATCAGAAGGGACTTTCATTCCGATTTCATCCTTCAGCCTTCAGTCTTCATCCTTCTCTTCCAGGGAAGGAGATGCTGCCGTGACGGAACCGGCCGACCGGGAGTGTCCGCCGCCGTCGAGGACCAGCCGTGCCGGCGGGGACCCGCTCCTCCACGCCGCGACCGGGCTGCCTTGGCTCGCGCCGGCGGCGTCGTCGTTGACCCTGCTCGCCCGCCCCCACTCCGCCCCCTGGCCGACACTGCGCCACGACCCCGGCGCCGTGTTGTTGCTGCTCCGCTCCTCCCCTCACGACCCCTCCTCGCCGTTCGTCGAAACTCTCCTGGCCGACCCCCGCCCGCTCAAACTCGCCGTGCGGCTGATCGACCAGCCCGGCTCGTGCCTCGACTGGCATGACCCGCGCGCCCGCCCCCTGTACGAGTCGTGCCTGACCCTGGCCCGGCTGACCCGCGGCCTGGCCCGGCGCTGCGGCCGGGCCGACCCCGAACAGGCCTGGTGTGCCGGCCTGCTTGCCCCGCTCGGTTGGCTGGCTCTGGCCGCCGTCGCCCCCGGTCGGGTTGCAGCTGCGCTCCTCGACTCCGCCTTTGGCCGCGACCCCGTCGGCACGCCGGGACGCCACCTCGGCGTTGACCCGGCGGTCGTCTCCCGGCGGCTGGCGCTGCAGTGGACTTGCCCGCCTGGCTCGCCGGCATCGTCGCACCTCGGGTGCCCCTGGAGCACGCCCGCCGCTTCGGCATCGACCCGGCGCTGTTCTCCCTGACCCGGCTGGCGGCGCTGGCCCGGCAGCGCGGCGTCGAACTGGGCCTGTTCGGCCACGCCGACCTGCACGCCGAGGAGGCCGCCGTCGGGCTGCGCTTACTCGCCGACCTGGAGGCGTGCGAGCCGGGCCACGACGACTCCCACTTGCCCCACTGGACCGACCCGCACGAGCAGCCCCTATTACGAGAGCTTTTGGCGCTGGCGGTCGAGAACCGCCGCCTGCGCGACCGGCCGCGGCTGGCCCGGCTGGAGGGCGAGCTGGACGGGCTGCACGACGCCCTGGCCGACCAGGTGCGCGGCGAGGCGGAGCGGCTGCGGTCGGCCAAGCTGTCGGGCCTGGCCGAGTTCGCCGCCGGCGCCAGCCACGAGATCAACAACCCGCTGGCGGTCATCTCCGGCCAGGCGCAGTACATCCTCGGCCACGAGGCCGACTGGCTCGCCGCCGACGCCGGCGGCAGGGCGAAGAAGTCGCTGCAGACGATCATCCACCAGGCCAAGCATCCACACCATCCTCCGCGACCTGATGCAGTTCGCCCGCCCGGCGCCGCCGCGCCCGGCTGGCTCGACCTGCCGACGTTGCTCGGCGAGGTCGCGGCCAGCCTGGAGGACGATCGCCACGCAACGGCGGGTGCGGGTCGAGATCGTCGCCAAGCCGGAGCGGCTGGCGGTGCTGGCCTGACCCGGACCAGCGCGCTCGGCCTGAAGCGCCTGCTACGCAACGCCCTGGTGCCGCCCCGCCGGACGGTGCTGGGCGGCTGGCTGGTCGAGCCGGGGCCGGCCGACCGCGTCGAGGTGTTCGTCGAGGACTCCGGCCCCGGCCCAGCCCCGGAGCAGCGGCCGCACCTGTTCGACCCGTTCTACTCGGCCGCAGCGCCGGCCGCGGCCGCGGCCTTGGCCTACCCCTGGCCTGGCGGCTAGCCCGGCAGCAGGGCGGCGACGTCTGCCTCGACCCGCCGCGCCCCGGCCAGCCGACGCGGTTCGTCCTCTCGCTGCCGCGCCACGCGCACCCCGCCGGCGTCAGCGCGGCGTGAGCTTTCTTCCCGTCACGCGGTCCGCACCCAGCCGCGCAGCATCTCGGCGACGCTCCACGCCTGGGCCACGCAGCCGCGCGGCGTGAACGGGGCCTCGGCGTCGAAGATCTCGCTGACCGAGCCGACGCACGCCTCGCTCAGGTGCGGCACCAGCCCGTCGAGGAACCGCCGCCCCGGCCCGGTCGTCGGGGTGCACCCTCAGCCAGGCGTCGAGGAACGGGCCGATCAGCCACGCCCACACCGTCCCCTGGTGGTACGCCGCGTCCCGGGAGCGCAGGTCGCCGTCGTAGCGCCGCTTGTAGTCGGGGTGGTCCCGCGACAGCGACCGCAGGCCGACCGGCGTCAAGAGCCGCTCGCGCACCACGCCCAGCACGCCCGCCCACCGGGCCGGGTCGAGCACCGCGTGCGGTAGCGAGATCGCCAGCACCTGGTTCGGCCGGCACGCCGGGTCGTCGCCCGGCTCGCCGTCGATGACGTCGTAGAGGTACCCGCCTTCCGCGAGCCAGAACCGCTCGTTGAACGAGCGCGCACCTTGGCGATCCACGGCGTCAGGAACGACGCGGCCTCGCGGCCCTCCTCCTCCTGAATCCAGGTCTGCAGCAGGCACAGTGCGTTGTACCAAAGGGCGTTGATCTCGACCGCCTTGCCGCGGCGTGGGGTCACCACCCAGTCGCCGACCTTCGCGTCCATCCAGGTGAGTTGATACCCTTCGGCCCCCTGGCGCAAGAGCCCGTCGGCGGGATCGACGCCGATGCCGAACCGCGTCCCCTCCTGGTGCCGCCGCACGACCTCGCGCAGCTTCGGCAGCAGGTGCCGCAGCGTGTCGCGGTCGCCGGTCGCCTCGACGTAGCGGTGCAGGGCCTGGAAGAACCACACCGTCGCGTCGGCGGTGTGGTAGACGCCCTCGGTCTGGCCGTCGGGGAAGTAGTTGGGGATCAGCCCGTCGCGCAGGTGCTCGGCGAAGGTGCGGAGGATGTAGCCGGCCTCGGCCGACCGCCCGGTTGTCAGCGTCAGCCCTTCGAGGCTGATCATCGTGTCGCGGCCCCAGTCGGTGAACCAGTGGTAGCCGGCAATCACCGTCCGCGCCTCGTCGCCGGAGGCCCGCAGCCGGGCCGTCTCCTCGACGCGGGCCGCGGGGCTGATCAGGAACTGGTCGGCGGCCAGGACCAGCTCGGCGCCGACGCCCTCCCTCGCCGCGGGGTGGGCGGCCACGATCAGCCTCCGCCTCCGGTTCCGCTCCGCCGCCTCCGCGTCGTCCGGCGCCAGCATCTCCAGCGCCTCCCACGACTCCGAACCGGCCAGCAGCGTCACCGGTCGGCCGGGCACCAGGTCGGCGCGGAAGTAGCCGGGGCTGTGCAGCTCGCCCGACGACGAGTAGCCGCGCGCCAGCTCGATGCGGTAGAGTACCTCCGGCACGGTGCGGCGCTCCACCGTGAACGCCCGCCGCTCGCCGTCGATCTCCATCCGCAGCACCGGCGACATCTTCAGGCTGGCCACCTCGACGCGGTCGTCGATCACCTGGACGCGGAACGGCACCGGCAGCGGGGTGTTTACCGGCGACTCGTAGGGCCGGAAGTGCAACGTCGGCAGCAACTTGATCCGAACGGGGCCGTCCCCCTGGACGAGGCGGTAGCGGACGACGACGGTGTTGTGCCAGTGCGGCATGAACAGGCGCTTCTCGACCCGCCAGCCGTCGATCTCGTAGCGCCAGACCGGCAGGCCGTCCTCCAGGGCGAACTCGTCGAGGTGGGCGCCGCCGCCGAGGTCGAGCCGGCCGCCCTTGTACTCGGCGCAGCCGAGGTGGACGGTCTTGCCGCCGGGCAGCCGAAGTTGCTCCCACAGCGGCCCCATGAGGAGCATGCGGCCCAAGGGGGCCGGCAGGGCGGCGGTGAACAGGCCGTGGTAGCTGCGCGTCGGCACGCCGGCGAGGGTGCCGCAGGAGTAGCCGCCCAGCCCGTTGGTCACGAGCCACTCGCGGGAGACCAGTCCCTCGGGCGCCTCCGCGGCGAGCCGGCGGCACGGGATGCGGCGAACGGTGGTGGGGGTGCTCATCATCGGTCCGTCCGGAACGGGTGGGGTCTTCGTGACAATCCACGGTTAGCGACGCTTCGGAGAAGCGTCCAGGGAAGAACGCTTCTCCGAAGCATTGCTAATCAAACGCTCGCGGGGGCCAGCACCATGGCCGAGTGCCCTGGCAACAGCAAGGCCTGCTCCTGCAGCAGCGGCGGCACGCCGCCGCCGCCGTAGCGCGGCTCCTCGCTCGTCCAGGCGACCTCCCAGCCGTGCCCGGCCGGCGGGGCCAGGAGCGGCTCCGGCATCGGCCGAAGGTCGAGGTCGGCCCCGAGGTTGACCAGCAGCAGGCGGTCCAGCTCCGGCCCGTCGCCGAAGTAGCGCAGCACGAACGCCTCCGGCCCGAGGACCGCGCCGTCCACGCCGCGCTCCCGGGGGTGCGAAAACGTCGGGTCGTCGCGCCGCAGCCGCAAGAGGTCGCGGTGCAGCTCGACCGCCCAGGCGTTCCGCTCCGCCTCGGCCGGGTCGAGTCGGCAGCGCGCGAACGTCGCCTCGTCGTGCGGGGCCGGCAGGGCCGGGCGTTTGTCCCGCCGCGCCAGGCTGGGGAACTGCTCCAGGAACTCGCCCCTCCCCCGGGCCACCAGCTCCGCCAGCTCCGGCTTGTGGTCGGCGAAGTAGTGAAACGGCGACGACGAGGCGAACTCCTGGCCCTGGAACAGCATCGGCGTCCCCGGCGCCAGCAGCAGAAGCGCCGTCATCGCCCGGTAGCGGCCCGGCGACGTCAGGGCGTGGCAGCGCAGGCCCAGGCCGGAGTTCGCCACCTGGTCGTGGTTGTCCAGGAAGTTGACGAACGCCCACGGCGGCAGGTCCAGCCCCGGCGTGCCGCGGCCCTTCTTCTGCCAGGTGTAGTGCTGGCCCTGGAACAGGTAGCCGTACTTCGCCGCCGAGACGAACTCCTGCGGGGCGCCGCGGTGGTCGGAGTAGTAGGCCTCTCGCCGCCCCGTCAGCGCGACGCGGGCGCTGTGGTGGAAGTCGTCGTTCCACAACATGTCCAGGCCGTGGCCGCCGTGCTCCGCGGGCCGGGCCAGGTGGGTGTGCTGCGGCTCGTTCTCGGCGATGAGGACGATCGACCGCTTGCCGGCCGCCGCGCGGGTCGCCCGGGTGATGCCGGCCAGGATGTGGTCGCCGCCGTCGTCGAAGATGCTCTGCGTCGCGTCGAGGCGCAACCCGTCGAGGTGGAACTCGTCGATCCAGTAGGCGGCGTTGGTGAGGAAGAACTCGCGCACCGGGCCGCTGTTTTCCCCGTCGAAGTTGATCGCCTCGCCCCACTCGGTCTTGTGCTTTGTACTGAAGTAGCTCGGGCTGACGTGGCCGAGGAAGTTGCCGTCGGGGCCGACGTGGTTGTAGACGACGTCGAGGATCACCCCCAAGCCCAGCCCGTGGGCGCGATCGACGAAGGCGCGGAAGTCATCGGGCCGGCCGTACAGCCGCGTCGGCGCGAACAGGTTGACCCCGTCGTAGCCCCAGCCGAACCGGCCGGGGAAGTCGGCGACCGGCATCACCTCCAGCACGTTGACGCCGAGGTCGGCCAGCCGCGGCAGCTGCTCCAGCGCCGCCCGCCAGGTGCCGCCCGGCGTGAACGTGCCGACGTGCAGCTCGTAGACGACGCCGTGCCTGGGGTTGACGCCGCGCCAGCCGCCGTCGGTCCAGGGGAACGAGCGGGGGTCGATCACCTCGGACGGGCCGAACGGCCCTTCCGGCTGGAAGCGCGAGGCGGGGTCCGGGCAGAGCGGGCCGTCGCCGTTCAGCCGGTAGCGGTAGCGGGTGCCCGGGCCGACCTCGATCAGCCGCGAGAAGTAGCCGTTGCCCTCGGGCTTCAGCTCGACGGGACGGCCGGGGCCTTCGAGGACGAGTTCCACCTTGCGCCGACCGGGGGCCCACAGGCGGAAGTGGGTGGCCTGGTCGCCGGTGGCCTCGGCGCCGACCGGCCAGCGGCGGCTGGCCCGCGGCGGGGGGACGGGTGTGGCGGTGGGAGGGGTGGCGAGCGCGGTCATCGAGGGCCTCGTGGTCAGGGGACAAGAGAAGAGGGGAGGGGCGTGGGCCCCTCCCCTCACGGTCGTACCGCTGAAACGGCGCATCAGCAGTAGCAGACGTTCTCGCCGTTGAACTCCTTGAACTTCTCCTGGATCTTGCTGGCCGAGTCGCTGTCGCGCGGCACGACGCCGATGACGACGCCGCCGTTGCGCAGGGCTTCTTCGTAGGCCTGGGCGTTCTGCTCGGTCATGCCGGCGCCGACCAGGGCGCCGAGCAACCCGCCGGTGACCGCGCCGGCGCCGCCGCCGGCCAGGGCCGCCGCGATCGGGCCGGCGATCACCAGGCTGGCTCCGCCGGTCAGCGGCACCGCCAGGGTGGTGCCGATCGCCGCGATCGCCGCCAGCGTCGCCCCGACGGCGGTGCCGATCGCCCCGCCGACGCCCATCCCCTCGGTCGCCAGGTTGCCGGCCGAGAGCTTTCCTTCCTCCTGCTTGGGGTAGAAGCTCGACCGGGTGCGGTCGGACATCAGGACGTTGATCTCACTGTCGAGGTAACCCGCCCCGTGCAGGTAGTCGAAGGCGCGCTCGGCGTCGTAGCGGTCCCGAAAGACGCCCAGCGCCATCGCCCTCTTGTTGTGCGCCATGGGAATCCCTCCTAATGGTCGGTGGCCCTCCCGCGTCGCCTGGCGACACCCTCACCAGCTTGCGACTCGCAGGTTTTCGTCGCCCTCAGTAGGCAAGCGCCGTACCAAAGGGCGGGAAACGGCCCGCCCGACTGAAAATGCCGGGCGAAGTGAGCGCGCCACGGCCCCAGCCGCGCAGCCTCGTGCGCACCGCCGGGAGAAGGCATTCTCGCCCCCTCTCGGCTCCTGACGCCTCGCGGAAGCCTTCTTCGTCGGAACGCTATTGCGTGGCGTCGCGGGCCGAGGCTGGCATGTGAATTGCACTTTCCATTGGCCCATCCATCAGACACTCAAGGGAGGACTACGGATGACGCTCTTCAGAACCGCGACCCTGGCCGGCCTGCTCTGCCTGCCGCTACTGATGGCCGCTGCCAGAGACGACGATCGTAAGCTGATCGACCGCAGGCCGCCGGGCGAGCCGACGACCGATCAGGAGTTCCTGGTCCGGGCAATCGCTTGCGAGGTGGCCGAGGTGAAGTTCGCCGAGCGGGCCGCCAAGAACGCCACCGACGCCGACGTCCGCAAGCTGGCCCAGGAGATGGCCGAGCACCACAAGAAGGTCCGCGACGAGCTGCTGGAGCGGGCCAAAAAGATGAGGGTCGGCGTGGTCGAGGGCCTGGATAAGGAGCACCGCGATCAATACGACAGGATGAGCAAGCTCGAGGGCAAGGAGTTCGACCGGGAGTACGTCCGCCACCTGGTCGAGGGGCACGAGAAGTCGGTGAAGATGTACAAGAAGTGGGCCAAGGACGCGAAGGACGCCGGCCTCCGCGAGGCCGCCGACACCGCGCTGGGCAAGCGACAGGATCACCTCGACCAGGCGAAGAAACTTCAGGCGCGGCTCAAGGAGTAAGTGCGCCTCCGGCCGTGTCTCATTTCGAGGCCGCCCCCGCCGGGTGGCCTCGCCCCCGTTTCGGAAGCACGCCCACCGCGTCCCGTCCCCGTTGGGCGATCTATCGACAGACCGCCCTTGCAAGATCTAGATAAGGATGTTCGGCGTGATCACCCACGACGCGCTCGCCGCGCTCGACCGCGCGATCCTCCGGTTGGAAGAAGAGCTGACGCGGGAGCCGGACCCCCTGCGGCAGGCGTCGTTCGTAGCCGGGGCTCTGCGGGCGAGTTGGCCAGGCTCCCGGCTGTCGGCCTGCCTGCTACGTGGCGGGGGAGGGCACCGGTTAGCCACCCTGGACGCCAAAGGCGGACCCGACGCGGAGTCGCTGGCTCGGCTCGACGTGGGGGACGCGGCGGAGGGCCCCGAGGCGTGGACGCGCTACCTGACTCCGTTGGGGCGGTCGGTGCTCGTCTCGTCGGACCACGCCTTGCTGGGCATCGTGCTCGGCCCGGGCGCCGGCGACGCCGACGAGGGCATCGCCCGGCTGGGGCTGTCGTCGCTGAGCCAGGTGTTCACACGCCACGCGCTGCTGCGGCGGCGGCTCGAGCTGGAGCGGGAGAACGAGGCGCTGGAGCACCTGGCGAGCGTGGGCGAGTTGGCCGGGGTGCTGGCCCATGAGTTCAGCGACTTCCTCAACATGCTGCTGCTGCACGTCGCCGTGCTCGAGTACCGCCTGCCGGAGTCGGAGCGCGCCGACCTGGCCGAGCTGAGGCGGCATGGCAACCGGGCGTCGGAGCTGGTCAACCAGTTCCAGCAGTATCGTCGGGCCCAACCGCCCGGTGATTCGCGGGTAGACCTGGAAGAGGTGGCTCGCGATGCGGTCGCGCGATTGGTCCGGGAGATGGACGAGACGACCAACGGGGTGAGGGTGCGCCTGGAGGGCGCCGGCACGGCCCCGCCGGTGCGTGGCGCGGCGGCGGACGTGCGGCGGCTGACACGGTTCCTGGTGGCCAACGCCGTCCGGGCCACGGCGCGGGACGGCGGCGAGGTGGTCGTCGCGGTCGAGGGGCAGGGTGAGGCGGTGCGGCTGCGGGTGGATGACGGCGGGCCGGCCGCGACGGAGAGCCAACTCGGTCAACTGTTCAGCCCGGCGAGCAAGCGCGAGGGCGTCGAGCCGCTGGAAATGGCCGCGTGCCGGTCACTGGCCCGGAGGCTGCGCGGCCGGTTGAGCGCGGAGTCCCGGCCGGAGGGCGGCGTCCGCGTCGTGATGGAGTTCGAGCCAGGCGGGCGTTCGGGCCTGTAAGGAATCCTGTGTCAGGAGGAGGGAGGGACCAGCAGCACGCGGACGTCCATCACGTTGGTGCCGGTCAGCCCCGTCCGGATCAGGTCGCCCGTCGCCTCGAAGAACGGGTAAGCGTCGTGCCTCTCCAGATACTCCTCCGGCGCCATCGCCCCCACCTTCCGCCACGTCTGGGCGTCGGCGACGGCGCCGGCGGCGTCGGTCGGGCCGTCCTCGCCGTCGGTGCCGCCGGACAGCACCACGACGTTCTCCCCAGGCCCCAGCTTCCGCCAGCAGGCGAGCACGAACTCCTGGTTGCGGCCCCCCTTGCCATGATGGGGGCCCAGCGTCACCGTCGTCTCGCCGCCGGACAGCACGCACGCCGGCACGCCGTCGGCCCGGACGCCCCGGGCCACCCCGGCGAGCGCCTCCCCCACGGGCCGCGTCTCGCCGTCGAGACACGAGCCGAGGTTCAGCACCCGGTAGCCGCGCCCCTCCGCCTCCGCCCTCGCCGCGGCCAGGGAGGTGGCGTTGTTGCACAGCACCACGTTGCTGACACGCCCCGGCAAAGACTTCGGCGTCTCCGCAACCTCGCCCGCCGCCCCGCGGCGCAGGTGGGCGAGCACCGCCGCCGGCGTTGCCTCCTCCAACTTATGGCGGCGCAGCACCCCCAGCGCGTCGGCGAACGTCGTCGGGTCCGGGGCGGTCGGGCCGGAGGCGATCACGTCGAGCGGGTCGCCGATCACGTCGGAGACGAGCAGGCTCACCACCCGGCAGCCGCTCGCGGCCAGCGTCTCGCCGAGCCGGCCGCCCTTGACCCGCGACAGGTGCTTGCGAACGCAGTTCATCTCGTCGATCGTCGCGCCGCAGGCGTGAAGCTTCCTTGTCAGCTCCTGTTTGTCCTCCAACGACACCCCCTCGACCGGGGCCGGCAGCAGCGCCGAGCCGCCGCCGGAGAGCAGGCACAGCGCCAGGTCGTCCGGCCGCAACAACTCGGCCAGCGCCAGCTGCATCTCGACCCCCTGCACGCCCTCCGCGGTCGGGTGGTTGCTACCGGCCGGCCGTGCCGGCCAGAGGTGGATACGCTCCGTCGCCGGCAGGTCGCCGGCCGGCACGTTGAGGACGCCGAAGACCCGGTCGAGCGAGTCGCGCAGCGCCGACTCGACGCCGCGCGCCATCGCCGGCCCGGCCTTGCCGCCGCCGAAGACGTAGACCCCGCCGCCCGCGGCGAGCGCCTCCCGGGCCGGGCTGTCGGGCGCCACCAGGTACTCGCGGACGCGGCGGAACGGGTCGGCGGCGGCGACGGCGGCGTGCCAGATCGCCAGGGCGTCCTCGCGCGGCGTGGCCATCGTCGGCTCCTTATCGTGGCCCTTGCAGTAGCTTGTCGCGCAGCGCGTCGGGGAACGGGAACGGCTCCAGCGACCGGTCGTCACGCACCCGGCACAGGACGGCGGTGATCTGCCCCTTCGCGACCAGTTCGGTGCCCTTGAGCACGGTGAAGGCGTAGCGCGCCGAGGTGCGGCCTAGCCGGTCGATCGACACCTCGATGGTCAGCTCGTCGCCGAAGCGGGCGGGGTGGACGTAGTCGCACGAGGCGCTGACGCGCGGGAACGTCAGCCGCTGGCCCTCCCAGTCGAGGAACACGTTGACGCCGCAGCCGCGCAGGTAGGCGTGCTCGGCCGCCTCCAGGTAGCGGAAGAACTCCGCGAAGTGGACGATGCCGGCCATGTCGGTGTCGGCGAACTCGACGATGCGCTTGGTCTGGAACACGCGCGGCCCCTCGGGGCGAGCGGCAGGGCTGATCCCCGCCGGTCGGACCGCCGGGACAGGCCCGGCGGCTCGCCAACGGTTGACATAGCGAGCCACCAACCTCCGGACAGGGCCGGGGCCTACTTCCGCGTGGCCGCCACCGGCACGAGGCGGTCGCCGGCCAGAGGCGGCGGGGGCGTCTGCGGCGGGGCGGCGGGGGCGACGTGGACGGCCGGGCTGACCGGCGGCGCGGCCGGGGCGAGGGCGGCGGCCGCGCCGGGCAACGCCGGCGAGACGAGGTGCTTGCTCACCTGGTCGAGGACGCGGGCGCTGACGCCCTCGTCGCCGCTGAAGCCAACCCGCACGCTGATCCGCGTCACCGCCCCCTCGCTGGGGATCGGGCTGGGCACCGTGTCGAGGTAGATCCGCACCGCGTGCCCGTCGCCGGTCTGCGACTGGAAGTAGGCCGAGCCGGAGTCGTTCTTCTCCTTCAGCAGCGGGAACTGCAGCTCGACCAGCGACGTGCGGACCGCCGCCGCCGCGTCGCCGAGGTGGGCGTGGTAGTCCCGGTAGAGCAGGCCGTTGTAGTACAGGTAGCCCGCCGTGCCGGCGCCGGCGGCCGCCCCGGCGATGGCGAGCATGCAGCCGGCCTGTAACAGGGCGGCCAGCCCCAGCACCACCCAGCCCAGCTTGCGCGAGATCGCGGTCATCGCTCGCTCCCTCCACGGGCCCGACGGCGGCGGAGGATAGCGATCTGGCAAGGCGGGGCAAGAGCAGTTAACGTAGTGGGCATGCCGCCGCTCACCCTCGCCTGGTCCAACCTCACCCAGCAGCGCCTCCGCACGCTGATCTCCGTCGTCGGCGTCGCCTTCGCCGTGCTGCTCATCTTCATGCAGCTGGGCTTCCAGGACGCCGTCCGCCGGACCGCCACCCTGCTGTACGACAAGCTCGACTTCGACCTGGTCCTCACCTCGACGGAGTACAGCAACCTGGCCCGGCCGGCCGCGTTCTCGCGGCGTCGGCTGGCCCAGGCCCGGGCGGTCCCCGGCGTCGAACGCGTGCTGCCGCTGACCGCCGTCCTCAGCCTGTGGACCCAGCCGCGCCGGCCGACCGACCCCGAGAACGAACCGCCCCACAAGTGGTCGATCATGGTCCTCGCCGTCGATCCCGCCCGGCTGGACACGCTGTTCCGGCGGCCCTACCCAGACGTGTTCCTTGACGAGGCCGAGCTGCGCCGCGACGCCGTCCAGCTCGCGCGGCTCGACACCGTCCTGATGGACCGGGCGTCCAGCCCGCCCTACGGGGACGTGCCGACGTGGAAGCTGGCGCGCTACAACGACCTCAACGACCGCCGGGTCGAGATCATCGGCAACATCAAGGTCGGCACCGGGTTCGCCTACAGCGGCCTGCTGATGACCAGCGAGTCCACCCTGACGCACCTCATGCGCTGGCCCGACGACCGGGTCAGCTTCGGCCTGGTCAAGCTGGCCCCCGGCACGGACGTCGAGGCGGCCCGCGCCGAGATCGAGGCCCGCCTGGGCCCCCCCCAGGAGAGCGGCGTCGAGGTCCGCACGAAGCCGGAGATCAACGCCAAGGAGATCGACTTCTGGATGAGCGGCACCGCCGTCGGCCAGTTCTTCACCGCCGGCGTCGTCATCGCGCTGCTGGTCGGCGGGGTGTTCGTCTACCAGATGATGGCCTCGGACATCTCGCGCCGCCTCCCCGAGTACGCCACCGTCCGTGCCCTAGGCTACCCCCGGGACTACCTCTCCCACGTCGTCTACTGGCAGGGCTTCCTGCTGGCGGTGCTCGGCTACGTCCCCGGCCTGGCCGCCTCGCTGCTGGGCTACCTGGTCACGCACAAGTTCGCCAACGTGCCGATCGAGATGACGGCGTGGCGCGCCACCTACGTCCTGGCGCTGACCGTGTTCATGTGCATGGGGTCCGCGCTGGTGGCCGTGCGGTCCGTCCACTCCGCCAACCCGGCCGACCTGTTCTGACCCTGGTGGGCGGCGACCAATCGAGTCGTAGACGGCCGCGCCCGGTTGTGTATACAATCGGCTGGTCCCGCCGCCGACTGGGCCCAGGAGGACCGCCATGCCGCACTTCCCACGCCTGGCCCTCGCGGCCCTGGCGCCCGTCGCCCTCGCCGCCGGCCCGCCAGCTGCCGTCCGGTACGAGGCCGACGTCCGCCCGCTCCTGACCCGGGGCCTCGGCTGCCACGGCGAGAAGCGCCAGCAGGCCGGCCTCGACCTCCGCACCCGCGCCGCCATGCTCCGCGGCGGTGACTCCGGCCCGGCGCTGGTCCCCGGCGACGCGGCGAGGAGCCCGCTCTACCGGGCCGTGGCCCGGCGCGAGATGCCGCCCCGCGAGGGCGACCGCCTTTCGGACGCGGAGGTCGGCCGTGTCAAGGCGTGGATCGACGCCGGCGCTCCCGTCGCCGCCGAGGCCATCGACCTGACGAAGCGGCCTCTGCCCTGGTCGTTCCGGCGGCCCGCGGCCGTGAAGCCGCCGGCGATCACCTCGCTGGCCAACCCGATCGACCAGTTCCTGGAGGCGAAGCGCCGGGAGAAAGGGCTCCGCGCCGGGCCGCGGGCAACCGGTCCGGCGCTGCTGCGCCGGGCCTGTTTAGACCTGACCGGCCTGCCGCCGACGCCTGCCCAGGCCGCCGCGTTTGCAAGGGACCCGTCCCCCGAGGGGTTCGCCCGGCTGGTCGATGAGCTGCTCGGCTCGCCGGCTTACGGCGAGCGGTACGCGCGGCACTGGCTCGACGTCGCCCGCTACGCCGACTCCGGCGGCTTCGAGACCGACCTGTACTTCAAGAACGCCTGGCGCTGGCGCGACTGGGTCGTGCGGTCGCTCAACGAGGACAAGCCCTACGACCGGTTCGTCATGGAGCAACTCGCCGGCGACGAGCTGTGGCCGGACGAGCCGAGCCTCGCCGGCGGTTACGAGATGCCGCGCCGCCTGCGCGAGGCCCTGGAGGCCAGGACCGGCACAGGGCTGTTCGGCTTCGGGCCGCAGGTCCACGAGTCGAACATGGACGGCAAGAAGTTCCTCCACGAGCAGCTGACCGACTGGGTGGACACGGTCGGGTCGGCGTTCCTGGGGCTGACGGTGGGTTGCGCCCGCTGCCACGACCACAAGTTCGACCCGATCACGCAGCAGGACTACTTCGCGCTGCAGGCAGTGTTCGCCACGGCGAGGCTCGTCGAGGAGCCGGTCGTCAACGCCATGGAGCTGGCCGACCACAAGCAGCACTACCCGCGCCTGGTCGCGGTGGACGAGGCGCGGAAGGCGTACCGCCTGTTCGAGCGGCGCGTCGCCGGACGCCCCCTGTCGTCCGCGGAACAGGCCGAGCGCCAGCGGCTCCGCGACCGGATCGCGCAGGCCGTCCTGGAGGTCCCCCAGGCCGCGACCTCGACGCCGAACTCGCGGTGGGACACGCTCCTGGAGGTGCCCACGGTCACCACGCTGGCCCCCGCCTGCGGCCGCCCCCGGTGCGGCTGCTGAACCAGGGCGACCTCGACCGCGAGCGCGAGCCGGTCGGCCCGGACGTGCCGGCGGCGCTGCGGCTGGCGACGGGGTATCACGACCGGCTGCCCGCCGGCGCCGGCGCCGGCGGCTGGCGCGGTGGCTGACGCGGCCGGGCCACCCGTTGACGGCGCGGGTGATCGTCAACCGGGTCTGGCAGTGGCACTTCGGCTCCGGCCTGGTCGCAACGCCGGGCGACTTCGGCCAGATGGGCCGGCCGCCGACGCACCCCGAGTTGCTCGACTGGCTGGCGACGCGATTCGTCGCCGACGGGTGGTCGCTGAAGAGGCTGCACCGGCTGGTGATGACCAGCCAGGCGTACCAGTTGGCCAGCGCCCACGGCGACGCCGAGGCGCTGGGGATTGACCCGGACAACCGCCTGCTGTGGAGGGGGAACCGCCGGCGCCTGGAAGGCGAGGCGGTCTGGGACGCGCTGCACGCGGCGGCCGGGACGCTGAACCCGGCACGCGGCGGCCGGCCCGTCGTACCGCCGCTGGCCGAGGAGGAGCTGACCGGGCTGCGCGAGCGCTGGCAGTGGCCGGTCAGCGCCGACCCGGCGGACCACACCCGCCGCGGGCTGTACGTCCTCGCCCGGCGCGGGTTCCGCTTCCCGCTGTTCGAGGCGTTCGACGCCCCGGTGGACGCCGTCAGCTGCCCCCGCCGCGAGGTCACCACGGTGGCGCCGCAGGCGCTGTGGCTGATGAACAACGGCGTCGTGAGGCGCCAGGCCCAGGAGTTCGCGGCCCGGGTCGAGCGTGAGGCGGGGCCCGACCCGGCCGCGCGGGTCGAGCGCGTCTGGGCGCTGGCACTGGGAAGGCCCCCCTCCCCGCCCGAGACCCGCAGGGCGCTGGCGCTGCTGCGCGAGCAGCGAGGCGACCTGGCACGGCTGTGCCTGGCGGTGTTCAACCTCAACGAGTTCGTCCTCGTGGATTGATCTCTTTCCCCCACCCTCCCCGAAGCGGGGTAGCGTGGGACCAGGGGGCCGCACCATGCTCGACCGACGCACGTTCCTGTCGCGGTTCAGCGCCGGCTTCGGGTCCGTGGGGCTGGCGCAGCTCCTGGCCGCGGACGCCGGCGCGAGGCCCGAGTCCTCGGCGGCGAAGAGCGTCATCCTGCTGTTCATGCAGGGCGGCCCCAGCCACCTGGAGACGTTCGACCCCAAACCCGCGCTGCGGCGGTACGACGGCCAGCCGCTGCCCCCCAGTTTCGACGCCACCCGGCTGCCGCTCCAGTTCATGAAGGCGACCGACGGCAAGCTGATGGCCTCCCCCTTCCGCTTCCGCCGGTTCGGCCGATCGGGCCTACAGATCTCAGAGGTCTTCTCGCGCCTGGGGGCGTGCGCCGACGACCTTGCCGTCGTCCGGTCGTGTCACCACGACTCGTTCATCCACGGCCCGGCGCTGAGCCTGATGCACACCGGCTCGACGCTGTTGGGCCACCCCAGCGTAGGCGCCTGGGTCGTCTACGGGCTGGGCCGGCTCAGCGACTCGCTGCCGGCCTACGTCGCGATGGCCAACGGCCCGATCCGCAACGGGCCCAGCCTCTACGGCGCCGGCTTCCTCCCCGCGGTGCACCAGGGCACCCTCCTGCGCGGCGAGGGCGTGCCGATCCAGAACCTCCAGCCGGCCACCGCCGACCAGCGCAAGCTGCTCGACCGGCTACGCGAGTGGAACCAGGAGCACGCCGCGGCCCGGCCCGGCGACAGCCGCCTGGAGGCCCGCATCGCGTCCTACGAACTGGCCTTCCGGATGCAAGCCGCCGCCCCGGAGCTGATCGACCTGTCCCGGGAGCCGCTGGCGGTCCGCGAGTCCTACGGCGCCGAGCGCGGCCCCACCGCCCGGTTCGGCCAGATGTGCCTGCTGGCCCGCCGCATGGTGGAGCGCGGCGTGCGGTTCGTCCACCTGCTCCACGGGGACTGGGACGGTCACGGCCGTTGCGCCGACAACGTCCGCGACAACGCCGCCGCCATCGACCAGCCCATCGCGGCCCTGCTGACCGACCTGAAGCAACGCGGCCTGCTCGATTCCACCCTGGTCGTCTGGACCGGCGAGTTCGGCCGAACCCCCGTGATGCAGGGCGGGGCCGGCCGCGACCACAGCCCCTACGGGTTCAGCTCGTGGCTGGCCGGCGGCGGCGTGCGCGGCGGTCAGGTCGTCGGCGCGACCGACGAGTTCGGCTTCCGGGCTGTCGAGAACAAGGTCCACGTCCACGACCTGCACGCCACCCTCCTGTCGCTGCTCGGTCTGGACCACCGCGCCCTGACATTCCGCTTTGAAGGCCGTGACCGCCGCCTGACGGACGTCGGCGGTGACAACGACCTGGCCGGCCGGCTCCGCCGCCCCTAAACGGCTGTCTTGACGAAATGAGAAGACGATATCCCACATTTGGGCGATCCATTGCCTGAAGGCGTGCCCGTAGGGACAGAGGGGCTTCTGCAGACAATTGCACACAAGTCAATTCTCAGTAATGTCTTAAGAAAAATAACAGGAAACGGGCACACTCTGGCACCGCGCTTGCTTTTCTACGGTCCGTCGGAAGAGGCGAAGGCCAAACGGCCTGGGCCAAAACTAAAGTGAGCCACCGCCCTCCGTCGGGACGGAGGAGGGCGGTATGGGGGAAGAGCAGTGGCGTGTGTGGCCGCCCTGCCTTCCCCCCTGGGACCAACCGCCCGCCAACCCGTGGGCGCTCTTGATAAATTCGGAAGCCGCCCCCCCGGCCCCGAGCCGATCGGCTCCTGGCCGGGAGGGTCATGGGGCGGCCCTTCCGGGACCACCGTCGACCGGTTCGACGGTGGTCCTCTAAAATAACCAGCCGCGAGGCCATACCTTCCCTGGAGATTCGACCATGCTTCGGCTCGCGATTCTCTTCCTGGTGATCGCCCTGATCGCGTCGCTGTTCGGCTTCGGCGCTGTGGCGGGCGTGTCGATGGAAGCTTCGAGGATCCTGTTCTTCATCTTCCTGGTGCTGGCCGTGCTGTTCTTCCTCGGCAACTTCCTGCGGGGAGCGCCACCGAGGGACCTCGTTTAGTAAGGCGGCCAGCCCAGGATGAAGACCCGGGACGCGGGCGGGAAAGGTTACCTTTCTCGCCCGCGTTCGTTCTCGTAGGACAACCCCATTACCCTGGAGAGGCGCCCCATGCCTACCGAGCCCCGCTCGAGCCCTTACCGGCCGTTGATCGTCTGCGGCGTGCTGATCTCCCTGGCCGCGGTGCTGGGGATCGCCAGCAAGATCTTCATCCCCATCGCCCTGGGCATCCTGCTGACGTTCATCCTGACGCCGGCGGTGGCCTTCTTGCAATCCCGCGGGCTGCGCCGGGTCTACGCGGTGGTCCTGGTCGTGTTCACGACGGCGGCGGCGGTCGGCGGGCTGGCCAGCGCCCTGGCGGTGCAGCTCCGCGACCTGGCGGTGGACCTGCCCCGGCACAAGGGGCGCATCCGCGAGAAGCTCCAGGTCTTCGTCCACAAGGGGCCGGGCGTCGTCGAGAACCTCACCGCGATGCTCGACGACCTCTCCGCCGAGGTGCAGGGCGACAAGGACGAGGCCAAGAAGGCCCCCCCGCTGCCGGTACGCCTCCAGCCCGACCGGCCGACCGGCGTCGGCCTGCTCTCCCTCATCGCCGGGCCGCTGGCCGGCACCCTCGGGTCGGTCAGCTTGACCATCGCCCTGACGGTCTCGATGCTGGTGATGCGCGAGGACCTGCGCAACCGGCTGTTCTTGCTGCTGGGCGACGGCCACCTGACCAGCACGACCCGGGCGCTGGACGAGGTGTCGAAGCGGATCAGCCGCTACCTCGTCACCCAGGTGGCGCTGAACGCAGCGTTCGGCACGCTGTTCGGCCTGGGGCTGTGGGTGATGGGGGTGAACTACGCCCTGGTCTGGGGCGTGCTGGCGGCCTTCCTGCGGTTCGTCCCGTACGTCGGCACCTGGATGGCGGCGTTTTTCCCGGTCCTGGTCAGCCTCGCCACGTTCGACGGCTGGCTGCGGCCGATCGGCGTCATCGGCTACGTCGTCTTCCTCGGCGTGCTGGCCAACAACATCCTCGAGCCGATGCTCGTCAGCCGGACCACCGGCGTGACGCCGATCGCCCTGGTCATCGCGACGGCGTTCTGGACGTTCCTGTGGGGTCCGATCGGCCTGATCCTGTCCACGCCGATCACGGTGTGCCTGAGCGTGCTGGGCAAGTACGTGCCATCGCTACGCTTCCTCGACGTCCTGCTGGGCACCGCCGCCCCGCTGGAGCCGGAGCTGAAGTTCTACCAGCGGCTGATCGCCCACGACGAGATCGAGGCGGGTGACCTGCTGGAAGAGTACCTGCTGACCCACCCGCCGGAGGAACTGTTCGACGCGGTGGTGATCCCGGCCCTGTCGCGGGCGCGGCTGGACCACGAGCGCGGCAACCTCCGCGAGGACGAACTCCAGGCGCTGGTGAGGACGGCACGCGAGCTTCTCGACGCGGCCCTGGGGGAGGCCGGCCAGGGGGAGGACGGCGTGGTGCTGATGGCCTGCCCGGCGCACGACGCGGTCGATGCGTTGGCGCTGGAGCTGCTCGGCCGGGCCGTCGCCGGCAAGGCCAGGGTGAGCCTGGTCAGCCCCGAGGCGACGGCGGCGGAGGTGGTGGCCCTGGCGGAGGAGGCCGAGCCGGTCGTCGTGTGCGTCGTCGGCCTGCCGCCGGCGGGCAGCGCGCGGGCGCGGTACCTGTGCAAGAAGCTTCGGGCGCGGCTCCCCCAGCTGCCGGTGATCGTCGGCATGTGGGGCACGGGTGGGGACGAGGCGTTGGCGACCCAGCTCCGCGCCGCCGGCGCGACCCACGTCGCCGCCACGCTGGCCGAGATCCGGGTGCAGGTCGTGCCGCTGCTCCAGGTGGCCCGGCACCTGGAGCCGGCCTGATCCTTTGGGCGGGCCCGCCCTCGGTCGCTACGATGCCTCCAAGCCGCCCAGAGGAGCATCGCCGTGACCCGCCACACACTTGTTACCCTGCTCGCCCTGGTCCCGCTGGTCCGGGGCCAGGGCACCGCCGACGACTACACCCGGGCCGCCAACCTGCCGCGGCTGACACGCGACAAGGTCTTCCGCGACCGCGTCGCCCCGAAGTGGTTCGACGGCAACAAGCGCTTCTGGTACCGCAACGACCTCGCCGGCAAGGCTCGCGAGTTCGTCCTCGTCGATGCCGACGCCGGCCGGCGCGAGCTCGCCTTCGACCACGCGAAGTTGGCCGAGGCGCTGGCGAAGGCGTCCGGCGAGAAGGTCCGCGCCACGCACCTGCCGTTCGACGAGGTGACCTTCTTCGAGGGCGCGAAGGTCGTCTCGTTCCAGGCCTTCGGCAAGCGGTGGCGTTACGACCGGGTGAGGAACCAGTTTTCCGATGGCAAGGAGGAGCCGACGAAGGAGCCGGCCGCCGCCTACCAGCGCCCCCGGCCGACCCGCGAGGGGGGCGGGCCCGGCTCGCCGGACGGGAGGTGGGCCGTCTCCTTCGAGGGGGCCAACGTGCGCCTCCGCGACCGAAAGAGCGGGAAGGAAGTGACGCTGACGACCGACGGCAAGGAAGGGGACGGCTACGGCGGCCGGGTCTGGTGGTCGCCGGACTCGAGGCGGTTCGTGGTGATGAAGACGAAGGCCGGGCAGAACCGCCAGGTCCACATGGTCGAGTCGTCGCCGCGCGACCAGCTCCAGCCGAAGCTGCACACGATGACCTACGCCAAGCCCGGCGACACCCTTGCGGTGAGCAAGCCGCACCTGTTCGAGGCCGAGTCGGCGAAGGAGGTCGAGGTGCCCGACGGCCTCTTCTCGACGCCGTGGGGGATCGACCGCGTGCGGTGGGAGGGCGACTCGTCGCGCTTCACATTCGTCTACAACCAGCGCGGCCACCAGGCCCTCCGCGTCGTCGCCGTCGATGCCGCGACGGGGAAGGCGTCGGCGCTGGTCGATGAGCGGTCGAAGACGTTCATCGACTACGCCCACAAGCAGTACCTCCACTGGCTGCCGGCCGCGGGCGAGCTGGTGTGGATGTCGGAGCGCGACGGCTGGAACCACCTCTACCTGTACGACGCGAAGACCGGCGAGGTGAAGAACCCGATCACGAAGGGTGAGTGGGTCGTCCGCGGCGTCGATCGCCTCGACGAGAAGGCGCGGCAGGTCTGGTTCCGCTGCTCCGGCATCCGCCCCGGCCAGGACCCGTACTACGTCCACTTCGCCCGGGTCAACCTGGACGGCACCGGCCTGACGCTACTCACCGAGGGCGACGGCACGCACGAGGTCCGCTACTCGCCGGACAACCGCTACCTCCTCGACACCTACTCGCGCGTCGATCTGCCCCCCGTGACGGAGCTGCGCCGCGTCGAGGACGGCAAGCTGGTGTGCGCCCTCGAAAGGGGCGACATGACGGACCTCGTAAAGACGGGATGGAAGGTGCCGGAGCGATTCGTCGCCAAGGGCCGCGACGGCACGACGGACATCCACGGCGTCATCTGGCGGCCGACGAACTTCGACCCGAACAAGAAGTACCCCGTGATCGAGCACATCTACGCCGGGCCGCAGGGGTCGTTCGTGCCCAAGCCGTTCCGCCCGTTCCACAGCCCGCAGGGGCTGGCGGAGCTGGGGTTCGTGCTCGTGCAGATGGATGGGATGGGCACGTCGAATCGGTCGAAGGCGTTCCACGACGTCTGCTGGAAGAACCTCGGCGACTCCGGCTTCCCCGACCGCGTCCTGTGGATCAAGGCGGCCGCCAAGAAGTACCCCTATCTGGATGTCACAAGGGTGGGGATTTACGGCGGCTCGGCCGGCGGGCAGAGTTCGACGCGGGCGCTGATGGCGCACGGCGACTTCTACAAGGTGGCGGTGAGCGACTGCGGCTGCCACGACAACCGGGTGGACAAGGTGTGGTGGAACGAGCTGTGGATGGGCTACCCGGTCGGCCCGCACTACGCCGAGCAGTCCAACGCCACCGTCGAGAACGCCCGCAAGATGACCGGCAAGCTGCTGCTGACCGTCGGCGAGCTGGACCGCAACGTCGATCCGGCCAGCACGATGCAGGTGGTCAACGCCCTGGTGAAGGCCAACAAGGACTTCGACCTGTTGGTGATCCCCGGCGGCGGCCACGGCGCCGGCGGGTCGCCCTACGGCCAGCGGCGGCGGCAGGACTTCTTCGTCCGCCACCTGCTGAGCGTCGAGCCGCGCCGCGCGGCTCATCCGTAGGGTAAGCTGCCAGCTTGCCCCTTCCCGAAGGGCAAGCTGGCAGCTTACCCTACGAGAAGGGCAAGCTGGCAGCTTACCCTACGAGAAGAGAATCGAGGCGACCCATGAAGATCCGCCGCATCTCTGCTTTCCGCGTCGAGCTGCCGCTGCGCGAGGGCAGCTACAAGTGGTCCGGCGGCAAGTCGGTCACCGTCTTCGACAGTACCGTCGTGCGGATCGACACCGACGCCGGCGTCACCGGCGTCGGCGAGGTCTGCCCGCTGGGGCCGTTCTACCTGCCCGCCTACGCCAACGGCGTTCGGGCCGGTATCGCCGAGCCTGGGGCCGCACCTGCTCGGCGAGGACCCGCGCGACCTGGGCAAGCTCAACCGCCGCATGGACGCCGCCCTGAAGGGCCACCCCTACGTCAAGTCGGCCATCGACATGGCCTGCTGGGACATCCTCGGCCAGGCGGCGAACCAGCCGGTCTGCACGCTGCTCGGCGGGCGCTACGGCGAGGACTTCGTCCTGTACCGGGCCATCTCGCAGGAGTCGCCGGAGGCGATGGCCGGCCGCGTCGCCGGCTACCGCGCGGAGGGCTACCGCCGCTTCCAGCTGAAGGTCGGCGGCGACCCCGCCGACGACATCGCCCGCATCCGCGCCGTCGCGGCGGTGCTCCAGCCGGGCGACCGCCTCGTCGCCGACGCCAACACCGGCTGGCTGCCGCACGACGCCATGCGCGTCGTCCGCGCCGTACGAGACATCGACGTCTACATCGAGCAGCCCTGTCTGAGCTACGAGGAGTGCCTGTCGGTCCGCCGGCACTGCGACCACCCGTTCGTGCTGGACGAGGTGATCGACTCGATCGACGTGCTGCTGCGCGGCCGGGCCGACCTGGCGATGGACGTGGTGAACCTGAAGATCAGCAAGCTGGGCGGGCTGACGAAGACGAAGCAGGCGCGCGACCTGTGCGAGTCGCTGGGCGTCGCCATGACGCTGGAGGACTCCTGGGGCGGCGACATTGTGACAGCCGCGATCGCGCACCTGGCGCACAGCACGCCGCCGGAGTTCCTGTTCACCGCGACCGACTTCAACAGCTACGTCACCGTCGAGATCGCCGAGGGCGCCCCCAGGCGGGTGAACGGCCGGATGGCCGCCCCGACGGCGCCAGGCCTGGGCGTCACGCCGCGGTGGGACGTGCTGGGTAAGGCGGTTGTCGTCGTGGAGTGAAACAACAACCGTACCAGCCCGAAGCGCCAGTGAGGGCAACCGCGCAGCCCTCGCTGGCGCATCGAGCTGGTGAGAGCCTCCAAACATGACCACGAAAACCATCCCCGACATCTCCCGCTACTTCCACCGCGTCGCGCCGACGCCCCTGGTGCCGGTGCAGCTCGCCGACGACGAGCCGACCGTCTGGTGCAAACTCGAGTTCCTCAACCCCTCCGGCTCGACCAAGGACCGCATCGCCCGCTTCATCCTCGAAAAGGCCTGGCGGCGCGGCCGGCTGCGGCCCGGCGACGTCGTCCTGGAGGCGTCGTCCGGCTCGACCAGCATCGCGCTGGCGCTGGCCTGCGCCCAGCTGGGCCTGCGCTTCGTCGCCGTCATGCCCGAGGGCGTCAGTAACGAGCGCGTGTTCATCATCCGCGCCTACGGCGGCGAGGTCCGCCTGACGCCGAAGGCCGACGGCATCCGCGGCGCCATCGCCGAGACGGAGCGGCTGGCGGCCGACGGCGGCGCGTTCCTGCCGCGCCAGTTCGCCAACCCCGAGAACGCCGAGGCCCACCGCGTCGGCACCGCCCGCGAGGTCCTCGACCAGGCGCCCGGCGGCTGCGTCGATGCCGTCGTCTCCGGCGTCGGCACCGGCGGCACGCTGGTCGGGCTGTTCCAGGGGCTCAGCGAGGGCGGCTGCGGCCTGGTGCCGGTGCTCGCCCGCCCGGTCAACTTGCGGTCCGAAAAGGAGGTCGAGTGTTGCAGCTTCTCTTCCCGCATCCCCGGCGTCGCCGACAGCCTGTCGGTGATCTTCCGCGAGGCCGACATGCCGGGTCTGGTCACGCTGGAGGTCAACGACGACGAGGCGCTGGAGACGACGCGCCGGCTGATCCGCCGCGGCTTCCCCGTCGGCCCCAGCTCCGGGCTGAACTTCGTCGCCGCCTCGCGCATGGCCCGGCAGCTGGGCGACGGCGCCCGCGTCATCACCGTCTTCCCCGACCGGATGGAGCGCTACTTCACCACGGAGCTGTTCCAACACGCGCGCTAAACCGTGTCCGACCCCCTCGACCCGCGTCGAGTGAGCCGGTGAAGGGAATCAAGAACAACCTCCGAAGGCCCGACACCGGAAGCCAGCCGGACCTTCCCACACCGAACGATGGGAGAGTGAGTCATGGCAGTAGACATGTTCCTCAAGGTCGGGCAGATCAAGGGCGAGGCGCGGGACAAGGTTCACAAGGACGAGTTTGACGTCCTGTCGTGGAACTGGGGCGTGTCCAACTCCGGCAGCGCCCAGCAGGGCTCGGGCATGGGGGCGGGCAAGGTCAACGTCCAGGACCTGACGTTCACCAAGTACATCGACAAGGGCAGCCCCGACCTGATGCTGGCCTGCTGCAACGGCAAGCACATCGACAAGGCCCTGCTGACCGTCCGCAAGGCCGGCGAGCAGCCCCTGGAGTACCTCCTCATCACCATGGAGGACCTCATCGTCACCAACGTCACCCCCGGCGGGGCGGCCGGCAACGACCGGCTGACCGAGGCCGTCAGCCTCAACTTCGCCCGGGTGAAGGTGCAGTACAAGGAGCAGACGGCGACCGGCGGCGTCGGCGACAAGCCCGAGATGGGCTGGGACATCGCCGCCAACGCCAAGCAGTGACCACGGGCGTCCCTTTACGCGAGCACGTCGGCGGGGTTTCACACCCTCCTCGCCGGCGTCTCGCGTTTTTTCACCGCCCGCCGATCGGGATCGTCAGCAGCGGGGCCGCCGTCTTGTTTTGCAGGTCCAGCCGCGACATCTCGATCAGCAGCGAGAACGTGGACTTGGTGTCGTTGTCGCGCTCGTCGATCCAGAACCAGTGCCCCAGGTAGTGGACGGCGACGTGGGCCTCCGGCGGCGGGCGCTTGCCGCAGCCGGAGCGGACCAGGAACAGCCCGCCCAGCACCCTCTGCCAGTCGAACACGGTGCCGTCCGGCTCCAGCGTCGCCTTCGCCAGGCCCTCGGCGAGGTGGCACGGCGGCACCTCGACGCCGTGGGCGACGAAGTACAGCACCTGGAGCAGCGATCGGGACTCCATGTCCAGCACCGTCAGCCCGCGGGGCGGCTTGTTGCTCAGGTACGGATCGACCTTCTCGGTTTGCAGGTCGTAGGAGGCCCGGCCGACCTCCAGGGAGAAGGCGCGGCACAGTTCCTGCACGTCGGGGTCGGCGAGGCTGTCCGGGCGGACCTTCAGCACCGGCTGTGGCTGCTTCTTCACCAGCGCCCACTTGCCCGTCTTCGCGTCCTTGCGGTAGAGCAGGCCCGCCTTGGCCGCCTCCAGCGCGTCGCGCCCGCTGACGCCGTCCGCGGGGACGTCCTCGGCCAGGGTCTCCTCGCGCTCCTCGTTGAAGAAGGCGACCTTCCTCTCGTCCTGCAACCGCTGCAACGCCTGCATGCCGCGGAGGAACTCCTCGTAGACCGGCGGCACGGCCGGGGTCGGCCCGCTGGCCGTCTCCGCGTTCGAGACCCAGTTGAGGTTCTCCAACCACAGCCGGAAGACGACGGAGATCGGCCAGGTGGTGCGGCTGAGGTAGGCCAGCCCCTCCAAAGGCAGCGGCGTGAACAGCTTGCGGGTGAACTCCTGGTCGTCCAGCGGGGTCATCGTCAGCACCGGGCGCTCCGCCCCGTTGACCTCGACCTGGGGCAGCAAGGTGGAGAACGGCCGGGGGTTGGCGTCGCCGGAGGCGGCGAAGAACGGCACGAGTTTGAGGCTGTGGCTCTTCTCCTTCTGGTCGGTGATGGCGGTCACGCCCAGGCTGCTCGGCGAGTCGGTGTACCGCAGCCGGACGATGTTGAGCAGCATCTGCTCTTCCGTCGTCTCCTTCACGGCGGTGTTGATAGGGGATGCGCGTCTGCGCCAGCTGGCGCGGCCCGACGAGGCAGCCCGCGGAGAGGGCGCAAGCCAGCCCGACCAGGATACCTTTACCACCCAGCTTCACCGGAGTGCTCCGCGGACCACGGGTCATCCGGTTGTATCGACTTTTCCGCCTCGGTCGCATCGGCGGAAGTGGCACGCTCAGGCCGGCACGAAACCGGCCCGCCTCGCCCCCTCGGTGAACCGCCACAGCCGCTCGGCCAGCGGGGCGACGTGGTCGCGGCAGCGGACGACCTGGCGGTAGTGCCCTTCGTGCACCCGGCGCTCGCCGTGCCGCTCGTAGAACGGCGGCTCCGCGCCCGCGAACCACTCGCCGTCCCAGCGGTTGACCGGCCGCAGGCACTCGAAGCGGAAGGCGTCCTCGCCGGAGGCGGCCAGGGCGGCATTAACCTCCTCGGCCAGTTCGGGGTATCCTCGGGCGGCCGCCAGCTTCCGCGCCACCTCGGACTCGTCCAGGCGCAGCCACAGGGCTCGGTGGCGCAGCCCCTCGGGGCAGTTGTCGGGCCGGCCCATCAGGGGGAACTCATAGACCCGCAGCGGCCGGGCGGACTCGGCGCCGGCCAGTGCCGCCGCGGCGTCCAGGACGACTCGGCAGACGTCGTGCGCCGGGTTGTAGCCCTCCCGGGCGTCGCCGACGACCTCCTCGACGCCGCATCGGACGAACGCGCCGGCCAACTCCTCCGCCAGCCGGAGGAACACGTCCTCGTCTCGCCCCAGCAGGGCCGCGTAGAGGGCGGCGTCGGTGAACCGGCCGTAGACGCCGCCCGGCCTGGCGCCCGCCGCCCGGAGCACACGCGTTGTCGAGGCCAACCGGGGACCGGAAGTGTGCCCCGAACCGTCGGTCAGCACGAAGACGGAAGGCCTCGCGTCCGCCAGCCAGGCGTGGACGCGCAGCTCGTGCCCGGGGTGCGCCACCACCAGGGCAGATCGCGAGGGATCGACCGGCTTCATCGCCCGCCTCCGTGGGACTGGGATGCTCAAAAGACGGCCGCGAGGGCCCGCAGGCAACCTCTCAGGAGGGGGATCTTTCGCAGGCGGTTGCCCCAGCGGACCGAGGCGGAGTTGCGGAGCGCGTTTAGCTCAGCGCGCAACTCCGCGACCTCGGCCGACGTCGAGTCCTGCCGCGGCGCCCCGCGGGCCGCCAGGCCGGCGCGGAACCCGCCCATGGCCTGCCTCAGCTGTTCGACCTCCTCGACCGCGGCCTGCCGGGCCTCCTCGCGCCGCGCCAGCGCGGCTTGCAAGTCGTGGCCCTGCCGCTCCATCGCGGCCCGCAGCGACTCGATCACCTGCTTGTGGTGGAACAGGTGCCGGCCGCCGTCGGGGTCCTGGAGGTACAGCGCCAGCGCCTCCCACTCCCCCCGTGCGTCGGCCCGGGGGGCGGCGGCGTGCTCCTCGACGACCTCGCGGCAGATGGCCAGGTGTGCCGCCACCGCCTCGTCGAGGTCGGCCTCCCGCCGCATGCGGCGCGAGACCTCGGCGGCGTCGGCGCCGTCGTACCGGGCGATTTCGGCCGCGAGCAACTCCGGCGTGACGGGGCGGTCGAGGACCCGCCGGCCGAAGTTGAACCGCCTCAGCCGCGCCCAGTTGGCGGTGGTCACCAGCGGGCCGCAGCCGGCCTTGTCGCAGAGGATGACGGCGGCGCCAACGGCCAGCGCCTCCTGGGCGCAACGGGCCTTGGCGAACACCAGGTCGTAGCCACCGAGGATCGCCTCGGGCCGGTCGCAGGGGTTGCCCACGCCGCCGCCGACGACGTCGAGCGGGACGCCGGCCTCGTCGCACGCCTGGCGGACGGCCCGCAGGTAGTTCTGCTCCTCGGCGTAGTTGCTGAAGACCAGGGCGCGGCGCGGCCGGGGCGGCAGCGGCGGGCGGGGCCGGAAGCGCCGCGTATCGACGGCGTTGAGGACGACGCGGACCTGCCCCGCCGGGACGCCGCGCTGGCAGACGAGCCAGTCGCGGCAGGTCTCATCGACGGCGACGTAGCGGCGGACGCGCGGCAGGCGCGGCGGCTCGGAGTGCCAGATGTCCCAGGCGTGGCAGACGAACACGGCCGGCGCGTCGGGGAAGCGCGTCATCGCCGCGACCAGGTCGGAGTTGGAGTGGCCGTGGACGACGTCGGGCGGCTCGCCGAGCCGGCCGAGGTCGGCCACCACCGGCACGGTGGCGGCGCGTAGCTCGGCGCCGACGGCGCCGACGTCCGGCGTGTAGACCGCCGGGCGGTGCCCCTGCCGCAGCAGGCCCAGGGCGAGGTCGCGGAGGTACGTCACGCTGCCGTGGCGGTCGGCCATCGTGCAGTTGGTCAGCAGGATGCGCAATCCACCCATGGCCGTGACCTCCCCCTCGCGCTACGCTTCGGAGCGGGCTGATTAGCAGGAAATCGCGGCGCCGGCAAGCGGAGTTTGGGCGGGGCCGCCGGACGGGACTTCGCCTTGCGTGGCTTGTGCCGCCCGTCTAAACTGCCATCTGGCCCGCAGCCGCGCGGACGGATCCTGGCGACCGAGTTTGAAGCGAATGCAGTACGACGCGACGAACCCTCTCATTGTCCAGGGCGACCGCTCCATCCTGGTCGAGGTGGATAACCCCAAGTACGCCGAGGCCCGCGACGCGCTGGCCCCGTTCGCGGAGCTGGAAAAAAGCCCCGAGCACATCCACACCTACCGCCTCAGCCCGCTGTCGCTGTGGAACGCCGCCGCCGCCGGCCACTCCGCCGACGCCATGGTGGACGTCCTCCGCCGCTACAGCAAGTTCCCATTGCCGGGCAACCTCGCCCCCGACATCGCCGAGCTGGTCAGCCGCTACGGCCGCGTCCGCCTGGAAAAACACGACACCCCCGGCCAGGAGCCGCCGCCATTACGCCTGGTCTGCCAGGACGTGCCGCTGCTGGAGGAGCTGGCCCGCCAGCCCAAGATCAAGACCTACCTCGGCGAGCGGCTCGACAAGACGAGCTACCTCGTCGATCCCGGCTTCCGGGGGGTGCTGAAGCTGGCGCTGATCGCCGTCGGCTACCCCGCCGAGGACCTGGCCGGCTACACCGAGGGGGCCCCGCACCCGATGCACCTGCGGACGGTCGCCCGCACCGGCCTGCCGTTCCACGTCCGCGACTACCAGCGCGAGGCCGGCGAGGTGTTCTACGCCGGCGGCGACGTCCGCGGCGGCTCCGGCGTCATCGTCCTGCCCTGCGGCGCGGGCAAGACGATCGTCGGCATCTCCGCCATGGCCATGGTCCAGCGCAAGACGCTGGTGTTGACCACCGGCATCACCTCGGTCAAGCAGTGGCACCGCGAGATCCTCGACAAGACCGACCTCGGCGAGGACGACGTCGCCGAGTACACCGGTGAGACGAAGGACATCGCCCCGGTGACGCTGGCGACCTACCAGATCCTGACGCACCGCAACGACAAGACCGAGGAGTTCCCTCACTTCGACCTGTTCAACAAGCAGGACTGGGGCCTGATCATCTACGACGAGGTCCACCTACTGCCCGCCCCGGTCTTTCGCGTCACGGCCCAGATCCAGGCCCGCCGGCGGCTCGGCCTGACAGCCACCCTGGTGCGGGAGGACGGCCGGGAGGCCGACGTGTTTAGCCTGATCGGGCCGAAGAAGTACGACGTGCCCTGGCGCGAGCTGGAGTCGCGCGGCTGGATCGCCGAGGCGACCTGCACCGAGATCCGCGTCGGCCTGCCCGACCAGCAGCGGATGGAGTACGCCGTCGCCGAGTGGCGCAACAAGTACCGCCTGGCCAGCGAGAACCCCGGCAAGGACGACGTCGTCGCCGTGCTGCTGGACCGCTACAAGGACAGCCGGGTGCTGATCATCGGCCAGTACCTGAAGCAGCTCCGCCAGTTGAGCCGGCGGTTCGAGTTGCCGCTCATCACCGGCCAGACCGGCAACGCCGAGCGCGAGGAGTTGTACAACCAGTTCCGCACCGGCGAGGTGCGGCACATCATCCTGTCCAAGGTGGGCAACTTCGCCCTGGACCTGCCCGACGCCAACGTGCTGATCCAGGTCTCGGGCACGTTCGGCTCGCGCCAGGAGGAGGCGCAGCGGCTGGGGCGCATCCTGCGGCCGAAGGTGGGCGGCGAGGTGGCGCACTTTTACACCCTGGTGACCCGGGACACCCGGGAGCAGGACTTCGCCCACCACCGCCAGTTGTTCCTCACCGAGCAGGGCTACAGTTACCAGATCGTCAACGGGGCCGACCTGCTGGAGCCGCCGGAGCGCCCCGCGCGGTCGGCGAGCTGAGGAGTAGCGGACCATGCCCCTCGACCCGGCTCGGCCCGCCGCCGGCGGCCGCCTTTCGGTGAAGCTGCACCGCCGCGTCTGCCTGGTGCAGACGGAGGATGCCCTGCTCGCCGAGGAACTGCTCGCCCGCAAGAAGCTGGCGCAGGACATCGTCGGCCGGCTCACCGACCGCGTCCTGCTGATCCGCCCGGGCCGCGTCGAGGCCGTGCTGGCGGAGTTGCAGAAGATGGGGCACACGCCGCAGGTCGCCGGCAAGGCGGGGAGCTAGTCCAGAGGCTGCATGTCGTCGGCGGACACGATCACCTGGCTCGACCGCGCCGCCGAGACGCTGCGGCGCTACCACGAAGGCCTCGTCCGCCAGGTCGCCGGCCGCCTCGTCCGCCCGCGCAACCAGTGGCCGGTCGAGGAGCTGATCTCCCGCTGCGTCGATACCCTCCTGAACGCCCCCGTCCTCGACCGCCGGCTCGACGACCTGGCGCCGGCCAGCCGGCAGGCGCTGGCGCTGATCGGCCACAGTCGGCAGCCCCACTGGGCCCTGGGTAACCTGGTCGAGATGCTCCTCGCCTTGGGCCACGAGGACGGCCTGGCGCCGGTGACCGACCTGCTGGAGGCCGGGCTGCTGTTCCCCGCCCTCGACAACCTCGGCGGCGCCGAGGAGCGCCGCGGCCGACTGGCGACCTTTGCCCACTGGTTCGGCGTGGCCGGCACGACCGGGCTGAGCGTGTTCTGCCCGCCCGAGGTCGCCAACCGCGCCGTCGGCACCGATCTGGGCCTGCCCGACCTCTCCTCGGGCTCCTCCGCCCTGGCCCCTACCGCCGTTCAGGAGGCCGACGGCCTGGAGTTCCTACTGAGGCTGGGCGTGCTGTGGCAGCTGGTGTCGCAGTCGCCGCTGCGGCGCACGCAGCAGGGCGGGCTGTTCAAGCGCGACGTCGATCGGCTGGGGCAGGACGCGCTGCTCAACGCCCCGCCGATGGAGGCGCTGGCGACGCCGCCCGACCTCGGCTTCCTGGTCGCCACCGTCGCCGAGCTGGAAGGGGTTGTGAACGAGGAGGACGGCGAGGTGCGCGCCGGCTCCCTGCCCGCCGCCTGGGACGCCGGGCTGTGGCCGGCGCTGCAATCGCTGTTCGCCGGCCTGTTCCGGCTGCGCACCTGGTCGCCGATCGACGGCTGGCGCGGCGGCGAGGAGGTGGTCGGCAACCCGTTCCCGTCGGCGTACCTCCTCACGTTCCTCCTGCTGTCGCGCCTGCCGAAGGACGCCTGGCTCGACCCGGCGGCGGTCGAGGTCTGGCTTCACGACCACCACCCGTTCTGGACCAACGAGGCCGTCCGCCCGTCGCGGCAGAAGCCCTGGGTCGCCACGTTCCTGCTCGGCCTGGCCCACCCGCTGCGGCTGGTGCAGGCGGCGAAGTCGCCCGACGGCGTGACGGTGGTGCGGCTGACGGCCTTGGCCCGCTGGCTGCTCGGTCTCGGCGAGGCGCCCGCGGCACCGGCGGCGTTCGCCAAGACGCTGCTGGTGCAGCCCAACCTGGAGGTCATCGCCTACCGCCAGGGCCTGACGCCGACACTGGTCGGGCGGCTGACGCGGTTCGCCCGGTGGAAGACGCTGGGGGCGGCCTGCCTGCTCCAGCTGGAGCCGGAGACGGTCTACCGCGCGCTGGAGTTGGGCGAGTCGTTCGAGTCGCTGTCGCGGGCGCTGGAGCAGCATGGCACCCGGGCGACGCCGCAGCCGGTGCTCGACTCGCTGCGCACCTGGTCGAACAAGCGCGACCGCCTAACGATCTACCCGTCCGCGGCGCTGCTGGAGTTCGCCACGCCGGCCGACCTGGCCGAGGCGGTCTCCCGCGGACTGCCGGCCACCCGGCTCAGCGACACGCTGGCGCTGGTGGCGAGCGAGGACCAGATCGAGTTCCGCCACTTCCGCCTGGCCGGCACCCGCGACTACGCCCTGCCGCCGGAGCGGTGCGTCGAGGTCGAGGACGACGGCGTGACGCTGGCGGTCGATCTGGCCCGCAGTGACCTGATGCTGGAGACGGAGCTGCCGCGCTTCGCCGACCTGGTGGACCGCGCGACCACGGCCGGCAAACGCCGCTACCGGCTGACGCCGGCGTCGCTGGGCCGGGCCCGGTCGGAGGGGATGACGATCGCGGCGCTGGAGACGTGGTTCAGCCAGCGGGCCGGCCTGCCGGTGACGCCGGCCGCGCGGCTGTTGCTGACCGGGGCCCAATTATCACCCCCGCAGCTGCGGCGGCACCTGGTCCTGCACGTCGAGACGGCCGAGGTGGCCGACGGCCTGACGCAGTGGCCCGGCACGAGCGAGCTGATCGCCGAGCGGCTCGGGCCGACGGCGCTCGCCGTGGGGGAGGGGGAGCTGGAGGCGCTGACCGCGAAGCTGCGCGAGATCGGCGTCGAGGTGAGCCACGACCGGGTGTGAGTTTCGAGCCGGCCGTGAAGGGCTCGCGGCCCTCGTCGGGCACATCACGCCGAGTGCGGCTCACCTGTGGGAGCGGGAACGTGCAACAGCTGTCACCGGACCAGCTCGAGTTGGTGTCCTCCCTCTCGAAGCAGCTGGGCGCGATTCGCGGGGTCAGGGCCGTCGTACTGGGCGGGTCGTACGCCCGGGGGCGCGCGCAGCCGGGGTCGGACATTGATCTGGGACTTTTTTACTCGGAAGCGGATCCCTTCTCGATCCAGAGTATTCGTGAGTTGGCCGAGGCCGTCAACGACACCGCCGGGCCGGTGGTCCGAGACTTCCTCTTCATGGCCGAGTTCGGGCTCTCGGCGTTCGCCGCCAAGTTCGCGGCCCGAGCCGACACCTACGGGACCACCGCCTGCCTGACACGAGCCATAAACGAGCTGGTCCTGGCCCTGTTCGCCTTGAACCGCCGGTATCCGCTCACCGACAAGACGGCCCTCGCGGAGGTCGCCGAGTTCGAGCGCGCCCCACGGGAGTTCGGGCCACGCGTGCGGAAGACGCTGGCCCAGCCGGGGGCCTCACCCGAAGAACTCGCAGCGGCCGTCGAAAGCGTCGGGCAACTGCTACGGGAGACCGTTGAACTGACGGAGGGGCTGTACCAACGACGCTTCACGCTACCGAAGTGAATAGATGCCGTTCGAGAAAGCAACGCCCTGCTCCTGCCCGGCCCAAGTGTGCCTGACCGGCCATCGGAGCGGCCCCACCTCGACGCCTGGGCCTGGTATAATCGTGAGATGAGCACGCGAGTGTTCTTCGACGTTGACCCCACGACACTCCGGCTACCGCATGAGCGGATCGACGGAGCAGACCCGGCCAAGCTCCAGCGGCAGATCGCCCGCCACGGCCGGTCCCTGGCGGGGATGCCGCCGGTGCTGGTGTACCGCGGTTCGGACGGGGAACTGATGCTCACCGACGGCGTCACGCGCGCCACGCGGGTAGCCAAGTTGTGCCCGGGCTCGGTCATCCCCGCCGAGCTGCTCGGCTCTCTACCCCATCCAGTCGGGCACCTCCCCACTGTGCAGGAGAAACTGCCGTGAACACCACGGTCCACGACGAGCTGATCGAGTCCCTGGCCGAACTCCGCCGAGCCTTACCGTCCATGCGGTTGGGGCAACTCATCGCCAACATGGCCACGGTGGCCCGTGGGGCGGTCCCGGGGGCGATTTGGGAGGCGGAGGACGACGAGCTGCTTGGCGCCATCCGCTGGCAGCTTCAGCAGTTGGCCCCCCGCACCGGGCCAGGAAACGCCTCACCGGAGTGACCATGACCGACTTCTTCGACCTGACCGGCCGCCACGCCCTCGTCACCGGGGCAACGCGCGGCATCGGCCTCGCCGTCGCCCAGGCCCTGGCCCAGCGCGGCGCCGCCGTCACCCTCACCGGCCGCAAGGCCGAAACCCTCGCCCCCGTCGTCGAGCAACTGAAGGCGTCCGGCGCCGACGCCCGCGGCGTCGCCTGCCACCAGGGCGAGCCGAGCGCGATCGACGCGCTGTTCGCCCGGCTCGACGCCGACGGCGCCGCCCCGGACGTCGCCGTCATCAACGCGGCCACCAACCCCGTCATGGGCGGCCTGCTCGACGTCCAGATCGGGGCGTGGACGAAGATCCTGGAGGTGAACCTGACCGGGGCCCTGTTGACCGCCCGCGCCGCCATCGGCCGGATGCTGGCGAAGAAGCGCGGCTCGGTGATCTTCATGGCCTCGATCGCCGGCATCGAGCCGATGGAGGGCCTCGGGGCGTACAGCGTGAGCAAGGCCGGCCTGCTGGGGCTGATGCGCGGGCTGGCGCGCGAGGTCGGGCCGGGCGGCGTGCGCGTCAACGCCATCGCCCCGGGGCTGGTCGAGACACGCTTCTCGCAGGCGCTGTTCCAGAACGAGGCCGGCTACCGCGAGATCATCCGCCAGACGCCGCTGCGGCGGCACGGGGTTCCCAGCGACATCGCCGGCGTGGCGGTGTTCCTGGCGTCCGACGCGGCCGCCTGGGTCACGGG
Organism: Gemmataceae bacterium; assembly: GCA_046350195.1. Classification (GTDB taxonomy): domain Bacteria; phylum Planctomycetota; class Planctomycetia; order Gemmatales; family Gemmataceae; genus CALDUY01. The sequence goes on from JAXMAW010000009.1 coordinate 128,282, forward strand.
GCAGACGCTCGTCGTCGATGGCGGCGGCCGCGTCTGAGGTGGCCGTCGAAGACCCTCCGGATCGGGTCGCCGGGGTCGCACGCCTCCGGGTCGGTGGTCCGCGCCACGTCCCACCGCCAGCGGCGCCGGTCGATGTTGCGGGCGCCGCCCCGGATGCGGTCGCCGGCGATGACGCCCTCGTAGTCGGCGTAGTGGCGGTTCATCTCCATTCGCACCACGTTGCCGACCTGCCTCCAGGTGGCGTTCTCGAACGTGCCCGTTGGCGAGGTGTAGTTGAGCTTCCCTCGTGAAAGGTAGCGGAAGACGTAGCGCATCCCGTCTGAGTCGTTGCCGGCCCAGCAGGTGCCGACCAGCCGGGGCCGGCTCACCACGGCGAGCCACCTCTCCGGCAGCGCCTCGCCGAGCCTGGCCAGGGCGCGGCTCTTGCCGACCAGCCCCCGCTGCGTCGGCCGCATGCCGAGCACCTGGTGTTGCAGGCGGAGGAACCCGGCCCGGGCGTCGTCGCCCTGGTCGTCGAGCCAGTCGGCGTAGACGCGCAGCGTGTCGAGGTCGTCCGGGTGCGCTCTCAGCCGGCGGAGGAAGGCGTCTTCTTCGCCCATTGTCAGCCCTGAGGGGTTTGTGGCGTGTCCACCGCCCCCATTGTACCGAGGCGCGCCCAGCGCAGCTTGGCCGACCGCGACCTTGGGTTGTCCAGCCGCTCCGCCGGCGAGGCCCGGACCGGCTCGTCGGTGGCCTCGGAATACACCCCTTGCCGCAGCCCGTCGCGGAACGCCGCCTTCACCAGCCGGTCCTCGCCGGAGTGGAAGCTGATGACCGCCGCCGTCCCGCCGGGCCGGAGGACGTCCGGCAGCACCCGCAGCAGGTGGGCCAGGTTGGCCAGCTCGCGGTTGACCAGGATGCGCAGCGCCTGAAACGTCCGCGCGGCGGGGTGCAGGTTCCACTTCCCCTTGCTCGGGTGCAGCTTCCACGGCCGCTTCCCCCCGAGCGTGCTCTGGATCAGCCCCGCCAGCCGCGACGTCGTCGGGACCTCCCCGGCCTTGGCCGCGGCCACGAGGACGGGCGCCAGCCGGTCGGCCTGCTCCTCGTCGCCGTACTCACGCAGCGCCCTCGCCAGCTCCTCCGGGACGATGCCGGCCAGCAGTTCCGCCGCGGTCAGGCCGCGCGTGCGGTCCATCCGCATGTCGAGCGGCCCGTCGCGGACGTAGGAGAAGCCGCGGTCGGGGTCGTCCACCTGCATGCTCGACATGCCCAGGTCGGCGAGGACGCCCTCGACGCGATCGATCCCCTCCGCCGCCAGGACCCCCACCAGGCCGGCGAAGTTGGCGTGGTGCAGGGAGTGCGGGTGGCCGACCTCCGCGAGCCGCTCGCCGGCCCGGGCCAGGTTCTCCGGGTCGAGGTCGAGCGCCAGCACACGCCCGGCCGGCCCGACGCGACGGAGCAGCTCCGAGGCGTGGCCGGCCCAGCCGGCGGTGCAATCGACGAAGACCCCCCCCTCCCGCGGCGCCAGGGCCGCGAGGACCTCGCTCAGCATCACGGGGAGGTGCTGGCCCGGCGGCGTGCTGCGCTGGCTCCGTCGCATGGCGGTCCTCCCCGGGTTCGTCAGCCGGCGGCGGCGGCGGGCTCGCTGGTCGGCTCGTCTCCCTCGGGCTGGCCCTCCTCCTTGGGCAGCTCCTTGCTGCCGACGATCGTCAGGTTCAGGCCGACCTGGGCCTGGACCGGCACGCCGTCCACCTCGACGGTGACCTTGGCGTTGAGGTACCAGCCCAGCGACCCCGTCGAGAACGCCTTGGGGTCGGCGATCAACTTCTGGTCGTTGATCTGGATCGTGACCGGCTTGGCCCGCCGGAACTGCTCACGGGTGATTGGGCAGGAAGTCTTCTTCGCCATCGCGGGGGTCCTTCACACTGGGGCGGCCGCCGGCTCAGCGCGCGGCGGCGCGGCCTTCCTCCAGGGCGAGCGGCTCGCGCGCCGCGAGCCATGCAGGGGGTATGGTACGAGGAGCGTGCAGAGCGACCACACCCCCGACCATGGCCCCCAGCGTATCGACGTCGCCGCCGGCCTCGACGACCGCCCACAGCGACGCCGGCAGGTCGTCCAGGTGGCGGGCGGCCAGCCACACCGCCAGCGGCACCGTGTCCGGTGACGTCGTCTTCGAGCCGTTGCCCAGGACGCGGGCCGCCCGCTCGATCGTCGCGCCCGCCGGCAGGCCCAGCGCCGCCAGCAGCCCGTCGCGCGTCGGCCCTGGCGGGGTGCGCTCGGCCGCCCCTTTGAGCAGTTCGCCCGGCCCGACGGGCCGGCCCTGCCAGGCCCAGGCCAGCGCCGCGGCGACGGCGACCGCCACCGCGCCGGGCGCGGCCCTCGGGGTGGGCGTGGGTGACCTCGGCGGACCGATCGGCCTCGCCGGCGGCGCGGTCGAGGTCGTCGGCGAAGTACGCCCCCAGCGGCGTGACGCGCATGGCGGCGCCGTTGCCCATCGACCCGGTGCCGTGGAACACCGAGTGCGAGACGCCCCGCCACGGCCGGCCGTCGTAGATCGCCTGCAAGATGCCGTGCGCCGCCGGGCCATAGCCCCGGTACACGTCGGCGACGTAGCGGCGGGCGAACGTCGCCGCCAGGTCCTCCTGGTCGGCCAGGCCCCGGCGGGACAGGACGGCGACCAGGCCGAGCGCCATCTCGGTGTCGTCGGTGTACGCCCACGGGGCGGGCGGTGAGGTGCGGGCGGCGAAGTGCCGTTCGTAAACCGGCCCGCGGAAGAACTGGGCGCAGAAGGCGTCGCCGATCGAGAGGCCGTCCAACGACAGCAGGGCGCGGTCGAGGCGCGCCCCGTGGTCCGGCGGGAGCGGTGCGGTGGACATGCCGTCCATCATACGCCCCGGGGAGCGGCGCTCAAGGACGGAGGCTGTCCGTCGGCGACGGCCTTCGGCGAGTATACCTCCGGACGGGGCCTACGCAGAGAAGAGGCCCACTCCGCACCGGTTACCCGCGAGCCAACGTGCAGGCCGACACGCCTGGCGCCTCGCGGGTGACCGCGTGTCAATACTGCCAGGAGCAGGTCAGCTGCCACTGCCCGGGGGGGTCACCCCGGGCCGGGCCGACCGGCAGGGCGTAGCCGGCCGACATCCACCAGGTCTGGGCCGGCTGCCAGTGCAACCCCGGCAGCACCTCCAGCGAGTTGATCCGCCTGCCGCTCGGGTCCCCCTGTCCCAACGCCCCGACGCTGACGAACAGGCAGCTCAGCGGGTCACTCCCCTCCGTCGAGAGCGCCTGTTGCAGCGCCAGGCCGTACTGCACCTCCCGGCGGACGGGGCGGGTGGCGGCGTTCATCACCGGCAGGTTTTTGCCGACGAACGCCTGCAGGGCCAACCCCTCGTCGAGCACGTGGAACAGCGACAGCGCCGGCGACAACACGGTCGGCCCGTCGTGGTCGCCCAACCCAACGCTTTGCAGCCCCAGCGGCGTGACCGCCTGCACCCCCAGCGCGAACGCCGTCCGCTCCGTCTCCCACAGCTGGACCTGCGTGTTAACCCGCGCGAAGCCCAGCCCGCCGGGGTCGCCGGGCTTGCGCAGGTCGAAGTACGGGTTGTCGTTGCCGGCCGAGACGTTGACCCAGTCGAGGTCCGGCCCGGCTGGCTCGGCCGGGGCCGACTCGCCGGGTCGGGTGTCCGTGTCGAGCCAGGGCACGTCGCTGAGGAAGCCGGGCTGGAAGCGGAACAGCCGGATGCGCTGCGGCTCCGGCTGGGCGCCGGCGAACGGCGTCGAGGTTAGCACGAGCGCGGCGGCCAGGAGTAGTGACAGGCGTCGAGGCATGGCAACGAGGGCCCTCGATTCACCGCCGCTGATACCGCTTCCCCCCCGGCGGGGCAAGATCGAAATCCGTCGCCGGAATCTAGTTGCATCACGGCAAAGGGGCTGTTACAGGAAAATGAGGCTGATCGACCGAGGTAATCGCTCGAGGTAGACCATGACTCGCATTCACGTCGGCGTAACACTGCTGGCGCTGGCGATGTTGGCGCCGGCGTACCAGGAGAAGGACAAGGAGAAGAAGGCGGAGGAGCCGGCGAAGTTGAAGGGGACGTTGCCGCCCAACTTCAAGAGGCTCGGACTTCGAGACGATCAAGTCCAGGCGGTTTACAAGGTCCGAGCTGATTACCGGGCCAAGATCGACCAGCTCACGAAGCAGATCGCCAAGCTGAGGGAGGAGGAGAAGGAGGCCCTCGACAAGGTGCTGACCGCCGAGCAGCGGAAGCGGCTCAAGGAGATCCGCTCCGGCGACAAGACGTCGGACAAGTAGTAACAGGGGTCGTTCCCGGTTAACGACGCCTCGCAGGAACGTTCCTGCGAGGCACCGCTAACTGATGCTATCGGCTCACCAGCGGCAGCCGGGTGCGCTTCGTCTCGATCGACTTCTCGCGCGGCAGGTTGCCGGTGGCGGCCTCTTCCGCCTCCCACTTGTCGATCTCCTCGATCAGCGCGTCCACCATCTCGTGCTCCAGCACGTGGCGGATCATCTCGCCGCGCTTGAAGATCACCCCCTTGCCCTTGCCGGCGGCGATGCCCAGGTCGGCCTCCTTCGCCTCACCGGGGCCGTTCACCACGCAGCCGAGCACGCTCACTTTGATTGGAGTCTTGCGGCCGCCCATGCGCGACTGCAACTCGCCCATGATCTTGGTCAGGTCGATCTCCAGCCGGCCGCACGTCGGGCAGGCGATCAGCTCGGGCTTGCGGACGCGCCGGCCGGTCGCTTGCAGGATGTCGAAGGCGGCGTCGATCTCGACCTTCTTGTCGGCCAGCAGGCTGACGCGGATGGTGTCGCCGATCCCGTCCAGCAGCAGCGGCGCCAGCCCGGCGGCCGACTTGGTGACGGCGTAGGGCGGCTGGCCGGCCTCGGTGATGCCGATGTGCGTCGGGTAGTCGCACTGTTTGGCGTACAGCCGATACGCCTCGACGGCGGTCATCACGTCGGACGACTTCAGCGACACGATGATGTCGCGGTAGCCCTCGCCCTCGGCGATCTCGATGTAGCGCAGGGCGCTGTCCACCATGGCCGGCGGGCAGGGGTAGCCGTACTTCATGGCGAACTCGCGCTCGAGGCTGCCGGCGTTGACGCCGATGCGCATCGAGATGCCGCGGTCCTTGCACTTGCGGAGGACCTGGCGGAAGCGGTCGATGCCGCCGATGTTGCCGGGGTTGATGCGGACCTTGTCGATGGGGTGGTCGAGCGCGGCCAGGGCCATCTTGTAGTCGAAGTGGATGTCGCAGATGAGCGGCAGCTTGGTCGCCCTCTTGATCACGCCCAGCGCGCCGGCGTCCTCGGGCTTGGGGACGGTGACGCGGACCAGCTCGCAGCCGGCCTCCTCCATGTGCTTGATCTCGGCGATCGTCGCCGCCACGTCGTGGGTGTCGGTGGTGGTCATCGACTGCACCCAGATCGGGTTGTCGCCGCCGACGACGACGTCGCCGACGCGGACCTCACGGGTGGCGTGGCGGCGGAAGGGCGATTGGTACAACTCAGGCATGAAGCATCTCCGCGCTTCGGGGGTGTTCGGCTCGCCCTCATGGTAGATTCCGGGCCGCGAGAGCGTCAAGCGAACAACCGCGAGGCGCGGGGCCTGGGCAACAGGACACGCGGCGAGCTTCTCCCGTTCCGGCCGGGGAGGGCACGCCGCGTTCGTGTTCCAGACATCGGTTTGAGATCAGGGGAAGATGACGACCCGGCGGAACGGCCGGACGCGGACGAACGGCCTTACGACGACCGCCTCCGTGACGACCGGGGCGTAGACCGGCGGCGCGACGACCGCCACCGGCGGGGCGACGACGGCCGGGGCGATGACGACCGGCGCCGGCCGGACGAAGACCGGGCCGGCGACCACGGCGGGGCTGTAGGACGTCACGACCACCGGGGAGGGGGCGGCGACGAACCCGCCGACGGAGAGACCGACGACGCGGACGGAGCCGCTGACGAACTGGGCGTTGGCGGTCGCCGCCGGCACCAGGGCACCGGCGAGGGCGAGCAGGATCGCGGGACGGAACATGGTAGGTTTCCTTCTGGGGTGGCGGGCTCGAACCGGGCCGGGCGCGGCCCCTCGCTTACTCCTACGAAGGAAATGCGACTCTGTGACGGTCCGGCGTGGAAAAATCGAGAAAAACCACCCCGCCCGCCAGGCGGCCGGCTCACGGCTTCGACGCCTGCACGGCCCGCGACAGGAAGTAGCGCGCCGCCTGGTCGCTGAGCAGCCGCAGCGGCTCGACCTGCACCCGTGGGGAGCGGAGCGTGCCGCTGACGCGCAGGTGGACCACCCGGTCGGACAGCACCTCCGTCGCCCGGAGGAGCAGGCCCACCGGCACCGGCCCGACCGCCGGCAGCCTCCGCAGCAGCGACCGCAGTAGCAGCGGATCGACGCCGGCCGAGTTGGTCTGCGCCGTCACGTCGAGGTCGAGCCGGCCCTGGAGGGTGACGCTGCCTTGCAGCAGCAGCAGCAGCAGGCTGCTGTCCAGGGTCAGCTCGGAGACGCGGAAGACGCCGCCGGCCAGCCGGCCGCGCAGCTCCCCGGCCTGGAACTCCAGCGCCCCCTGGCCCGGGAGCATGTGCGGCACCAGCAACCGGAGCACCGGCAGCTGGAGCGCCTGGGCGTCGTTGAGCTTCGCCTGCACGTTCGCCGTCAGGTCGGCCAGCGAGCGCAGCTCGGGTGCGGAAAAATCGACCCGGCCGCTCACCCGGCCGCGCGCGAACGAGGCGACGTCGCCGAGCAGCCCGGCGAGGCCGCGCAGCCCCGCGTCGAAGAGGACCAGGTTGCCCTCGGCCCGCCAGGCCCCGGCATAGCGGAGGTCGGCGCGAAACTGGGCGCGGCCGCTACCGAGCTGGGCGGTGGACTCCCGGACCGAGACCTCCGCCTGCCCCCCGGACGGCGAGTAGCTGAACTCCAGCGGAACGCGCCAGTCGCTGACCTCGACGCCGAGCAGCCGGCCGCGGGACAGCGACACCGCCCCCGCCCCCCGCCACTGCGGCCCCAGGGTGCCGCGCAGGCTCACGTCAAACGCCCCCTGGAGCCGATCCTGGACGTCGCGATCCAGCGGCAGCTGGCTCAGTTCGGCACCCGCCAGGCGGGCGTCGAACCAGCCGCGCGACGGGTCGTCGAACCGCCAGGCGCCGGACACCCGGAGGTTGCCGCCGGCCACCAGGGCGCCCGCGTCGCGCAGGCTCACCCCTTCCGGGCCGACGCGTACATCGCCGCCAAGGTGATCGACAAACTCCCTGCCCTGCCAGCGCAGGCCGCGCAGGTCGAACCGGCCCTGGCCGACCGGAGCCAGGCCGGGGCCGTCGTGGGTGTACGGCAAGTTGACCTCGGCGGTCCCTTCCAGGCCGCCCAGCCGGCCGGCCACGCCCAGGGCCTCCCAGAGCCTCGCCAGCCGGAGCCGTTCCAGCCGCAGCCGCCCCGCCGGCCCGCCCGGAGGCGGCGGGTAGCGGCCTTCCAGGGACAGCCGGCCGGCCAGCGTCTCCCCGGTGAGCTGGTAGGTCGCCTGGCCGCCGGCAAGGTCGAGCCGGCCGCGCAGCTCCTTCGCCGGCACGCCGAGGACGGCGAGACGCGGGGACGCGGCGTCGAACTGTAGCGCCAGGCCGCCGACCGGCCGGTAAACGCCGCTGAGCTGGCCGGACAGCTCGCCCTCGACGGGCCCCGCCCCACGCGACAGGGCCTTCGCCAGCCGGCCGGCGTCGAGGCGGGAGGCCAGCAGTTCCAGGCGGGCCGCCCCCTCCGCGAACGCGAGGCGGCCCCAGCCGGTGACCGCCCCGCCGTGCGCGGATGCCCTCACGTCCTTCAACTCCACCCCTTCGGGGTCCAGCGACACGACCGCGGTCAGGCTCCCGACGCGGAGCCACGGGCCGAGGTCGAGGCCGCGCGCCGCCAGGTTGCCCCGGCCGCGCAGGTCGGCGAGGTCGGCGTCGAGCGAGGCGGTCACCACCCCGCCGGCGGCCTCGGCGCGGGCGTCCACGACGCGGAGGCGGCCCCCTTCCACGGCCCAGTCGGCGGCGACGTCGCGCAGCGACTGACCGGCGAACCCGATCGCGGCCGACTCGACGCGCCCTGTCCCCCGCCAGGCACGACGGTCGTGCGCGCGGTCCACGGGCACGGTCAGCCGGGCCGACAGCGCCGCGCGGCCGGCGGCCCGGCGGGTCAGCTCGGTCAGGTCGATCCGCGGCAGGTCCAGGCGGACGTCGAGGTCGGCGCCGCGCAGCGCCAGGCGGACCGGCCCCGGCAGGCGGTACCCGGCCAGCGACACGTCGTCGAGCACGGCCGTGCCTTCGCCGCGGGGGACGACGTCCCCGTTGTTGACGGCGACGTCCAGCTTTGCGCGCCCGGCCATCCGGCCATCGACCCCCACCGGCAGCCCCCACGACTTTGGGAAGCCGGACAGCTGCATTCCGGCGGCGGCGAGGTCGAACCGCAACCGCGACCCGGCGCCGCGGAAGTCCACCTCACCACTCAAGGCCAGGTCGCCGCCGACGGCGCGGCCTTTCACGCCGCTCAGCCGCACGACGTCGTCCTCGAGGACGACGCGGCCGGTGACGTTGGTCGCCTCCAGGTCGAGAGCCGCGACGCGGAGGAGGCGGGCGGGCGATATACTTGACGCGGTAGTGAACGCCGGGCTCGTCGTTGGGGGATCGACGTGGACGTCGGCCGACGTCCGGCCCGACCCCTGACGTGCTTCCAGACCTCGGGCGGCACGAACGGCAGTTCCGTCAGCTTGCCGGGGTCGAACGCCAGGTCGGCGGCGCAGGTGCAGGTCCAGCCCGGCGTCGGACTGATCGACCGCGACGGACCAGTGGCCCCATCGCGGGTCGCGAATGTCTCCTGGAACTTGACATTGCCGTCGTCGTCCCCGTCGGCCACGCCACCGACCCCGGACCCGAGGAACGCCGGCCGGTCGTCCTGGAGCAGCCGCACCCGCGCCGGGCCGAAGGCAACGCGGTAGCGGCAGCGCGGCGGCTCCGGTCCGAGCCACAGGGCCACCTCCAGCGGCACGTCGCCCTCCGCCTCCAGCCGGCGGGTCAGCGCGCGCGGCAGGAACGGCAGGGTGCGGAACCGCTCCAGCGTCAACGGCAGCGACGGGTGGTTGAGGCGAAGGTGCAGCTTGCCCTGGCCGAAGCGCCCGGACAGGCCGAAGCGCCCGAGGACCGGGTCGTCGATCTCGCCGGAGAGGTTCTCTTCCCCGTCGGGCGCGAGTGTGACCTGGGCGCGGCGGAGTGTCAGCGGCGGCCGGCCGTCCTGGGCCAGGGTCAGTTCCAGGTCGCGCAGGCGGACCCGAGGCAACTGCCCGGCCTGGGGCAGCGTCGGCGGCCGGGTGAGGAGCTTGCCCTCGCGGTCGAACCGCAGCCGCAGCCGCGCCCCGCGGACGTCAATGCGGTCGGGAAGGCGCTTGCCGGCGGCGGCGTTGGCCAGCGAGACATCGACCGTGACCTCGTCCGCCTCCAGGTAGGGGACGTCGTCGCCGTCGTTGTAGAGTTTGAGGCCCCGCACGACCGTGTCGCCGGCGAGGGCGGCGCGGAGCGAGCCGATGGTGGCGGTCGTTTCGAGAATGTCGCCCAGTTGGGAGGCGACGAGCCGGGCGGCGGCGCCGGAGCGCAGGAAGAAGCGCAGCCCGACGAGGGCGACGAACAGGAGGGCGGCGACGATCGCCAGGCGGCGACGCCAGCGGGACATGGTCGCCTCCTCGGGGCGAGCCCGGCCGGTCAGGGCCGGTACGCCCGGAAGATGTACGCCTGCCGGGCGAAGCTCAGGCGGTGCTCGACGCGGCCGAACCCGGCGTCGGTGAGCTTCGCGGTGACCGTGGCAGCGTCGAGGTAGTGGAACCGCCCGCTGGCCGCCTCGCGCTGCAGCCACGCCCCGTAGCGCGTCATCCGCAGGCAGTTGCGCAGGAACTTCAGCGGCTTCCGCGCGGTGAAGAACGACGGCAGGGTGCAGACGCCGACCCACGCCCAGCTCGGCCGCGGCACGTTGACCGAGAAGACGAACCGCCCGCCCGGCCGGAGCACCCGGCAGACGTCGCCGAGCAGCCGGTCGTACGCCTCGGTCGTCCAGCGGTTCTCGGCCGGCGACCAGTGCTGGGCGTACTGGATCGCCAGCCCCGAGACGACGCCGTCGACCGAGCCGTGGCCGAACGAGCCCAGCCCGGCGGAGAAGTCGGCGTGCAGGAAGCGGATGCGCTCCGCGGCGACCGGCGGCGTGAAGCCGGCGCGGACGCGGGCGATCGCCTCCTCGTTGGCGGCGGCGCAGTCCAGGGCGACGACCGAGCCGAGCCGGCCGCCGCCCTTCTCCCACAGGAGCCGGGTCAGCCGGCCGCCGCCACAGCCGAGGTCGAGCCAGCGCTCGCCCGGGGCGGGGTCGAGCCACTCGGCGGTGTGGGCGAGCAGCTGCCGGTACGGCGCCATCTCGCCCTGGTCCCAGTACGCCTTGGCGCAGCGCTTGTCGTACCAGTGGTTCACGTCGGGGGGGGTGGTCACGGTCATGGCGGCGTCTCCGGTCCCTGGAGGCTCACGACGCGCGGCGGTGCGGCTGGACCGACAGCGTCCGCGCGATGCTCTGCACGTGGCCGGCCGGCTCCAGCCCGGCCGCGGGCGTCAGCTCGACCAGGAAGGTGAACCCGCCGATCCGCAGCAGGTCGCCCTGGTCGAGCGGGGCTTGCAACACCTGCTCGCCGTTCACCTGGATGCCGTTGAGGCTGTTCAGGTCGATCACCTGCCAGCCGCCGTCGGCGAACACCAGCCGGCAGTGCCGGCGGCTGACGTCGGGCAGCGGCAGGCGGATGTCGGCCTCGGTGTGCCGGCCGACGAGCACGTCGGGCCGGGCCACCTCGACCGCCGCGCCGGACGGCTGGAGCACCAGCCGCATCGGGGCGAACCCCGCGGGCGCCTCGGACTCGCCGGGCAGGTGCAGCCGCAGCGGGCCGGCCGTGTCGGGAACGTCGTCCATGGTCAGGTCGCCCCATCCAGTTCCGTGGTCGGGGGGCAGGCGGTGTCACTCCCTGCGACGCCCCGGCTTATACCAGATGCCCGCGGGCCGGAAAAGGCGACTCGAGGGGGCCCGCGAGGTTACCGGTCGGATCGGTCGCGCCATCCGTCGTGCCCGCGCCGGCGGCGCCGGTCGATCGGCGGAATCGGCAGGGTTGGGTCAGTCGGGCCATCTCCCGCAGACCGCCCGGTTTTTCCCGGCGGTTGCCGTTTACCTGTCCGGCCGGATCGGGCACAGTTTCACCAGTCCGCGAATTTGCCCCGGCCACGGCAGCTCCCCGCTGGCGGGCATGTGCGCCGCGATGACCAGGAGACAGTGATAATGAGGCGATTTGTCGCGATGGCCCCGCTGGCCGCCTTGCTCGGGCTGATGGCGGCGTCCCCGGCGACGGCGTCGCACTGCGGGGCGTGCCGGTACCCCTGCTGCTCCCCGGCCCCCGAGCAGTGCTGCCCCCCGGTGGTGAAGCAGCGGATTTGTTACCACACCATCTTCGAGGACCACCAGCAGGTCTGCTACCGGCCGGTCTACCGGACGGTGATGCGCGAGTGCTGCTACACCACGTTCAAGCCGGTCTACGAGCAGTTCGTCCGCGAGGACTGCTACCCGGTGACGCGGGCGATCCCCTGCGAGAAGGAGTTCGTCCACAAGTACTGCGTGATGAAGCCGCACTACGAGACGCACCAGAGGCAGGTCACCCAGGTGACCTGCAAGCCGGTGACGGAGTGCTACCAGGTGCCGGTGCGGTGGTGCACGTACCACCCGGTGTACAAGAACCACGAGCGGACCGAGTGCTACACGGTGCCCCGCTACCACACCGAGTGCTACCAGGTGCCGGTGCGGTGGTGCACGTACCACCCGGTGTACAAGAACCACGAGCGGACCGAGTGCTACACGGTGCCCCGCTACCACACCGAGTGCTACCAGGTGCCGCAGTACTACTGCACCTACCACCCGGTGTACAAGCAGCACGTCAAGACCGAGTGCTACACCGTCTGCAAGCCGGTGACGCAGACCTACCAGGTGCCGGTCCACTGGTGCACCCACCACCCGGTGTACAAGCAGCACGTCAAGACCGAGTGCTACACGGTGCCCCGCTACCACACCACCTGCTACCAGGTGCCGGTGTACTGGACGACGTGCCACCCGGTCTACAAGCAGCACGTGCGCGAGGAGCAGTACGTCGTCCACAAGCCGCACGTCACGACGTACCAGGAGCCGTACTGCTACCAGACGGTCCACCCGGTCCACGAGCAGCACGTCAAGTGCGTGCCGGTGACCTGCTACAAGCCGGTCTACGAGCCGCGGTGCTACCAGGTGAAGAGCTGCGTGTACGACAAGGTCTACAAGAGCGTGGACGTGTGCGTCGAGTCCGGGTCGTGGAAGTGCGAGCAGCACTACGTGCCCGGCCCGGTGGTCTGCAAGTCGTACCGCGAGCCGGACCAGTGGCACTTCGACCCGTGCACCTGCCAGTCGTACTGCTGCCCGGGCAAGTGCGTCAGCGTGCCGGTGCAGTGCCCCGGCCAGTGGGTCGCCAAGCAGGTCTGGGTGCCGCACATGGAGAAGCGGTGCGTCCAGGTCTGCCAGCTGGTGCCGCGGGAGAAGATCGACACGGTCCACTACACCGAGTGCAAGATGGTGCCGTACACCGTCACGAAGACGGTGCCGTACACCACCTGCCGCTACGTCACCAAGCACCACACCGGGTACGTCACCAAGCAGCACTGCACGATGGTCCCGGAGGTCAAGACGCGCTGCGTGCCGTACACGACCTGCCACGTCGTCACCAAGCAGCACTGCCGGATGGAGACCCGGCAGAAGGTCCACTGCACCTACGAGCAGAAGGTGCGGCACATCCCGTACACCACCTGCCACATGGTGCGCAGGGACCACTGCCGGATGGAGACGCGGTGCAAGACGATCATGGTGCCGGAGCAGAAGGTGCGGCATGTCCCGTACACGACCTGCCACGTCGTCACCAAGCAGCACTGCCGGATGATCACCAAGCAGCGGGTCATCTGCGTGCCGGAGGTGAAGACCCGGAAGGTATGCTGGCAGACCTGCCACTGGGTCACCAAGCAGCACTGCCGGATGGAGACCCGCCAGAAGGTGATCTGCGTGCCGGAGGTGAAGACGCGCAAGGTCTGCTGGACCACCTGCCACCACGTCACCCAGCAGCACTGCCGGATGGAGACCCGGCAGAAGACCGTCATGGTGCCGGAGTACAAGACGGTGTGCGTGCCGTACACCGTGTGCCGGCTGATCCCGGAGGAGCGCACCTGCGTGCAGAAGGTGCACTACTGCAGGTACGTGACGGAGTACAAGACCTGCAAGACCCCGGTGACCCACTGCCGGTGGGTTCCCCAGGAGTGCCGGAAGATGGTGCCGGAGGTCGTCTGCGAGATGCAGCCGTACACGGTCACCATCAAGGTGCCCCGCTGCGTGCCGGTCTGTGAGCCGGTCTGCGAGCCGCACGGCCCACTGTCGGCGGCGCCGCTGAGCCACGGCGAGTGGTTCGCCCGGGCCGTCGATCAGGCCCGCACGGTCGCCCAGAAGTGAGCCTGGTCTGAAGAGGGGGCCGGCGGCAACGCCGGCCCCCTCTCCGCTTTTTCAGGACCGTCCGGCGGTGGGTTGAGAAAGCCCGGGGCTACCTTTCGGCCGGTTACCTCGCCACCTCGGCCGTGCCCAACTCGACCCGGTCTGCGGTGGCGTGGGTGTCCTGGGTGATCCGCATCGAGCAGAACTTCGCGCCCTTGAACACGTCCCGCGGCAGCGGCTCGTCGTGCATCTTCCTCGCCGCCTCCGGGTCCAGCGACAGCTCGAACTGCCGGCCAACAGCCGCCAGGGTGCGACCCGCCGATTGAGCCTCGGGCTACCACGTCTTCTCGACGGGCGTCGGCAGCCCCACGCGCATGAAGAAGCGCGCGAACGCCTGCGACAGGTGCTCCCGGTACGGCGGGCGCAGCCGGAGCCTCGGCCGGTCCCGCCGGCGGAGCAGGTCTTCGAGGACCGCCCTGGGGATGGTGAACACCTGGAGGAAGTCGGCCACGCGGATCTCGGTCGTGAGGTCACCCGAGAACGAGTTCAGCAGCGACTGGTTCCAGACGTAGCCGGCCGCCACGTCGTCGCAGTAACGCTTCCACGCCTTCTCCGTGGGCGTCTGCCGGCGCTGGCTCATCTGCTCTTCCCATGCCGCCTTTAGGGCCGGCAACGTGTGGCACGGGCACAGGACAACGCTGCTGACCTTGCTGTGTTCCAAATCGCAGGCCTGCGTCAGGACGACCACGTCCGCCTGCATCACCTGGACCATCCCTTTGAGCCGCTCCGCCTCCTCCGCCGGCCCGCCCTCGCCCCCCACCGCCCAGGACAAAACCGGGCAGGCCAGGATCAGATCGCCCTGGGTGAGCGGCCGGTCGGCCGACACCACCTCGAACCACGGCTCACTCATCGTCGGCGTCCGGCCGTCCGAATTCGATCACGCAAGTCGGCTTCAGCTGAGGGAGGCGTGTCGCATCCAGGCTGACTTCTTGCTGGAAGAGCACTGTGGCTTCGGGAGCCACCGGGAAGGTTCCCCGCCACGGAGCCGAGTCCTCGGACGAATCACCCCCGCCGCCCGCATCGGCTGGCTCACCCTGGCGTCCGCGCGAGCGATCCTGACCCGTCGGCGGGGCAGAATCCAGGGCCATCGGCTGGATAGACTGGTCGGGCGTCATGTCGTTCCCTCCCTCGAAATCTAACCGTATCGTACCAACAGCCGCATCCGGCCCGCCAGCGATTCATCGAGCGAAATGGTGAGGTCCATGACAAGGCCCCAACAACCTACCAGTCGCCTCAGTTTCCCACGCTCTTCGCCACCTCCGCGGTGCCCAGTTCGACGCGGTTGGCGGCGACGTGGGTGTCCTGGGTGATCCGCATCGAGCAGAACTTCGCGCCCTTGAACACGTCCTGTGGCAGTGTCTCGTCGTGCATCAAGCGTTGACCCTCCCAGAGCGCGTATCTCTCACGGTGTCTTCCTCAAGCTCAAGATAAACTCGTACAGCCCGCGCCCCGCCGGCACCGCCCCCGTCGCCCCGACGAAGGTCGTCGCCGGGTCCAGTTCGATCGCCGGCGGGGACGGGTCCAGCGTGAAGCGGAAGCCCTGCAAGAACCCCGACAGTCCCAGAACCGACCGCTGGCCCGTCCCAGGTGCGTGGAAGCCGATCAGCGGATTTGGCAGGTAGCAATACTCGCGGTAGTCCGTCACGAACAACGACACCAACCCGTCAGGAGGGAACGACACGGTCGCCGTATACGTCCCGCCCGCGCCGCTGATGCCGCTCTGCCGAGGGAAGGGAAGCGTCAACCCCAAATCCTGCGCGACGGTCGATGCGAAGATCGTGTGATCCGCCCCCGTGTCGATTTGGGCCGCCGCGACGGCGATCCGGTCGTTAGGCCCAACGAGGTACACATCGACGACCGGCCGATGGAACCCGGTCGCGCCCCAGTACGGATACAACAGGTTCCTGGGCGTGACCGCGGCGGGCTTGCAGGGCAATCGCAAGGGCACCGGGCACGCCTCCGTTACAGGTAGGCCTCGTCCGTGACGTACTCGTAGTTGTACCACGACGGGTCATCGCCCGAGGCCTTGATCCGCTCCCGCAGGGCCATCGGGTCAGGGTCGGCATCGCGTATCCCGCTCCCGTCGGGAAACCAGGCCACCTCCATCCGGTTGTACTTCTGCAGCAGGTGAAGGTTCTTCGTTCGGTTCTCATGGAACAGATGCCGCCCCAGCCAGGGATGGTTCCGCCACCACGGCACGCCGTTGACTGGTTGCTCGTTCATGAGATTGGCCTCCGCCCTTATTTTACCACCTCCGCCGTCCCCAACTCCACCCGGTTCGCCGCGGCGTGGATGTCCTGCGTGATGCGCATCGAGCAGAACTTCGGCCCGCACATCGAGCAGAACTTCGCCCCCTTGAACACGTCCTGCGGCAGCGTCTCGTCGTGCATCTTCCTCGCCGTCTCCGGGTCCAGCGACAGCTCGAACTGCCGGTTCCAGTCGAACTCGAACCGCGCCTTCGACAACGCATCATCCCGGTCGCGCGAGCCCTTCCGGCCACGGGCCACGTCGGCGGCGTGCGCCGCGATCTTGTAGGCGATCACGCCTTGGCGGACGTCGTCCTTGTTCGGCAACCCCAGGTGCTCCTTCGGCGTCACGTAGCACAGCATCGCCGCGCCCGCCTCGCCGGCGATGGCGGCGCCGATCGCACTCGTGATGTGGTCGTAGCCGGGGGCGATGTCCGTCACCAGCGGGCCGAGCACGTAGAACGGCGCCTCGTGGCACAGCTCGCGCTCCTTGTCCACGTTCATCTTGATGAGGTGCATCGGCACGTGGCCCGGCCCCTCGATCATCACCTGCACGCCGTGCTGCCACGCCTTCAACGTCAATTCGCCCAGTGTCTTCAGCTCCGCGAACTGGGCCTCGTCGTTGGCGTCGGCCAGGCAGCCGGGCCGCAGGCCGTCGCCCAGGCTGTAGGTCACGTCGTAGGCCTTCAGGATCTCCGACAGCTCGTCGAAGTGCGTGTACCACGGGTTCTGCTCGTTGCGCAGGTGCATCCACTGCGCGATCAGCGACCCGCCCCGGCTGACGATCCCCGTGATCCGGTCCCGCGTCAGCGCGATGTACTCCTTCAGGATGCCGGCGTGGATCGTCATGTAGTCCACGCCCTGTTGCGCCTGGTGCTCCACCATGTCCAGCAGCATCCGCGGCGTCAGGTCCCCGATGTCCTTGACCTTCTGGATCACCTGGTACATCGGCACGGTGCCGATCGGCACGGGGGAGGCGTCGATGATGGCCTGGCGGATGCCGTCGATGTTGCCGCCGGTGGACAGGTCCATCACCGTGTCGGCGCCCAGATGGACCGCGGTGTGCAGCTTCTCCAGCTCGTCCTCGGCGGTGCCGGTGACGGCCGAGTTGCCGATGTTGGCGTTGATCTTGCACTTGCTGGCCACGCCGATCGCCATCGGCTCCAGCCGCTTGGTCAGGTGGACCTTGTTGGCGGGGATGACCATTCTTCCGCGCGCCACCTCGTCGCGGACCAACTCGGCCGCGAGGCCCTCTCGGTCGGCGACGAACTGCATCTCGGGGGTGACGACGCCCTGGCGGGCGGCTTCGAGCTGGGTGGAGTACGGAGCGCTGGCCACGGTGACGGCCTCCTTGGGCGGCGTTGTTGCGAGGGGGAGAGCGGAGGCGAGGACGGGGAAGGTCATCCGGCTGCTTCCCGGCCCTGCGTTACCAGGGCCGGTGCCGAGGGTTTGCTCTCAGACCGCGGTCACGTCGCCGCGGACACCCCTAGCGATACCTGGTCGTGATTGTAGCGGCGCGGCGGCTCACGCCAAGTACGGTCGCAGCTTCTCGGCCGTCACCGGGTCGTGCAGTGCGTCCTTGCCGAAGCCGGGCACCGCCCCGGCGGCGACGGCCTCGGCCTGCGGCTCGGGGTAGTTGCTGACGAGCATGATCGGCTGATCCCGTATCTCCCGGTCGGCCTTCACCGCCCGGATCAGGTCGAGGCCGCCCTCGCCGGTGGCGTCGAAGACGCGGTTGACCAGGACCAGGTCGAACCGCTCCCGCCGCAGCCGCTCCAGGGCCTCGTGGGCGGAGTGCAGTGGCAGCACGTCGGCGGTGAACTCGGTGCGCAGCAGCCGGGTGATGCTGCCGTTATCCGCCAGGCACTGGCCGACGCTGAGGACACGCTTGCCGGTCATCGTCTCTCTCCTATGCTGGAGGGGCGTTGTTCCTCATTGTAAGAGGGGGCTCCGTGACCAGCGCGCCGAGGCCGTCCCTGCTCCGCTTCCTCGCGCTCAACCGCACCGTCGCGGTCGTGCTGCTGGCCGTGCTGCTCTTCGGCCTGGGTGAGCAGCTCTGGGAGCCGTTCCTGTCGGTCTACCTCGCCGCCGTCCGCCAGGTGAAACAGGAGGCCGTCGCCACCGGCGCCGTCAGCGCGGCGGCGCTGTGGACCGTGGCGGCGTACTCGTCGCTGCGGCAGCTGTTCGAGGCGGCCTGCTACGTCGGCGGCGGGTCGCTGACCGCCAGGCTCGGTGACCGCGGGTCGCTGCTGCTGTTCGGGGCGCTGTCGGTCGCGGGGTACGTCCTGTTCCTGATCGCCCCCGGCCCGGCCCTCGCCGTCGCGGCGGCGCTGCTCATCCTCGGCTGGGAGCCGCTGGCGACTCCGGTCACGTTCACCACGGTCGGCTCGACGGTGGCCAGGTCGAGCCAGGGCATGGCGTTCGCCGTGCAGTCGATCCAGAAGCGGCTGCCGAAGGTCCTCGGCCCGGCCATCGCCGGCTTCGTCCTCGGCTGGGCCGAGCGGACCTGGGAGACGAAGGAGGCCGGCCGCGTCGCCGGGATGCAGTTCCTCGTCGCCGTCGCCCTGGCCCTGGGCGTGGCGTCGCTGGCGGTCCAGTTCGCCTACATGCCCCACCGCAAAACTTCGCCTCCGGGCCAGAGCTGGGTGGCCCTCGTCCGCTCGTTCCACCCGGCGGTGAAGTCGCTGCTGCTGGCGGAGGTGTTCACCCGCTGGTGCGACCAGTTGGTGCGCGAGTTCGTCGCGCTCTACCTCCTCGTCGTCCGCCAGGTGCCGGTCGAGTACGTCGGCCTGCTCATGGCCGTGCAGCACACGACGGCGCTGTTGACCTACCTGCCGGTCGGCCGGCTGACCCGCTCGGCGGGGCTGGCGCCGTTCGTCGGGCTGACGTTTGTCTTCTTCGCCCTGTTCCCCCTGACGCTGGTGCTGGTGCCGAACGGCGGCTGGCTGGTGCTCGCCTTCATCGTGTACGGCCTGCGCGAGATCGGCGAGCCGGCCCGCAAGGCGATGATCACGTCGCTGATGCCGGAGGAGGTGCGGGCCAGGGGCGTGGGCCTGTACTGGGGCCTGCGGAGCGTCGCGATCAGCCCGGCGGCGCTGGCCGGGGTGCCGCTGTGGCTGGCCTACGGCCCGGAGGTCGCGTTCGTGACGGCGTTCCTCTGCGGCTGTGTCGGCGCGGCGGTGTTCTACCTGCTGACCCGCCGGCTGGCCTGACCCGGCCTTTCTCACATCCGCAGCCGCTCCCCGAACCGGCGCCGCAGCAGCGCCACCGTCTCCGCCTTCAGGCGGTTGCCGCCGAGCCAGAGCAGCCCGACGCCGTCCAGGTGGGGGGACTCGGCCAGGCGGCAGGCGCCGGCGTCGCGGATGCCGCAGCAGCGCAGGTCGAGGTCGCGCAGCGCCCGCCGGTGCGGTGAGCTGGCGAACGCCACCCCCCCCTCGTCGCCGACGGGGTTGTAGTTCAGGTACAGCTGCGAGAGCCTCGGCAGGTACGGCGTGCCCGCCAGCGCCCACGCGCCGCCCTCGCCGACCTGGTTGTTGACCAGCCACAGCGTCGTCAGCGCGTCGCGCAGCCCGTGGTAGGCCAGCGCCCGCGCCCCGTTGTCGCCGACCTGGTTGTCGCGCAGGTCCAGTTCGGCCAGGCGCGGCAGGGTCGTGCTGCGCCCCAGCGCGACGACGACCTCGTCAGTCAGGCCGT
This sequence comes from Gemmataceae bacterium, assembly GCA_046350195.1. GTDB lineage: Bacteria > Planctomycetota > Planctomycetia > Gemmatales > Gemmataceae > CALDUY01. Next base: position 147,822 of record JAXMAW010000009.1, read on the forward strand.
TCCCCGAGACGTAAAGCTCCGTCAGCCGGCCGAGGCAAGGCGAGTCGGCGACGGCGGCGACCTCGGCGCCGAGGTCGTTGTAGTGCAACAACAACGACGTCAGGTTGGCGACGTACGGCGAGTCGGCCAGGGCGCGGACGCCGCGTCCCATGGCCGGATTGTTGCCGAGGTTCAGTTCGGTTAGCCGCGCCAGGTGCGGCGAGCGAGCCAGGCGACTCGTCGAGGCCGCGTCGAGGTCGCCGACCTGGAGCCGTACCACCGGGGCGGCGGTGAAGATCGCGCCGGCCTGCCGCTCGAACGCCTCCGGCGACTCGACGAACGCCGACTCGACGAACCCGCGGGCAAACCCCTGCCAGGTAACCCCTTCCAGGCTCGGTAACTGTGCCCGCCACGCCTCCTCGTGCGCCAGCAGGAGCTGCGCCTCGCGCGCGGCCAGCTGGCCGCGCCAGGCGTCGCCGGGCGCCAGGCGGGACAGCTCGATCTGGAGGCGGATGAACTCGGCGCGGTCGATGTCGCCGTGGTCGTCGAGCCAGTCGGCGTAGACTAGCCGAGGCGCATCGTCGCCGGGGTGGGCGTGGATGTCGTCCAGGAAGGCGTTGTCGAACGCGGTCGCCACGGGTGCCTCCCGGCTGGCGGGCCCCTTCATCGTAGGCGACGCCCCCGCCAGGGGATTCCGGCGGCCCGAGCGAACCTGCACTGCCGGTGCCGCCTCATAGGACATGTCATGGCAGAGCGAAACGACTTGCGGCCCGATCGTGAGGGAGGGCGCGCTTCACGCCCTCCCTCACGGTCGGGCCTGGGAGTCGCACCCTGGCTGGCATTCCCAACCCCACGAGGGAGACCCCCACCGATGCTGAAGCCTGGCCTCGCGTCCGGCTCCCGCGCCATCACCCGCGACGACCTGCCGCGGCTGTGCGAGTTCAACAACGACCTCGCCGTCGAGTTGGCCGGCGGCGGCGACCTGCCCCTGCCGCAGTCGCTGGCCCGGCTCCAGGCCGAGTTCGACCAGGACGCCGCCAAGGGCGGCCGCGACAAGACGTTCTTCGCCATCGAGGCCGACGGCAAGCTCGTCGGCGGCTGCGGCCTGTTCAACGCCAGCGCCACCCACCAGACCGCCGAGCTGGGCATCGGCATCGGCGACAAAGGGACTATTGGGGCAAGGGCTACGGCCGCGAGTGCGTCCGGCTTCTGCTCCAGTACGCCTTCCGCTACCTGAACTATCGCAAGGTCTGGCTGCGGGTACACGGCCGAAACGGGCGGGCCATCCGAGCCTACCAGGCGTGCGGCTTCGTCGAGGAGGGCCGACAGCGGGCCCAGGTTTGGTGTGACGGGGCCTACGACGACCTCGTTTACATGGGCGCCCTGCGTGAGGAGGTGTAAACCCTCGCGCTGAATTCGGACAGAAATATCGTTGACAACCCCCCGTCCCCGGGTTTAGGGTAACTGGGCTGCCTTCCCCGGCTCAGCGAGGAGCCGTTCCATTCCGTTGCCGTCTGCCGCCCACCCCGTGAGGAGGAAGCTATGGGCCAGCAGGACCTTTTCTGGTCGGACGATCGGGTTGAGCACTACCTCGGCCAGGTCTCAGCAGCAGCACAGATCTGCTCGGTGGCGGAGAACTGCCTCCGGCACAACCTCCTACCTCGCCCTGAAGAACGTCCACTGCGAGTGGGCCGCCGGGGTGTTGACGCCGGCGGCTGCTCGCCGACGTACTACCTCAAGCAGATGGCCCAGGTAGTCGTCGCCCGCCTCGAAGGCGTGCAGCGGATCGTCAACGAGATCGAGGTCGTCGCCGCCGCCCGCCGCTAACGCCGGTACGGAGCCGCACGAAGTAAGCGGTTTCAGTGAACGCCGCTCACTTCGTGCGCGGCTCGCTGGTTACGCCGGCGGCAGTCGGGTCGGCGCCAGCTCCGTGTCGCGCTGGAGGTGTCGCGCACCCCACAGCCACAGCACGCCCCCAATCAGCACCGTTCCCGAGACGAAGTAGAACGCCACGTCCAGGTTGTAGGCGTCCTTGATCGCGCCCATGATCGGCGGCGAGACGGCGTCGCCGAGCAGGTGGATGATCAGGATGTTCAGCCGCGAAGCTCAGCGCGGAGCAGCGGGTGGGTGACGTTGGCCAGGATCGTGTTCGTCGGCCCGGTGTTGAAGAACAGGTAGAAGACGAACGCCGTCAGTGGCAAGCTGTACAGCGGGAACGGCGAGCGCTGATGAGCAGCAACAGCAGCGGGAAGGCGACGACCATCGCCGCCCCGGAGACGAGGAAGTACGAGCCAGCAGCGGTCGCGCAGGGCGTCGCTTGGCCCAGCCGCCGACCAGCGTCGCCACCAGGCCCGACAAGCGCCGCCGTGATCCCGCCGAAGGCGGTCTTCGCCCCGACGCCGAACAGCTCTCCTCGACGCCGCGGTACTCCAGGTGGAAGGCGGCAACGAATGCCATGCCGCCCATGGCGAACGTCATCGCCGTCATGCCGGCGCAGTTGGCTGGCGTAGGACGGGAAATCCGGAGCAGGTACAGGTAGTCCGAAGGCGACTGCTTGCGCGCGGCGGCCTGACCGCGTCGGCCTGGCCGCGGGCGGCCGCCATCAGGAAGCACCAGAGGGTCAACAGGAGGCCCGGCGGCACGACGAGGTAGAACGCCACGCGCCAGTCCCCGGTGGACCCGAACGACCATGTCGCCCAGGGCGTAGCCCAGCGCCCCGCCGAACGGGATGGCGGCGTAGAAGTAGGCGAGGATCTGGCCGCGCCGCTTGACAGGGTACAGGTCGGACAGCACGTCCGGCGCCACCGGGCCGTAGACCGCCTCACCGATGCCGACGAAGCAGCGCGTCAGCAGCATGACCGCGTACGTCGTCGCCAGCCCCGACGCGCCGGACGCCAGGCTCCAGACGGCCACGCCGACGCCGATCAGCAGCCACCGCGACATCCACGTCGAGAGCGCGCCGAAGACCGGGGACGTGAGCATGTACGTCACCAGGAAGGCGGTCGAGAGCAGCCCCATGTAGAAGCCGGAGTTCGGCGGGTCCACCTCCTCGCCCGAGGCGGGATCGACCACCTTGGGGAAGAAGGTGCGGGCGACCTCCGGCTCGACGGCGGCGAGGACCTGGCGGTCGATGTAGTTGAACAGGTTGATGAGCAACAGCAGCATGGCTGCGTGCCGGGCGCCGGGCAGCGCGCGTCAGCAGGCGGGTCGGGCGGCGGCCGACGGTCCTTCGGCGGTCATGGGGACGGTTCCCGTGGGGTGCGGTGGCAACCAACGCCGACGCATGGTAATCGCGAAGGCGGCGGCGGGGAAGGGAAATCACCGCCCACTGACCGTCGTCGGCCCCGATACCCGCCGTCCCAGGCCCGACCGTGAGGGAGGGCGTGAAGGGGCGCTCCTCCTCACGGTCGGGCCTGGGACCGCTGCCGTCCTGGCGTCGGGGCGAACCCGAGGGTATGCTGGGCTGTCGAGTCCAGTACCCCCGCGAGGTGCCGCCATGACCGACGCCGACTTCCTGCGCGCCGTCCTCGACCAGCCCGACGACGACGTCTGCCGCCTCGCCTACGCCGACTGGCTGCTGGAGCGCGGCGACGAGGGCGGCGCCGCCCGCGGCGAGTTCATCCAGGTCCAGGTCCAACTCGCCCGCCGCTCCGAGGGCCACCCCGGCGCGTGGATCGACTCCGCCCGGCTCCCCGAGCTGAAGGCGCGCGAGGACGAGTTGCTCCGCGCCCACCGCACGGACTGGGCCCAGCCGATCGCCAATCTGGTCGAAAAGTACGAGTTCCGCCGCGGCTTCGTCGAGGTCGTGCAGTTGCACGTCGAGACGTTCGTGCCGCACGCCCAGAAGCTCTTCACCCAGGCGCCGGTCCGCCGCGTCCGCGTCCACGGCGGCTTACACAAGCAGTTCGCCGACTGCCCTTACCTGGAGCGACTCTCCGGCCTCGACTTCTCGCGGACGGGCATCGGCGACCACGGCCTGCGCGTCCTGCTCGCCTCGCGGCGCCTGAAATACATCACCTGGCTTGACCTCAGCCATTGCTACGTCACCGACCGGAGCCTGGCGGAGCTGGCGGCGTCGCCGCTTTTGGGCCGGCTGACCCACCTCAACCTGAGCCACAACTACATCGGCCAGGCCGGGGTGCAGGCCCTGTTCGACTCGCCGCACTGGGGCAATCTGCGCCACCTGACGCTGGCCGGCAACCACGCGCTCGACGCGCGGACCTCCACGTTCCTGGCACAGCGTCTACAAGGCAGCCACGACCCCGCCCTGCTGCGGACGATCCTCCGGACCCAGTCGCGCGAGGAGCGCGAGTACACCAACGCCGAGGTCCGCGCCCTGGCCCAGCGCGCCGGCCGCGACCCGGACCTCGCCCCGGCCATCCTGACCGACGCTCTGGACGCCGGCAACCGCAAGACGCGGGCGTCCGCCGCCCGGATGCTCGTCCAGCTCGGCGCCGCCGGGGGCCCCGGCCTGCCGAAGCTGGTGCAGCGGCTGTACGACCCCAGCGTCCGCGAGCAGGTCGCGCCGGCGCTGGCGCGGCTGCTGCCGGCGCTGCACCCGCAGATGCAGCGCTGGCTGTGCCTGCTGGCCAACCCGCTGACGTCGCCGCAGGCCAACCTGCGCGACGCCCTCAACAACGGCGAGCTGCCCAGGTCGGTCCTCGCCGAGTTCGCGGCTGTGTGCGCCCGCCGGCGGTTCTGGCGCGACCACATCGCCAACAAGCTCCCCGGCCCCGCCCCGACGCCGGCCTATGGCATCTGGGCGAAGGACCAGGAAGGGGTGTGGCTGGCGGCCAGCGAGCTTCTCCACAAGGCCGGCCGGCACGCCGGGCGGCACGCGGAGGACCGGAACAAGAACCAGGCGGTCGCGGCCGGCTCGAAAAAAGAAGCCGCCTGGCTGCTGGCCCGGCTGACGGAACTGCTTCAAGAAGCCTCACCTGCGCCTGTTCCCGGGCCGACCAAGCACGCCTCGGCCCCACTGCGGTAGCGATTCTAAGGCTTCCCCTAAATCCCGGGCCGGCCCCGGCGAATAAAATGACATGGGCGGAGCCGACCGTGTTGTTGGTCCCCTCCGCATTCTTCACGATCCGTATCGGGATAGGGGTTCAGCAACATGTTCAAGAAGATCGTGATCGCGGCCCTCGCCGTGGGCCTGGGCCTGGCAGTCGTCAAGGGCACCTGGCTGGGCAGCCACCTGCGGTGGAAGGCCAACAAGGTCTTCGCCTCGGTCAAGCACAGCGTGCCGCCCGAGCAGGAGATCGCCCGGCTCCGCATGGAGATCAACTCGCTGGCGCGCGACGACGACCGGCACTTCGACAAGGTCGCCCGCATGATCGTCGCCGCCGACAAGCTCGACCGCGAGGTCAAGGCGGACAAGGCCAACCTCAAGAGGGAGGAGGCCCGCCTGGCCAAGCTGAACGACGAGTTGATCGGCGGCAAGACGTTCGTGATGCACGGCGACCGCCGCTACACCAAGGACAACCTCCGCGCCGAGGCGTTGGCGTTCAAGACGTTCGAGGAGAACGTCAAGAGCAAGGACGGCCGGCTGGAGGCCGAGCAGAAGCACCTGGCGCTGGAGCGCAAGAAGCTGACCGAGCTGCGCACCGTCCGCGAGCAGATGGCCACCCAGCTGCAGCAGCTGGAGACGGCCCTGGCCGAGGAGCGCCACTCCCAGGCCGCCAGCGAGTCCACCATCGACGACACCAAGTACCGCCAGCTCCGCAAGGACATGGAGTCCGTCAAGGAGAAGATCGAGGTCCTCAAGAAGAAGCGCGAGCTGCGCGGCGAGCTGAGCATCCAGACGAGGAACGAGCAGGCCGAGCGGGACACCAAGGCCGACAAGTACCTCGAGGAGCGGTTCGGCAACAAGGTCAAGGAGGCCGCCGGCGACGAGAACCAGTGACCCTCGACGGCACGCCCGGAGCCTCCCGGCGAGGACGTGACCCGTCTTCCTGGGAGGCTCTGTCCCTAGGTCATCCGGTGTCGATCAGGGTCGCCCCACCGTTACCAAACGGGCGAAACGGCGAAACAGGCATGTTCGGCTTCGCGTGGTTAACGGTGCGGCAGGCCCAGGTGGCGCTCCGCAGCGGGAGGCTGGAAGAGGCGCTGCGGCTGGTCGAGTTGCCCGCCGTGCGCAACCACCGCCGGGCCGTCGAACTGCTGGCGAAGATCGCCAAGGCCTACGTCGATCGCGGCGAGCAGCACCTGAAGCGCGACGACGTCACGGCGGCGTGGGCCGACCTGCTCCAGGCGGACCAGCTGGGGGTTGCCCCGAAGGTCAGCGAGCGGTTGAGACAGGGGCTGATCGGTCTGGGCCTGGCCGAGCTGCGAGCCCTGCTCCAGACCGGCGACACGGCCAGGGCGGAGGAGTCCGTGATGAAGCTCCGTCAGCGCGGCGTGGCGTCGGCGGAGCTGGGCGTGCTCGAGGAGGGGCTGCGCGGCTGGCTGCGGGCGAAGGAACTGGCCGGCCGCGGCGAGTTCGGCCTGGCCCTCGACGTGATCTCCCCCGCCGGCCGGCTGCTCGGGGTCAACTCGCGGGTCGAGGCGTTCCACGCCGACCTGCTGGAAGGCCGGCAGAAGTTGTCCTCGACCTGCTGGCCTGGTTGCATCGAGGCGGCGGCGGCCCATGGTGGGCGAGGTGTCGAACTGTCGGAGGCGGTGCCTTCGCCCCGCTCCTGCAGCACGAGCAGACGAGGGCGCGAGAACAAGGGCCTGGCGGGCGCTGGAGCCGTACGTAAGCCAGGCCCTGGTCGGTGAGGCGGACGACGAGCAGGAGCCGGCCGACCCGCTGCTGCCCCGGTTCTTCCTCTGGATCGACGGCGTCGGCGGTTACCTGGTGTGCCTGGGGAACCGCCTGTCATCTTCGGGCAGGGGCGCGCCGAGGCCCGGGTCGATGTGCCCCTGGTGGCGGACGTTCAAGGTTGCATGCGACATTGACGAGGGACGGCGAGGGGTACGTTGAGGCGGTGAGGCCGGTGCAGGTCAACGGGCGGCGACGACGAAGGCGATCCTCCAGCCGAACGACCGGGTGACGGTCGGCGCGTCGTGCCAGTTCCAGTTCCGCCAGCCGGTGCCCGGCAGCACGACGGCCCGGCTCGACCTGGTGAGCGGCCACCGGCTGCCGACCTCGGTGGACGCGGTGCTGCTGATGGCCGAGACGCTGGTGCTGTCGCCCACGCCCCAGTCCCACGTGCAGGTCCACGACCTGCGGGAGTCGATCATCCTGTTCAAGCACTGCGGCGGGCTGGGCGTGCGGCACCCGGGGGAGATGAGGGTCAACGGCCAGAAGAGGCGGGCGGACGCTGTTGCCGCCCAACGCGACGGTCAGCGGCGAGGACATCAGCTTCGCGATCGAACTGGCGTTTCTTCATGAAGATCAGGAACAGACGCACGCAACGAGGCGCGAGGCGCGGACGTGCTGCGCCGCCTCCTCCATCCGGCCTGCACCCACCCGCAATCTCGATGAGCGATTCCCGCGAGTTCACCTGGCTACCTGGGCAGCGACCGCTGGACGGCTTCACGCTCAAGCGAGGCATCGGCCGCGGCGGCTTCGGCGAGGTCTACTTCGCCATCAGCGACGGCGGCAAGGAGGTAGCGCTGAAGCTGGTCCGCGGCGACCACCTCGTCGAGCGCCTGCGCGGCGTCGCCCACCGCCTCAACCTGAAACACCCCAACCTCGTCGCCCTGTATGACCTGAAGAAGGACAGCCTCGGCGACCACTGGGTGGTGATGGAGTACGTCGCCGGCGAGGGGCTCAATCCGGTCATCCAGCCGCCACCCCAACGGCATCCCCCGCGAGCCTGGTCCGCGAGTGGTTCACCGGCCTGGCCAGGGCGATTGCCTCCACGACCACGGCATCGTCCACCGGACCCGAAGCCGGCCAACGTGTTCATCGAGAACGGCGTGGTGAAGGTCGGCGACTACGGGCTGTCCAAGTCGATCAGCACCAGCCAGCGCACCGCCCAGACGCAGTCGGTCGGCACGGTCCACTACATGGCGCCGGAGATCAGCACCGGCAACTACAACAAGCAGATCGACACCTACGCGGCCGGGGTCATCCTCTACGAGATGGTTACCGGCCGGGTGCCGTTCGACGGCGAGAGCGCCGGCGAGATCCTGATGAAGCACCTGACCAGCACGCCGGACATGAGCAAGGTGCCACGCGAGTGGGTATCGATCGTCACCAAGGCGCTGTCCAAGAACCCCGCCCACCGCTACTCAGGCATGGCCGAGATGGCCCGCGACGTCGAGGCGGTCGGCGGGCAGGAGTCGGCCCGCCACCCGGCCGTGGCGCCGGCGACGCCGGCCCCGGAGCGGCCGCGGGCGTTCCCGCTGCCGGGCAAGCGCCCGGAGCCGGTGCGCGACGCCCTGCCAGCGGTGACGGGGCGGCAGCAGGTGATGGAGCTGGCCTGGTCGATGGTGGTCACCGTCCTGTTCGCCGGGCTGGCGACGGCCCTGTGGGCGGCGCTGAGGCAGGAGACGTACCGCGAGCACGACTGGACGCGACTCTCGACGCTGTTCTTCCTGACGGTCGCCGCGGCGTGGGCGGTGTTGATCCCGGCCAAGTTCTGGACGGAGCGGCGCGGCGACGGCTGGTCGCGGCGGCTGGTGATGCTGGTCCTGGGCGGGGTGGTCGGGCTGCTGGCGTGCTGGCTGGACGGCTGGGCCCTGGGGTCGTCGTGGCGGCTGTCTCAGTCGAACGGCGACGTGGTGGTGCGGCTGTTCCCCGCCGACATCGCCACCGAGGCGACCTACGTCTGCTACTATGCCCTGGCGTTCTTCGTCCTCCGCTGGTGGCGGATGACCGCCCGCCGGCGGTCGCAGCGCTTCAGCTTCGCCCCGATCCTCGGGGCCGGCTTCTGGGGCGCCGTGCTGCTGCTCTTGGTCCGCCCGATGCACCTGCCGTCGTACACCATGGCGGCGGTGGTGCTGGTGATGGCGGCGGCGATCGTGCAGCTGGTCAGCCCCTGGGAGCCCCCGGCCCCGGCCCCGGCCCGCCGGGTTCGCCTGCGGTACGCCTGAGCCGACCACACGAGAGGATAAGACCATGAAATCGACCAAGTGCCTGGCCCTCGTGGTGGCGGTGATCGTCGTGCTCAACCTGCGCTCCACCGGCGGCGCGGCCGGCAAGAGCAGCCGCACCAAACCCGCCAAGCCCGGGGCCCCGGTGGTGGTCGCCCCCAAGGCGGACGACGTCGTGGACGGCTACGGCCCGACGCCGGAGCAGGCGCGCGAGAGCGCCCTGAAGAACGGCCGCGAGCGCGTCGAGGAGCTGCTGACGCGGCGGCTGCGCGGCACCGGCTGGACGCCGACGGCGGAGCAGCTCGACCTGGATTTCCTCACCCGGTACAACGTGATCCAGCCGCGCGGCGAGCCGGAGCCGGTCCCGCCGGTCAACATCGACGACAAGCCGGCCCTCGTCGCCCGCTGCCGCGTCGAGCTGACGCACAGCTACCTCAAGGAGATCGAGACGGCCGCCCGGCACCAGACGGTGCAGGAGCGACACACTATCCTGGCGCGGCTGCTGGCTGGTATACTGGCGGTGGCGCTGGTCACGGCCGGGTACCTGCGGCTGGAAGAATCGACCCGCGGCTACGCGACGAAACTGCTGCGTCTAGGCGCGGCGGTGGTGCTGGCCGCGGTTGCCGCCGGGCTGTACCTGACGAGGTGACACCGGCCGGGAGCGCCATCGAGGCGAGGGCGTCATGGCCTCCGACAGTGACCGCCTGCTCATCCAGCAGATCCGCCAGGGCGACTCCCAGGCGTGGCAGACGCTCATCAGCCGCTACGAGGGCCGGCTGTTGGCCTACGTCCAAAGGCGGCTGCGCGACCGCTCCACCAGCGAGGACGTCGTGCAGGAGACGTTCGTCGGCTTTTTGAACAGCCTGCCCAACTTCGACGACCGCCGCGAGTTGCAGACCTACCTGTTCACGATCGCCTCGCACAAGCTGACCGACCACCTGCGCAAGAGCGGCCGCCACCCGCTGCGGTCGCTGCCGGAGGGCAACGACGACCTGCTCGACCAGCAGTACGACGACGCCCCGACGGCGTCGAGCCGGGTGCGGTCGGACGAGCGGGAGGAGCTGGAGCGGGCGGCGCTGACGCGCTGCCTGGGGCAGATCCTGCGGTCGTGGCAGGAGAAGGGCGACTTCGTGCGCCTGAAGGTGATGGAGCTGCTGTGGGTGAAGGGCTGGGCCAACCGCGACGTGGCAGCGTTCTTGAAGATCAGCGAGCAACAGGTGGCGAACTACCGCTTCGCCGCGGTGAAGAAGTTGTCGGAGCTGATCCGCGCCGCCGGCCTTTCGGCCGACGTGTTCCCGGAACTGCAAGGGGTGCGCGAGGAGTGAGGCGCACTTCTCCCTCTGTGCAGATGTTTACATGATGCCGCCTGGCCGGTTGACGTCCGGCGGACGGGGTGTTCTAATGGTCGTGGAACGCACCCCTGTCCCTTCGGCGACGCCATGAGCCAGATCACGCGCGAACAGCTACACGCCTACCTGGACGACGCCCTGTCCGAGTCGGAGACCGCCCGCGTCGAGCAGTCGCTGCGCGACGACCCGGCCCTGCGCCGCCAACTCCAGCAGGCGATGCAGGAGCGCGACCGCGGCGAGCACTCGCTGGGGGCCGTCTGGCGGCGCGAGCGGCTCACCTGCCCCAGCCGCGAGACGCTGCAAAGCTTCCTGTTGCGGGTCCTCGACGACGGCGAGCAGGACTACCTCGACTTCCACCTGCACACCGTCTGCTGCCCATTCTGCCTGGCCAACCTCGCCGACCTGGAATCGCAGAAAAAGGAGGCCGCGCCGCAGGCGAAGGAGCGCCGCCGCCGCATCTTCCAGTCGTCGGCCGGACTGCTCCACCCCGGCCGCCCAGGCTGAATCGCCTCGATCCCCTTGCCGTGTCAGGGTTAACGACATATCATGGAGGGGATTGAGGAGCGTTCATGGAACACCGGCAGCCGGCCCAATCGACCGAGATCGCCGACCTCCGCCAGGCCCTGGAGAGGGCCGGCTGGCGCTACACGCGCCAGCGCGTCGAGGTCTTCGCCCACCTGCGCTCCATCGACTCCCACCCGACCGCCGAGCAGGTGTTCGCCTCGGTGCGGCGGCGGCTGCCGAACATCAGCCTCGCCACGGTGTACAAGGCGCTCGACGCCCTGGTGGACGCCGGCCTCGCCGCCCGCCTGGCGGACGAGCAGGGGCCGGTGCGCTACGACGGCAAGGCCCACCCGCACTACCACCTCCGCTGCGAGCGTACCGGCCAGTTGTGCGACCTCGAGCTGCCTTACGACCCGTCGCTGCTGGACCGCCTCGCCCCGGAACTGCTCGCCGAACTGCGGCAGAAGGGGTTCGAGGTGCTCGGCCACCGGCTCGAAGTCATCGGCCGGTTTCGTCCGACGTCCTGATCTGCCGGGCAACAATAGCTCGGGCCGTGCGGCCGATCGGCATTGCGCTTCCTTGGCCCCCGCGGCCTGGGATCGTGCCCGCGGTCAAACCAGCGGCGGGATACCGGTCTCGACCTTTTCGACACCCGGCCAGCCGTAGCGTGGGCGGCGGTCCTCCCCGTCGATCCAAGCGGTGTCCGCGCCGACCCCGCCGAGGAAGTAGTCGTCGCCTGCCCGACCAACCAGCACATCGTTGCCGCCGTAGCCGGACAGCCGGTCGTTGCCCGAGCCGCCGTCGATCCGGTCGTGGCCGCCCAGCCGGTCCCACTTGCTGGAATTGCCGTCGCCGTAGAGGTCGTCGTGGCCACCGTCGCCCCAGATGCGGTCATCGCCGGCCAAGCCGAATACCCGGTCGTTCCCCTCCCCGCCCCGGATCCGGTCGTCGAACGCGGTGCCGTCGATCGTATCCCGCCCGCCGTTGCCGTAGATATCGACCCGGCCGCTGAGGTTGTTGAACGCCCGGGTATCGACCCTGCTCAGAGCGATGTTGTCGTCCTGGTTCGAGCCGTGGACCACGAGACGACGAACCACCCCGGCGTGCAGCCGGCCGTTGGGCGCGCCGACGACGTAGTTGTTCGGACCGCCGCTGGCCCGGCTGTTGATCACCACCACGCCGTCGCTACGGGTGTCAAGGCTCACGGCCCGATTGGCGATCTCGGCCATGCGGATGGTGAAAACGCCGTTGGCGAAGTGGTAAGCCGCCGGCACCTCGCGGTATTCGAGGGGCTCCAGGGCGGGCCGGGCGCTGGAGATGGGGAGGCGATCCGGCCGGCGACGAGGCAATGAAGTCATAAGACGTCCCTCCAAAGGCGTTGCTCGAGGGGGGCGTCGCCCGGTGCGATCGCCGCCCCTGCGCCAGAGGGATCACCGTTCTCCCCGGCCCGGCGACAGGAGAATCCTTGGGAGATCAGAAAAGGCCGGGGAGGGTAGACTGGAAGCCCGCGTGCTCACGAACCGGGGCGAACTCCGGGGCCGACCGCAACTGCTCGATCAGGGTGGGGTCGTTGAGCAGCCCGTCCTGCCAGGCCTTGTTCAGCACAGCAACACCGCGGCCGGCCCAGCGGGCCGCCTCTTGCTCGCGCCGGGGCAGCGGCTGCTTGGCGTCAGCCTGCGCCGCTGCCGCGGCGACGGCATAGGCGCGGGCCGCCTCGACGCGCAGCGGTCCTTCGGCCGGGAGGCTGTTGTCCAGGGCCGAACCGGCCTCGGCGATAATCCCCTCCCGGTCGGCTCGACCGTCCGAGTAGCGGATCGCCTCGGCCAGGTCCTCGAGGGCCTCCGCCCACGAACGCCGCAGGCCGCCCCAGCTGCGTGACCAATGGGCCCGGCACAGGAACCAGGCCTCGGGCGCACCTGGCCTGGTAACCGGCCGGAACGCGGCGATGGCCTTGGTCAGCCACTCGACCTGTTCGTCGTGCTTCTTCGTACTCCGGGCGAGGACCGCCAAGTTGTAACAGGCCTGGCCGAGGTCCGAACGGAACCGTGAGTCCTCGGGTGCGTCGCGGACAAGGGCTTCTGAGGCCGCGACGGACCTGACCCAGTACGCCCTCGCCTCGGCAAGCTTGCTGCGGTTTCGCTCGATCCGGCCCAGGTGGTACAGGGCGGAGGCCATGGCGGCACGCACCTCGTAGTCCTGGGGCGTCTCGGCCGCCAGCGGCGCAAGCGTTTCGAGGCCAAGGTTCAAGAACCGCTGGGCCCTGTCCGGCTTTCCCTGGAGTTCCTTCTCCGCCAGGGAGAGGACGGCCAACCCCGCCAGCCGCGTCCTGGCCGTGAGGTTCGTTTTCGACGTCTGCAGTTCCGTGTTCAGGCCGTGAAGCTCGGTGTTCGTCCGGGCCTGGTACGCCGAGAACAGGGCCAGCCCGGCGACGGTGGCCGTCACGAGCAACCCCAACAAGACCATCGCTGCGGCTCGGTCCGGGCGTCGCCGCGCCCATTTCCACAACTTCTCCGCCGCCCCGGCGGGGCGAGCCCGGACCGGCGCGCCGTCGAGGAACCGCCGCAAGTCGTCGGCCACGGCCCCGGCCGTGGCGTAGCGGCGTTCCGGCTCCTTGCTCAAACACTTCAAGCACACCGTCTCCAGGTCGCGGGGCAACCCAGGGCGCAGCCGGGAAGGCGGCACGGGCTCCTCGTTCAACACCAGCAGGACTAGCTCCTGGGCGGTGGCCCCGCGGAACGGCGCCGAGCCGGTCAGGCAGGCGTAGAGGACGCCACCAAGGCCGTAGATGTCGCTGGCGGGGCCAACCTCCTTGCTCTGCC
>JAXMAW010000010.1:0-150469 GCA_046350195.1 Gemmataceae bacterium
GGCGGTGTGCATCAGGAATCGCCAGTTGGCCAGCGGGAACGCCGTCTTGCGGTGCGCCGGGCTGTACAGGAAGTGGACCGGCCGGAACCGCGCCAGGGGGACCAGCGGCATCAGCAAGCCGCACAGCGTCCCGTTCTCGTGCAGCGTCCCCGTCGGCAGGGCCGCGACGCGCAGCAGTTCCGGCCGCGCCAGGCGGACCAGCGCCCGTAGCTTGTCGCCCGTCGCCGGGTCGGGCGGCTTGCTGTAAACCTTCGCGACCAGGGTCGCGTCGCCCTCGACCTGGAACACCGCGCCCTCGCCACCCTGGCCGATCAACGGCCCCAACCGCACGGGGCGCCCGGTGTGGTCGGCGAGCGCCCGGCTCATCGGTCGTGCCTCGTCGCCAGCAGCAGGGTCTTGTCGTCGTCGGTGCGCTGGTTGACCGCGTCCGACGCCAGCCACTTCCGCAGCGGAACCTCCAGCGTCGCGGCGTCCTCCACCGCGGCGAGCCGGTCGAACAGCGGGGCGAAGAACGGGACGTGGACCGACCGCGTCGCCTCGTGTAGCGCCAGCCGCTGGAGGCCGTCGCTGAACAGGGCCAGCCGGTCGATGGGGCCGGCCACCTCGTCGAGCAGCAACGTATCCTCGAAGTCGGCGTCGGTGAGGAACGACGTCTGGTTGGCGTACTCGCCGGAGCGAGGCCAGAAGATCGGGTGGTAATCGTGGTTGTGCCGGACCACGATGGCGCCGTCGCCGACCTGGGCGAACAGGCCGCCCTGCCCCCACACCACGGCGATGAGCAGCGTGCAGGCGTAATCGCGCGAGGGGACGTTGTTCACGCACGCCTCATGGCTCAGCCTGACCCGGGCCTGATCGACCCAGCCCCGCAGCCGATCGAGATGGAGAGGAAAGCCCCCGCGAATATCCGATAAGGCGGCCAGGACCGCCGACCGGCAGGCGAGCTTCGCGCCCTCCTCGGCGCGCACGGCGCTGCCGGCGCCGTCGGCGCAGGCGGCGACGAGGACGTCGCCCTCCTCGCCGGCGAAGGCGGCGTCCTGGCACGGCTGGCCGCGCCGCTGGTGCGACGTGCCGGCGACGCTGGCGTGGAGGACGGACCAGCGCCCGGCCATGTCAGATGACCGCCCACTTGTCGGTCGGCGGCAGCTGGATGGCTGTGCCGAGGCTCGACTGCGACACCGACTTCATCGACGCCGACAGCCACATAAACAGCTCGCGGAACTCCAACCCCTGTAGCTCGCGCACCCCGCCGGGCGTGATCTTCCGCAGCGTCTCGACGTTGGCCCCCTGCACCGCGACGGCGAGGAACAAGAACGCCTTCGACTCCTCGCCGCGCGCCACCTCCTCGGCCGCCTGCTTCCAGGCGTCGGTCGGGCCGCCGTCGGTGATCATGAAGATCCACGGGCGGTAGTAGGAGATGCCGTTGGCCTTGTACTCCTCCTTGCGCGCCTTGACCATGTCGGTGGCGCGGAGGATGGCCGCCCCCATCGGCGTGTCGCCCCTGGCCTTGAGTGCCGTGGGCTGGTAGGCGGCGACGGTGGTGAACGGCGTGACGACCTCGACCTCGCCGCCGAAGGTGACGACGGCCACCTCGACGCGCTTGCTGGCCAGGGTGTCGGCGGCGACGGCGTCCTTGAACGAGACGATGCCGTCGTTCAGCTCGCGGATGCGGGCGCCCTGCATCGAGCCGGACACGTCGAGCAGCAGCACGCAGGGGACGCGCGGCTCGGGGTTCTCGGCGAAGTCGTTGGTGCCGAACAGCAGGTCGTCGCTCATGGGCGGCGCTCGTGGGTGCGGGGCCAAGAGGGGCGGTGAGGGTTACTATTCCGCATCCGCCCGCCGCCGTCAAGTACCCCCTCGATGGGTCGTTGCCGCGCGCTGTAGGGTGGGCCGAGTCTTCGAGGCCCACCGAGGCATACCGCCCGGCTTCGCAGGTACGTCAACCCGAGGCGTGCGACCCGGTGGGCCTCGCGGACTCGGCCCACCCTACAGGGTCTGGCCGTAGCCCGCCGCGAGACCATTTACCCCAACGCGCCGACGACCACGGAGCAGTTGTGCCCGCCGAAGCCGAAGCTGTTCGACAGCGCCCGGCGGACGCGGAACTCGCGGGCCTCGTTTGGGACGTAGTCGAGGTCACACGCCGGGTCGGGCGTGCGGTAGTTGATGGTCGGGTGGACGACGCCGTGGACGATCGACATCACCGTGGCGATCAGCTCGACCGCGCCGGAGGCGCCGAGCAGGTGGCCGATCATGCTCTTGGTGCTGGAGATGGCCAGCTTGCGGGCGTGCTCGCCGAACACCTCCTTGACTGCCTTCGTCTCCGCCTCGTCACCCAGGGGAGTGCTGGTGCCGTGGGCGTTGATGTACTGCACGTCGGAGGGGTTGAGCTTGGCGTCCTTCAGCGCCACCACCATGGCCCGGGCGGCGCCCAGGCCGCAGGGGTGCGGCGCGGTGATGTGATGGGCGTCCGCCGTGTTGCCGACGCCGAGTAGCTCCGCGTAGATGCGTGCGCCGCGCTTGCGGGCGTGTTCGAGCTCTTCGACAACAAGGACGCCGGCCCCCTCGCCGAGGACGAAGCCGTCGCGGTCCTTGTCGAACGGCCGGCTGGCGCCCTTGGGGTCGTCGTTGTTGTTCGACAGGGCCCGCGCCTGGATGAAGCCAGCGAGGCCCATCGGGGTCATGCCCGCTTCGGAGCCGCCGGTGAGCATCACGTCGGCGTGGTCATACTGGATGGCCCGCATCGCGTCGCCGATGGCGTGGGCGGCGCTGGCGCAGGCGGTCGAGACGGCGGTGTTCGGCCCGGACAGGCCGAACTCGATGGAGATGTTGCCCGCCGCGGCGTTGACGATCATCTTGGGCACGACGAACGGGCTGACGCGGCCTGGCCCGCCCTCCATGTAGCGGGTGTGCTGCTCCTCGAACTCCCACATCCCGCCGATGCCCGAGCCGTAGATGACGCCGCAGCGGAACGGGTCTTCCCTGGCGAACTCCACGCCGCTGTCCTTGACCGCGGAATGGGCCGCCACCAGGGCGAACTGGGTGAACCGGTCGAGCCGGCGGGCGGTCTTGGGGTCGAGCAGCTTCTCCGGCTCGAAGTTCTTGACCTCGCCGCCGATCTTCACCTTGTGCTTGCTGGTGTCGAACTGCTCGATGTAACCGACGCCGCTGCGGCCGGCGCACAGGCCCGCCCAGAACTCCTTGAGGTCCGACGAGAGGGGGTTGACCGTCCCCAGGCCCGTGATGACAACCCGCCGGGTCATTGCTTCGCCTTCTCCCTTTCGATGTAGTCGATCGCCTCGCCGACGGTCTTGATCTTCTCGGCCTGGTCGTCCGGGATGTTGATGCCGAACTCCTCCTCCAGCCCCATGACCAGCTCGACGATGTCCAGCGAGTCGGCGCCGACGTCCTCGATGAACGAGGTCTGCCGGGTGACCTGCTCCTTGTTGACGCCCAGGCGCTCGCAAACCAGCTCGATCACGCGTTCTTCGACGGAAGCCACGTTTCGACCTCCCTATACGTCCGATCACACTTTCCGGGGGTGGAATCGGCCGAGGTTGTTCACTTTCACACTACGTTATGTACCACAGCGCACGCGCGCCGGGCAAGCGGACCTGGCGGCCCGGGGGATCTCCCGCAGTCGCGTCGGCGGGGCGAGAGGAGATTAACTACGCAAGACAGGGGCACAAGGAAAGGGGGCCGCGTCACGCGGTCACGTTCCGGCACTCCGCCTTGCGGTGGATGCGCTTGAGCAGCCCGGCGAGGACCCGACCCGGTCCGACCTCGACGAACTTCTCCACCCCTGTTTCCAATAGGCCGCGCATCGTCTTCTCCCACAACACCGGCTCGACGACCTGGCGGGCCAGCGTCGGCTTCACCTGCGACACCTCGTCGTAAGGCCGGGCCGTCACGTTGGCCCAGACCGGGACCAGCATCGGCTGGAGCGTCACGCCTTCAAGCGCCGCCGTCAGCTGCCCGACGGCCGGCTGCATGATCGGGGTGTGGAACGCCCCGGCGACGGCGAGGGGCATCGCCCGCGCGTTGGCCGCCGCCGCGAGGCGCGCGACCTCCTCGCACGCCGCCGATTCGCCGGAGACGACGAGGTTACCCGGACAGAGGTAATTCGCGATCCGCAACAGCCCCTTCGCCGAGGCCTGCTCGACGAGCTGCTCGACCTGCGGCTGCTCCAGCAGCAGGATGCTGACCATGCCGCTGGGCGTCGCGTCGGCGGCGGCCTGCATCGCCTCGCCGCGCTTGCGCACCAGCCGCAGGCCGTCGTCGAACGACAAGGACCCGGCGAATGTCAACGCGGTGTACTCGCCGAGGCTGAGTCCGGCGCAGGCGACGCACTCGTCGATCGCGGCCGGCTCCGTTTGCTTAAGTTGTTCCAGCGCCGCGAGGCTGGCGACGTAGATCGCCGGCTGGCTGACCGCCGTCGAGTCGAGTTTCTCCTTCGGCCCGTTGGTGCAGACGTCGAGCAGGTCGTAGCCGAGCACGGCCGAGGCGCGGTCGAACAGTGCCCGCGCGGCCGGCAGCGTCTGGCACAGGCCGGCGGCCATGCCGACGGTCTGGGCCCCCTGGCCGGGGAAGAGGAAGGCCGTCTTGGCCATGGGGATGCGCTCCTCTACTCGTAGGACAAGCTGCCAGCTTGTCCCTCTTCAAGAAGGACAAGCTGGCAGCTTGTCCTACGACTCGACCGGCGGCGGGTTCGCCTCCAGCTCCTGCACGATGATCTCGTTGAGGTGCGCCTTGGCGTAGCGCGCGGCGACGAGCAGGGCGTTCTTGATCGCCCGCTCGCCGGAGCTGCCGTGGCAGATGATGCACGCGCCGTCGATGCCCAGAAGCGGGGCGCCGCCGTAGGTGCTGTAGTCGTAGCGCAGCGCCAACTCGCGCACCACCCGCTCCGCCAGCTCGCGCTCGGACTGGAGCGGCGTGAGCACCTCCTTGTGGACGATCTTCATCAAAAACTCGAAGACGCCCTCGCTGTGCTTGAGTAGCACGTTGCCAACGAAGCCGTCGCAAACGACGACGTCGGCGGCCCCCTTGTGGATGTCGCGCCCCTCGATGTTGCCGACGAACCGCTCGCGCAACTCGCCGCCGGCCTTGGCGAACAGGAGGTGCGTGTCGCGGGCCAGGTCGTGGCCCTTCGCCTCCTCCTCGCCGACGTTCATCAGCCCGATGCGCGGCCGCTCGACTTGCAGGATGTTCCGGGCGTAGATCGACCCCATGATGCCGTACTGGAACAGGTGCTCCGGCTTGGCGTGGATGTTCGCGCCGACGTCGAGCAGGACGAACGGCCCCTTCTCGGCCGGCAACACCGCGGCGATGCCGGGCCGCAGCACGCCGCGGAGGAACCGCTTCAGGAAGTGCCCGCCGGCGACCATCGCCCCGGTGTTGCCGGCCGAGACGATGCCGTCCACCTTCTTGGTGGCGAGCAACTCCCAGCAGCGCTTGATCGAGTTGTCGGGCTTGCGGCGGAGCGCCTCGACGGGCTTCTCGTCCATCCCGACGACCTGGGTGCAGTGGAACAGCTCCAGGCGCGACCGCTCCGGCCCGGCGGGCAGCAGCGGCTCGACGGCCGCCTGGTCACCGACCAGGACGAGGGTCAGCTCCGGCTCGGCGGAAACGGCGTGGACGGCCCCGGCGACGATCGGCTCGGGGGCGTGATCGCCACCCATCGCGTCCAGCGCGATGCGCATGGATCACTTCTCCGTCGGCTGGACCGCGACCACCTCGCGGCCCTTGTAGTGCCCGCAGTTGCCGCAGACGCGGTGCGGCAGGATCGGCTGCTCGCAGCGCGGGCAGTAGCGGACCTGCTTGGGGTCGATGTGGTGGTGGCTGCGGCGCATCCCCTTGCGGGATTTCGACGTTCGTCTCTTCGGTACGGCCATGTTGATCCGGTGTGGTTCGGGTTCGCG
Organism: Gemmataceae bacterium; assembly: GCA_046350195.1. Classification (GTDB taxonomy): domain Bacteria; phylum Planctomycetota; class Planctomycetia; order Gemmatales; family Gemmataceae; genus CALDUY01. Next base: position 5,913 of record JAXMAW010000010.1, read on the forward strand.
GGGGTAAAGAGACCCATCCTAGGAAGCCGGCTACCCACTGTCAAGGCACCGGCCCGGCTGGACGTGTCACGGCCCCGCCGCCATTATGATAGCAACCGGAGGACGCGCTGACGATGGATCAACTGTGGGCCCCCTGGCGGCTGTCGTACGTGGCGAACCCCAAGCCGCCGACCCCCGCCGACGACTGCTTCATCTGCCGCGGGCTGTCCCTCGACGACGACCGCGCCAACCTCATCGCCCGCCGCACCCCGCTGGGCGCGATCCTGCTCAACCTCTTCCCCTACAACAACGGCCACCTGCTCGTCGTCCCCAGGGCCCACAAGGCCACGCTCGACGAGCTGGCCGCCGACGAGCTGGCCGACTTGATGGAGGGCGTGCGCCTCTGCGTCCGCACGCTGACGGAGCTGATGCGGCCGGACGGCTTCAACGTGGGGCTGAACCTGGGCAAGGCGGCCGGCGCGGGGGTGCCCGGGCACCTGCACTGGCACGTCGTCCCTCGGTGGAACGGCGACACGAACTTCATGCCCGTCGTCGCCGACACGCGCGTCATCGTGCAGTCGCTCGACGCCCTGTACGGGATGCTGCGCTCGAAGTGGGGATGACATTTCACCCGGCGCCTTGCCGTCCGCCCCGGGGGGGGTACACTCGTCACCACCAGCATCGACGAGACCTCTCCAAGAAAGGGCCGCCGCCATGGGCTTCAAGCAGACCTCGGAGCACCGCTTCGGCAAGGGATCTTACCACCAGATCGGCCTGGTCCGCGGCCAGTTCGGCAACGTACCGGAAGACCAGTGGCTGAAGTTCATCTCCGACGTCGGCTTCGACGGCTGGGAAGAAGCCAGCTGGGAGCTGGACCTGCGCCGCTGCGACACCGACGAGGGCGCCGCCGCCTACGCCCGGGAGCGCGTCGAGAAGGCGAAGAAGCTCAAGCTCGAAATCTTCACCGTCGCCACCCACCTGCAAGGCCAGGCCCTGGGTGACGAGCCGAGCGTCAAGACGCTCCAGTTCCTCAAGCCGGGCGAGGCGAAGTCGGCGTACAAGGCGTGGCGCGACAAGGGCAACCAGCCGCCGCGCACCAACCCGTACCACGTCCCCGACGACGTCGGCAAGCTTCTGCACGCCGAGGCCTTGCGCGACCTGCTCGCCTGCGTCCGCTTCGCCGGGCACCTGGGCAAGCTCCAGAACCGCAAGGTGGCCCTGCCGGGGTTCGTCGGCTCCCCGGCCCACTGCTGGAGCCACTGGTTCCTGTTCCCGCCGCTGCCGACGAGCCTCGAGGGGCACAGCATCCCCGACGTGCGGCAGGTGAGTCTGGAGCTGCTGGTCGAGCGGTTCGGCCCGGTGTTCGACCTGTGCAAGCAGTACGGCGTGACGTTTGATCTCGAGTGCCACCCGTCGGAGCGGGCGATGGGCGACATCGAGTCGGCCCACGACTACCTCGCGGCGATGGACAAGGCCGGCTACGCCGACGTGTGCGGGTTCAACCTGGACGGCTCGCACATGGAGTGGCAGAACGTCTCGGTGATCGACTTCATCCGCGAGTTCAAGGACCGCATCCACTGCGCCCACGTCAAGGGCGTGTGGGTGGCCCGCGAGCACTGCCGCGGCGGCCGGCTGGGCGGGCACAAGCCGATGGGCCACTGGACCAACGGCTGGAACTTCGTCACCGCCGGCACGTCCCGCGACGCCAACAGCCTGGAGGAGATCTTCATCGAGCTGAACCGCGTCGGCTTCGACGGGGCGGTGTCGATCGAGTGGGAGGACAACGACCAGGAGCAGCACGCCGGGGCGAAGGCGGCGCTTCAGAACTGCCGCAAGGCCGACAACCCGCCGTCGGGCATGCGGCACGACGAGATGCTGAAGGGATAAGTTGAACGGTAGGGCCGGCGATTCCGCCGGCCCCTTGCAGGCTGTTCAGCCCTGGTCCGCTGCCGGAACTCGTCGAGGCTGTTCGCCACGGCGAAGGCGTCCATCCAGTCGTTCAGGCGTGTCACCTCTTGTGGTGCTGACCGCGGAAAGGACCCCTCCTCCGGGACGGTGCCAAACGCCTCCTCAGCATGCGCCGAAGAGCCAGGACTGAGCCTCGACGACCGCCTCTCGCTGCCACTCCTTGATCGTGATCGACTCGCGCATGTTCCACTCCCCTTGAGGGAATCCTTCCAGGGCTGGACGACAGCCGGCCAGTTCGGCGAATGTAACGACCAGCCCGAGGTCCGCTCGCCGCCTCTTCGCATCCGGCTCCTGGCCAGCCACCCCGGAGCTGCGCCAAGGGCGATACCAGGCTCGCCGCCGCCTTGCATCAGCGGGAACCCAGGCCACGACGACGCGGGCACCTCGCCGCGCTCCGCGGCGTCGAGGACGTCGCCGGCGCGGAGCTTCGCCAGGTGAACCTCCTTCGGCAGCAGCCCTGTGCGCAGTCCCGCCTCGGGCCAGTCCATCACCTCGGCACAGCCCGCCAACCCGGTGAGGTAGATTTCCAGACCACGCGCCGACCTGGAACCGGTCGCCGGGTGCGTCGGCCGGGCGTCGAGCCTCAGCTTGCCGAGGTACTCCAGCAGCCGGCCGAGCATGTCCGGGTCAGGCTCGCTCTGGAACTCGACCACCACCGCCCACGGCGACCCGCCCCGGTTCAGGTCGCGGACGTGGGCGACGGTGTCGCAGACGCGCTCCGTCTGGCCCGGCCACGGCAGCCGCCGCGTGTCCAGCCACTGCACGAAGTCGAACGCCGCCCCGCCGAGCAGCCAGCCGAGCAGCGCCTCGGCGGAATGGCGCAGCAGGTAGCGGCAGGTGCGGTCGAACGGGTCAGGCGTCACTGGTCCGCCTTCTCCATCCCCGCGTCGCGGCGGTACAGCGGCAGGTGGCGGTAGTACACCTCCAGCGACAGCAGGCACAGCGACGTCGCCCCGAGCCGGCCGCCGACGTGGTCGTTGCCGGGGAAGCTGCCGCGCTGGCCGGCCTTGCCGCCCTCGCCCTTGTCCTGGCGGGCGATCAGCACGTCGCGGATGCCCTTCTTCCCGGTGCCGTCCGGCCCGAGGTTCCAGAACTGCCACGCCTCGCCGCCCATGTGGTGCATCACCTGGGTGGCGTAGTACTCGTAGTAGATGTTGGCCCCCATCGGCGGGGCGGTCTTGATCCGCTTGATCGACGCCAGCAGGCTCGGGTTGCGCGGGTTGACGCCGAGGTACTGCCGGCATAGCGCCGCCACGGCCGTCATCGTGATCGTCTCCGGGTTGCTCGGCATGTAGCCGTAGCCGCCCTGCTTGCTCTCGACCGAGTTCAGGAACGACTCGGTCTTCTTGAGCGTCTCGCGCGGCACCGTCAGGCCGGCCATCTGGCCCGACTTCAAGGCCATCAGCTGCCAGCCGGTCACCGACGTGTCGCCGGGCGACCGCGGCGAGTAGCGCCACCCGCCGCCGGCGGTGTCCTGGGCCGAGACGATGTAGTTCAGCCCCAGCTGGGCCGACGCCTTGATGCGCGGGTCGCTCGTCAGGCCGTACGCCTCGCACAGGGCGATCGTCGCCAGGCCGTGGCTGTACATGTCGCCGCCGTAGAACCCCTTCTCCGCGCCGGTCTTGATCTGCTTGGTCACCAGGTAGTCGATCGCCTTGCCGATCGCCTTGGTGTAATCGACCGCCTTGGCCGTCTTCGACGGCTTGTGCGTGATGCCGGCCGCCAGGAACGGCAGCAGGCCGAACGCCGTCCCCGCCGTCGAGTTGCGGCGGGTCGTCTGCGGCTGGCTGTTGTCGGGCACCACCTTGCCGCCCGGCAGCGGTGCCGTGCGGGCGTGCTTGTTGAACTCGTTAAGGCTCCACGACCCGTCGGCGCATTGATGGAGGGCCAAGAACTGCAAGCCGTCGGCGACGGCCGCCTCCGAAGCGGCGTTGCCGCCACCCTCGCGCAGCATCTTCTCGCGGGTGGCGCCGGAGCGGCCGCCAAACCCGCCGAGGTTCATCGCCCCGCCCATGCCGCCGAGGGTGCCGGCCATGGCGCCGACGCCGGAGGTGTTCGGGTCGAGCGCTGCCGCCCCGGTTCCGCCGCCGCTGCCCGGGGGAGGTGGCACGTTCATCGGCGCCGCCTCCGGCGCGTTGACGATGCCGACCGCCGCGGTCGGATCGACGACGCCGGGCACCGACACCTCCTCGATGCGATCGACGTTGTAGTTCAACGGCACCGCGTCGTCGTTGCCGACGTCGGTGTTGGTCAGGTCGTACTCCTTGGTCTGGTCGGCGACTTCGGTCGATTCCTGCACCTCGGGCATGACGTCGCTGGCCCCGGCGGTGGCGCCGATGGCGGAGAAGACGACGAACGCGGCGAGCAGGATGGTGACGTTGATGGCGGTGCTGACCGCCCAGACGACGAGGAACATGCCGACGGTCGGGCCGTGCCCGCCGACGCGTGGGGCGACGATCAGCCGGCGGGTCGAGGCACTATTGACGATGGGGGCCGGTTCGTTGGACATGGTGGTTCATCCCCAGCGGACAATGGTTTCTGTGTACGCAGGACGGCTCAACGGTGTCGGCACAGCGCCGCCGACCGGGGATGGTGGTGGTGCCGCGCCCGCGGCGGATCGGAATGACCCCGCGGCAAGCGCGGCTACGCCCCGGCGTCCTCGTCCGGTGGGGGCTTGTCTCGACGGGCCGGCGTGCGCAACTCGCCCGGGGTGGGGTTGGGATAGCCGGCCGGCAAGTTCATCCGGCGCCGCAGTGGTCTCGCCCCGGTGGGGTGGACCGGCGCGGCCACCGGCGCCGCCTCCGGCGGGGGCAGGGCGAACTCCGGCATCCGAGCCAGGATGCGCCGGCGGATGCGGCGGTCCGAGCGGCGATACCAGTAGGTCACCGCGACGACCCCGACGATCAGGCCGCCGAAGACCGCCCCGAACACGCCCATGACCAGCTTGATGGGGAACGTCGCCGAGCCGTCGTCCGCCGCGGCGGGGCCGAGCAGCAGCAGGCCGTGCCCGATGACCAGCGGGGCGTCGAGCTCCCGGCCGCGCGGGTCGTTCGCGTTGTAGCGGTAGCGCTTGAAGAAGTAGCCGTCGATCGCCACCCGGACGACCCGGTCGATCCGGCCCTCGCCGAGCAGGTCGCGCGGCAGGCCGGCGGGCCACTCGGTGAACAGCACGCAGTACGGGTTGGTGCCCAGTTGCTCGTTGAACACCCAGGCCTCGTAGACGTCGTTGACGCCGGCCTCCTGCGCCTCGTGCGGCGGGTCGAAGCGGTTGACCCGAAGCAGTCGGCCCTCCACGCGGACGACGGTCCCGCGGTAGCGCGCCGGCTCGCCGTAGACGTGGGCGTAGGTGACGTCCTTGCGGGCGGCCCTTTTGAACGCCTTCGACGAGGTGAAGTTGGCGCGGATCAGCGCCCGCGAGTAGACCTCCGCCTCGACCCCGCCGGCACCGATCGGCTCGTTGTCGGTGATGACCTTGAGCCAGTCTTCGGGCAGGGGGCGGAAGTGGTCGGTGTCGATCAGCGACCAGCAGTCGAGCTGCTGTCCGGCCTCCAGGACCCCCAGCGCCGATAGCGCGCCGGCGCTTGGGCCGAGCCCGGCCAGGGCCAGGCTCGATGCTCCCAGCGAGACGCGCGAGTGGCGGTTGGTCAGCGGGCCGTCGAGGTTCCAGGCCCGGTGCTGTTCACCGGCGTAGACCGCCCCGAGGGCGGCCCACCGGCCGGTGGATGGCGGGGTGGCGGCGCCGAACGCCGCTAGCGACAGGTGCAGGGGGTTGACGTGGACCTCGTCGGCGTTGAACAGCGGCCCGGGGGCCGGCCGCTCGGGCATGGCCGGCGGAGGCGCGGCCGCGCGCGCACCCACAACCAGCGTGAGGGCGGCGAGGATCGCGAGCGGCCGGGTCATGACGAGGTTCCTCAGCAGGCCGTCAATGACCCTAGTATAGCTGATCGGAGCGCACTCCGCGAGGGTCGTTATTTCCCCGGCCCGGCGGCTCCCAGCTCGACCGCCCGCAGCACCCGCATCGGGTGGTCGGTTTGGATCACGTCGATGCCCCACCCCATGGCCTTGCGGTACTGCCCCACCGTGTCGTTGCGCCCCAGCGCGTCGGAGAACACCTTGATGCCCTTCTCGTGGCACGCCCGGATCAGCCCCTTCGAGAGGACTCCCCAGCTCGCATCGACGCCGTAGGGCCTGACCTCCGCCACCTTCCCCAGGTCGGCCGCCGACTTGAGTGGCGGCAGGGTGCGGACCCGGACGTCCAGCTTCTTCAACCTCGCGCAGTAGCTCGCCGACTGGTAGACGACGTGCCGATCGAACAGGTCGTGCGCCTGGATCGCCTTTAACAGGTCCTCCGGGGCGATGTCCTTGGCATCGAGGTAGACCCCCGTCTTGCCTCCCAGCGCCGCCAGGGCCTCGTCAAGGGTTGGCAGGCTTGTGCCGGCGAACGGCTTGCCGAACCACGAGCCGGCGTCGAGCTTCCGCAGGTCGTCGAGCGTGAAGTCTCGGACCTTACCCTTGCCGTTCGTGGTGCGGTCCAAAGTCGAGTCGTGCAACAGAACAAACTTGCCGTCCCTGGTGGTGCGGATGTCGATCTCAACGTAGTCCGCGCCAAGCTTCACCGACGTCTGGATGGCTGGAAGGGTGTTCTCCGGGGCGTAATGGTTGGCCGCCCGGTGGTGCGCGACCTGGACCGGCCACCGTCCGATCCGCCGGCGCGCCGCCGTCGTCAAGGCGCCGGCCGGGTCGTCCGTTTGCAGCCAGTCCGCGCCGGCCGCGATCATCTTGAGCCAGGTCGCGGGGTTGTCCCACTTCGCCCCGAGCACCTTGGCCTGCACCTTGATCCCGGCCGCGCGGAACTTCTTGCACAGCTCGGCGGAGACCTGGTCGGCGTCGATCTCGACGGCGGACGGGTTGACCTCCTTCACGAAGGTGTCGAAATCGGCCTTCGGCCGGTACTTCGTCATCGTCGGCACCGCGCCTCCGCTGGCCGTCCTCACCTCGGCGAGGACGGCTGGGCCGTGGTAAACGACGACCTGCCTCTCCATGCCGGCCGATCGTACTTCCTTGACCAGCAAGGCGGGGTCGATCCGCTTGCAGTCGAGGTAGAGGTTCACCTTCCCCTTCGCGAGGGCCAGCGCCTCGGCCAACGAGAGCAGCCGTTCCCCCCGAAATCGCGGGGCGAACCAGCCGCCGGCGTCGAGCTTCCGCAACTCGTCCAGCGTCCGGTCGGCGACGCGCCCCGTGCCGTCAGTCTTCCCGTCCAGCCGGTCGTCATGGAAGACGACGTGCCGGCCGTCCTTCGTCAGGCGGACGTCGATCTCGGCCCACTCGGCGAAGTCGGCGGCGCAGGCCTCGATGGCGTGGCGGGTGTTCTCCGGGGCGAGCAGGGCCATGCCCCGATGCACCATCACCTGGGCGGAACGCGCGGGGGTGACCGGCTCGAAGAACGGGAACGCGGCGGGCGCGGCAGGTCCGGCGAGCAGGAGGTCGCCCGAGGCGAGCGCCGCCGAGGCTCGCAGGAACCCGCGGCGTGTGGGAGGGGGCATAAGGATGGCTCCGGGGATTGCCGCTTCACGATCCCGAGTCGAAGCCGTTGTATCCGCGGGCGACGGCTCCGTCCGGCGAGGTCGCTCATCTTGACCCTGGGCGACCGCCCGTGATATGGCCGAGCGGGGGCGGCTGATCGCTCGTCAGCCGGCGGAGGTGGGGCGGACAGGAGAGGCCCGTGAACCTGGCGATCTGTCATCCGGTGGTGATCCCCGCGCGGGGGGGCGCGGAAACCTACATCGCCGACCTGGCCCGGCGCCTCTGCGCCGACGGCCACGAAGTCCACCTGTACGCCTCGGCGTGGGACGCCGAGTGTTTGCCGGAATCGCTGCGCCTGCACCCCGTCGCCGACAAGGCCTGGCCGCGGTCGCTCCGGCCGTGGCGGTTCACCCGGGCTTGCGCCGCCGCCACGCGCGGCGCCGGGCACGACCTCACCCTGGGCTTCGACAAGGTCGCCGGCGTCGATGTGCTGTACCCCGCCGGGGGGCTGCACGTCGCGGCGTTCGACCACGGGTTGCTCAAGTCCCGCCACCGCTGGCTGCGCGGCGCGGCCTGGGCGGTGCGGCGGCTCGACCTGGCGCACCTGTCGTTCTGCCGCTTTGAACGCCGCCAGTACCTGCGCGAGCCCCGGCCGTTCGTCATCGCCAACAGCGACATGGTGCGGCGGCAGTTCCACGCCTACCTCGGGCTGCGCCCGTCCGAGGTGCCGGTGCTTCACTGCGCCATCGACCCCGACCGGTTCGCCGCCACCGACCGCCCCGCTCGGCGGGTGGCGACCCGGCAGCGGTGGGGAATCGAGCCGACCGACACCGTGGCCCTGTTCGTGGCGATGAACTACCGCCTCAAGGGGCTGGGGCCGCTGCTCCGCGCCGTCGCCCGGCTGCGCGACCGCCCGCGCTTCCGCCTGGCGGTGGTCGGCCACCCGGACTCGGCCGCCTACCAGCGGCAGGCGCGGCGGCTGCGGATCTCCGAGGCGGTGCGGTTCCTCGGCTTCGCGGCCGACCCGCGCGACGCCTACTTCGCGGCTGACCTGCTGGTCCACCCGACGTTCTACGACCCCTGTTCGCTGGTCGTCGCCGAGGCCCAGGCGTGCGGCCTGCCGGTCATCACGACGGTGAACAACGGCGCGGCGGAACTGCTCGACCCGCCGAACGACGGCCTGGTCATCCAGGACCCGCACGACCGGGACGAGCTGGCCGGCGCCCTGGCCCATTTCCTTGACCCGGCCAAGCGCCAGGCCGCGTCGCGGGCGGCGTTCCGCGCCGCGCAGCGATGGACGTGGGAGCAGCACTACCGGCGTTTGTTGGAGCTGCTGGGCGAGGCGGTGCGGCGGAAGCGGGCGGCGTGACGCGCCCGCGCCGCGTCCGTACAACAACGCCACGATGACTGAGGCGATGGACATCCGGGTGGGCGTATGAGTGAGCCGCTGGGCGTGGCGCTGGTCGGCTGTGGTACCGTGGGCGGAGGGGTGGCGAAGCTGCTCCTCGAACACCCCGAGCGGCTGGCGGCGCGGGCCGGTAGGCCGCTGGCGCTAAGGCGTGTCGTCGTTCGCTACCCCGACAAGCCGCGCGCCGCCGCCATCCCGCGCGAGTTGATCACGACCGACCTCGACGAGGTCGTCCGCGACCCGCGCGTCCAGGTCGTCGCCGAGCTGGTCGGCGGTGTGGACTGGGCCCGGCAGGCCGTCCTGAAACTACTGGCCGCCGGCAAGGACGTGGTGACGGCCAACAAGGCGCTGCTGGCGACGCACGGCGTCGAGGTGTTCGACGCCGCCCGGCGGCACGGCCGGGCCATCGCCTTCGAGGCGTCGGTCGCCGGCGGCATCCCGATCATCGCGGCGCTGGCCCAGAGCCTGGCCGCCAACCAGATCCTGTCGTTGCAGGGCATCCTCAACGGCACCAGCAACTTCATCCTCAGCGAGATGACCGAGCAGGGGCGCAGCTACGCCCAGGCGTTGGCCGAGGCCCAGGCCCGCGGCTACGCCGAGGCCGACCCGACGCTCGACGTGGACGGCACCGACGCCGCCCACAAGCTGGCCATCCTGGCCCAGATCGCCTTCGGCCTTGCGGTGCCACTGTCGGCGATCGAGCGGCGCGGCATCGTCGGCATCGACGTCACCGACATCCACTTCGCCGGCGAGCTGGGCTACGTCATCAAGCTGCTGGCGGAGACGTACCTGCACGAGGGCCTCGTGGCGGTGCACGTCTCGCCGGTGCTGCTACGCCGCCACTCCCCACTGGCCCAGGTGCGCGGGGCCTACAACGCCGTCCGGGTCGTCGGTGACGCCGTCGAGGACGTGCTGTTCTACGGCAAGGGGGCGGGCATGATGCCGACGGCCAGCGCCGTCGCCGCCGACCTGATCGACCTGGCCATCGGGCGGTCGCAGCGGACGTTTCAGACGTTGCGACTGTGGTCGAACAACGGCGCGCGGCTGACGCTGCGGCCGCCGGCCAGCGTGAAGAGTCGGTTCTACCTGCGGCTGCTGGTCGAGGACCTGCCGGGCGTGCTGGCCGAGGTGGCGGGCATCCTGGCCCAGCACCACATCAGCATCGCGTCGGTGATCCAGCACGAGGCGCCGGACGAGGCCGAGGGGCAGCGCGTCCACCTGGTCATCATGACGCACACCGCCCCGACGGGACAGTTCCGAGCGGCGTGCGACAAGCTGGACCGGCTGACGCACCTCGCCGGCCCGGCGGTGCACTTCCCGGTCGAGGATTAGGGCGCGTGGGCACTCGACCGCCGTGCTTGTTGGGGGACCGTCTCTTCATCTGCGCGACGCGGGACGACGAGTTGTATCTGTTAGGGCTGTTGCGGGTCAGGAAAGTCGTGCCGGAGAGCAGTCCAGGGCTGCGGGAGGAGTTTGGTGCCTACCGTGCTGTCTGCCAGAACCTCGGTGGGGCTTTCAAGATTCTCCCCCTGAGTAAGTGGAAGTGGCGACTCCGCTTTGTGAATACAAAAGCGGACCGCTTGGCCCCAGAGATCCCACTGTCTCTTCAGGTCAGGACTCACCGTTTCTTACTGGGTCCAGCAGTATGAATGCTCCGGTCGCAGGCCCGACCGTCAGGGAGGGCTTAATGCCGCGCCCAGGCGAAGCGAGCCCTCCCTAACGGTCGGGCCTGTGTCAGGTCGCGCTCTCAACGCTGGACCCAGTAAGCGACACTTCAGCCGACCTCCTGACCAAAATGCTCGGGCAGGAGGTCGGCTGAGCGTGAGCGACGGTTCCTGGAGGGAGAACGACGTGCTGCCGAGGTGGCACGCAGTGTGCGCAACGCTGCCCTACGAGTTGCAGCCAAGGACCGATGGGGGACGCGGTGCTGTTGCTGCGGCTTTTGCTTTGAAGAGTTCTACGGAGCACTGGGGGAAAACTTCGCGATCGTTCACCACCTGGACCCGTTTGGCAACTCCGACGGTCAGGCCCGTGAAACCACCGTCGAGGACGTTCGGATCATCTGCGCCAACTGTCACTATATCCTTCACCGCGAGGACCCACCTCTTGGCATCGAGGAGTTGAAGCGGCGAATCGGCAAGAAATGGACGTTGTGGTCAGACCAGGGTGTCAGGGCGCGATAGCTGGCGCCAGGCTTTGTCGAGTCACCACTCAAGGGCCGGCCGCCTAAGCTTTCCCGCTACACCATGAGGGAGAGAGGTCATGGACCCACTCAAGCCGAGCTTCCGCGACGCCCTGAAGCAGGAACACCCCGGGCTGACCGACGAGACGATCGGCCGCGCCGAGGGGCTGCTGGCCCAGCGGTTCCTGATCGACCCCGAGGCGGAGCCGCTGCGCCCGCAACAGATCGACCGGGAAAGGGCCGAGCTGTTGCGGCGGGAGATGCCGAAATTTGAACAGGTCCTTCAGAAGGTGCGCGGCCAGCCGCTCACGTCGCCGGCTGCACCGTCTGGAACAGCTCCGCCATCTTGATGCCCAGGCCCAGCGAGATGCGGTACAGCGTCTCGATCGACGCCGAGTTCTTGCCCAGCTCGATCTGCGACAGGTAGCCCAGCGACACGCCGGTCCGCTGGGCCATCTGGGCCAGCGTCAGGCCGAGGGCCTTGCGGCGCTCGCGGATGGCCCCCCCCAGCGACTCGCGCAGGGCCGACTCCGACATCCGCAAGAGCCCGCGGCCTTCGAGGCAGCGCATCACCGTCTTCTGGAGCTGGGCGATCGGGAACGGCTTGGTCAGGTAGTCGTAGGTCCGCGCCCGCAGGCAGTTCAGCGCGCTGTCGATCGACGGGTAGGCGGTGACGACGATGATGCTCGCCTGCGGCTGGCACTCGCGCACCCAGTGCAGGACCTGCTCCGACTCCAGGCCGGGGATGACGTAGTCGAGGATGATCAGGTGGTACGGGTGCCGCCGCAGCCCCGCCTCCATCTGGCCGGGGTCGCAGACCACCTCGACGTTGAAGTCGTTGGGGGCCAGGGCGGCCTGGATGACCCGGCAGACCGAGGAGTCGTCGTCCAGGACGAGGATGCGGACCTCGCTGGAGCGGTACAGGGCGGCGTTATCGCCGGGCCAGGCGCGGCCCTCGGCCCCGCCGCGGTCGGCCTCGGGCGACTCGGCGACGGCATTGCCGGTGCCGTTGTTGACGGTCAGACTCACCACGGGGGACTCCTTGGTTACCTCTTCGCCGCGCCGGTCAGCGCGGGCGAGTCGTTGTCTCGTCGGCGGGCCGGCCGGGCGTCGCGGCTGAGCGCGGCCCGGACGGCCTTGAGCAGCTGCTCGGGGCGGAACGGCTTGGCCAGGAACTCGAAGGCGTGCTCGGCGAAGTCCTGCCGCGTGAAGTCGGTCGAGACGTGCCCGCTCATGAACAGCATGCGCACGGCCGGGTCGCGGCGCAACAGCCGGCGGGCCAGCTCGACGCCGCCCACCCCCGGCATCACCACGTCGGTCAGCACCAGCCCGAACGGGTCGGCCGGCTGGGCGAAGTAAGCCTGCAACGCCGCCTCGCCGGTGCTGACCGGCTCGACGCGGAACCCGGCGCGGCCCAGCGACGCGGTCACGTACTGGAGCACCTCCGACTCGTCATCGACGACCAGGACGCGCTCGCCCTTGAGGCGCTCGGTCGGCCGCACGGCCTCCTCGGCCGGGGGGGGCGGGACCAGCGGGGCCGGCGCGACCGGTAACAGCAGGCGGGCGACGACGCCGCGCTCCTCGCCGGGGTGCAGCCGGAAGCCGCCCTTGTGGGCGTGCAGCACGCCGTGGGTGACCGCCAGGCCGAACCCGCGGCGGCGCGGCTTGGTCGTGAAGAACGGCTCGGCGAGCAGGCGGCGCTGGACCTCGGGGCTCAGGCCGGCCCCGGTGTCGGCGATCACCACCTCGACGTGCGGGCCGGGCCGGGTGGCGCCGTATATCTCCTGGCAGTCGGCCCCCCCCAGCTGGACGACCCGGGCCGAGACGCTGATGGTGCCCGGCCCCATGAGCGACTCGCGGGCGTTGTCCAACAGGGCGGTCAGCACCTGGTGCAGGTGCTCGTCATCGAGGGCGACCGGCGGCAGGTCCGCGGGTAGGGTCAGGCGGAGGTTCAGCCCGTCCGGCTGGGCGGCGAACAGGCGCGCCTCCTGCTCGGCGAACACCGCGGCGAGCTGGCTGCCGCGCGAACTGGCCGACTGCCGCCGCGAGATCAGCCGCAGCTGGTGCGTGAACTGCGCCCCCGTCTGGGCGGCGCGGTACACCTCGTTGAGGTAGGTGTGCAGCGGCGTGTTCGCCGGCACCTGCTGAGCCAGCGCCAGCTCGGTGAACCCGAGGATGCCGGTCAGCACGTTGCCGAAGTCGTGGGCCAGCCGGCGGGTGACGGTCGCGGCCGTCTCCAGGCGCTGCTGGCGGGCGGCCAGCTCCAGGCGGTCGGCCCAGCGTGGCCGGGCGTCGCTGGCCAGCCAGCGGGTGAGGGCCAGCCCGACCAGGCCCAGGGAGGCGGCCTCGCCGTCGTCGAACGAGCCGCGGCCGGCGCCCTCCAGCCAGACGACCCAGCCGGCGCCGTCGGGGCCGGTGAACGTCGTGACGAGCATCGGGCAGCCCGCCCGTTCCAACGCCACCGCGCCGGGGGCCTGGCGGAAGCGGCACAGCAGCGACGGGTCGTCCTGCCAGGGCCAGGTCACCTCCTCCACGGCGGGCGTGTCGGGGTGGCGGGCGAGGGCTTGCCCCTCGGGCAGCGCCGCGACGCCGGCCGCGGGGGCGCCGAACGCCCCGGCCAACCCCGCCAGCAGGCCGGGCAGCTCGGCCTGGTCGGCGGCCGGTTGGCAGAGCAGGCGGTGCAGGAATTCGAGGGCTGCCTGGCTGGTAAGGTTCATCGTCGTGGCGGCCTCGGCCGGCGTGACAGGCGTGGTCCCGCGTACCCGACAGGAGCGCGCGGGCCCGTTCAGCGTAGCCAGGAATTCCTTCCCGGCTCAAAAGCTTAGTTCGCGAATTGATGGGTGGTCAAATCGGCTGAGATGGATTTTTCGGCAGGCTCGCGCCGTACGGCGCGGGGGAACCCGGCCCCGTGAGGGACGGTTCCCCCGCGCCGCGGGCGCGGGTCACTTCTTGGCGGCGCCCTTCTCGGCGGGCTTCTTCTCGGCGGCCTTGGCGTCCGTGGGGGCGGCCTCCCCCTCGGCGGCAGCGGCCTCCTCCTTCTTGGCCTTGGCCTTCTTGCTCACCTTCATCACGCGGACCTTCGGCAGGCCGAACGGGCTGCGGCCTTCGGGCCAGCGCTCGTCGGTCTGCAGCACCTGGATCCGCTCGCCGCGCGTCAGCACGTTCCGTGACCGCGCCAGCTGGTTCTTGCGGCGCAGGCTCTTGTCGATCGACATGATCTCGTCTCGTCGGGTCGGGTCGTAAAGATGGTACTATAGACGGCTCACTCCCTGGCAGCAAGGGCACGGTTTCTCCCAGGCCCGACCGTCCCAGGCCCGACCGTGAGGGAGGGCGCTCCGAACAGAGCGCCCTCTCCCAGGCCCGACCGTCCCAGGCCCGACCGTGAGGAGCGCTGCCCAGAGCCGCCCTCCCTCACGGTCGGGCCTGGGTGGGCGGGCCTGGGACGGCCCGCCGTCGCCGGCTAGATGAGGCGTCCCTGCGTGTCGATCGTCAGGTCGAGGTAAAGCGACCCGGACAGGACGCGGATCACGTAGACGCCCTGCCGCGTCAACTTCAGGCCGCTGAAGACGGCCAGCCCGTTGACGAACGTCGTGTTTCGCGGCCCGCTGATCGTGCCGCCGGGCGGGGCGCTGAGGACCACGAACGCCGCCGGGGCGTTGTAGCCCGGGGCGAAGCTGCCGTCGGCGCCGACGGCGAACACGTTCAGGTTGAACGGGAACCCGTTGAGCGGAGACCCGACCAGCGCCGCGGTCAGCCGCGCCGGGCCGACGACGTCCTGGTACCGCGCCGCCGCGATGCCGAAGTGGTTCAGCGAGCCGTCGTACCGGGCCACGACGACGTGGCGGCCCAGAGACAAGACGCCGAGGTTGAGGCTGGCCACGCCGTTGCCGTTCAACGGCACCGGGTCGCGTTCCACGCCGTCCACGACGAACGTCACCGTGCCGGACGGGATGCCCCCGCCCGGGGCCAGCGTGCTGACGACCGCCGTCGCCACCGTCCCCTGGCCGACGTACGCCGGGTTCCGGTTGGTGTTGACCACGACCTTGGTGCTGGCCGGCAACGTGTTGTGGCCGATCGCCACGCTGGTGCCGGGGGCAAACTTCTTGGCGCCGTTGTACTGGGCCTGGATCGAGTGGAACCCGGTACCCAGCGGGACCGTGAGGGTGGCGACGCCGTTGCCGTTCAGCGCCACCGCCGGCCGGGCCACGCCGTCGATGAGGAACGACACCGTGCCGGGCGGGATGATCGGCGGCACCTGGCCGGCCGCCGGGACGCCCCGCACGACCGCGGTGAAGGTGACGGCCTGGGCGAACACCGACTGGGCGATCGACTGGGCGATGCCGACGCCGACGGCGTTCAGGACGGACTGTTGCACCAGCGGCGAGGTGCTGGAGTTGAAGTGGCCCTCGCCCTCGTAGCGGGCGAACACGTTGTAGGTGCGCACCGCCGCGAACACGCCGCCCGACACGAGCCGCTCCGCCACGCCGTTGACCAGCTGGGCGGTGCCGCGGTCCACGTTATCGACGAAGAACCGCACGAGCCCCGTCGGCTGGCCCACGCCAGCCGCGCTGGTCGTGACCGTCGCCCGGAAGGTGACCGCCTGGTTGGCCACGGACGGGTTGCCCAGGCTGGTCAGTGCCGTGCTCGTCGTCTGGTTGGCGACGATGGTGAACGTCTGAGGCGCGGAGGTGTCCACGTCGCCGGGGACCGCCGTCCCCCCGTTGTCCCGGACGCGCACCGTGAACGTGCTCACGCCCGGGGCGCCGCTGGCCAGCGTGTAGGTCAGCGTCCCGGTCGCGGGGTCCACGGCCGGCAGCACGGAGAACATCCCCGGGTTGCTGACGCTGGCGGGGTCGATGAGGTAGGCCTGCGCCACCTGGCCGGCCTCGTTGGGCTGGCCGGGGTTGAACGACGTCACCCAGTTCAGCACGGTCTGGAGGCCTGAGGTGTTGTGGACGCCCGGCGGGTTGCCGGCGGTGAACGAGGGCGCGTCGTTGACCGGGTTCACCGTGATGGTGAACTCCTGCGGGGCGGAGAGGTCGTTGCCGCCGTTGGCCGTCCCGCCGCTGTCCCGCACCTGCACCTTGAACTTGGAGGTGCCGAAGGCGTTGGCGGCCGGCTTGTACGTCAGTCGGCCGAACTTGTCCACGGCGGGCGGCTCCGCGAACAGGCCGGGGTTGCTGACGCTGCCGGTGACGACAATGTATTCCAGTGCCGTCTGCGCCGACTCGTCGGGCGGGCCGGGGTTGAACCCGGTCGCCCAGGGGTTGACTTCCTGGGCGCCCGAGTCCTCCAGCACCGCCGGCGGGTTGCTGGCGGTGAACGTCGGCGGGTCGTTGACCGCCCTGACGGTGATGGAGACGGTGGCGGTGGCGAATCCCCCGGTGCCGTCCGAGATCTGGTAGACGAAGCTGTCGCTGCCGTTGTAGTCCGCCGCCGGGGTGTAGGTGAACGTCCCGTTGGCGTTCAGCGCCAGCGAGCCGTGGGCCGGGCCGCTGACTGGCGTCGTGGTGACAGTCACCGGGTCGCCGTCCGGGTCGTAGTCGGGCCCGTTGCCGTTGTCCAACAGCACGTTGCCGCTCAGCGCCACGTCCTCGTTCGTCGTGAACGCGTCGTCCTTGGCCACCGGCGGGTCGTTCACCGGGTTAATGGTGACGGTGAACGTCTGGCCGTCGGAGGCGTTCTTCCCGCCGTTGGCGATCCCGCCGTTGTCCACCAACCGGACGGTGATTGTAGCCACCCCGAAGGCGTCCTTGGCGGGGGTGAACGTCAGGGTGCCGGTCGGAGAGACCTTCAGGCTGCCCGGGACGAACAGGGCCGCGTTGGTGTTGCCGGGCACCTCGAACGTGACCTGCTGGCCGGCCTCGTCGGGCGGGCCGGCGGCGATCCCGGTCGCCCAGTTGACCTGCTGGTACGGGCCGGAGTCCTCGTCCACCCTCACGTCCGCGCCCTTGGTGAAACTGGGGGCGTCGTTGACGGCGGTGATGGTGATAGTGAACGTCTGGGCGGCCGAGGTGTCCTGGCCGCCGTCGGCCTTGCCGCCGTTGTCCTGCAGCTGGACGGTCACCGTCGCCGTGCCGTTGGCGTCCTTGGCGGTGGTGTACGTCAGCGTACCCGTGACGGGGTCGATGGCCGGGCCGGCGCTGAACAGGGCCGGGTTGTCGGTGCTCACCAGGAAGGTGAGGGCCTGGCCGGCCTCGTCGGTGGCCAGGGGCGGCGGCGACGCCGGGTACGGCAAGATGCCCGTCGCCCAGCCGGTGACCGTCTGCGGGCCGGCGTCCTCGCCCACCGTCACGTCGGCCCCCTTGTTGAAGGTCGGCACGTCGTTGACCGGCGTCACCGCCAGCTGACCCAGGGCCGAGGTGGCGCTGAACGCGGTGCTGCCGCCGTTGGGCGAGGTGTCGGCGATGCCGCCGGCGTCGCCGACGACCGACAGCCCGCTCGTCAGGTCCCAGGCGCGGAAGCTGAACGCCGCCAGGCCGAAGTTGCTGTTGTAGTTCGCCCGCGGCAGGAAGCGGATCCGCGTGTTCGGGTTGGCCTCCAGCAGCCGGGCCGTCGAGTCGGACGGCGCCGTGACGGCGTTGAAGTTCAGCCAGGTCGCCCCGCCGTCCAGCGTGTACTCCCACACGCCGAACGTGTTGTCCACCCCGGTGACCGCGATGCCCCGCGGGGCGGTCCGGCCGGCCGGCGGCTGGTACGGCGGGTCGTTGGCGTCGGTGACCAGGCCGGGGTTGTTGGCCAGGAACGCGTCCAGGGTGCTGCCCTGGTTGGGGTTGTTGTCCTCCAGGATCGCCGGGAACGCCCCCGTCCCCGCCGTCAGCACCGGGGCGAAGTTGACGCCGGGCTGGAACAGGAAGCGGCCGGTGAAGACGTCATCGACCAGCTCGCCGTTCGCCCCGCCGGCGGGGCTCAGCGCGGCCTGGTCCTGGTCCATCTTGTGGCCGGAGAAGTCCGAGATGTCCGGCCCGAGGCTGACCTGATAGAAGCCGAGGCTGGGCTGCGGCGTGGCGAAGACGATCTTGTAGACGTTGTGCGGGTTGCCGCCGGTGATGTCGGTGACGGTCGAGACCGCGACGGGGTTCCCGAACGGGTCGGTGACGCTGAGCACGTCCTCGAAGGTGAACGTCCGCGGATCGACCGGGCCGCTGAACGTGACCGTGATCCCGGTCAGCGGCGAGGAGCCGTCCGACGCCCGGACCGTCACGACGTGCGGGCCGGCCACCTTGCTGAAGTAGTAGTCGAACAGCGTCTTGCCGTTGGCCAGCTTGATCTGGTCGTTGAGCCGAATGACGAACGACCCGCGCCCGTAGCTGGTGGCCAGCAGCAGGTTCCGCCCGAACGTCTCGTCGGGCCGGCCGTTGAGCGGGTTGACGTTGCCCAGCACCAGGTCGAGGTCGGTGATCTCGTTGCTGGGGAGGAAGCCGCCCTCCTGGATGGCCCCGTCGGTGGCGACGTTGGGGAAGTAGGTCCAGGTGACGCCCTTGTCCAGCGAGCGGAAGACGCCGCCCTGCCCGCCGACGTACAGCACCGGGTGCTTCGGCCCGTCGGGGTTGTTCAGGTCGTCGGGGATGGCGAAGCGCCAGTCGGCCTGCAACGAGCTGAGGTACTTGAGCGTGGCCACCTGCTGGGCGGGGTCGTTGTACAGCACCCGCGTCAGGGTCGGGCTGAACAGGCCGTTGGTGATCTGCACCCAGGTGGCGTTGGCCGCGCCGGAGTCGGCCATCCAGAACACGCCGCCGCGGGTGACCGCGTAGGCCTCGCGGCTGCCGCGCGTCGGGTTGGTGACGATGGCCATCACCGACCCGCCGCTGAGGCCGGCCGAGATGTTCTTCCACGACGCGGAGCCGCCGCCGACCCCGCCACCGTTGAACGTGACGAAGATGTTGCCGCCGTTGGTGCCGACGTAGATGAAGTCGCTCAAAGGCGCCTGGTCGTTGGCCGGGGCGCCGAACGCCTGGGCCAGCGACTGACCGCCGGCCAGGTCGGACGGGTCGGCGATGGGGAACCACTGCCGGCCGGTGCCCAGCGACGGGCCGGAGGTGCGGAAGATCCGACCGGCGGTCGAGCTGATGACGATCGCCGTCGGGTCGATCGGGTTGACGGCGAAGTTGACGGTGCCGGTGAACGGCCACTGGCCCGTGCCGGCCGCCGGGTCGTCGCCGTTCTGGAGCAGGCCGGTGGTGCGGCTGGCCGGGCCCGAGGGCGGCTTGGTGACGATGAAGAAGTCGGTCGCCAGCGTGCCGTTGTTGATGCAGCACGGCCAGCGGTACTCGTACAGCGTGCCCGAGCCGGTCTGGTCGGTGGCGATGCCGCCGCCGTCGCCGCCGGCGCTGTTGCCCCAGCCGATGTCGCCTGTCTCCAGGACGTTCGACGTCGAGCGCGGGAACCCGTCGTCCTGGGCGTTGCCGTAGAACAGGGCGCCGGCGACCTCGGCCGCCAGCGTGCTGGGCTGGGCGGCCCCGTAGTAGAATTGCGTGATCTGCAGGTTACCGTTGCGGCTGCCGGCGACGGCCGCCGCCCGGCCGATGCTGGTGACCGCGGCGCCCTTGGAGTTGGTGACGCCCGACGAGATGGCGTGGTCGGTGCCGAAGACCAGCCGCGTCTCCCCCGTCAGCGGGTCGCGGATGGCCAGCAACTCGTGGTAGTCACCGCCGACCCCCTGGTTGGCGACGCCTGCCCAACGGGTGTTTTCCCCGTTGTTGGTGAAGTTGGCTACGTTACCGTACGTCGTCGTGGAGTTCGCCAGGAACGGGTTGAACGGGTCGCGCAGCATGTTGTAGTAGGACTGGTCCGGGTCGGAAGTCAGACCGACCGTCCGCCCCGGCCCCAGCGCGCCGAAGACGCCGTTGGCGCCGGCCGGCTTGACGGCGATGCCGCCCGTCGAGGCCCACTGCGTGGTGCCGCCGTCGTTGTTGCTGTTGTCGTAGGCCACCAGGGCGTGGCTGTCGTAGGTGGTCGTCGTGTCGACGCGGATGACGCCGAACGTCTTGCCGTTGCTCCCGTTGCCGCCCATGCCGGCGATGAAGACCACGTTGGGGTTGTTGGGATCGACGGCCAGGGCGATGTCGTAGTTGCCCTGCCCGCCCAGGGTGCCGCCGGCGCTGAGCGGGTCGTAGTCGGTCTTGGTCTCGTCGTTGGTCCCCCGCTGCGCCGCCCCGGTCCCGACGGTCGGGATGCGCAGCTTGGTCCAGTTCAGGCCGAAGTCCTTGGTCAGGTACAGGCCTTCGAGCGTGTCGTTGACGTTGACCACGGCGGCGTACAGCCAGCCGGTGTAGACCGAGTCCTCCAGCGCCCGCCCCGTCAGGTGGGGGACGGACAGGACGATGCGGCCATTCGGCCCGTTGGGGTTGATGCCCAGGTTGTTGACCGGGATGGCGACGTCGTTGGTGGGGTCCACGTCGCGGCGGAGGGGCACCACAGCCGCCGTTGCGGACGCTGAGGCTGCCGCCCGTCGGGGCGTTGGTCGTGTAGAAGACCCCTGGCCGCGGAACGCCAGCCGAGTAGAGCACCTGGAGGTTGCCCTTGTCGTCGCCGCTGGCGGCGGCCAGCACGACGTCGGTGGCGTTGCCGGCCCGAAGTTGCGTCCACGTCCGCCCGGTGTCCCGGCTCCGCCAGATGCCGCCGTTGGTGCCGCTCAGGGCGGCGTAGACGATGACCTCGCCGCTGGGCAGCGGCGTCGGGTCCACGACCACCTTGAACGCCGTCGAGCCGAAGAACGCGTGGTTGCGCCGCGCGTCGGCGATCGGCAGGATCTCGCCGTTGGCGTCGGCGTTGTTGGTGCTGTCGAGCACGCGCCAGGTCCGCCCGCCGTCCATCGAGCGCAGGAAGCCGACGCCCGCCGAGCCGGTGTCGCCCTCGCCGGTGGCGACGAAGATGATCGACTGGTTGGGGTCGTTGTTGCGGCCGAACACGGCGATGCTGCCGGTGTTCAGGCTGTTGCCCTGGCCGAGGTCGGTCAGCGGCACCCAGGTCGGCTGGTTGACCGGGTCGAGGAAGTTGTTGGTCTTCCACACGCCGCCGCTGGCCCCGGAGACGTAGGCGGTGTTGCCCGACGGGTCCGACGGGTCGAGCATGATGCCGCCGATGCGGCCGCTGCCGGCGCCGTTGAGGATCGACGCCGGGCCGACCGCCGTCCACGACTCCTGGGCGACGGGGTCGGTCGGGGCCTGGGTGAAGATGCGGAACGAGGCGGAGAACTGGTCGGCGATCGGCTCGCCCAGCCCGTCGCCGGGCACCGGGTTCTTCAGCGTCAGCTTCCAGTTGGTCAGCAGCCCGGTGAGGTTCGAGGAGTTGCTGTGGATGCGCAGCGTCCACTGCCCCAGCGACGAGACCGGCCCGCCGGCGGCGGCCGTCAGGAACGTGCTCAGGGGGATCTGCGGCGTGTACGGCCCGACGCCGATGCCGATGGTCGGCACCGTCACCGCCAGCTGGATCGGGTCCGGGGCGGTGTCGTCGAAGACGGTGGTGGTGAAGTTGGCGTGCGGGGTGGTGCCGAACGTGCCGACCCCGCTGAACAGCAGGACCTCCGTCCCGTCGGGGGAGACCAGCGTCGCCTCCAGGTCGGGGACGTTCTCGTGCGTGATCGACAGCTGGACGGTGACCCCCTGGACCAGGAAGGCGTCGGCCACGTCGATCCGGGACGCGATCGTCGTGCCTTCCGGGATGGTCGTCGAGATCGGGCCGGAGTCGTACGTCTGCGCCACCACCGTGCCGTTGAACTGGTCGCCGCCGCGCAGGATGTCCACGCCGGCGTCGAGGTCGGTATCGACCTGGTGGCCGTTGACGTCAGTGATGTAGTTGCCGCCCGAGTCGGACCCGAAGGTGAACGAGTAGGTGCCGCTGCGCGACTGCGTCGGCAGGCCGACGCGGAACGTGCGGGTGGCGAACGCCAGGTTGAACAGCGCCCCGGTGCCGGCCCCGCCGGTCACCGACACGGGGTTGGTCAACTGGGCGGGGTACTGGCCGCCCGAGACGAGGGCGATGCCGGTGATCGCGCCCGAGCTGTCCACGGAGACGACGCGCAGCTGGCCGGCGTGCCGGCGCCCTGCACGGAGAGGATGTCGCCGGCCGCGTAGCCGCTGCCGGCCCCGCCGGGGGCGATCGTCGCGGAGTAGCGCGGAAGTCGCCCTGCGGGGTGACGGTGAACGGGTTGAGGCTCCAGCCGCGCAGCGCCCCGCCGGAGCTGCCGGTGGCCCAGTCGGTGACCTGGAGCGTCCAGGTTCCCAGCGGGGTCAACGGGTCCAGGTCGCTGAGGTAGTTCTTGAGGTTGAGCGACTTGAGGGTGGCGCCGAGGGTGAGCGAGAAGGTGGCGCCGCTTCCGGTGCCGGTGGTGCTCACGACGGACGCCGGGGTGGTGGGCAGGACGGTGTACATGCCGGGCCGGACGACCTGCACGGTGCCGATCGCCCCGCCGGGGGCGATCGTCAGCACGCGCAGCGTCGCCTGGCTGCCGAACGTGCCGCCCTGCACGGTGAGCATGTCGCCGACCTTGTACCCGGCGCCGCCGGAGACGACGACCGCGGTGTCCACGCCCGGGACGGGGCGGAAGGTGCCGTTGTACGTGCCGCCGCCCGCGGTGATCGGGGTCGGGGCGAAGAAGTCGAAGATGGTGTTGTTGAACCCGGTCCCGGTGCCGCCGTCGAACAGCTGCACCTTCGACCCGTCCGGGGCGACCAGGACCACGGTCAGGTCGGCCATCCGGGGGTGGGTGAGCTGGACCGACACGGACAGGTCGTTGACCTGGAGCGAGTCGTCCACCTTGAAGGACGAACTGACCGTGCCCGTGTCGGGGATGGTCAGCGTCGGGATGCCGTAGTTGAGCCCGCCGTTGGCGATGGCGACGTTGGTCAGCTTCCCGCCGGCGACGCTGGCGGTGGCGGCGGCGCCGGCGCCGTGGTCGCTGACGAACGAGACCAGCGGCGGGGAGATGTATCCGCTGCCGGCGTTGGTGATCTGCACGCCGACGATCTGGCCGCCCGGGCCGAGGACGACGACGCCGGCGGCGCCGGTCCCGCCGCCGCCGGTGAACACGACCGTCGGCGGGGCGATGTAGTTCGTGATCGGGCCGACCGGGCCCATCAGGCGCAAGATGTTCGCCGTCGTGAAGCTGTCGGCCTTGATGTCGCGGTCGAAGGTGAGGTCAATGGAGCCGTTGTTCCCGTTGACCACCGTGTTGTTGGCCTGGTTGATGTTGGCCGGGTTGGCCGCGACGCTGGTATCGACCAGCCGCGGGCCGGTGATGATCAGCGGCAGGGTGTCCTTGGTGTAGGGCAGCTGGAACGGCTGGCCGTTGATCGGGTTGGGGATGGCGAAGACGTCGGACGGGTAGTCCCCGGTGACGGTGTCCTGGTTCTGATCGACCAGGTTGCCGCCGTTGGAGACCGAGCCGAGGGCGGGGCTGTTGAACGAGATCGACCAGCCCAGCAGCGTGCCGGTCTGCCCGGTGACGGAGTCGTTGACCTGGAGCGTCCAGGTGCCGTTGGCCACCGCCGGCAGCATGCCGTTGAGCACGCCGAGGGTGCCCTCCGGGCGGACGGCGGCGTAGGGGGCGGTCGCGGTGATGACCGAGGCGCTGGCCTGGTCGTCGAACGTGACGTCGATGTAGCCGTTGTTGCCGGTCCCGCCGCGGCGCTGGGTCAGCAGGATGACCTGGCCGCTCGGCGCGACCAGCCGCATCGAGATGTCGCTGTTGCGGGTGTGGGCGAGCTGGACGCTGACGTTGACGTCCTGGACCGGGCCGGTCAGGCCGGAGACGGTGATCGCCGAGTTGGTGGTGTCGGCGTTGGTCGCCGGCGGGGTCGGGAAGACGATCCCGCCCACTGTGCCGCCGGTCCCCGTGGGCGGCACCGGGAGGTTGATCTCGGCCCCGGAGGCGGGGAAGATCAGGTGGCCGATCAGCGTGACCGCGTCGATCTCCTCCCACTCGCCGAGGCTCTTGAGCGGATCGACGGTGACCTTCACCCCCTTGACGAGGTAGGGCGTGGCCGGGAAGTTGACCGTGAGGTCGGCCAGCTGGCCGGTCGCGCTGGTGTCCGGGCCGGTGAACACCGTGTGCAGGACGTCGTTGACGTCGATCAGGTCGATCTGGGTGACGAACCCGTTGACGTTCGACTCCCGGACGACGACGCCGGTGGCGAACACCGGGGTGTCGTAGCCGACCGAGACGAACTCGGGGTTCGGCGGGCCGTCGGCGTTCAGGGCCGACCAGGCGGTGGGGTTGTCGCCGTACTGGGTGTCCGGCGCGCCGAGCGTCTGGGCGGCCGACCAACTCGTCGTCGAGAATTCGGTGCTGAAGCCGATCACCGTCGAGGCGAACTGGCTGATCGGGCTGTTGCCGCCGCTGACGCCCACCGAGGACCGGTTGCGGATGCGGTCGCTGATGTTCGGGCCGATGGCGTAGCTGTAGGTGCCGACGCCGCTCAGAGGCGCCGTCAGCTGGACCAGGAAGATGGTCGCGCCGAACGCCCCCAGGTTCTGCGGCACGACGTTGAAGCTGCCGCGGCCGGGCAGCAGAATCAGTGTCGCCGGGTCGCTCGCCAGCGTCACCGTGTCGCGGTACTCCATCGTGACGTCGTCGTCGGTGAACGTGGCGGGGTCCACCGGGCGGTCGAAGACGATCTGGAAGCCGGTCAGCCGCGGCGTGCCGTCGCTGGTGAACGACCCGCTGGTGATCGGCCCCATGTCGCCGCTGATGATGCGCGGGCCGGCGGCGATGGTCGCCTGGGCGAAGAAGACGCGGGAGAGCGGCTCGGCGATGTTGCCGGCGTTGACCGTGCCGTTGAAGTTGCTGGCGAAGGCGGAGTACACGTGGCCGGCGTTGACCGCCAGCCCCTGGCGCGTGCCGAAGCCCAGCGCGCCGGCCGCCGCCACCGACGGGTTGCCGGGGATCGGCTCGATGGTGACGGTGTTGCGGGTGACGGCATCGATGGCGGTCTTGGCCTGGTTGAGGTACGTCTGGGCGCTGAACGTGGACCCGCCGTCGATGCTGGTGGTGATGAACGTCGAGACGCGGGCCCGGGCGGCGTCCCAGCGGGCGTCGAACCAGGTCAGGACCAGGGTGCCGGTCAGCAGGTCCACCGCGGCGGCGGGGTTGTACTGCGGCCTTGTGCCCTCGGAGAAGTTGTCGTTGGCGGTGTCGTTGTTGACCCGGATCTGGCTACTCCACGAGGCCCCGCCGTTGGTGGACCGCATCATCATGATGTCGGTGTCGTTGGCGTTGTCCGTCAGGGCGGTGCGGGAGCGGTAGCCGGTGTAGACGACGTAGATGTTCCCCTGGTTGGGGCTGAACGACCCCAGGGTGTTATCGACGGCGACGCGGATGCCCGGCCCGACGCCGGCCGGCCCGGACGCGGCGTTGACCAGCGGGTTGCTGGTGCCGGTGACCGAGCCCTGGACCGTCGTCATCGGCCGGTTGCTGGCGTCGGTGAATGGCAGCGGCAGGCTGGTGTCGGACCCGAAGCCGGTAGTGTTGATGATGCTGGTGAAGGTGAGCGACCAGCTGTCGAGGAACTGCGGGGGAGGGGTCTGCCCGCTGGCGATGGTGTCCTCGATCCTCAACGTCCAGACGCCGGCCAGCTGGGCCGCCGTCAGCCCGTTGAAAACGCTCAGGCTGCCCCCCTCCGGCCGGTAGTGCCCCGCCCAGGCGGTGGCCGGGGCGCCATCCCGGATGCTGCGCTGCGCCTGGTCGTCGAATACGGTGTTCACGTCGTGGGTGTAGACATCGGTGGCCGTGCCGATCGTCCCGCCGATGAGCGTGCCAAGGTTGGCCCCGACGATCCCCTGCCCCGTGATGGCCGCGCTGTCAAACGGGTTGAAGCCACTCAACAGCAGCGGGACGCTCGTCCCGTTCGGGGCGACCAGCGTGATCCTCAGCTCCGCCATCGTTGGGTGGCGGATGTTCACCGTGACGTCGAGGTCGTTCAGGGTGGTGAACGTCGGGTCGATGATATCGACGCCGAGGCGGGCGTTGGTCGGGCGGACGATGTTGTTCGGGGGGGTGTTCTGCGGGGCGAAGGCGTCGTTGATGAACTGGCGCCCCCCGGTGAACGTCTTCGACGCCACCGCACCGGCGGTCGCCACGCCGCCGTCGGGGGCGCTGGCGTCCATCACGATGCGGTTGAACACCAGCGGGTTGGCCGGCTCGGCCAGCGACCCGCTCCAGAACACCAGCATCCGCCCGCCGGCCACCCGGCCGTCGGCCGAACCCTGGGTGAAGACGATCTGGGGGGCGGCGGCGGGGACGCCGCCGGTGGAGATGAACTGGGTGGTGCTGAAGTTCAGGCCGCCGTCGCCGGAGGCCCGGGTCCAGATGCGGCTCAGCGTGGCGGGTGTGCTGAACTGCGGCTGGGTGAACAGCGTGTTCCAGGCGACGTAGATGCCCTTGGGCGTCCCCCCGAGCGTGGCCAGGTTGAAGGTGGCCCCGGTGCCGCCCCCGCCGGTGACCGAGACGGGGTTGGACGGCAGGGTGTTGTAGGCGCCGGAGTCGGCGATGGTGGCGCCGGTCACGACACTGAAGTCGAGGTTGAAGGTGGCCCCGGTGCCGGCCCCGCCGGTGACCGAGACGGCGTTGCCCGGCGCGGTGAAGTAGGTGCCGGGGGTCTGGACGGTCACGGCGGTGATGACGCCCCCCGTCCCGATGGCGGCCACCCGGAGCTGGGCCCGGGTGGTGAATACCCCGCCTTGCACCGTGAGGATGTTCCCCACCGCGTAGCCGGTCCCGCCGGTGGCCACCGCGGTGGTCGGGGCGGCGCCCACCTGCGTCACCCGGATCCGCGCGGGGCCGGTGAACACGCCCCCCTGGACCGTGAGGACGTCGTTCGGCGCGTAGCCGGTCCCGCCGGTCACGATACCCGGCTGGGTGTAGGTCACGTTGAAGGTGGCGCCGAGGCCGGTCCCGCCGACGACCGGGGCGGGGTTGGGCAGCGTCCCCAGGTAGGTCCCCGGACTGGTCAGCGTCGAGCCAAGCACGCCGTAGGTCAGGTCGAACGTGGCCCCGGTGCCGGCCCCGCCCGTGACCGTGACGGAGTTGAACGGCACGTTCGTGTAAGACCCGGGGGTCTGGACGGTGGCCGCGGTGACCACGCCGTAGGTCATGTTGAAGGTGGCCCCGGTGCCGGTGCCGCCCGTGACCGACACGGCGTTGGTCGGGATGGTCGAGTAGGAGCCGGGGGTAAG
Source organism: Gemmataceae bacterium (assembly GCA_046350195.1). Lineage (GTDB taxonomy): Bacteria > Planctomycetota > Planctomycetia > Gemmatales > Gemmataceae > CALDUY01. The sequence continues at coordinate 33,146 of JAXMAW010000010.1, forward strand.
GACGGCAATGCCGGTGATGTCGCCCGTGCCGCCGACCGTGGTGACCTGGATCTGGGTCGGGGTCGAGAACACGCCGCCCACCACCGTGAGGATGTCGTTCACGGTGTAGCCGGTCCCGGCGCCGACGATCGCCGCCGCGGAGGCGCCGACCTCGGCCACCCGCAACTGGGCCCGGGTGGTAAACGTGCCGCCCTGGACGTCGAGGATGTTCCCCACCACGTAGCCGGTCCCGCCCGCCGTGACCACGACGGGATCGACGGCCTGGACGGTGTTCACCCGGAGTTGCGCGGGAGAGTTGGACGTGCCCCGGATCGTGAGGACATCGCCTGGAGTGTAGCCGGACCCGGGGGCGACGAGGGCGGCGCTGTTGACGGTGGTGAAGGCCCGGGAGAACGTGGCGGCCATCGAGTCCGTCTGCGTGATGCCGGACGCCGGGTCGGTGAAGCTCGGCACGTTGGTGTCGATCGCCACGACCGGGTTGTAGGCCGGGTCCTGGTTCAGCCAGCGGTAAAGGACCTGGCCGTTGGTCCCCGTCGTGTTCGGGTCGAGATCGACCAGGGAGGCGGAGTTGCCGCTAAAGTTGAACTTGTGCAGCGTCAGCGCGCCGCTGGTGTCGCCGGCGTTGTGCTGGGTGGTGACGACGTAGAAGTTGCCGAACGTGTCGTAGGCTACGTTGGCCCCCTCGTTGACGGAATAGAACGCCTGGGTGTTATCGGGGGCGTCGGTGACGAAGAGGCTGGGGTCGCGCAGGTTGTTGACCGCCGACCCCAGCGTCCAGCTCGCCCCGGCGTTCGTGGAGAACCAGAAGCGGTAGCCGGGGATGTTCGCCGCCGTGTCCGGGATGTTCGACCCCGTCGGCTGGTTGATCGGGTTGTAGCTGGCCACGGCGACGAGGTGCTGGGCGTTGCGAGGATCGACCACGATCTGCGCGTCGCTGAGCGGGTGGTCACCCTGGGGGCTGCCGAACGAAGTCGGCAGTGGCGACGCGGGGGAGGTGATCACCGGTACTGGCAGGGTCGCGGGGGCCAGTCGGTCTTCGAGCGGTTCCAGGCGGAGGTAGTACTCGGCGGCCCGGTTCTTGCGGATGGTCTTGGTTTGGGGCCGGGAGAGCGAGCGCAACCAGCGGGCCCATGAGGATCGCATCAGACTACCTCTTTGTTCCGGGTGGCAGGATGATCGATACGCATTGATGGCTTGATTGGAAACACTCTAACGGGGCCACCTTGGCCTCGCAAGAGGGCACGGTAAACTTTTTCACCTGGGGCAATCAGGGCGACTGTATGACCGGTAAGGACGTGGGAACCGCGGGCGCGCTCCCCCCTCCCGGGCCATCCCCGGCCCCGCAACACGCACTATCTGGCTAGACAGACCCTAGACGAGGTGCCGCTCCTATTAGTTCCGCAAAGGCGGCCTTTCGGCCCGCGGAACAGTCCCGACCCCTTCGGCCGGCTCAAAGCCAGTCACTTTGTCGTTGAATACCAGGTGCGGGCCCGTATAGTAAAACAGTTGAGGCGCGGAACCTAGGTCCCTGCCGGGGCAGGCTGGTTCGACGATTGGGGCCCTGTCCCCTGGCGATCCGGCTCCGTCCCGATAGCGGATCGTGCATGTCTCTCAGGATAGAGATTAGGAACGGGAAGGGCGAACGGGGAGGGGCCGACATGCGAGCGCGAAAGGGGTTCACGCTGATCGAGCTGCTGGTGGTGATCGCCATCATCGCGGTGCTCCTCGGCCTGCTGTTGCCCGCCGTCCAGAAGGTCCGCGAGGCCGGCATCCGGTTGCAGTGCCTGAACAACATGAAGCAGATGGGGCTGGCCCTCCACACCTACCACGACGCCAGGGACGTCTTCCCGGCCGGCTACGTCTACAACCCCTCGGCCCAGACGTCCTGGCTCAACCTCCAGGAGCTGTTGGTGCTGACCCTCGTCGGGGCGTGGGACTCCCCGCCGCCGGCGGTCAACCCGCCCGGCCAAAGCCCCGGCTGGGGCTGGGCCGCCTTGCTGCTGCCCTACGTCGATCAGGGGCCGCTGGCCCAGATGATCGACTACAAGATGCCGGTCGAGGCCACGACGCTGTACACGGCCCGGACGACCAAGCTCTCGCTGTACACCTGCCCCGCCGACCGCTCGACCGGCGTGTTCATGGTGCAGGACAGCCTCGGGGTGACCCCCCGGCACAGCGGCGTCATCGCCGAGGCGGCGACGAACAGCTACGCCGCCTGCTACGGGGGGCTCGGCTTCCTCAACACCAACCCCGACGACGGCAACGGGGTGTTCTACCGCAACAGCAAGGTCCGCGTCCCGGACGTCCGGGACGGCACCAGCAACACCCTGGCGATCGGCGAGCGGGCCAGCCTCCTGACCCAGACCCCCTGGGCCGGGGTCATGAGCGGCGGGACGGCCCAGACGACGCCGGGCGCCCCCGTCTTCACCGCCTACAAGATGCTCGCCCCGGCGATGACCCTCGCCCGGGTCGGGTACAAGCCGCTGAACGACCCGTACTGCGAGCCCCTCGACTTCTTCTCCCCGCACCGCTCCGTGGTCCATTTCACCTTCGCCGACGGCTCGGCCCGCGCCATTACGACGGGCGTGAGCCCGACGGTGCTCCAGGCCCTGGCGACGCGGGGGGGCGGTGAGGTGATCGGCGCGGGCGACCTCTAAAGACGGACCCTCAGGCGCTCGGGGCGGGGAAATGGGCGACGCGAATCGTCGGGCGGCGGTGCTAATCCTGGGGGCGGTCCTCTTCCCCGGCTGCGAGCCTCGCCCTCGCGCCCCGGCCCTGACCAATGACCCGGTCTTCGTCAGCGAGCAGGAAGGGTTTCGCTTCCTCGCCCCGGACGACTGGAGCCAGGGCGTCCGCGGCGACATCCCGCCCGGCAAGGCCGACAAGGAGCGCCCGCTGGTCGAGTTCAGCCGCATGTCGGGGGGCCCGCCGGCCTCCCTGCGCGTCTCGCTCGCCGACCTCCCGCCCTCGACCGACCTGGCCGCCTACCTGGCCGGCCCGTCGTTCAGCGCGGAGAGGTGGGCGCCGACCGAGGCGGCGGTGGACGCGCCGGTCGGGTCGGCCAGCGGGGTGCGCTACGCCTTCAAGGCCCGGGTGGGTAAGGGCGAGATGGTCAAGGAGGTGGTGGCCGTGCGGCGCGGTGAGCGGGTCTACTTCTTCACCGCCCTGTACACGCCGAAGGACACCGAGGTGCGCGAGCAGCTGCGCCGGGTCGTCGGCAGCGTCGTCTGGAAGAAGTAGACCCGACCGGCTCAGGACGCCTTCTCCGGGGCCGGCCCACCGCTGAGAATCCGCTGGGTGCGGGTGGCCGCCTCCCGCACGTTTGCGTCGGCATCCTTCAGGAGTCCTTCGACCGCCGGTAGGGCCGATTTGGCCGCCGGGCCGATCTGACCCAGCGAGCGAACCGCATCGCGCCGGACCCGGGCGTTCTCGTCGGCCAACGCCTTGGTCAGGGCGGGGATGGCGTCCTTGGCGGCGGGCCCGATGTCGCCCACCGCTTCGGCGGCGTGCTCGCGGACCTTGGCATCGCCGTCCTTCATCGCCTCGATCAGGGCCGGCACCGCCCGCTGCGCCGCCGGGCCGATCTTGCCCAGGGTCCGGGCGGCGTTCCATCGGGCCTCGCTATCCTGGGCCTTGAGCGCCTTGACCAGGGGTGGGACGGCCGTCTCCGCCCTGGGGCCGAACTTGCTCAGCGAACGCGACGCCGCCGCGCTCGCCGGCCCGCCGGCCTCGACCAGTGCGTTCAGCCCGGGGACGACCTCCGCGGCCGACTCCTTCCGGGCGACCAGCCCCAGCGAGGCGGCGGCGACGGTTCGGACGTGCAGGTCGTCGTCCGCCAGGGCCCTCAGGAGGGCCGGCGTGGCGTCGGCCGCCTCCGGCCCTAACTTCCCCAACAGGTCCGCCGCCCTCCACCGCGATTCCGCGGACTCCCAGCTGTCGGCCGACGAGTCGGCCAGCAAGGCGACGAGGACCGGCATCGCAGCCCCCCCGCCCTGTTCCAGGGACCGAGACGCCTCCTGCTGGACGGCGGGGTCCTGGCTCTTCAACGCCTGCCGCCAGTAGCGGACGGGCCGGCCGGCGAAGAACGCATCGCCCTGGAGGTAGCCGCGAATGGCCTGCGTCGGGTCGAGCCACACCGCCGTGACGGCCGCCGCCAGGACCGCAACCAGGGCCAGGGACCAAAAGGTATTCTTCTTCACGGATCGTACCCTCGGCTCAATCTCGCAAACAGTACACCACCGCCGCGCTGCTCGTCGCGTTCCGCAACTCGGCCCCGAAATGGATTCGCCGCCCGAGGGGGTCGAGGGACACAGCTGGCGAAGAGAGCAGCTGCGCCTCCGCCCGCCCCTGGGCGGAAACGTCAAAGGTCCATGTATGACGCCCGGTGGCCGCGTCAAGGCAAAAGGCCTTCCCGCCGCTGGCCACGACGTAAAGTCGCCCGCCGGTCAGGCCCGGGCAGGTCACGATCGGGCTGCCCAGGGGGATCTTCCACTGGGCCTGTCCCGAGCGGCGGTCCAGGCAGTAACAGTCGCCGTCCCGCGCGCCGAAGTAGACGCTCTGGGGGCAGGCGGCGGCCCGGCCGAAGACGGCCTCCCCACGTCGTATCGCCAGCGGAGCCGGCCGGTGCCGGCGTCGAGGCAGATCATCGCCCCGGCCGGGGTTTCGGGCGGCTCCGGGCCGGTCAGCAGCCGGCCGTTCCCCAGGCCGAAGAATACGTCGTCGCCGCTAAGCAGCGGCGAGCCCCAGACCGGCAGGTCGGTCGGCAGCCGCCAGACCACCTTGCCGTCGTCCGCACCCAGGCAGATCACCTCGGTAACCCGCTTGAGCCGGCTCACCCCGCTGCCGACGAAGACCTTGCCGCCGGACACGGCGGGCGCGGAATCGACGTGGAACGGGCCGGCAAACCTCCACCTCTTCCGCCCGGTGACGGCGTCCAGACAGTAGACGCCGTCGTCGCCCGCCCCGAAGTAGACCTTGCCGTCGGCCACGCAGGGGCTGGACTCGATGTGACCGGCGGCCTCGAAGTTCCACAGCTTCCGCCCCGTGGCGGCGTCGAGGCAGTAGAGCTTGCAAACGAAGTTGGCGTGCATCCCCTCGCCGATGTAGAGCCGGCCGTCGGCCAGGCAGGGGCTGGAGAAGGTGTGCTGCATGTGCCCGCCGTCGTCGAACGACCACACCAACTTCCCCGTCGCCCGGTCCAGGCAGTAGACCGCGCCGGTGTTCGTGAACGCGGGGTCGTGCACGGCGGCGGCGTAGACGTGGTCTCCGGCGACCAGGGGGGTCGAGAGGATGGCGCCCCGCTTGTGGGCTTCAAAGGCCCAGACGACCTCGGGGGCGACGGGGCCACCCCCTTCCCCAGGCCCATGATTCCGAACGGCAAGCACGTAGACCAGGCCACCCGCCGCCACGGCGGCGAGCACCGCCGCCAGGCGCCGGGTTGCGGCCCGATGTCTGCCCACGCCTACCCTCTCACGGAGCACCCGAGTCATTGTATCGCCCGCTCATGGGAAGGGCCGCCCTATCCAAACGGGCACGATCGTCCTTAGAATGGCTGGCGTGTTTGGCGACGATCGCCGCCGGAGGTCGTTTCAATGTCCCTCAGCATTGGCCTGGTCACCCGTGACGCCGGCAAGAGCATCGAGCGGGCGTTGCGCTCGGTCCTGCCGCTTGGGGCGGAAGTCATCGTCGGTGACACCGGGTCGAAGGACGGTACGGTGCCGACCGCGCGTGCGCTGGGGGTCACCGTCGTGGACGTCCCCTGGGACGAGGACTTCAGCGCCGCCCAGAATCACGTCCTCGACCGCGCGACCGGCGACTGGGTGTTCTGGGTTAACCCCGACGAGGAGCTGGTCGGTGCGGCCCCGGAGCACGTCGCGGCACTCCTGGCCCGGCCCGACGCCTTTGCCTACGTCGTGCGCGTCCAGGAGCTGACCAGCCCGGACCGGCCGGCCGGCGCGGTCGAGACGTGGTCGCCGCGGCTGTTCCGCCGGCGGGCCGACGTGCGCTTCGCCGGCCGGCTGCACCCGGCGTTCTCGCCGCCCCTGGACGAGGTGGCGCGGCGGGCGGGGGGGCGGCTCCTTCAGGCCGACCTTGTGCTAAGGCGCCATGCGTACCTGTCCGAGCTGACGCCGGCCAAGCTCCGCTGGGCCGCCCGCCTGCTGAAGCGGGAGCTGGCGGACCGGCCGGGCCACCTTCACTACCTGGTCGAGTACGGCCGCACCCTGCTGCTGCTCAACGACCCCAAGGGCCACGACGTGATGGCCCAGGCGGCCGACCTGGTCCTGGCGGCGAAGGACGCCCCGGTCGCGCCAATGGCGACGGCGGCCCCGCTGCTGGAGTACCTGCTCACCGTCTCACCAGAGCAGTCGCGCAGCCGGGCCACCCCGGAGCAGGCCGCCGAGCTGGCCGGGCGCTGGTTCCCCAGCAGCCCGCCGCTGCTGTGGGTGCTCGCCACCCGGGCGTTCCAGGCGGGCGACTACCGGGCCGCGGCCGGCCTGCTTGAGCGGCTCGTCCACCTGGGGCGGTCCAACACCTACGACCGCTCCGCCCCGTTCGATCCCTCTCTTATGGCAGAGCCGGCCCTGCTCAACCTGGCGAACTGCTACCTGCGCCTCGGCGACCTGGACCGCGCGGAGGCCACCTTCGGCCACGTGATGCAAAGCCCGGGATACCAGGAGCAGGCCCGTAGGGGTTATGCCGCCGCCCAGGCGGCCCGGCGAGCAGGCAGGGGTAGCCGGCGCGGCACCTTGACGGGGTGGCCTAGAATTCCAGGCAGAGATCGCTTGCTGCATTGGAGCCACCCATGTCGTCCCGATTCTGGCGCCACTTCATCACCAACGGCGGGGAGGACCTGTTCCCGCAGGCCGACCCGTCGAAGCCCGACCGCGAGGAGCAGGAGGCCCTCGACGCCTACTCGTCCGTCGTCGTCCGCGTCGCCGAGCGGCTGCGGCCGGCGGTCGTAAACCTGCGCGCCGGCCGGGGCCGGTCGCAGGGGGCCGGCTCCGGCGTGCTGTTCGCGCCGGACGGCTTTCTGCTGACCAACCACCACGTCGTCGGCGGCCACGACCGGGTCCGCGTCCGGCTGGCGTCCGGCGACGAGTTTGAGGGCCGGGTCGTCGGCAACGACCCGCCGACCGACCTCGCCGTCGTCCAGGCCGAGGGCGGCAAGCTGCCCCACGCCGAGCTGGGCGACTCGGTGAAGCTGCGGGTCGGCCAGTTGGTGGTGGCGATCGGCAGCCCGCTGGGGTTCGAGTCCACCGTGACCGCCGGCGTTGTCAGCGCCGTCGGCCGGACGCTCCGCAGCGTCAGCGGCCACCTGGTCGATAACGTCATCCAGACCGACGCGGCGCTCAACCCCGGCAACAGTGGCGGCCCGCTGGTGGACAGCAAGGGCCGCGTCGTCGGCATCAACACCGCCGTGATCCAGCCGGCCCAGGGCATCTGCTTCGCCATCCCGATCAACACGGCCCGGCAGATCCTGCCGCAGCTGATGCGGCACGGCCGGGTGACGCGCGGCTACCTCGGCCTGCACGGCCGGGTCGTGCCGATCCCGCGCCACCTGCAACGGCAGTTCGAGCTGACCCAGCCGACCGGCGTCGAGGTGGTGCAGCTCCAGGAGGACGGCCCGGCGGCGCAGGCCGGCGTCGAGGAGGAGGACGTCATCGTCGCCCTGGGCGACGCCCCGGCGGCGACCATCGACGACCTGCACCGGCTGCTGTTGCAGCTGCCGGTCGGCGTGCCCTCGACGATCACGCTGCTGCGCGGCGGGCGGCGGCTAGTGCGGATGGTGATCCCGGCGGACTACCCGATCCCCGGCGGGGAGTGACGTCGTCACAGATCGCCTCCTGGTGGGAACTAGTGAGTGTTCAGGCTGCGCCTGAACACCACACACCCCCGGAGTCGATCATGAAGCGTTTGACCGTCGCCGTTCGATTGTTGCTAACTCGCCTGGTGGGGCTCTTCCAGACCAGAAGGCTCACCGCCCTCGACCGGAGGCTGGCGGAGCTACGCCGGATGTGGCCCGGACAGTCGTCCGGACCAAGAGGGATCCGTTTGTAGGCAAGAACACCGAGGGCCGGGAGAATTCTCCCGGCCCTCAGCACTCATCACTTTACTTCTTGGCCTCCAGCGCCGCCTGGGCCGCGGCCAGCCGCGCGATCGGCACGCGGAACGGCGAGCAGCTGACGTAGTTCAGCCCGACCTTGTAGCAGAACTTCACGCTGTCCGGCTCGCCGCCGTGCTCGCCGCAGATGCCGATCTTCAACTCCGGCCTCGCCGAGCGCCCCTTCTCGACGCCGATCTTCATCAGCCCGCCGATGCCGTCGAAGTCGATCACCTGGAACGGGTCCTTGCCGATCACGTCCGTCTCGGTGTAGTGCCGGATGAACGAGCCGTAGTCGTCGCGGCTCATGCCCAGGCCCGTCTGCGTCAGGTCGTTGGTGCCGAAGCTGAAGAACTCCGCCTCCTTGGCGATCTGGTCCGCCGCGACGCACGCCCGCGGCAGCTCGATCATCGTGCCGACGAGGTAGCTCACCTTGACGCCCTTCTCCTTGAACACCGCCTCGGCCGCGTCGCGGACGATCTTCGCCTGCGCCTTCAGCTCCGAGGGGAAGCCGACCAGTGGGATCATCACCTCCGGCTCGACCTTGACGCCCTCCTTCTGCACGTTGCAGGCCGCCTCGAAGATGGCGCGGGCCTGCATCTCGGTGATCTCGGGGTAGACGATGCCCAGCCGGCAGCCGCGGAAGCCGAGCATCGGGTTGAACTCGTGCAGCGCCTTGACCCGGTCGGCGATGACCTGCGGCGTGACGCCCATCTCCCTGGCCATCTCGGCCTGGCCCTTCTCGTCGTGCGGCAGGAACTCGTGCAGCGGCGGGTCGAGGGTGCGGATCGTCACCGGGTAGCCCTTCATCGCCCGGAACAGCCCCTCGAAGTCGGCCCGCTGGTGCGGCAACAGCTTCGCCAGCGCCTTCTTGCGATCCTCGGCCGTGGTGGCCAGGATCATCTCCCGCATCTCCTTGATGTGGTCGAAGAACATGTGCTCGGTGCGGCACAGGCCGATGCCCTGCGCCCCGAACGCGATCGCCTGGGCGGCCTGGTCGGGCTTGTCGGCGTTGGTGCGGATGGCGAACTTGCCGCGCGCCTCGTCGGCCCAGCCCATCAGCTTCTCGAACTGCTGGTAGACCTTCGAGTCGGCCGGCTTCATCGTCTTCTGGATCAGCACCTGGACGACCTCGCTGGGCTTGGTCGCCACCTGCCCGGCCATCACCTCGCCGGTGAACCCGTCGATCGAGATGAAGTCGCCGTCCTTCAGCGTCATGTCGCCGACGGTCACGGTGCGCTTGTCGTAGTCGATCCTCAGCTTGTCGCAGCCGACGATGCACACCTTGCCCATCTGCCGGCTGACCAGCGCGGCGTGGGAGGAAGCGCCGCCGAAGGCGGTGAGGATGCCGTCGGCCGCCTGCATGCCGCGGATGTCCTCGGGGGACGTCTCGCGGCGGACGAGGATGACGCGGCCCTCCGGCTTGCGCTGGCCGTGCGCGTCGGGCTTGCCGTGCTTGGCGACATACGCTTCCGCATCATCGGCGAAGAACTTAATCACGCCAGTAGCCGCGCCGGGGCCGGCGTTGATGCCCTTGGCGATGACCTTGCCCTTGCGCTTGGCGTCGGGGTCGAAGATCGGCTGGAGCAGCTGGTTGAGGTCGTCCGGCGGGACGCGGCCTCCGGACAGCGCCTCCTGCTTGCTGATGAGGCCCTCGTCCACCATGTCCACGGCGAACCGCACGGCGGCGAAGCCGGTCCGCTTGCCGTTGCGGGTCTGGAGCATCCAGAGCTTGCCCTTCTGGATGGTGAACTCGATGTCCTGCACGTCGCGGTAGTGCTTCTCCAGCTTGGTGCGGATCTCCTCCAGCTGCTGGTAGCAGGCCGGCATCTCCTCCTTGAGCTGGGCGATCTTCTTGGGGGTGCGGATGCCGGCGACGACGTCCTCGCCCTGGGCGTTGATGAGGTACTCGCCGTAGAAGACCTTCTCGCCGGTGGCCGGGTCGCGGGTGAACGCCACGCCGGTGCCGGAGTCGTCGCCCATGTTGCCGTAGACCATCGAGCAGATGTTGGCCGCCGTGCCCCAGTCATGGGGGTAGCCGTACTGCCGGCGGTAGACGACGGCGCGGTCGTTGCCCCACGAGGCGAAGACGGCGGCGACGGCGCCGTACATCTGCTCCATCGGGTCCTCGGGGAAGTCCTTCCCCTTCTTCTGCTTGACCGCCGCCTTGAACCGCTTGACCAGCTCCTTGAGGTGGGCGACGGTGAGCTTGGTGTCCTCATGCACCTTCACCTCCTCCTTGAGGTCGTGCATGATCTGCTCGAACGGGTCGATCTCGGTCTTCGACTGCGGCTTGAGGTCGAGGACGACGTCGCCGTACATCTGGACGAAGCGGCGGTAGCTGTCCCAGGCGAACCGCTCGTTGCCGGTCTTCTCGATCAGCCCGCGCAGGGTGCTCTCGTTGAGGCCGATGTTGAGCACGGTGTCCATCATGCCGGGCATGCTGACGCGGGCGCCGGAGCGGCAGGAGACCAGCAGCGGGTTCTTGGGGTCGCCGAACTTGGCGCCCATGACCTCCTCGGTCTTCTTGAGGGCGGCCTCGACCTGGCCCTTCAGCTCGGCGGGGTACTGCTTGTTGTTGGCGGAGTAGAGGTTGCACACCTCGGTGGTGATGGTGAAGCCGGCCGGGACGGGCAGGCCGATGAGGCACATCTCGGCGAGGTTCGCGCCCTTGCCGCCGAGCAGCTCTTTCATCTTGCCGTTGCCGTCGGCCGTCGAGCCGCCGAAGAAGTAGACGTACTTGGGAGCCATCCTGGGAAGCCTCATGAAAGAAGCGGCCCCTCGATCACGCGAGGGGCGAACGTCCGCCGGGAGGTGGCGGGCAAGGGTGGTTTTACGGATCGGCGGGGTCCGCGTCCAAGGGTGGCGGGGCGTCACGGCAGCAGGTCGGCGACCGGGACGGCGCCCACGGTGGTGCCGTCGAGAGACAGCGGGACGTCGTCGCCGGGCTGGTAGGTCTGGGCCAAGCCGTAGGCCGGGGCGGCGGCTGGCCCGGAAGGCTGCGAGTAGACTTCGATGCGCCGATCGACGAGGTTGACGATCCAGTAAGTCGGGATGCCGGCGCGGGCGTAAATGCGCGCCTTGTCTCGCTGGTCGCGCAGCAGGGACGAGTCGGCGACCTCGATGAGAAGGCCGACGTCGGCGGGGCCGGGGTGGCGAGAGGTGTAGTCGTCCGCAGCCTCGCGGACCACCGAGAAGTCCGGGTCCGGTTGGCTGTCGGGGAGGATGACGGCCGACTGGCTCCGCAAGTCCCACCCCACAGGCAAGTGACGCCTCAACCGCTTGCTGATGCGAAGGATGGTTCCGTCGTGAAGGGGATTCCGGGGCATTGTCAGCACCATGTAGTTCTCGAGCAGTTCGAGCTTGTCTTCCGGTGTCAGGATGCCTTCCTCGATCATCCTCTGATACCGCGCAACGGAGAAGCGCGGGATCGAGGCGTCGAGGCCGTAGGTCACCGGCTGGGCCGTGGCGGGGGTCATGGGACAGCTCCTCGTATGGTTCGGCGGCGCGATTATACGCCGGCCTCCGCGGGCCGGGCAATCCGGGTCGTGGCCGGCCGTTATCCCCGTTCGGTAACGGCGGACCGCCGCCGTTACCCCCGTTTGTTGACGGTGGCGGGGCCGTGCCGATGTGGGCCGGTGGGCGACGCTGGGCGACGTTCGAGGGTCGTGGCGGCCGGTGTGGGTCATCCGGGGTCGCGCGGGGGTTGAGATGCCGGTCGGGGCCGGGAAACCGATGCCCTGGGCCCCGTCATTTTCCCACCTGACGAGGGGAAATTCCAGGCCGCGATGACGCCCTCTCGCTGACACGGTTATTTCGCTGGCCGCGCGGCGAACGACAACCTCGCGCAGGTCGCGCGAGGTCGCTCCCCACGGCTCACGGCAGTACCGGCAGGGTCACCGAGGAGGGCATCTCGCGGGTGCGGAAGACGCGGTGCGTCGCCCGCTTGAAGTCGGACGGCTTGGCCGAGTAGATGTCGGTGAACACCTGGGGGTTGCGGTCCACCAGGGGGAACCAGCTCGACTGCACCTGCACCATGACGCGGTGGCCGCGGCGGAAGGTGTGGTAGACGTCGGGCAGCTCGAACTTGACCCTCGCCGGCTTGCCCGGCTCGAACGCCCGGGGGTTCTCGAAGGTGTCGCGGAACTTGCCGCGCATCACGTCGCCGCGCACCAGCTGCTGGTAGCCGCCCATCCGCACCGCCGCCGGGTTCTCCCTCGGGTCGGGGTAGTCGTCGGGGTAGACGTCGATCACCTTCACCACCCAGTCCGCGTCCGTACCCGTCGTCGAGACGAACAGCTCGACCGGGACCGGCCCGGCGACGGTCAGGTCCTCCTCCAGCTCCGGCGTCTGGAAGACGAGGACGTCCGGCCGGCGGGCGGCGAACCGCTGGTCGGCGGTCTTGTACTCCTGGGCCATGCCCAGGACGATCTTCTCCAGGTACGGCACTGGCCGATTCGGGTCGCTGACGAACTCGTCGTGGCCGTCCTCGGGCCGGGCGACGGCCGGCAGCTTGCGGCTCAGCTTGCCCTCGGCGTCGAGGTACACCGGCGTGGGCTTGGCGGCGGCCGGCGGCCAGGCGTCGTGCTTGCGCCAGACGTTCGTGCCGGTCTCGAACACCCAGGCGGCCGGCCGGGGCGCCGACTCGCCCTTGCCCTTGAGGTGGTACTCGAAGAACGGCAGCTCGATCTGCTCGCGGTAGTACTCGGAGGTCTTGGCGTTGAACGAGGCGTTGCCGAGCCGGTCGCCGTCGCCGCCCGCCCAGCCGCCGTGGACCCACGGCCCCATGACGAGGCGGTTGTCGGCCTTCGGCGACAGCCGCTTGACGTTGCGGTAGACCTCCAGCGCGCCGAAGAGGTTCTCGGCGTCGAACCAGCCGCCGACGGTGAGGACGGCCGGCTTGACGTCCTTCAGGTGCGGGCGGAGGTTGCGGGCCTTCCAGAAGGCGTCGTAGCTGCCGTGCCTCATCGCCTCGTCCCAGAAGGCGGCCTCGCCCTTGAAGTACTTGTTGCCGGCCTCGGACAGCGGGCCGACGTTGAGGAAGAACGCGTAGGCGTCCTGGGTGCCGTGGTCGAAGCGGCCCTCGGCCTTCTTGACCGGCTTCGGCCTGGGGCGGTCGAAGCTGGCCATGAAGTTGAACATGTGGTTGAGGAAGAGGGCCCCGTTGTGGTGCCAGTCGTCGCCGATGAACCAGTCGGTCACCGGGGCCTGCGGCGAGGCCGCCTTCAGCGCCGGGTGGGCGTCGATCATGCCGCAGGCGGTGTAGAAGCCGTTGTAGGAGATGCCGTACTGGCCGACCTTGCCGTTGTGGTTGGGCACCTTCTTCAGCAGGAAGTCGATCGTGTCGTAGGTGTCGCTGCTCTCGTCGGTGTCCTTGGGCCCCTTGGCGGGGTTGTGCGGCCGCATGTTGACGAACTCGCCCTCCGACATCCACCGGCCGCGCACGTCCTGCATGATGAAGATGTAACCGGCCTTGGAGAACAGCGGCGACGGGCCGAGGCGGTCGGGGTACTGATCGACGCCGTAGGGGCGGACGCTGTAGGGGGTGCGTTGCAACAGGATGGGGTACTTCTGGCTGTCGTCCTTGGGGACGTAGACGGCGGTGAAGAGGCGCTTGCCGTCGCGCATCGGGATGAGGTACTCGTACTTGGTGTAGCGCGACTTGATGTCCTGGGCGGCGGCGGGCAGCGGCGCGAGCAGCGCGAGCAGGACGGCGGCGTGGCGGGACGGCATGGCGGCTGGCCTCGGGGGTGAACGGGGGTCCGAGGCTCACGGTAGAAGGGACGGCGGCCCCCGTCCAGCGCGGGGGCCATCAGGCGTCCGCCAACCGGGGCGAGATTTCGAGTGCATCGCCGGGGCCGACACATTAGAATCACCCCCAATCGATGCCACGATCGGGTACCCCATGGCCTCCTTCGGCTCCGTCACCGCGCTGGTCGAGCGCCTGAAGGCCGGTGACCACGACGCCGCCCGCGTCCTGTGGCAGCGCTACTACCCGCGCCTGGTGGCGCTGGCCCGTAGGCGGCTCCAGGGTGGCGCGCGGCGGGTCGCCGACGAGGAGGACGCCGCCCTGTCGGCGTTCGACAGCTTCTGCCGGCGGGCCGAGCGCGGCCAGTTCCCCGACCTGAAGGACCGCGAGGGGCTGTGGGCGCTGCTCGTGGTCCTGACCGCCCGCAAGGTGGCCGACCAGGTCAAGCACGACGGCCGCGACAAGCGCGGCGGCGGCCAGGTGCGCGGCGACTCCGCCCTGCACGGGGGCGAGGGCGAGGCCGGCCTTGACGGCCTCGCCGGGGATGACCCGACGCCCGAGGAGGCGGCCCTGCTGGCCGAGGAGGTAGAAACACTGCTGGGGCGGCTGCTCGACCCGGTGGTTCGTCAGGTGGCGGTCTACAAGCTGGAGGGGTATAGCAACGCCGAGATCGCCAGCCGGCAAGGCTGCTCCGTGCCCACCGTGGAGCGGCGGCTGGCCATCATCCGGCGGCTGCTGCAACGACCGTGATGGCTTTGCGGAGGGGTTGTCGATTTCCCTGGTAGGGGCCCGCGCAGGTGACGGGCCCGGGGGGAGCGAGATGAGTCCAGCATCCTCGTTGCTCAGCGGGTTGTCCGAGGCGGCCGTGTGGCGGCTCGAGCAGGCGTGTTCGCGGTTCGAGCAGTCCTGGCGCGACGGCGGCCGGCCCGACCCGTGGGGCTTCCTCGGCGCGGCCGGCGAGGCCGAGCGACTTGCTCTCCTGCGAGAGCTATTGCGGCTGGACGTGTTCTACCGGCGGAGGGCCGGTGAGGAGCCGACGGCGGCGGTCTACGGCGCCCGGCCCGGCGACGAGTCCGTGGTCCGCGAGGCGCTGGCCGGCACCGCCGCGGCGGAGGCGCTCGGCGACACCATCGACGGCCCGTTGGCCCCGCCACGAACAGCCAGGTCCGAGCCGACCGGCGACGACTCGCCGCTGGTCGGGCGCTACCGGCTGATCCGCTTTCATGCGCGGGGCGGCCTCGGCGAGGTCCACGTCGCCGAGGACGCCGAGCTGAGCCGCGAGGTGGCCCTGAAGCGGATGCAGGCGGAACACGCCGCCGACCCGGAGCGGGTGTCGCGGTTCGTGCTGGAGGGCGAGGTCACCGGCGGGCTGGAACACCCCGGCGTGGTGCCGGTGTACGGCCGAGGCAACCAGGCCGACGGCCGGCCGTACTACACCATGCGGTTCGTCCGAGGCGACACGCTGGCGGCGACCATCGCCGGGTTCCACGCCGACGCCCCGGCGCGGTTCGACTCGATGGCGTTCCGCCAGCTGCTGGGCCGGTTCGTAGCGGTGTGCCAGGCGGTGGCCTACGCCCACAGCCGCGGGGTGCTGCACCGGGACCTCAAGCCGAGCAACGTGATGATCGGACCGTTCGGCGAGACGCTGGTTCTGGACTGGGGGCTGGCCAAGGTGATCGGCAGCGCCGACGGCGCGGAAGGCCCGCTGCGGCTGACCGGGCCGGACCCGGCGGCGACGCTGGGGGCGGTGGGGACGCCGGCGTACATGAGCCCGGAGCAGGCTGCCTGCCGGGCGGGGGAGCTTGGCCCGGCGACCGACGTCTACGGCCTGGGGGCGACGCTGTACGAGATGCTGACCGGCGCGGCCCCGTTCAAGGGCAACCTGCTCGAGGTGCTGACCGGCGTCGTGGCCGGGTCGTGGACGCCGCCGGCGCAGGCCAACCGGGCGGTGCCGCCGCCGCTGGACGCCGTCTGCCGCAAGGCGATGGCGCTGCGGCCGGCCGACCGCTACGGCTCGCCGCTGGAGCTGGCGAAGGATCTGGAGGCGTGGCTGGCGGACGAGCCGGTGGCGGCGTACCCCGAGCCGTGGGGCGCGCGGCTGCGCCGCTGGGCGCGGAAGCGGCCCGGCCAGGTGAGCGGCGCGGTGGTGCTGCTGATGGCAGCGGTGGTCGGCCTGACGCTTGGGACATTCCTGCTGGAGCGCAGCAAGCGGAAGGCGGAGGACAGCTACCTGATCGCCAAGGAGGGTGTCCACCGATTCCTCGACAAGGTGAGCGAGGACGTCCTGCTGGAGGAGCCGGCCACCCGGCCGTTGCGGTACAGCCTGCTGGTCGATGCCGCCTACGTCTACGAGGGGTTCAACATGATCCGGCCGGACGACCCGGACGTCCGGCAGCAGCTCGCCGAGGTGTTCCGGCTGAGGGGCGGGCTGGCCGGCGAGGCCGGGCGCTTGCCCGAGGCCAGGGCGTGCCTGGCGAGGGCGGTCGAGTCTTACGAGGAGCTGTGCCGGGCGCGCCCCGAGGACTTGGACCTGTCCTTCGGCCTGTCGCGGTGCTGTATGTGGCAGGCGGAGCTACAAGCGAGGTTGGGGGAGCCGGGGAAGGCCATCGCGACGGTCAGCCGCTCGGTCGAGTTGCTGTCGGGGTTGCTGAAGCTGGAGCCGAACCGATTCCCCGTGCTGGACCTGCTCGGCCGCTGCCTCGACCTGCGGGCGACGGCGCACGGCCAGCGGGGCGACCTGGCGGCGGCGCTGCGCGACAGTCTGGAGGCGCTGGAGATGTTTCAGCAGACCGTAGGCGAGAACCTGTCGCAGACGCGCCAGCACCTTGGCGGGATGAACCTGGCGTTCGGCCCCGACCGCGCGTTCGCCGGCGCGCCGAAGGACCCCTTCTCGCTGGTCGGCATGCAGGCGGGGCTGCGGCCGGCCGCCTACGCCACCGTGAGCTGGACGTCGATGCGGCCGATTGCCAGCGCCATGGGCAACAAGGGGTCGCTCCTGCTCCGTAGCGGCTGGCCGGCTGAGAGCGCCCTGGCCTTTCAGGAGGCCGTCGATTACTCGCGCTACCTGACGGAACAATACCAAGGCTCGGGCCGGCTACGGCAGGAGCTGGCGCTGGCGCGGCTCGGGGCCGGCCGCGCCGAGGTCGAGCTTGGCCGGCCGACGGACGGCGAACAGGACTTGCGGGCCGCGGTCGCGGTGCTCGAGCGCCTCGTCGAGCAAGCCCCCGACGTCGCGGAGTACCAGGGCAACCTGTCGCGCGCCAGGGGCTTCCTGGGCGAGTGCCTGTACGTCGCCGGCCGGCACAAGGCCGCTGGCGAGTTGCTCCGTGAGGCGGTCCGGCGGGCCGAGATGCTGCCCAGAGCCGAGGGGCGGGAACACCCGCTTCACGCGGATTACCCGCGGTTTCTCCGCGTGTTGGGGAGCCTGGAGGCCGACTCGGGCCGCGCCGAGGAGGTGTCGCGGCTGGGCCGGCTCGCCGAGGAGACGCTCCGGCGGGCGTTGGCCAGGACGCCCGGGGAACCCTCCCTGGCCAGCGAGCTGATATCCGCCCGTGAACTGCTCGTCGGCCAGCGGGTCGAGAGGCAGCGGCAAATCCTGCGGAATCGCGAGGAGTTGGCCGCCCGCGCCCCCCAGGCCTCGCTCTGGCGGAGCGAGGCGTCGGTGTCGGCCGCCGCGCTTGCCTGGCTGCTTCTGCAGGCGGCCAGGACGCGGGAGGCGCTTGAGGTCGTCGAAAAGGCTCTGCCGGCCCAGGAGGAGCTGGCGCGGGCGGATCAACAGCGCTGGGAGCGGGGCGAAGGCCGCGCCAGGCAGCATGCGCGGGAGACCGGCCTGGAACTGTTGGCCGTCGTCATGCCGCGGCGTGCCGTTGCCCCCTCCCTGAAGCTCCGCTCCCAGCTGGCTGAGCTGCTGGCGTGCCGAGCGGCTGCCCTGGCGGCGACCGGCGACGGCGCGGCCGCCGCAGGAGACGTGGCCCGAGCGGTCACCCTGTCCGAGGAGGTCGCGGCCGGCAACGGCTGTTACGTTTCCCCGCCGTTCTCCTGGCCCTCCGTCTGGTCGATGGTGGCCGTAGACCTACTGCGCCGGGACCCGGAACCTTGCCACCAGCTTCACGTCGCCCGCCACTTGGCCCTGGCCTCGACGCTGCCCGAATCTGGCGTCGCAGACCCCGTCGGGCGGGCGGTTCAGGCGCTGCGCGCCCTGGCCGACTCCGGCTTCGACAACCCCCGCCTGCTCGAACAGGACGGGCGGCTCGCCCCGTTGCGAGGCCGCCAGGACTTCCAGGACCTGCTCCGCCGACTGCGAGCCCAGGCCGCCGTGCGTTCGGCCGCCTCCCGACAGCCTCAACGAGGAGACTAGCCATGGTTCGTCCCGTCCCCGCCCGCCGCCGCGCCTTCTCGTTGATCGAGTTGCTGGTCGTGGTCGGCATCATCGCCATCCTGATCGGCTTGCTGCTGCCCGCCGTGCAGAAGGTCCGCGGGGCCGTCGCCCGCGCCGAGTGCATCAACAACCTGAAGCAGGTCGCCCTGGCGGCCCATAACTTCCACGACGCCCACGGCACTTTCCCGCCCGGTCTCAACGTCAGCCGCAACGCGAAGGATCCCCACCCGTACTACAACTTCCCCGAGCCGTGGGCCGGCCCGTACACCGGGTTGCTGGCCTACCTGCGCCTACGTGGAGCAGGACAACGCCTACAAGCAAATCTGCCCGCCTTCGACCCGGGAGCTGTTCCAACTCAACAGCAGGAGTCCCGCGTGGGCCTACGGCCGCGGGCCGTGGGACTGCGAGAGCGGCCTGCCATCGTCGCAGTGGAACGGCACCGGGGGCGGCTACCCCAGAGCGATCAACACCACCATCCGCACCTACCGCGCCCGTCGATCCGGGGACGAGCGCGAAGTCGTCGTCGATGGGATGATGTTCAACACCCGGCCGCCAGTCGGGTTCTTCGTCTGCTGGGACTGGTGCTCAACGTGCCGGGCTACGGCCGGGGCCAGGTCGGAGCAACTACGTCGGCGTCATGGGGGCCTACGGCCGGTGTTCGCCGACGACACCAACCGCGCGCACAGTGGACGCCGTACACCGGGATCTTTCACGCCAACTCCCAGACCCGGATCACCGACGTCAGCGACGGCACCTCGAACACGCTGGCCTTCGGCGAGTACCTCGGCGGGCTGCACCTCGACGGCACGCAGGACGGGAAATGTCCTGGATGAGGGCGGAGAAGCTGCCGCGACTCCCGGTGAGGCCCTGGCCCCGACCTACGGTCCGCAAGGGAATGACTACCCACAAGCTTCGGTTCGGAGCTAACCACTCGGCGTGGTAGACGCTCGCCGACGGGTCAGTGCGGGCGGTCAGCCGGTCGGCCGACTTCAACACGTTTATTTCCGCCTCGGGCAAGGCCGACGGCGGTCGTTCGACGCCGCCGGCCTGTTCGGCTGACCATGGGGGACGCGAGGCCAGCTATGCCGCGCGCGGCTCGGCGGTTTCTGTTCGGTGCAGGCCTGATGTGGCAGGGCTGGCGGTCGGCGTACTCCTCGAACGCGCGCCCGCCGGAAATGTCGCCACCGG
This sequence comes from Gemmataceae bacterium, assembly GCA_046350195.1. Taxonomy (GTDB): domain Bacteria; phylum Planctomycetota; class Planctomycetia; order Gemmatales; family Gemmataceae; genus CALDUY01. Next base: position 52,562 of record JAXMAW010000010.1, read on the forward strand.
CAAGGCGGTGCCGATCAGCGGGCCAACACCGAGAAGTTCATCCAGCCCGAGCCCGCGGGGCCGCCAGCCCCGCCCATCAAGGTAAGACGGGGCCCGATGTCGTGCCGCCCCCGGTCCGTTGGGCCGCGGGTCGATTCTGCGGGACCGTCAGGATGTCGGCGATCGTCCCCGCCGTCGTGACGCTGCCGGTGTTGCCGCGGCCGATCGTGGCCGGGTCCACCGCGGCGAACGACGCCTTCTTCTGCTGGAACAGCAGGAACCCGAACATCGAGTGCCGGCTGATCGCCTTGTTATCGAACAGGCTCAGCGCCATCGTGTTCGGCCCGACGGCACGGGCGGCGAAGCCGGGGGCGTGGTTGTCCGCCAGCTCGTTGCCGGTCACCGTGGCGGTGATGCGCGAGCCGCCGGCCTTGCCCGTCGTCAACAGCGCCACGCCGCCGGAGCCCTTCTCGCCACTTTCACTGACCTGGTTGTCACGCACCGTGGCGTTCACCGTCGCCTTGGCCGTCCGGTCCGGTCGCCAACAGGATGCCTGCCGGTGCCGGAGGCGCCGCCGGACGGCGTTCGCCTCGACCGTGGCGTTGACCCGGCTGGCGTCCGACGCGGTGATCGCCACGCCGTCCCCTCCGGGGCTCGTAATCTGGTTGCGCCGGACCGACACGTTTGCCGAGTCCGACCCACGAGTGCCCAGGGAGATGGCGCTGCCGCCGGGGGTGAGGAACTGGTTGTCGTGCAGGTCGATCCGCCCGGCGATGCTCGGCAGCCAGACCAGCGTGCCGGCCCCGGAGAACCAGTTGTTCATCAGCGTCGCGGACCGCCACGCCCTCGGCGCTGACGATCGCCCCCGGCCGGCCCCGGTAGAACTCGAACAGGGTGTCGCGTGGCTGGCCAGCATCACGGTGCCGTGAATCTTCGGCAGCGGCAGGCCGGTGCCGGTCAACGGCACCACCATCGCCCCGCCGGTCGTGTTCAGCACCTGGACCGGCCCGGACGACAACAGCTGGGTGCCCGCCGCGAGCGTCACGTTGCCGCTGAACGCGCCGCCGGAGCGGTCGAAGACGACGACGTTGCCGGCGGCGAAGCGCGGGTCGGCGAAGGCGCCGGCCAGCGAGGCGTAGGGGTTCTCGACCGACCCGTCGCTGTTGCCACCCGGCGCGACGTGGAGGAACACGAAGGGCTGGTTCGTCCGCGGGTCGATCACCGGGGAGCCGGCGACGACGTAGTCCTGCCGCTGGCGATCGACGGCGACGTGCTGCACCCGCACGACCGGGTCGCCGAGCCGGTCGCTGGCCGCCAGCGGGGCCGACGGCCCGTCGGAGTAGGCCCGGCCGGACAGCCGGCCGTAGGAGAGCAGGCAGTTGAAGTTGACCGTGGTGCCGAACAGCCGGTCGTTCTGGATGCTGACGCCCATCGCCACGGAGTCGCCGACGCGGGCCTCCAGCCGGCCGCGCGGCCCCCAGGCCTGCTGGGCGGCCTCGCCCTGGTAGTGGTACATGCCGGCGAACGCCCGCAGCTCCAGCCCCTCCAGGGCGAGGAACTTCAGCCCCGCCTCGGTGTCGAAGCCGTAGAGGGCCTGCTCGAAGAACTTGCTGCCGGAGCCGCCGCCGACGAGGAGGTAGTTGCCCTGGAAGTACGGCTCGGGGTTGGCGGTGAAGAACCCGTCGGTCTGCTTGCGGTCCTTGCCGACGGGGACGTAGAAGTTGGCCCGGGCATCGACCCGGTCGCCGAGCGTCTCCAGCCCGCCGGAGACCTGGTTGAAGCTGGCCCGGCCGGTGTCGGAGTAGTCCCAGTAGACGTAGCCGCCGACCGTCCGGCCGAGGGACTCGGAGAACAGCCGGCCGCCCAGGCCCAGGTTGGCGCCGACCGTGCCGCGCGAGTCGAACAGCAGCAGGCGCGAGTCGGAGAAGACGATCCGAGAGGCGTCGCGGTCCTGCCAGACCGGCAGGAACAGCTGGAACGCCGACAGGCCGCCGTCGCGGCCGACGGTGTCCAGGCCGTCGTAACTGTAGCCGAGGCGCGGCAGGAACCGGCCGAACAGGTCGTTGAGCACGCCGCCCGGGGCGACCTCCGCCGGGGCCGCGACGGCCTCCACCGGTGCCGGCTCCAATTGAGGCGGCGGGGTGGCGGGCACGATCTCGGCGGACACCCTCTCCGGCGCCGGCGGCCCCATCAGCTCCATCTGCTCGGCCGCCCCGGCCGCGCCGACGAACAGGCCGGCGAGCAACGTCAGGAGCGTTCGGCGGGGGAAGTTCATCTATAGGCTCCTCCGATCGATGGCGGCGATTGGCGTCCGGTCACGGAGCTAGAGAGGATCGCGAAATTGGGCAAGCGCGGCCGGCCCGCCCCCGTCGGCGCAACACGGTACGCCTCGGACTTATCGGCGATACCGGGGGGGAGACTTGAGGCGCCCGGCGCGATTTTTCCGACTTTCCCGGCCCTCCGAAGGTGCGATTGAGGGTAGGAGAAGCTGTTGCCGGTCCCCAACAGGTGTGTTAGAAAGGTGGTTACGTCCCGTCTGGCCGCCGTCCGGGTTGGCGCCCTCCGCCTTGGCCCTCGAACACCACCACCATGACGCCGACACCCTCGCAACCGAAGATCCACATCGAGCGGATGATGTACCGCAACAGCATCGCCGTCCCGGGCGAGTCGGCGGCCAGCTACGCGCTGGTCAAGCTCATCCCCGGCGGCGTCGGGGCCAAGCCCCTGCCGCTCAACCTGGCGCTGGTGCTCGACGTCTCCGGCTCGATGTACGAGGAGGACGGCACCGGCCAGTCGCGGCTCTCGCGCGTCCAGGACGCCGCCCACGCCGCGCTGCAGAAGCTCAAGCCCGAAGACCACCTCTCCATCATCGCCTTTGCCTACGACTGCCAGGTTGTGCTGCCCGCCACGCCGCTTACCGAAAAGGCCAAGATCGAGGACGTCATCGCCCGGATCGATCGCTTCGAGGTGGACCCCGGCGGCACCGCCATGGACGCCGGCATCCGCACCGGCCTGGACGAGGTCGAGAAGCACCTCGGGGCCGGCTCGCTGTCGCAGCTGATCGTCCTGACCGACGGCGAGACGTCCAACGAGACTGCCTGCCGCGACCTGGCCAAACAGGCCGCCCAGAAGAAGGTCCACCTCAACGTCATCGGCGTCGGCACCGAGTGGAACCAGACGCTCATCAAGGACCTGGCCCGGCTGGCCGAGGGCGGCTGGGGCTACATCGACGTCAACGACCCCGGCGCCGCCGAGCGCGTCTTCGTCGAGCAGTTCGCCAGCCTGGCGTCGGCCGCCTTCCTGAACGTCGAGATGCGCGTCAAGGCGATGAAGGACATCAAGGTCAAGCGCGTCCGCCAGGTCGTGCCCGAGATCAAGGAGCTTCCCCTGGCCGAGCCGGAGGAGCGCCTCCACGTCGCCAGCCTCGGGACCCTGGAGCGGGACAAGTCGCCCCGGTACATCCTCGACCTCAGCCTACCCAGGCGGCCCGACGGCAAGTTCGTCCTGGCCCAGATCGAGGTGACCTACGACACCGGCCGCGGCCGCGAGAGCACCGGCCCCCAGGCACTGGAGGTCTCCTACACCGCGGCCGGGCAGGGGTACATCAACGCCGAGGTCGCCAAGCACATCGACGAGGTGCAGATCTTCGAGCAGAACAAGCTGCTCCAGAAGGCGATCTCGACCGGCGACAAGGCCGAGGTCGAGCGCGTGGCCAGGAGCATCGCCGACAAGGGCGAGGTGATGGGGCCGCGCGCCGCCAAGAAGACCATGCTGGCCCGTCAGGTGCTGCAAGAGCTAAATGCCGGCGGGCGGGTCTCGAAGAAGACCCAACTGGCCGTCGATGACGTCGCCCGGCTGGTCGAGGAATCGACGCCGACGTGAGCCGCCCCGCGGGAGTCCCCACGCCCTTTGAGGTCGATCATGATCAAGTGTCCGTTCTGCCACTTCGAGAACGAGGACGGCGCGCTGTTCTGCGAGCGCTGTGCCTCCGACCTGGCGGCCGCCAAGCCGGCGGAGCCGGCCCCCGTCGTCGCCGAGCCGATGCCCTACGAGGCGATTCCGATCGCGACGGCCGAGCCGCTCGAGGCCATCCCGCTGGCGCCGATCGCGCCGCTGACGCCAATCGACCTGACCCCGGTCATCCCGGCCTCGCCCCTGGCGCTGGAGGCGGCCGAGCGGCCGATCGCCGTGCCGACGCCCACCCCGACGCCGGCGCCCGCCTCAGATCCCGCCGGCGCGACGCTGCCGGCCGGGGCCCAGCCGCGCCTGTTGGTACTGCGCGGGCAGAAGCGCAACGTCGAGTACCCGATCTACGAGGGGCTGAACTTCATCGGCCGCGCCGACGAGAAGCCGGTGGACATTGACCTGGAAGAGCAGGAGCCGCCCGACCGGATCTGGTGCTCGCGGCAGCACGCCTGCATCAGCTTCGAGAACGACAAGCTGGTGCTGGAGGACCTCAACAGTGCCAACGGCACCTACGTCAACCGGACGCGCGTCTACCCCAACCAGAAGCGCGAGCTGAGCGTCAACGACATCATCCAGATCGGCAACGTCCAGATGAAAGTCCTCGCGTAACCGAAAGGATGAAGGATGAAGGATGAAGGATGAATCCAGCACTCTGATTCATCCTTCATCCTTCATCCTTCATCCTTCCAACAATGCCTACCCTCATCAACTGCCCGCACTGCGCCCGTCAGATGTCGCTGGCCGACGACGCCGGCGGCAAGCAGTTCCGCTGCCCGTTCTGCCAGAAGCCGTTCCTCGCCCCGACCGTGGCCGTGACGCGGCCGGCTCCGGTCCCGCCACCGGTGCCCGCACCGCCCCCGCCGCCAGGCTCGCGCTCCGCGGTGCCACCGGCCAAGCCTCCGACGCCGCCGACCGCCTGCCCGGCGTGCCACGCCAAGCTGCTCGAAGGCGCGGTCAGCTGCATGGACTGCGGCTACCTGATCCAGGCCGAGGCGGCGGCCGAGGGCGACGGCGCGCCCAACCTCTGCCCCAACCCCGCCTGCGGCGTCGCCAACCCGCCGACGGAGCGCTACTGCCAGCGCTGCACCACCGCGCTGCCGACGGCGCCGGGTACGGTGCTGCACGGCCGGTATCGCATCAAGAAGCTGCTGGCCATGGGCGGCTTCGGCGCCGTCTACCTCGCCGAGGACACCAAGGCGAAGAACGCCGAGGTGGCCATCAAGGACATGATCTGCGCCGACCCGCAGGAGTTCGCCATAAGGCTGAACTTCTTTCGCCGCGAGGCCGAGATCCTCCGCTCGCTGGCCGGCTTCCCCATCGTGCCGCGCTTCCACGACCTGATCGAGCAGGACAAGTCGGCCCACTTGGTCATGGAGTTCATCCGCGGGCTGGACCTGCTCAAGCTGATGGAGACGAACAACAACGCCCCGTTCCCCGTCGCCCAGATCGCCGACTGGGGCCGGGCGATCTGCGACGTGCTGACGCACATGCACACCCAGTCGCCGCCGGTCGTCCACCGCGACCTCAAGCCGGACAACATCATGCTGCTGCCGGACCGGACGTCGATCAAGATGATCGACTTCGGCACCGCCCGCGACCTCGGCCGGACGTCGAAGGAGCAGATGAAGGCCAAGACGCGCGTCTACACCGAGGGGTACGCCCCGCCGGAGCAGATCGTCGGCAAGCCGGAGCCGCGCAGCGACCTGTTCGCGCTGGCCGGCACGATGTACCACCTGGCCACGGGCAAGGCCCCGGAGGGCTTCTACACCGCCCGCGAACTGGAGGCGAAGCTGGCCGACGACGGGGTGATCCCCGCGGCCGACCGGTGGTTCTACGAGCTGATCCGCATCAACCTGGCGGAGGACGTCCACGAGCGCTACCACTCCGCCCGCGAGTTCAAGGCCGACCTGGAGCGGCGCCAGGTGACGCGCGAGCGGGCCTGCCCGAGGTGCGGCACGGCCAACAAGGTGCGCGAGCCGTACTGCGCCAAGTGCGCGGAGGCGTTGACCGACCCGACCCCGCCGTGCCATCATTGCGGCAAGGTGAACCGGATGGGCAGCCGCTGCTGCATTCACTGCGGCAACCGGCTGCGCTGCAGGCCCGCGACTCCCGGAAACGACCTTTGAGGCGTCATGTCCAACCACCCAGACCAGCCGCCGAGGCCCAGCGGCTTCCTCCCCGACTACGAGCGCTGACCGCCCCCCGCCGATGGCGATCCCGGTGGCCCCCGGCTCCGAGCCGCCCGGAGAACATCCCGCTCGCCTTGCCGGTCACCCCGCTAGCACTTCCGACTGACCCGGGCCCCCCGGATGCCGCCCTAGCGCTCACCTGCCCGGCCTGCGCGTCGGCCAGCCCGGCCGGGGCGGCATGCTGCGGCGACTGCGGGTACTACTTCTCCGACGCCGACCGCGCCCGCCCTCCCCGGGCTGCGGCGGCCGCCCCTGCCGGGTCGGCTGAAGGGCCGCTACGAGGCGCGCGCCGGACCGGCGAGCAGGGCGGCGTCGAGCGCTCACGACGCGGCTCGACCACGACGCCTCTCCGCCGGCCCCCGTCGTGGTGGTCCGCCAGCCGCTGCCGGCGGCCGAGTCCCCGGCGCCGACGGAGCCCCAGCCCGCCGACCCGTTCGGCTTCGGCGAGATCATCCCGACGTTCGACGAGCCGGCCTACATCGGCAGCCCGAAGACGGACGTGATCGCCGCCGGCCCCCCCTGGCCGGGCGTCGCCTGGGAGCGCCGCCTGCTCAGCGCGCTGGAGCTGCCGGCCCTGCCGGCCCTGCTCGACCACTTCAGCGACGAGGCCCACGAGTACCTCGTCCTGGAGGTGCCGGCCGGCCGGTCGCTCTGGGACGCCTGGGACGACCCCGACGGCGACGCGCGGGCCCGCTACGGCTACCTGATCCAGCTCGCCGAGACCCTCCAGCGGCTGCACCAGTGCGGCGCCATGGTCGAAGGGCTGCGGCCGGACGTCGTCGTCATTGCCGACAACGGCGAGGTCCGCCTGACGGACCTCGCCGACCTCCTCCCCCTGCCCCTGCCGGCGAACACGCCGGTTCGCGGCGGACTGTATACCGCGCCGGAGCTGGTCTCGGGCCGGGGCCAGGCCGACGCCCGCGCCGACCTCTACGGCTTCGGCGCGATGGCCTACGCCCTGATGCTCGGCCGCGAGCTGAACGAGAAGACCGACTTCGACGAGGCCGGCACGCCCAAGCTGTTCTCGCGCTTCCCCGACCTGCACCCCGGCTTCGCCCGGCTGATGCTGAAGACCCTGCGGAAGGAGGTCGAGGCGCGGTTCCCGACGGACGAGTCGCGCCGCGAGGACGACACCGGGTTCGCCGACCTGATCCGCCAGCTGGAAGTACTGCGGCGGTCGCAGGACAACGTCCGCCTGGACGTCGCCTGCTGGACCTCGACCGGCGCCGTCCGCACCGGGAACGAGGACGCCTTCGCGGTGCTGCACGCGGCGGAGTCCCGCCAGGACGACCTCGGCGAGGCGGCCCTGGTGCTCTTGTGTGACGGCATGGGCGGCTACGAGGCCGGCGAGGTCGCCGCCGCCCTGGCGATCCAGTCTCTGCGGCAGGCGCTGACCCAGTTGCGGCCGTTCAGCGTGGCCGCCGGCGCCTCGCCGTTCGACACCGACGTGCTGGCGCACACGCCGCGGGCCGGCGGCCACGTCGGGCCCCGGGCTGAACTCGATGACGTCAAAAAGGCGATCAAGGCCGCGTTGAAGGACGCCAACCGCGCGGTGTTCCAGGCGTCGCGGGCGCCGGGGTCGCGGCGGCGCGGCATGGGCTGCACCGCCGAGGTGGTCTACCTCGACGGCCGGCAGGTCGTCGTCGGCCACGTCGGCGACAGCCGGACGTACCACCTCCACCACGGCCGGCTGACCCAGCTCACCCGCGACCAGACGCTGGTCAACCGCCTCGTGGAGTTGGGCACCCTGTCGGCCGAGGAGGCCGAGGCCCACCCGAGGCGGAACGAGCTACAGCAGGCGCTGGGCGGCCAGCCGGACGTCGATCCGGGGCTGTACCACGCGACCCTGTCGGCGGGGGACTGGGTGCTGGTCTGCTCCGACGGGCTGACCAACCACGTGAACTCCAGGGACCTGGAGCAGATGCTGCTGACCGAGGCGACGTCGGCCGAGATGGCCGCCCGCCGGCTGGTGAACCTGACCCTGATGCTGGGCGCGACGGACAACGTGACCGTCGTCGCCGTCCGGGCCACGTGAGCGACCATGCCCGACCGCCCCCTGACCGTGCTGATCGTGGACGACAACGCCGAGGCGGCCCGGTCGCTGGCGTTGCTGCTGGAGATGCACGGGCTGACGGTGGAGGTCGTGAGTGACGGGCCGGCGGCGCTGGGCCGGGTGGACGGGGCCGCCTCGCCCGACGTGGTCCTCCTGGACATCGAGCTGCCGGGCATGGACGGCTGCGACGTCGCCCGCCAGCTCCGCGGGCGCCTCGGCGAGCGGACGCCGCGCCTGGTCGCCCTGACGGGGCGCGGTCGCGCGGAAGACGTCGCCCGCGGCCTGGAGGCCGGCTTCGACGTTTACCTCGTGAAACCTGCCGACCCCGATCAGGTGCTGCAGGCGATTACGCCAGGACGCCCTTGACCACCTGCCCCTTCACGTCGGTCAGGCGGAAGTCGCGGCCGGCGTGGCGGTAAGTCAGCCGCTCGTGGTCGAACCCCAACAGGTGCAGGATGGTCGCGTGCCAGTCGTGGACGTGGACCTTGCCCTCGACCGCCTCGTAGCCGTGGTCGTCGGTCCGCCCGTAGGACAGCCCGCCCTTGACGCCCCCGCCGGCCATCCAGACCGTGTAGCCCTTGTTGTTGTGGTCCCGGCCGTCGCCCAGCTGCGCGTACGGCGTCCGGCCGAACTCGCCGCCCCAGATGACGACTGTGTCGTTCAGCAGCCCGCGTGCCTTCAGGTCGGCCAGCAGCGCCGCCGCCGGCTGATCGACGGCGCGGGCGTTGCGGGCGTGGTCCTCCTTCAGGCGGCGGTGCTGGTCCCAGCCGCCGTGGCAGACCTCGACGAAGCGGACGCCGGCCTCGACGAGGCGGCGGGCCATCAGGCACTGCCGGGCGAAGTTGTCCGTCCCCTCCTCGCCCACGCCGTAGAGCTGGCGCGTCGCGGCCGACTCCTTGTCGAGGTTGAGCACGTCGGGCAGCTCGCCCTGCATGCGGAAGGCCAGCTCGTACGACTCGATGACGCCCTCGACGCCGGGGTTGACCCGGTCGCGCTCCAGCGCGGCGCGGTTCATCGCCTGCACCAGGTCGAGTTGCGCCCGCTGGGCGGCGGGCGTGGCGCGGGGGTTCTTGAGGTTGCTGACGACGGCGTCCTTGACCGGCCGGCCGTTGCTGCCGATGCGCGTGCCCTGGTAGATGGCCGGCAAGAAGGCGCTGCCGTAGTTGGCCGGCCCGCCGTTCTGCGACGGCGGGCTGATGGTCACGAAGCCGGGCAGGCGGTCGTTCTCCGTACCGAGGCCGTACAGCACCCAGGCGCCCAGCGACGGGCGGCGGAACTGGAACAGGCCCGTGTGCATCTGCTGGAACGCCTGCGGGTGGTTGGGGATGTCGGTGTGCATGCCGTGCAGCAGGCACAGCTCGTCGGCGCGCTTCGCCACCTCGGGGAACAGCTCGGAGATCCACAACCCGGACTGGCCGTGCCGCGAAAACTTCCACGGCGACTGCAAGAGCTTGGCGGACGGCACGCGGCCCCTGCCGATCGGCTTGCCGTCGTCCCTCGCCAGGCGTGGCTTGTGGTCGAACGTGTCCACGTGCGACGGGCCGCCCTCCATGCACAGGAAGATGACGCGCCTGGCCTTGGGCTTGAAGTGCGGCGTCTTCGGCGCCAGCGGGTTGGCCGCCCTCTCCGCGGCGAGGGTGGACAGCCCGGCGAACGCCACGTAGCCGAAGCCCGAGGCGGTCGTTCGCAGGAAGGCGCGGCGCGAGTATGGGAACATGAGTCGGAAGCTCCGTGGGTTCTGTCGTAGGACAAGCTGCCAGCTTGTCCTCTGGGAAGAGGGACAAGCTGGCAGCTTGTCCTACGGTCAATCGCGATACATAAACTCCGCGCTGCCGAACATCGCCTGGCACAGCGCCGCCCAGGCCGCCGGCCGGCGGCGATCAACACGGACGCCGTCCTTCGCCAGCACCTCGGGGTACGACGCCAGGAACGCCTCGGCCAGCTTCACCTCCTTCTCGGAGGGAGAACGGGCGAAGAATCTCTGGTAGGCCGCCTTCAGGCGTTCGCGGTCGTCGCCGCCCTCGGCGTAGAGCTTCCTCGCGGCGGCGTCCGACATCCGCAAGACGAGCGGGTTGTTGAGCAGGAACAGCGACTGGGCCGGCACCGACGTCGTGGCCCGCTCGCCGACGACGAAGCTGGGGTCGGCGAAGTCGAACAGGGCCATCGAGTCCAGCGGGATGTCGCGGCCCACCGGCAGGTAGACCGAGCGGTGCTTCGACCGGACGTCGACCGGCCCCAGCCGGGCGACGGCGTTGGCGAGGCCCTCGCCCGCCTTGGCGACCTCGGAACCGCGCGGCGGCGTCAGGTCCAGCTCGCCGGCGACGAAGAGCACCGCGTCGCGCAGCGCCTCCGCCTCCAGGCGCCGCTTGCTCATCCGCCACAGCAGGGTGTTGTCCGGGTCGGTTTCGTAGCACGGCTCGGAGTGCGTCGAGGCCAGCTGGTAGGCCCGGCTGAGCACCAGCCGGCGGGCGAGGTTCTTGACCGACCAGCCGTCCTCGGCGAACGTAGCGGCGAGGTGGTCGAGCAGCGCGGGGTGGGTCGGCTTTTGGCCGGTGGTGCCGAAGTTGTCCGGCGTCGCCACCAGGCCGCGGCCGAACAGCCAGCCCCAGACGCGGTTGGCCATCACCCGCGCCGCCAGCGGGTTGTCCGCCAGCCAGTCGGCCAGCTCGCGCCGGCCGCTGCCCCGGCCGATCCGCGCCGGCTCGCGGCTGAGCACCTGGACGAAGCCGCGCGGCACCGCGTCGCCGGGCTTGTCCACCTCGCCGCGCTGGTAGAGGGCGCTGTCGCGCGGGAAGCTCCTCTCGCCCACCGCCATGGCCAACAGCTTGGGGTTGCCCTGCTCATCGTAGGAGTCGATCTTGCTCTGGGTGGTCTGGATCTGGATCTGGAGGACGATCGGCTGGAAGGTGCCCGCCGCCTTGCCGTCCTTGCGGACCTCGTCGCGGCGCTGCTTCAGCCGGTCGATCTGGCGGACCAGCGACTCGCGGCCGCGTGCCGACAGCTTGTCCACGCCGGCGGGCTGCTCCGAGTCGGCCGGCAGCGTCACGAGCGGCGAGGGGTGGGCGTTCTGGATGACGCTGATGGTGCCGTACATCGTTCGGGTGGAGCGGAAGATGCCGGCCAGGGCGTAGTAGTCGGCCATCGGGATCGGGTCGAACTTGTGGTCGTGGCAGCGGGCGCAGGCCACCGTCAGCCCCAGGAACGCCTGCGTCGTCGCGTCGATCTGCTCGTCCACGACGTCCATCTCGAACTGGAGGCGGTTGCGCTCGTTGTGCTGCTTCGGCCCCAGCGCGAGGAACCCGGTCGCGATCTGCTGCTCGGCGCGCTCCCTGGCGCCGGATGCGGGCAGCAGGTCGCCGGCGAGTTGCTCCTTGGCGAAGCGGTCGTAGGGCTTATCGGCGTTGAACGCGGAGATGACCCAGTCGCGGTAGCGCCAGGCGTGCGGGTAGGTCATGTTGACCGCCTTGCCGCTCGTCTCGGCGTAGCGGGCCACGTCGAGCCAGTGCCGGCCGAACCGCTCGCCGAAGCGCGGGCTTTTCAACAGGCGATCGACGACCCTCTCGAAAGCCCGGTCCGAGGTATCCTTCACGAACGCCTCGACCTCGGCCGGCGTCGGCGGCAGGCCGGTCAGGTCGAACGTGACGCGCCGGATCAGCGTCCGGCGGTCGGCGTCGCCGACAGGCTCTAACCCTTTGGCTTCGAGCGCCGCCAGTAGGTGGCGGTCGATGTCGGAGCGCGGCCAGGAGGGGTTCTTCACCGCCGGCGCCGGCACCTTCTTCACCGGTTGGAACGCCCAGTGGGCGCGGCCCTTCTCGATGTCGATCTCGGCCCGGGCGGCCTTCGCGCCGTCGCGCGGGTCGGGGGCGCCCATCCGCACCCACTCCTCGAAGTCGCGGACGACGTTGTCGCCGAGCTTCTTCTTCGGCGGCATGGCCAGCTTGTCGCCGGCGTGCTGGATGGCCCGGATCAGCAGGCTGCCCGACGGGTTGCCCGGCGCGACCGCCGGCCCGGAGTCGCCGCCTTTCCGCAGGCCGTCGCGGGTGTCGAGCCGCAGCCCGCCGCGGACCTTGGCGTCCTTCTCACTGGAGTGGCACTTGTAACACTCGGCGACGAGGACGGGGCGGATCTTCTTCTCGAAGAAGGACACCCCCTCCGGCGTGGCCGGCTTCTCCTTCTCGACCTTCTCCTTCGCCGGCTTGTCCTTGCCCTTGCCCGGGCCGAGCGTGCCGAACCGCTTGAACTCGGCCGGCGACAAAAAGCCGTCGCCGTCCTCGTCGAGGCGGTCGAAGAGCCGGTCGGCCAGCTTCGGGTTGTCCTTGACCTTGTCCTTGAACCGCGGCCCGTTGCTGACGAGCCGGGTGAACTCGGCCCGGGAGAGCTTGCCGTCCCGGTCGCGGTCGGCCAGCTTGAACAGCTTCTCGGGGTCGGCCTTCGGCCGGTCCTGCCCGGCGGAGCCGCTCGCCAGCACCAGGGCCGCGGCGAGGATCAGGGCGCTTGAGATGCGGGCCATGGCGGTCCTCCGGAGGCTCGATGCGAACCTGACCAGCGGGAGGCGAAAGCCCCTCGGTTGAAACCCCGCCGGGGGACAAACGTCCCCCCACCCCCCGCAGCTCGATCTTTATTTACTCGGGACGCGTTTCTTACGACCGATCTCCCCTTTCCACGGACTGGGCCTTCGGGAAGGGTTGTGCGGCGTGTTTCGCCGGTGAGGGTCGCGGCGACTCGGGGCCCGGCGGGGGGTGGGAAACGGGGCAAAACTGATCTGACTTTGCTCAAGTTAGAGGGTACTTGAATGTCATCTCGATTCAATCCGGGTGATGCCATCCCCACCCCCACCCCTGGCTGCGCCAGGCGTACCTCAGGAGTGCCCCATGCTGCGCGTCCGTCGGACCCGGCCCCACCTGGATTCACTGGAAGGCCGCTACGCCCCGGCCACGATCCGGCTGATCGGCGGCAACCTGTACATTAGTAATAACACCGGCAACCTGACGGTGACGGCGACGGCGACCAACACCTTCACCGTGCAGGACGGCCTGAAGGCCGTAACAGGCCTGAAGGCCGGCCACGGCGTCTTCATCACCTCCTCGAACCGGAAGGTCGAGACCGTCACGTTCGACGTCGCCGACCAGCTGTTCACCGGCAACCTGTTCGTCAACTCGCGCAACGGCAACGACACGGTGAACCTCAACGGCGCGGCCGGCGGGGCGATCAACGGCAACGTCACGCTGCTGACCGGCCTGGGCGACGACACGGTCCACAACCCCCAGGCCGGCGCGCTGACGATCCGCGGCTCGCTGACGATCACCGACCCCGCCGGCGTCGATTCGCTGGACATGTTCAACTCCGTCAACGGTTCCGACCTCCTCGGCGGGAACCTGACGGTGGTCGGCTACAACGCGATCACCATCGGCGGTGGCGCCGACACCATCCGCGGGTCGATCAACCTCTCGACGCCGAGCGACGGCCAGACCGTCACCGTCGTGCTCGGCGACGGCCTGGCCGTCGGCAAGAACGTCACGGTGCTGGGCGGCGGGCAGAACGACAGCTTCAACCTCGGGGCCGTCAATATCTCCGGTGACCTGGCGGTGAACTTCGGCGGCGGCGCACAAAACGACTTCGACCTCGCCACGAGCGCGGGCGGGGCCACGGTCGCCGGCAACACGTCCCTGTCGTCGTCTTCCCCCTCCGGCACGCTGACCAACAACAGCGGCCCGTTCACCACGGCCGGCAACTTCCGCGTCGCCCTCGGCGACGGCAACTACCTGCTCATGCTGGGCGCCGGCGGCCTGGTCAACGTCGCCGGCGACTTCACCCTGACGGCCGGCAACGGCGACATGGCCGCAGGCTTCCTGTTGGGCAACGTGGGCGGCAACGTCAACGTCACCTTCGGCAACGGCGACAACGACTTCCAGGTGTTCAACGCGCCGGGCGGCACGGTGAACTGGCTCAGCGGAAACGGTCGCAACCGGCTAGTGCTGGGCACCGGCCTCGGGTCGGGCGGCAGCTTCGTGGTGAACGCCCGGTTCGGCAGTGGCGACGATGAATTGGTGCTCGACACCGGGGCAACTGACACCCTGTCCGGCGTCATCGACTTCGGCGGCGACTCCGGCGCCGGCGACACGTTGACGGTGAACTCCGGCCTCCTGTCGCCCGACCTGGTCATCGTGGGCCTGCCCTGATTATGGGGGAATCGTCTTACTTCTTCTCGACGACCCAGACGTTGCGGAACTGCAAGACGTTGCCGTGGCCCTGGAACTTGAGCGGGCCGGGCGTCCCCTCCTCCTTCTGGTCGCGGCCGCCGGGGGTGGTGCCGATCTCGGCGTCGTCGTGGATGGTGATGCCGTTCAGCTTCGCCGTGATCCGGGCCTTTTTGACCACCTTGTCGCCGTCGCGCACCGCGTTGGTGAAGTCGATGTCGTAGGTCTGCCAGGTCAGCGGCGGTAGGCAGGCGTTGACCAGCGAGTCGCGCCGCTGGTAGACCCCGCCGCACTCGTTGTTCTTGCCGTCCAGGCCGAAGCTGTCGAGGATCTGCACCTCGTACAGGTCCACCTGGTAGAAGCCGCTGTTGCCGCGGCCCTGGTCGCGCGCGTCGGGCAGGAACGGGATCAGGAACTCGGCGTGGACGGTGTAGTTGTTGAACTTCCGCCTGGTGCGGATGTCCTTGCGGTCGGTGTTCAGCCAGCCCGTCTTGGAATCGGCCCGGCCGCCGACCCACTCCGAAGCGTCCTTGCCGTCGAACAGGACGGTCGCGTCGGCCGGCGGCTTCGCGCCCATCGTCGGGCTTTGGCGAACGGTTTTCTTCAGCTCCAGCGTCTTGCCGTCGTTGGTCTTGAGGGTCAGCCTCTCGCCGACGAGGGTGGCGGAGAAGTCCTTCTGGCCCGGCGGCGGGAAGGTGCTGGTGGCCGAGAACTCCTCCGGCTTCTGGGCCTTGTACTTCCGCTTACCCTTGGCCGGCTCGAAGACGACCTGATCGACGTCGTGCTTGCCGTCCAACAGCGACTTGTGCTTGCCGTCCCAGCCGGCCCCGGGCAGCCCGCCGGGCAGGACGACGGCCTGGAACCGGCCGCCGCCCAGGGCGATGACCTGGCAGCCGACCCCGCCGCCGACGTACTCGCCTTGCACCTTGTAGTCGATGGGTAGAGTCGGGCTGTCGGGGACGGTCCACTCCTGGAGCTTGGCCTTCTTCTTGCCCTGGCCGATCGCCGGGCCGGACACGGCCAGCGCCAGGAGGGCCGGGACAAGCAGGGTAGCCCCCATCGCCCAGCCGCGCACGGTCTTCATCGCTTCTGCCTCCCTTGTGGTGTGTCGGGCGGACACGGTCGCGGATCATCATACGCGGGGTTGTCGATGGGGGGAGGAGGTCCGAAGAAAGACCGACGGAGGAATGTCGGATGGCACGCTGCCTGATCACCGGCGCGACGGGCTTCCTGGGCGGCCACCTTGCCGAGGCGTGTCGCGCCCGCGGCGACGAGGTCGTGGCGCTGGTGCGCGACGGCAGCGACGCCGCGGCCCTGGAGCGGCTCGGCGCCGCGGTGGTGCGCGGCGACATGACCCGGCTGCCGGCGGGCCTGCTCGACGGCGTCGAGGTGGTGTACCACGCCGCCGCCAAGGTCGGCGACTGGGGGCCGGCCGAGGAGTACCGCGCCGTCAACGTCGAGGGCCTGCGCGGGCTGCTGGAGGCGTGCCGGGGCCGGAGGCTGCGTCGCTTCGTCCACTTCTCCAGTCTCGGCGTCTACGCCGCGAGGCACCATTCCGGCACGGACGAGTCGGAGCCGCTGCCGGAGCGGCACATCGACGGCTACACCCAGAGCAAGGTCGAGGCGGAGCTGCTCGCGCTGGAATACCACCGCACGCACGGCGTCCCGGTGGTCATCCTGCGGCCCGGCTTCATCTACGGCCCCGGTGACCGGACGCTGCTGCCGAAGCTGGTGCAAAACCTGCGGGCCGGCATCGTCTGGTGGCTCGGCTCCGGCGAGCAGGCGCTGAACTGCATTTTCATCGACAACCTGGTGGAGGCGGCCCTGCTGGCGGCGGACAAGGACGGCGTCGAGGGGCGCGTCTACAACCTGACCGACGGCGAGCGGGTGTCGAAGCGGCAGTTCATCAACGGCGTCGCCGACGGATTGGGGATCAAGCGGCCGTGGCTGCGGTCGCCGTTGTGGCTGGCGCGGGTGACGGCGTGGTGGATGGAGCCGCTGGCGCGGGCGTTGCGGTTCCGCGAGCCGCCGCGGCTGACGCAGGCGCGGCTGAAGTTCCTCGGGCTGAACCTCGACTTCTCGACCGAGCGGGCGCGGCGCGAGCTGGGCTACTCGCCGGCGACGACGTTCGAGCGTGGGCTAACGAAGACGTTGGAGTGGTACCGACAGGCGTTCCCGTGAAAGGAGACCGAGCGATGGAGCTGAAAGGCGTCCGGGCGTGCGTGCTGGTCGAGCAGCAGTACCAGGAGATGGAAGTTTGGTATCCGATTTATCGCCTGAAGGAGGCCGGCTGCAAGGTGACGCTCGTCGGCCCCGAGGCGGGCCACACCTACCCCAGCAAGCTGGGCTACCCCGTCAAGAGTGAGAAGGCGGCCAAGGAGGTGAAGGCCGACGACTTCGACCTGATCGTCATCCCCGGCGGGTTCGCCCCGGACTACCTGCGGCGCGACGCGGCCATCCTGAAGCTGGTGAGTACCATGGCCGAGCAGGGCAAGGTCGTCGCCGCCATCTGCCACGGGCCGTGGGTGCTCTGCTCGACGCAGGCGCTGAAGGGCAAGCGGGCGACCTGCTTCTTCGCCATCAAGGACGACGTCCAGAACGCCGGCGCCAGCTACGTCGATGCGGAGGTGGTGCGCGACGGCAACCTGATCACCAGCCGCAAGCCCGACGACCTGCCGGCGTTCATGCAGGCGATCGCGCAGGCGGTGAAGGAAGCCACCCCGGCCGCGGCCGGCGCTCGCCGCTGAGCGGGGATTTCTCCTAGCGCCGGGCAGGTCGGGGGCGAAGAACTCTGCGGGGTGCTCGTTGCCCCCGGCCCCAAACTCAGGAGACTTTGCATGTCCACCGGACGTCAGTACGAGTTCTCGCAGAACGAGAACCAGCTCATCGGCAGCCTCGCCTCGAAGATGAGCGTCGTCGGTCTGTTCCTCAACATCGTCGGGATCATCAACGTCCTGATGGCGCTGCTGGTCGTGGCCGCCATTTACCAGGACAAGATCCCCGAGTCGTGGAAGACCAAGTCGAAGGAGTACATGGAGAAGCTGCCCGAGGAGTACAAGAAGCAGGCCGACGAGCTGTCGGTCGAGAAGCTGCCGCCGAAGACCCACCTCTGGGGCATCGCCCTGAACACCGGCGTCGTCGGCCTGTTCTACCTGATGATGGGCACCTGGACGCGCTCCTCGGCGGGGTCGTTCAAGAAGATCGTGGACACCCAGGGGCAGGACATCTCGTACCTGATGCAGGCGCTCGACTCGCTGCACAGCATGTACTCGCTGGTGTACACGCTGCTCATGGTCACGCTGATCGCCGGGCTGGTGTTCCTCGGGCTGGCTCTGTACCACCGGTTCGGCACCTGACGTTGTGATCGGAGTTGAAGAAGGCTCGAACGGCCCGGAAGGCGGGCGGGAGCGATCTCCCGCCCGCCTTTCTAGCGTTTTCTCCACCTCGGATAGACAAATCGAGGACAGGTCTCCCTCTCCTCTTCCAGTCGGGGAGAAACGGATGGCCGAGCCGGCAGACGACCCGCTGGGGAAGGAACTCGCCGAGGGGCAGGAAGCCGCGTTCGCGGCCCTGTACGACCGCTTCGGCGCGTCGCTCTTCCGGACGGCGGCGGCCCTGCTGAATTCGCGCGAGGACGCCGAGGACGCCGTGCAGGAAGTCTTCGTCGGCCTGGTGCGGGCCAGGCACACGCTGGCGCGGGTGCAGAACCTGCGCGCCTACCTGTTCGCCGCCCTGCGCCACGCCGTCGGCCGGCGCCTCGCCGACCGCGGGCGTGCGCGGGCCGTCCCGATCGACCAGGCGGAGGACCTGAGCACCTCGGAGCCACCACAAGAGGGCGACCGGGCCGCCCGGATGGAGCAGGCGGTTCGGGAGCTGCCGGCGGAGCAGCGCGAGCTGGTCGCCCTGAAGGTCGATGGCGGGCTGACCTTCGCCGAGATCGCCGGCCTGCTTGGCATCAGCCCGAACACCGCGGCGAGCCGGTATCGCTACGCCCTGGAGAAGCTCCGCGCCGCACTGGAAGAGGTTCCCCATGAGAGATGACCCCCTCCCCCCCGACCTGGCCGCGCTGGAACGCGATCTGGAGGGGCGGCTAGATGCCGAGCCGCCCGCCGCCCTCCGCCGCCGCGTCCTGGCCGCGCTGGGGCGGGAACTCGCCGACCGCCCGCGCCGCCTGTCGTGGCGGCCCGCCCTCGCGGCGGCCGCCGTGCTGCTTTGGATCAACCTGTCGATGAGCGTGACGAACAACGCCAGCTGGCCCGGCGACGAAGGGTTCGAGGGCGACCGGGTGGAGACGGCCAGGCGGATTCGTGACCTCGTCCCGGGCCTGCCCCAGAGCGAGGTGAACCGCCAAGCGCTGCTGGCCCGGTCTTCCCCGCGCCTCGTGCCGACGGCCCCCTCCCCCTACCGACTTCCGCGTCGAAAGGACAGGTGAGCATGGGATACGCCCTGATCTGGGTCGAGTGCCTCGCGGCCGCCCTGCTCCTGGTGGCGTGGCTGGTTGCCTGCACGGCTCGCTCCCCCCGGCTGGTGGCGCGGGTCGGCCTCCCGGCGCTGGCCGCCCTGCTGCTCGTCGCCGCCGCCGGCGGCCTGTCGTGCTTGCTGTGGCTGGGCAGGTCGTCCGGCCTGTTCCCGCTCTGGTCGTGCTGGTATTTCCTCGGCTGGGCCGTGGCCCTCACGGTAGGCCTGGCGGTGCTCCTTTGCCAGGGGTGGAAGCGGCAGGCCGGCCGCGCCTGGCCGCGCGGGTCCCTGGCGCTGGCGCTGGGGGTGGCGGCCGCCCTCGCCTGCATCACGTTCTCGAACCTGGACCTGGCGATCAAGGTTCAGCTGGCGGCGGTTCGGACCGAGTCCGGGGCGAAAGCCCTGGCTCTACTGCCGCCCCGGGTCGCCGACCAGGACAACGCCGCCCCGCTGTACAAGGCAGCCTTCGAGGCGCTCAAGCCCCCGGACGAGCTGCCCAGCCCCTGGAAGGAGAAGGCGAAACTCTGGCTCGACCCGCGGGCGCAGTTCGACTTCCAGGACAAGGACCTCGCGGCTTTCCTGAAGGACCAGGAGCGCGGCGTGGTCCAGCTGTGGGGAGCCGCCTCCAGGGCTGGGTACTCGTTCAATCGTGACCATTTCGCCTCAGCGGAGGTGTTGATCCCGGAGCTACAGAAGCTGCGGCGCGCCGCCGCCCTGCTCTCCCTGGACGCCCGAGCCAGGGCCCGGCGGGGCGATTGGTCGAACGCGCGCACGTCCATCTTCGCCATCTTCGGCATCGCCCGGCACGCCAACGAGCCGCTGCTGATCTGCCTGGCGGTGTCGGCGGACCTGTGCCAGCTCGGCGTGCGGACGCTACAAGACGTGCTGGCCCAACCCCAGATCGAACCTGATGCCATGTTGAACTTTTGGGGGGTGGAGACCGTCTCGTACCCCGAGAGTTTGCGGCGGGGCTTGCGGATGGAGGAGGTGGGGGTGGGCCTGCCGTTCCTGCTCTCCGTCGCGGACGCCGGGGCGGGGGCGGGTTCGCAGTGGTTCCAGGACGACCTGGACCCCGAGGGCCGCTGGGTCCTCGGCTCGCCGTTCTACCGGGTGTTCTTCCTGCCCGACGACCTGGCCTCCTACCGCCGGTGGATGAAGGCGTACCAGGATCTCTCTACCGACTCTTACCGCCAGATGAGGGAGGATTGGGGGTCGCTGAGCCAGGCCTACCGCGAAGACCGCGGGGGCATCCTGACCCGCCTCATCCTGCCCGACATCGAGGGGTGCATCGTCTCAGCGGCGCGGGCCGACGCGGCGCTGGGCCTGCTCCATTTCGCGAGGTATGTCGAAAGCTATCGAGCGACAAAGGGCAAGTACCCCGACAGCATCGACGAGCTGCTGCGTGTTTACCGCCACGACCTCTCCATCGACCCGTTCGACGGCAAGCCGCTGCGCTTTCGCCGCGACGGCAAGGACGTCGTGCTGTACAGCGTCGGGCCGAACGGAACCGACGACGGCGGGGTCGCGGGGGACGAGAAGGGGCAAAGCGGGGACATCGTCTTCCGCCTGCGCGGGCGGTGAGGGCGGCCGGCGGTTTGGCACCTGACAGCCCGGTTCGTAACCTGATTAGCGACGTCTCTCCGAGGCGTCGCTAATCCGATGTCCTAACCACCTCCGTGCCACCATGAGCTTCTTCCCCGACGTCCCGAAGATCCAGTACGAAGGCCCCGCCTCGCGCAACCCGCTGGCGTTCCGCCACTACAACGCCGACGAGGTCGTCGAGGGCAAGCCGATGCGCGAGCACTTCCGCTTCGCCGTCGCCTACTGGCACACGATGCGCGGCCAGGGGGCCGACCCGTTCGGCCCCGGCTGCGCCGTCCGCCCCTGGGAGGACGGCTCCGACTCGGTGGACATGGCCCTGAAGCGCGTCAAGGTCATGTTCGAGTTCGTCGAGAAGCTCGGCGTCGGCTTCTACTGCTTCCACGACCGCGACGTCGCCCCCGAGGGCAAGGACCTCCGCGAGACCAACGCCATCCTCGACAGGGTCGCCAAGGCACTGAAGGGCGAGCAGGACCGCACCGGCATCAAGCTCCTGTGGGGCACCGCCAACCTGTTCAGCAACCCGCGCTTCGTCCACGGCGCCTCGACGAGTTGCAACGCCGACGTGTTCGCCTACGCCGCCGCCCAGGTGAAGAAGTGCCTGGAGGTGACCAAGGAGCTGGGGGGCGAGAACTACGTCTTTTGGGGCGGCCGCGAGGGCTACTCGACGCTGCTGAACACCGACATGAAGCGCGAGCTGGACCACCTCGCCAAGTTCTTCCACCTGGCGGTGGACTACAAGAAGAAGATCGGCTTCACCGGCCAGTTCCTCATCGAGCCCAAGCCGAAGGAGCCGACGACGCACCAGTACGACTTCGACGCCGCGGCGTGCCTGAACTTCCTGCGGCAGTACGGGCTGACCGACCACTTCAAGCTCAACCTGGAAACCAACCACGCCACGCTGGCCGGCCACACGATGATGCACGACATGGTCGTCGCCTCCGGCGCGGGCCTGCTCGGCTCGGTCGATGCCAACCGCGGCGACCTGCTGTTGGGCTGGGACACCGACCAGTTCCCGACCGACCTGTACCTGACGACGAGCATCATGCTGGTGATCCTCGACCAGGGCGGCCTGGCCCCGGGCGGGTTGAACTTCGACGCCAAGGTCCGCCGCGAGAGCTTCGAGCCGGTGGACCTGTTCCACGCCCACATCGGCGGCATGGACGCCTTCGCCCGCGGCCTGAAGGTCGCCGCGAAGCTCCGCGCCGACGGCGTGCTCAAGGACTTCGTCAAGAAGCGCTACGCCTCGTGGGACGGCGGCATCGGCCGGGAGATCGAGCAGGGCAAGGTCGGCTTCGAGCAGCTGGAGGCGTACATGCTCCAGAAGGGCAACCCCGACAAGAACGCCTCCGGCCGGCAGGAGATGCTGGAGAACGTCCTCAACCGCTACGTCGAGCTGGCGTGAGCCTTATCGTCTCCGCCACAGCGCCTCCTCGCCGATCCGCAGCTCCCTCGCCTTGTCGCGGACCGCGGCGAAGAAGCGCGCCGCGTCGCCGGGGTAGCCGGCGGTCGGCTTCAGGCCGGGCACCTGGCCGCACCAGAAGGCGTTGAACTCGCCCATGAACAGCTCGCGCAGGTACTTGCTGACCATCGACGCCAGCGCGACGCAGAAGTAGCTCTGGTCGGCCCGCGGCTGGAACGTCAGCCGCACCTCGCGCTCCAGCCCGGCGACGTGGTAGGCGCTACGGCCCGCGGTTTCCACCACCGGCACGACCAGCCCGGAGGTGAGGGCCTGCTGCACCTGCGCCGCGTAGGTGTTGCGGCCCCCCTGCTTATCGACGAACACCGCGAGCGGCTCCTCGGCCGGCGTCCGCTCCAGGGCCTGGGCGAACAGCCGGATGAAGCCGTGCCCGAGGACCGCGCCCTTGCTGTCGTGGCGGTCGATCAGCGCGTTAAACGCCGCCGGGCAGACGACGACGCTGGCGATGTGCCACGAGCCTACTTCGGCGTCGGCGCAGGCCTCGGCGAAGCGCTCGCAGGAGGGTTGGTGGCCGTTGTCGGTCGGCAACGCGGTGGCCCCGGTGAACCACGGCTCGGCGGCGAGGTCGTCGCGGTGGTCCGGCGCGAGTCGCTCGACTAGACCGGCCAGGGTCGCTGGCACCTCGGTGACGGCGCAGACGCCGCGCTCCAGCCCGGCGAGCCCGGTGGAGGTGGAATAGACCGCCTTCGAGTCATCAACGACGAGGCGGTCGTCGCGACCGTCACCGGCCTTGCGGACGGCGGCGCGGAGCAGGTGCCACAGGTCGGCGCCGTGGTCGGGCACGCGGCAGGCGACGGCGGACATGACGAACGGGCCGAGGTTGGGCCCGTAGCCGGCCTCGTCGATGCCGAGTATCCACGCCATGCCTGGCCCTCCTGGCTCGCCCTACTGGTTGCCCACGGGCGGCGAGCCGCCTATTGTACCGGCGAGGCGCTCCCGCTCCCAGCCCGGAGGACGTCGGCCATGATGTCGGACAACATTTTCAAGAAGATCATCGACAAACAAATCCCGGCGAGGCTCGTTCACGAGGATGACGTCTGCGTCGCCTTCCACGACATCGGCCCCAAGGCCCCGGTCCACGTCCTCATCATCCCGCGCAAGGTGATCCCGACGCACGACGACCTCCGACCGGAAGACGCCGCCGTCGTCGGCCACCTGCACGTGGTCGCGGCCCAACTGGCCAGGGCGCTCGGGCTGACCGACGGCTATCGGCTGGTCATCAACTGTCGGGAGCGCGCCGGCCAGACGGTGCCCCACCTGCACCTGCACCTGCTAGGGGGCCGCGACTTCGGCTGGCCGCCGGGGTGAGCCGGCCGAGAAGTCACACCCCGAGTCCCAGCCCTACCCCGCCACGGGTTGCTGGCCCCGTCCAGCCAGGCCGCCCACGCCTCGTTGAGGGGGCGAGCGCGAACCCGCAAGCGGGGGCGCACGGCACAAAGACAAGCCGCCTACCACCGGCTCGCCTTGGCCTGGCCCCGTGCGGCCCCGCTTGCGGGTTCGCGCTCGCCCCCTCATCCCCTGCGTCACCCCATGGTGCCCAGGAACCGCACCTCGTAGGGTCTACAACAGCGACTTGGGTTACGAGCCGTGGCGACAGGAGCGGCGAGATGAAGTCCTACACCGAGTATCTGACATTCCACCTCCCGGCCCGGATGGCGTTTCAGAACATCACCCCTCAGGTCGAGGAGGCCGTCCGCAAGAGCGGGGTGGCCGAGGGGGTCGTCCTCTGCAACGCCATGCACATCACGGCGAGCGTGTTCATCAACGACGACGAGGCGGGCCTGCACGAGGATTATAAGAGGTGGCTGGAACGGCTCGCCCCGTTCGACGCCTCGCCGGCCGTCTACCAGCACAACCGCACCGGGGAGGACAACGCCGACGCCCACCTGAAGCGGCAGGTCATGGGCCGGGAAGTGGTCGTGGCGATCACCAAGGGGAAGCTGGACCTCGGCCCGTGGGAGCAGGTCTTCTACGGCGAGTTCGACGGCCACCGGCCCAAGCGCGTCCTGATCAAGGTCATCGGGGAGTGACAAACGAGGCGACAGCCTCCAAGAGCCCTCCCCGCGGGGCCAACAAAGAAAGCAGCCCCGATCTCGGTGGAGAATTCACCTGGCCAGGTCGGGAGACAGTCCCAGGCCTCGGGCGGCCTGGCGGCGCTGGAGCCACGCCTCGCCACTCAGCACGCGCACCGCCCCGGTGTCATCCATCTCCAGGCCGAGGAGGGACTCGACCCAGGCCGTGACCCGCGACGCCTCCCCCTCCACGACGCCGGGCCTTCGCCACAGGCGGACGGCCCCGTCCAGCCCCCCGGTCGCCAGGGTGGGGCCTTTCGGGTTGAAGGCGAGGCAAAGGACCCGGTTTGGGTGCGGTAGCGGCGGGCCTACGGGCCTTCCAGTCGCCGCGTCCCACAGCTGGGCCGTGTGGTCGAAGCTCCCGGTCAAAATGAGCGCGCCGTCGGGGCTGACCGCCAGGGCGCCGATCTCCCCGCGGTGGACCATGGGCAGCCCGGTCGGCCGGCCCGTGGCTGCCTCCCACACGCGCGCGGTCTTGTCCTGGCTGGCCGTCACGGCGTGGCGGCCGTCGGGGGTGAAGGCGACGGCGAGGACGCCGTCCTCGTGGGTCAACGGCTCACCCACGGCCGCGCCGGACGCCGTGTCCCACAGCCGGGCGGTCTTGTCGAAGCTGCCGGTCAGGAGGCGCCGCCCGTCCGGGCTGGCCGCAACGGCGTAGACGGGGCCGTCGTGCTGAAGGGTGTGCAACAAGGCCCCTTTCTCCGCGTCCCACAGGTAGGCCTGGCTGTCCTCGCACCCCGTCAACAGGAGGTGGCCGTCCGGGCTGTACACGGCCGCCGTCACGTTGGCCTCGTGCTTGAGGGGCTGCCCGGCGGGCTGGCCGGTCGCCGCGTCCCACGGCACGGCCACATGCCCCCCTCCGGCGGTCAACGCGGTGAGCCCACTCGGGTGGAACGCCACCGCCTTGACCGGGCCGGGGTGCTTCACGACCCAGGTCCGCCCCGTCGCGGGCTGCACGAACCGGGCCGTCCGGTCCCAGCTGCCGACGACGAAGGTTTGCCCGTCGGGGCTGAAGGCCTGGGCCGCCACGCTGTCCTGGTGGTCGATGGGCGGCCCCAGAGGTCGGCCGGTGTCGGCCTCCCACAATCGGGCCTGCCCCCGCTTTTTCCCCTTGCTTGACGTCAACAGGCGCGTCCCGTCCGGGTGGAACTGGACGGCCCCGACCGGGTCGGGATGCGCCACGATCGTGCGGAGCCCCTGGCCGGGGGCGGCCTGGCGGAGCAGCACCTCCCCGCCGCCCTCCCCCGTCGCCAGCCACTTGCCGTCAGGGCTGAGGGTCGCCACCTCGACAGTCCGCCGGTGGCGGAGCGGCGGGCCGCACGGCCGGCCGGTCGCCGACTCCCAGAAGCGTACCAGTTTGTCGCTGGCCCCGGTCACCAAAGTCCGGCCGTCCGGGCTGAACGCCACGCAGTAGACGCTAGCGGCGGAGTTAGAGAACGACCTCTGCCTTTCCCCGGTGTTCACGTCCCAGAGGTGCACCCGGCCGTCCATGCCTGCCGTCACGAGCGCCCGGCCCCCGGTCTCGAGGGCGAGGGCAGTAAGCCCAGGTCCGTGGTGGAAGGTCCGGCTCAGCTGCTGGCCGGTGGTGGTGTCCCACAAACGAACCACCCCGTCTTCACAGCCGGTCACCAGGGCCGGCCGGTCGGGACAGAACACGAGCGAGTTGACCCGGTGGGGGTGGGGTAGGCTGTAACGGCACCGGCCGGTTGCCCGGTCCCACACCCGCGCCACCTGGTCCACCCCGGCGGTCGCGACCGCCTGGCCGTCGGGGTGGAATGCGACAGCGGTAACGGCCTTCTGGTGCCCGGCCCACCTGTCCAGCCGCCTCGCCGCCGCGGCGTCCCACAGGCAGACGGCCCCGTCCTGGCCGGCGGTCGCCACGGTCCCCCCGTCGGGACTGAAGGCCACGGCGAGGACCGGGGCGCCGTGGTCCAACGCCCGACCGAGATCGACTCCCGTGGCCACGTCCCAGAGCGTCGCCTTCCCGTCCCGGTCCCCCACGAGGAGGGTCTGACTGTCCGGACTGAAGACGACCGAGCTGACCCGGGAGGGCCGCTCCAGGGCCGCGTGAAGCGGGGGGAGTTCGCGGGACCAGGCGGCCAGGTTGGCCCGCAGGACGCGCTGGAGGTCGGCGTCGTCCTCGGGGGCCACCGCCACGCCACGGGCCAGCCAGAGCACACCCAGTGCGCAGTCGCCCTGGGTGCAATGGGTCAACCCCTGGTTGAGCGCCAGCGTCGCCGTGTAGCGCCGGGCCTCCCGAAGCGCGCGGGCCTGGTGGACCATGAACGCGACGGAAAGGGCCACCACGATTACCACCGCCACCGCCAGCAGGCCGGCCGCCCCGGCCAGCGCGGGGTTGCGGAGCGCCCAGCGCCAGGCCCGCTCGGCGCGACCGACCGGCCGGGCCTGGATCGGGTCGCCGGCCAGGTAGCGGCGGAGGTCGGCGGCGAACGCGCCGGCGGTGGGGTAGCGGCGGGTCTGCTCCTTGGCCAGCGCCTTCAGGCCGATCGTCTCCAGGTCGCGCGGGATCTTGTCGTTGAGGCGGCGCGGGGGCCGCGGCTCCTCGTGGCGCACCTGCTGCAACAGCATCGCCTTGGCGCCGCGGAACGGCTGCTCGCCGCACAGCAGCTCGTACAGCACCACCCCCAGGCTGTAGACGTCGCTGCGGCGATCGACCTGGCGGTTCTGGCCCGAGGCCTGCTCGGGGCTCATGTAGGCCGGGGTGCCGACGATCTGCCCCTCGACGGTCATGACGATTTCCGCCTCGTCACGCAGGGCCAGGCCGAAATCGACCACGATCGGCTTGCCGACCCCGCGCGGCGGGGGGTTGGCCCGGTCCACCTCCATCATGATGTTGCCCGGCTTGACGTCGCGGTGGACGAGCCCCTGGTTGTGGGCGTAGTCGAGGGCCTCGGCCACGTCGGCCACCAGCGCCGCCGCCTCCCGAAAGGTGAGCCGGCGGGTCGCCATCAGCTCCCGCAGCGGCGCGCCGTCGATGAAGTCGGAGACGAGGACCGGCCCCTCCTCCAGAGTCACCACCTCGTAGAGCCGCACGATCCCCGGGTGCCTTAGCTGCGCGGCCGCCCGCGCCTCGCGGTGCAACCGCTCCAGGTAAGACGGCAGCTCCAGGGAGCCGGCGTGGGGCACCTTCAGGGCGACGACGCGGTCGAGGCGGGTGTCGTACGCCTTCCAGACCGTCCCGAACCCGCCCCGGCCGACCTGCCCCAACAGCTGGAAGCGCCCCAGCTGCCGGAGGGGGCCCACGGTGGTCGGCTCCTGCGGGACTTCCAGCCGGAACGAGCTGCCGCACGCCGAGCAGTGGACCTCCTGGCCGTGGCCGTTTCGCCGGGCCACAGTGTTGTGGCAGTGGGGGCAGCACAGCCGCCGGAGGGGGCTGGCCCCGGGCAGCTCGGGCGTCGCCGGGGCCGCGTGGAACCCGGTGGTGGCCGTCAGGCGGGTCACGGGGGCCCCGTCCAGCCAGGCGAGGTCCAGGCCCGGGAAGCGGTCCTGGTAATCGGCCCGGCACGGCGTCTCCCCCGTCCGTGCCCGGTGGGCAACGTCCAGGGCGATCAGCCGCACGACCAGCCTGGGCGAGGCCGGCTGCGCCCCGAGGAACGCCTCGATCTCGGGGCGCGGACCGGCCAGCCAGGCCTGCTCAAAGCGCGCGCAGCACTCATCGATACGGGCGTCGTCGTCGGCCCCGGAATCCGCGGGCGGGTCGGGGCGGATGTCGCTCATGAGGCCTTCCCGAATCGTCCGTCCGGGGAGTGGCCGGGGAGGCGACCCTCCGGGGGCACCTCCCCGGCCGTTCCCTTCGCGGGAATGGTTCTACTTATTGGCAGCCGGCTTTGACGCGGCCTTGGGTTTCTTCGCGGCTTTTGCTAGTTTCGAGGCGTCGTCAGGGACAGTAACGGGGCAAGGGCCCGGATCCCAGCGGACGTGGGTCGGCATGGAGATGCAGTCCGTCTGGCTCCACCCGTCCTCGCGCGGGGGGGAGCGATCGTTGAAAGTGCAACACCCCGGCGCAGGAACGCCGCCCCCAAACACCATGGCGGAATCCTTGCTGGCCTGGGTCGGGGGGGGGATGTAAACCTCCAGGCACTGCAACGCGCAGTAGACCGGCCGGCTGAACTCCGGGAGCAGTCTGGACAGGTTGGTATAGAACTGGTCGGGATCGCGAGGATACCGAGTGACCAGGTCTTCGATGCGGGATTGATGAAGCGGGATCAGTCTTGTTCGGTAGTGCGCCCCGGCGATCCGAAAACAGTAAACGACCCGGGGAACGACGTCGGGGGCGAGCCCAAGGGCCTTGAACAGGCGCGAAGTCGCCCGGCGTGCTTGTTTGTCTTTTTCCCTTAGCTGCTTCAGGGCGGCGATGATCCTGGGATCGGGGGCAGACATGGGGCACCTTTCGTTGATTTAGCCGATCACTCTCCGCCGGCGACCCACGCCGCGGCCGGACGACTCCGGGCGAAAGGCGGCTGGTTCCAGGTCGGCGGGGACGGCTTGAGTCCGAGCGTATCCTCTCGGGAGGCGGATGGCAACAACGAATCCGGGACTGCGACAACGGGCCGTCGCAACACCCGGCGGCAGGCGGACGCGCCCCCCCGCCGGCGCCTCGCCGGCGGGGCGCGGTTGTCCAACCCGGCCCCGCGTGGTACACACAAGGTAGGAAGCCCCGCGAACCCGCCCCGGCCGGCCCCCTCGGAGGCGACCATGCACTACCGGCCCGCGCAGCCCGACGACACCTCGACCCTGAAGGCGCTGACCGCCGGCACCGGCGTGTTCAAGCCGCACGAGATCGACGTCCTGCAAGAGGTCCTCGACGGCTACCACGCGCGCGCCGCCGACAGCCAGCACGTCGCCGTCGTCGCCGAGCAGGGGGGCCGGGTCGTCGGCTACGCCTACTACGCGCCCGACGTGATGACCGACCGCACCTGGTACCTGTACTGGATCGCCGTCGATAAGACCCTCCAGGCCAAGGGCGTCGGCGGCCGCCTCCTGCGGCACGTCGAGGACGACATCCGCGGCCGAGGGGGACGGCTCTTGCTGCTGGAGACGTCGTCGCTGCCGCACTACGAGTTGACGCGCAAGTTTTACCTCAAGCAGGGCTTCGACGTGGCCGGGGTCATCCGCGACTTCTACAGCGACGGCGACAGCCTCGTCGTCTTCCGCAAGCGGCTGGCCGGGGCCGACCCGCCCGCCGAGGCAGGGTAGGCCTCCGGCCGTAGGACAAGCAGCCTTGCTTGTCCGTTGGGCGACGCCAGGGACAAGCAAGGCTGCTTGCCCTACGACCCGCCCGCCGCCTGATCGCTTGCGTTGGCGCCCCCAGCGGGTATCCTGAAGGGGTCGTCGCGGCCGACGCGCGGAGGGGTGTCATGCGGGGCGCAATGCTGGCGGTGGGAGTGCTGGTGCTGGCGCTGGCGCCGGCGCGGGCCGTCGATAAGACCGTCATCGACCGCGCCGTCGATCGCGGCGTCGCCGCGCTGAAGGCGATGCAGCAGGCCGACGGCACCTGGCCCTCCAACGCCCCGGGCGAACTCGGCTCCACCGCCCTGGCCGCCCTGGCGTTGCTGGAGTGTGACGTCCCCAAGACCGACCGCTCGATCGTCGCCGCCGCCAGGGCCGTTCGCGAGGCCGGGTTCACGGAGACGAAGACTTACTCCGTCGCGCTGTCGATCCTGTTCCTCGACAAGCTCGACGAGCCGGCCGACACGCCCCTGATCGAGTCGCTCATCGTCCGGCTGATCGCCGGGCAGCGGGCCGACGGCGGGTGGAGTTACAACTGCCCGGGCCCGGCCGCCCAGGAGGTCCGCCGCCTCCGGACCGGCCGCGACCTCAGCCGGATGCCCGACAAGGGCAAGCGGAACAAGGACGACCTGCCCAAGGAGATCCGCGACCAGCTCGTCGCCGTCGAGCGGCTCGGCGCCCTCGCCGCCGATCCCCGGGCCATCGCCACCAGCGACAACTCCAACACCCAGTTCGCCACGCTGGGGCTGTGGGTCGGCCGGCGCTACGGCGTGCCGACCCAGGGCACGCTGTTGAAGGCCGCCCAGCGCTTCCGCCTCAGCCAGAACGCCGACGGCGGCTGGGGTTACAACAGTGGCGTCGGCGCCACCACGTCCAGCGCGGCGATGACCTGCGCGGCGCTGTTCGCCCTGGCGGCCGGCCACGGGGCCGCCTTCGACGCCAAGAAGGCCAAGGACCCCAAGTTGGAGAAGGAGGACGTCGGCAAGGACGCCCCCCTCAACACCGGGCTGGCGGCCCTGGCCACGGTGGTCGGCAGCCCGGTCGGCTGGAACGGCGCCGGCCCGCGCCACCCCGCCGTCACCGGCGCCTCGGGCAAGGCCTTCTACTACCTCTGGTCGCTGGAGCGCGTCGCCGTCGTGCTGAACCTTGACACGATCGGCAAGAAGGACTGGTACGCCTGGGGGGCCGAGATCCTGGTGGCCAACCAGGAGGCCGACGGCCACTGGCGGGGCGAGTACTACACCTACGGGGCCGACACCGCCTTTGCCCTGTTGTTCCTGAAGAAGGCCAACCTGGCCCGCGACCTGTCCGGGGTGCTGCGCACCCCGCGCAGCGACCCGCGCGTGCTCCGGGGCGGCTCCTCGCTGCGCAGCCCGCGCGACCTGACGGCGGCCGGCCTCGGGGACAAGGCCAAGGGCGGCCAGGGCGACCCACCTTCGGCGATCCGCGCCACCGTCGAGCGGCCCAGGCCCGCCGCGTCCACCTCGGAGGAGAAGGCGGTGGTGAACCTCGGCGACCAGCTGGTCAAGGCCGCCGAGGCCGACCGGGCCGGCCTCCTCAAGCAGCTTCGCGACAGCAAGGGGGCGGTGAACACCGAGACGCTCGTCTGGGCCATCTCACGCCTGGAGGGCGACGGCCGGCGGCAGGCCCGCGTCGCCCTGGCGGAGCGGTTCACCCGCCTGAAGGACACGACCCTGCGCGAGTACCTCAAGGACGACGAGCCGGAGATCCGCCGCGCCGCCGCCCTGGCCGCGGCAGCCCGCGGCAGCAAGGTGCTGGTGCCCGACCTGATCCGCGGGCTGAACGACCCCGAGGACGTCGTCCGCCGCGCGGCGTACACGGCGCTGAAGGAGCTGACGAAGAAGGACCTCGGCCCCGCCCCCGCTGCCGACGAGGCGCGGCGGAAGGCGGCCCTTGCCGACTGGGAGAGGTGGTGGAAGGAGACCAGCCGCGAGTGACGCCGCGCCTGCTGTTCGTCACCGGCAGGCTCGCCGAGCCGGCCCTGCGCCGGACCCTGGCCGAGGTGGAGCCGGTGGCCGGGTTCGCCTACGACGTCGCCGTGCTGCCCATCACCGTGGTCGCGCTGGCGACGACGCCGTGGATCGCCCGGCACCTGAGCGTGCCGGCCGGCGTGGACCGCGTCGTCCTGCCGGGGCTGTGCCGGGGCGACCTCGCCGCGATGGCGGCGGCGACGGCGGCGCCGGTGGAGCGCGGCCCGGCCGACCTGCGCGACCTGCCCGATTACCTGATCGGGAAAGCGACAACGAGGGGCGACTATGGCGCCCACGACATCGCCATCCTCGCCGAGATCAACCACGCCCCCCAACTGGCGTGCCAGGAGCTGTTGCGCCAGGCGCGGTCGCTGCGCGACGAAGGCGCCGACGTCATCGACGTCGGCTGCGACCCCGGCTCGACGTGGTCAGGCGTCGGCGACGCGGTGCGGGCGCTGCGCGACGAGGGGCTGCGCGTCTCGATCGACAGCTTCGACGGCGAGGAGGTGGAGCGGGCGGTGCGGGCCGGCGCGGAGCTGGTATTGAGCGTCAACTCGTCGAACGTCGATGCGCCGCCGACTGGGGCGTCGAGGTCGTCGCCCTGCCCGACGTGCCGGCAACGCTGGAGGGGCTGGATGCGACCGTCGAGAAGCTCCTGGCGCGCGGCGTGCCGTTCCGCATCGACCCGGTCCTGGAGCCGATCGCCTTCGGCTTCGCCGCGTCGCTGGGACGCTACCTGGAAGTGCGGCGGCGCTACCCCGGGGCTGAGATGATGATGGGCGTCGGCAACCTGACGGAGCTGACCGACGTCGATTCGGCCGGCGTCAACGTGACGCTCTTGGGCTTCTGCCAGGAGGTCGGCGTCCGCAGTGTGCTGACGACGCAGGTCATCAACTGGTGCCGCAGCTGCGTCCGCGAGCTGGACCTGGCGCGGCGGCTGGTCCAATTCGCCTGGTCGCACAAGGTGTTGCCCAAGCGCCTGGAGCCCGGCCTGGTGATGCTGCGCGACCCGAAGCTGCGGGGGCACGGCAAGGCGGCCCTGGGCGAGCTTGCGGCGAAGCTGACCGACCGCAACTTCCGCCTGTTCGCCGAGGGCGGCGTGATCCACGCCATGAACGGCGAGATGCACCTGACCGGGGACGACCCGTTCGCGCTGTTCGCGCGGATGAGCGAAGGCGGCGACATCGACCCGTCGCACGCCTTCTACCTGGGCTACGAGATGGCGAAGGCGGTGACGGCGCTGACGCTGGGCAAGAACTACACCCAGGATCAGGCCCTGCGCTGGGGAACGTTGACGCGCGAGGAAACGAGCCACCGAGGTGGTGCGGCGATCAACGAGCCGCGCACGAAGTAAGCGGTCTTCTCTCCGAAACGTTTACATCGTGCGCGGCTCGCCGGAGAAGCCGTGTTGACAATGTTCGCCCCCGGAAGTAAAATACGATAACGACATGCGATTATAAACTGGAGGGTCGCGTGCTGAGCAAGACGGGTCTCCATGCTGTGCGAGCGATGGTGGCGTTGGCCCGGCTGCCGGCGGGGTCCTACGCCGGGGCGGCCAGCATCGCGGAGGAGATTGGCGCCCCGCGCAACTACCTGGGCAAGCTCCTGAAAGACCTGGCCGAGGAGGGGCTGGTCGAGTCACAGAAGGGGATGGGGGGTGGCTTCCGGCTGCTCCGCGACGCGAAGGAGATCACCCTCTTCGAAGTGGTCGAACCGATCGAGCACATCAGCCGGTGGGCCGGCTGCATCCTCGGCCTGCCCGCTTGCTCCGACGCGGAGCCGTGCCCCCTGCACGACCGCTGGAAGGCCGTGCGCAACGCCTACCTGCACATGCTCCAGCGGACCACCCTCGCCGAGTTGGTGACCAAGGGAGGGCCGGAGGCCCTCAGAGCGTAACCGTTTGGCTTCGCCCAAAATGGGATAATCATATGAGATTAAAGGTTTTGGAAGAAGGGGCCTCCCCAGTCGGGGCCGTCGGGCGGATCGACGAGGCGGTGATGATCCCCGACCTGCTGCGGTCAGCGCCGCAGGTGCGTCCGGTGCTGGACCGCTACGGCCTGCGGGGCTGCGGCGGGCGGCTGGGGCCGGTGGAGTCGCTGGGCTTCTTCGCCCAGGCGCACGGGGTGCCACTGGACCAGTTCCTCCGCGAGTTGCGCGAGGCCCTGGCCGGGCCGGCGGCCGACGCCTCCCCTGCCCCCCGGTGGGAGGACGCGATCTACCGGCCGTTCTTCAAGGCGGGCATCGTGGTCGTCCTGACGCTCGGGGCGGTCTGGGGCGCCTACCTGTTGTTGCGGATCGGCTTCACCGGCTCGTTCTCCTCGGCGGGGCTGCACGAGGTCAACGCCCACGGCCACGCCCAGATCTTCGGCTGGGTCGGCCTGTTCGTCATGGGGTTCGCCTACCAGGCCTTTCCCCGCTTCAAGCACGCCGCCCTCGCCCTGCCCCGGCTGGCGTTGGCAAGCCTGGGGATGATGCTGGCCGGCCTGGTCGGCCGGTCGGTCGGCGAGCCGCTGGCGGCCGCCCTGCCGTGGGCGGGCGGCGTGGCGGTCGCGTCGGCGTGGCTGGAGGTGGCGGCGGTCGTGGCCTTCGCCGGCGTGGTCGTGGCGACCTGGCGGGCCTCCGGCAAGGGACTGGCGTGGTACGACTATTACATCCTCTCCTCGCTGGGCTGGTTCGTGGTCCAGGCGGTCTTCGAGGCGGTTTACCTGGGCGCGACCCTGGCCGCCGCCAGCCGCGAAGAGCTGCTCGCGCTGGTCGCCACCTGGCAGGGGGCGATGCGCGAGACGCAGATCCACGGCTTCGCCCTGCTGATGATCCTGGGGGTCAGCCAGCACGCCCTGCCGCACTTCTACGGGCTGCCCGCGCCGAGCCGGCGGCTCGGCCTGGCGGCGCTCGTCGGGCTCAACCTCGCCGTGGTCGGCGAGGTCGCCGGGCTGGTGTTCATGCGGGGGGCCAGCCGGGGCTGGGCGGCGGTGTGGTACGGCTCGGCTCTCCTCCTGGCCGGGTCGGTCGCGGCGCTGGTGTGGAACTGGGGTGTCTTCGGCCGGGCGGCCAAGCCCGACCGCAGCCTCAAGTTCGTCCGCGCCGCCTACGCCTGGCTGCTGATCTCGCTGGCGATGCTCGTTCTGCTGCCGGCGTACCAGTTCGTCGCGCTGCCGTGGCTGGCCCCGGAGGGGGCGGCGACGTCGCTGGGCTTCTCCCACGCCTACTACGGGGCGGTCCGCCACGCCATCACCGTCGGCTTCGTCAGCCTCATGATCGTCGGGGTGTCCTCCCGCGTCGTGCCGACGCTGAACGGCGTGGACGTCTCGCGGCTGACGGGCGCTGTGGGCGCCGTTCTTGCTGCTCAACGCCGGCTGTGCTGCGGGTCGTCGCCCAGACGCTGACCGACTTCACCCCCAACGCCTTCCCCGTCGCGGGTGTTAGCGGAGTCCTGGAGGTAACCGGCCTGGCCTTCTGGGGCGTTCACCTGTGGGCGGTGATGGGCGGATACGCTAGACTGCGCAACGCCGCTCCCGCGGGTGAGAACCCGCAGCCCTACCGGGCCGGCGAGCCGGTGGCGGCGGGCCACCGCGTCGGCGAGGTGCTCGACGCCCGCCCCGAGTTGCTGGAGCGGCTGATCGCCCTGGGCTTCCGCCCGTTGGCCAACCCCCTGCTCCGCCGCACCGTCGCCCGGCGGGTCACCCTCGGCGAGGCCTGCGGGCAGCTCGGGCTGGACCCCGGGGAGGTCCTCGCCGCCCTGAACCGCCCGGGGGAGGGGCCGGCGGCGCCGGCGCCGGCGCCCGGGCACGGGTCTTGCGACTGCTGCCGCCACTGAACCTACATCGTCGTGGAACCATAAGGAGTGCTGGATAATGGCTGACCGTCCCCCTTCCTACAAGGGGCTCTGGGCCCTGTTCGTCTTCGTGGTGCTGGTGTCGTTCGCGGTGCTGGGCGGGTTCGGCTTCCGCATCGCCTCGGAGGCCCCGCCCATCCCGGACAGGGTCGTCGCCGGCGGGCGGACCCTCTTCGACGGCGACACGATCCGCCGGGGGCAGAACGTCTGGCAGTCGCTGGGCGGCATGGAGGTCGGCTCGATCTGGGGCCACGGGGCCTACATCGCCCCCGACTGGTCGGCCGACTGGCTGCACCGGGAGCTGGCCTTCATCCTCGACCGCTGGGCCAAGGAGAAGGGGGCGAAGGACTACGCCGCCCTGCCCGTCGAGGACCAGGCCGCCCTGCGGGCCCGGCTGAAGAAGCTCGTCCGCACCAACACCTACGACCCCGCGTCGGGCACGCTCACCATCGACCCGGTCCGGTCCGAGGCGTTCGAGGCCAACGCCGCCCACTACGCCGACGTCTTCGGCCGGGGCCGCGCCGAGTACGCCATCCCGGCCGGCGCCCTGACCGACGCGGAGCGGCAACGGGCGATGAGCGCCTTCTTCTTCTGGACCTCCTGGGCGTGCTCGACCGATCGCCCGGGCCTGGACATCAGCTACACGCAGAACTGGCCGCACGAGCCGCTCATCGACAACCGGCCGACGGCCGACGCGGTCATCTGGAGCGTGCTCAGCTTCGTGCTGTTGCTGGCCGGCGTCGGCGGCATGGTCTGGTTTTACGGCTCGCGGACGCCGCACGAGGAGGACGTCAGTCAGGTGCCGGAGCGCGACCCGCTGCTGGGCTACCAGCCGACCCCGTCGCAGAGGGCGACGCTGAAGTACTTCTTCGTGGTCGGCGCGCTGCTGGTGACGCAGATCCTCCTGGGGGTGGTCTCGGCCCACTACGGCGTCGAGGGGACGGGGTTCTACGGCATCCCGCTGGACCGGGTGCTGCCGTACAGCGTGGCGCGGACCTGGCACGTGCAGCTGGGCATCTTCTGGATCGCCACCGCCTGGCTGGCCGCGGGGCTGTTCGTCGCCCCCGCGGTGGGAGGCCAGGAGCCGGCCGGGCAGCGGCTCGGCGTCAACGTCCTGTTCGTGGCGCTGATCGTGGTCGTGGCCGGCTCGCTCGCCGGCGAGTGGCTGAGCATCCACCAGTACCTGGGCGACGACGCCTGGTTCTGGTTCGGGCACCAGGGCTACGAGTACGTGGACCTGGGGCGGGTGTGGCAGCTGTTACTGCTGGTGGGGCTGTTCCTGTGGCTGTTCCTGGTCGCCCGGGCGCTGTGGCCGGCGCTGCGGCGCCCCGGCGAGCATCGGTCGCTGTTGGTACTGTTCCTGATCAGCAGCCTGGCGATCGCCGGCTTCTACGGGGCGGGGCTGGGGATCTGGAAGCACACCCACCTGGCGATGGCGGAGTACTGGCGGTGGTGGGTCGTCCACCTGTGGGTCGAGGGGTTCTTCGAGGTCTTCGCCACCGTCGTCCTGGCGTTCCTGTTCAGCCGCCTGCAGCTGATCCAGGCGCGGACGGCGACGTCCGCCGCCCTGTTCTCGACGTGCGTCTTCCTCTCCGGGGGCATCATCGGCACGTTCCACCACCTGTACTTCGCCGGCACGCCGGCGGTGGTGATGGCCCTGGGGGCGGTCTTCAGCGCCCTGGAGGTGGTGCCGCTGGCGCTGATCGGCTTCGAGGCGTGGGAGAACCTGCGCCTGACGAAGGTGCGCCAGTGGGTCAGCGGCTACCGCTGGGCGATCTACTTCTTCGTGGCGGTGGCGTTCTGGAACCTCGTCGGCGCCGGGCTGTTCGGCTTCATGATCAACCCGCCGATCGCCCTGTACTACATGCAGGGGCTGAACACGACGCCGGTCCACGGCCACACCGCGCTGTTCGGGGTCTACGGCATGCTCGGCCTGGGGCTGATGCTGTTCTGCGTGCGCGGCCTGATGCCGGGGCGGGAGTGGCGTACCGGGGCGATCGCCTTCAGCTTCTGGGCCATCAACATCGGCCTGATGCTCATGGTGGCGATCAGCCTGCTGCCGGTGGGGATGATGCAGACCTGGGCGGCCGTCGAGCACGGCACCTGGTACGCCCGCAGCGCGGAGTTCATGCAGACGCCGACGGTCCAGCTCCTGCACTGGATGCGCGTCCCAGGCGACACGCTGTTCGCCGTGGGCGTCCTGGCGATGGGCTGGTTCAAGGTGGGCCTGCTGACGGGGCACTCCTTCGTCAAGGAGCCTTCCGAGGTGACCGCCGGGAAGTTGACCCCCGGGCGGGAGACGGTCGGTACCCCATGAGGGGAGGCGGATCCATCATCGAGCCGTCCCGCGCCTCCCGCCTCGTCTACAAGGTGGCGGTGACGGCTCGATGAAGTTGGGGCAAGGACTGCCCCCGGGACCGGGCCTTGGGCGGCGCGCCATGACATGCCGTTGGGGGCCCTGGCGGGGCAGCGGCGTGCGATGAACTCCGGGATGGTCGTTGGAGCGTCTCGCAAATTGGTGGAATCTTTTTGCCCAAGTCAGGGAAGAACCATTTCGGCGAGAAAACCATCCCCGGTGTCCGAGAAATAGTCATGCGGGAAATCTTGACCGCTGCCCGAGCAGCCGAGGTGAAACAATAGGCCGAAGTGGTCGCCCAGGCCGCTTCCGCCGAGATCCTACGACTGGCCCGCGCCCTTGTCCACAGCGGCGCTTCGCCAATCGACGTGCTTGGTCAAGGGGCCGTGATAGGCTCGCCACCGGCGCGGCTCGCTAGGGCAGGCATGACCGTGTTGGCATCATAGCTCAGGAATCGGACGGAACCGTCGGCGAACGCAAAATTCGCCCCGCCCGGGTGGAGGCTCCAAAAGTGGAGTGCGGAGCAGGCGCTCGTGAGCGAGCCGGGACGGTAGGCAAATGGTCCTGGTCCACACGCGCCGTAGCGAGGATAGACGTTCGTTTCGCGGACCCCGAGATGGAGGTCCAGAGAGCCATCCATCGCCTGTCCCCACCCTGCATACCACCACCCGAGAGTCATGTCAGCGCTGTGCGGGCGCTCGCCGATGACGAGGGTATTGCTCGTGCCGTCCTGCACGTCCGTAAGTCGGACCTGAGAATCGAGGAAGAGGATGCCGTCATTCCATTTCCGGTCCTGGCCAGTGACACCCTGGTACGAAGTAAACGCGACCGCGAACGGGCCAGGGTTGCCAGGCGCGGCAGCCCTCCCATCACTCGGGCAAATGAACAAGGAGAGGACGTGGGCGCGAACGCCGTCGTGCGGTGGCTCCAGGAAGAACCGTGCCTGGGAGAAGGCGGAAAGGGACTGCCTCCAGAGGTGGTCCTGCTCGAGAAATGGGAGCAGGCGGGTCATCCAACCCATGTGAGGGGTAGGGTCTGCCCCTTTATGGAAACTGCACCCTGACGGGAAGGCCTCAGTCGCGTCATGACACAGGTGCAAGGCAAGGCCAAGCTGCTTCAAGTTGTTCAAACACTTCAACCTGGCCGTCGCCTCACGGACCTTCTGAACGGCGGGTAGGAGTATCCCGAGCAATATCCCGAGGATCGCGATGACCACCAGCAGCTCGAGCAGAGTCATGGCATATCGGGTCGGACCGGAAGGCTCAGCCGGTCGCAGGGCGGGTGATGCATTGCGGCAGGAGGTGGTCAGCA
The DNA here is from genome assembly GCA_046350195.1 of Gemmataceae bacterium. Lineage (GTDB taxonomy): Bacteria > Planctomycetota > Planctomycetia > Gemmatales > Gemmataceae > CALDUY01. The sequence continues at coordinate 91,298 of JAXMAW010000010.1, forward strand.
TCATGGTGAGCCTCTCGGGGTATGGGCCAAATCAGAATGCGCGTGTCAGCGGGAAGGCTGGCTGGCCAGGATTATAGAGAATCCGAACAGGGCTGTTACACCTGGATGCAAATGTTGGAACGCCTCGACAACCCATGGCTCATCCCACGAGCAAATCGCGGCAGCCTCAGTAAGCGCGACCGCTCACCACGAGATCGAGAGTGTGCAACTCGCGTGAACTGATGAAGAACGAGAGCTGGGTGGAATACTCACCTGGCTGAAAAACCTCGAGTGTGATCTCAACGGTAACCGAGCCATGCGCCGGGATCAAGACTTGTTCGCATTGCCTCACACGGAGGCAGCAATTCTTGCCTCAACACCCCCTCGACCCGACCAGTCGGCACTCGGCCGGACCTTCGTTCCGCAACACGGCCGGCAGAATGATTGGCTGGCCGGCCAGAACTTCCTGGGGGGCCCCTTCGCCGAGTTCGATTGTTGGCGGCGCGTTCCGCCTCCCAACGAAGTGATCGGCGGCAAGGTAACAGGCCAGTAGACATGTGCATATGACAATGATCGAAATGGGGCGACAGGGATTGAACTGAGAAGTATTGACACGGGAGCATGTGAACAAAATGAGTCGGCGCATCAGCGGGTTCCAGGAAGCCAGAGATTCGATCTCGTCGGGCATCCAAGTCGTTTCACACGACCGGCAAGCCGTTGTTGGGGGAATGAAAGCATTTACAGCCGAAAAGTGCAACCCAATGTGGCCTCACCGCATGGGGGCGTTTCTCACAGGCCCTTTGTTATCTCACACCGAGACTTGGCGCGCGGCCCTCGCTCGCTGCGCCAACCACCAGAAGAAAACGGCAAGCGCCGCACACACTACAGCCCCACCCGCGATGAGCCACAGATTCCGACGCCAGGTGGAAAAGGTGACATTGGCTGGCTCGGGCAGCCCGAAGGCCGACAGTGTACATTCGGACTCAGCCGTACCGTCTGTCAGCTTGCATGTGTAGGTGCAGATAATCTCGCTTGAACGGATCAGCTCGGACCCTAATGTATAGGAGTAATCCTCGACCCATTTGGTAAGGAGCGGGAATCCAGACTCGGACGCCACATAGTTAAACGTCCCATTTTGCCGAATGGCTGCCTCCTTCATAACTTGTTTGACATCATAGTTAACAACACACCACCCGGCCGATGGGTCGAGCGTGACTTGCCCTTCGGCACTCCGGTTTTTCGACCCGCCGAAACCATATGTGAACTGAAGGACTACCAGTCCGGTAGGGGCAGGTCTCCCGCTTGCTGTTTTGATACGAAAGGTAGGATCTTTTAGTAACTCAAACAGCGGTTTCGAGCACACTCGAAGGTGTGCGAAGCCGAATGATCGGTCGATGCGCCTAGCGTGCGGTTCGCGCAGGTCGGCCGACTCCGCGCGCAACAGAATATCGCGCACCGTCCACGGTATTGTGTTAGGAGTCCGCTTTAGGGAAAACTCGTACTTTGAATTGAGCCCTTGGACAGAATCCATAGCCCAAACTGATGCTCCCTTCATCTGCTTGGGCGTAACAATGAACTGAACTCGGGCGAGGTGGGCGACTGGCGAGCATTTCCACTCGCCATCGGCCTCCATCAACACTTGCCCTGAATTGGCCTTGTCCACCTCCTTGATGTGGTAGTTGCCTTGCAGCCTTACCGCGTCAACCAGGATCGCCGGCCACTTGTCCGCAATCCCCCTCCGAACCTCCTCCTCAACTGGGGAACCACTCGCCCTACTGACCGACCCATTCACTAGGAATATGGTGAGGTAGATTGCCAGGTCCCGTGGAATGTAGAAACGGCACAAGGCTTGACCCTCATTTGGCATTTGGGGATTGGAGGCAGCCGCGAAAGGCCACTTGATCGATGTCTGGCCCTGAACCCGGGCGCACGTCGAAGAAGCGGCCTCGTTATCCACTTGCCCGAAGTGTCACTGGTGGCTCGATAACTTGCCTCACGGCGGCGTTGTGCAGCCACACTTCATGAAATCGTAAGTGTAGCACCCACAGGACGAAGGGCAGAGTGCTCCAGCGCACGGCGTGTAGAGGCAGGAGAAGGAATCCACACAATCAATGGGAGTAATACAGAACCAGCAAATCGGGTCCGTGCCAGGCGAGGCCTCGGCACTCCCGGACGCCAAGGCCAGCACAGCAACAATGACCAGCATGCTCGCCGCGCTCGCCATGACCTTTGACAACACTTTGAACAGTCGCTCCATGAGAGGCTCCTTCATAGAACATATGATCGTTACACCCTCTGTTACTAAAAGGGTGGTCGGCCACATCATCTAACTTCTCCCATCACGACCGTCGTGAGGAACTGGTCGTTGGGGTTGTCGGTCATGATCCAAACCCGCTTACGCACCGCGCCAGGCACTCCCCCGAACCTCAACGTGAGCGTAAGCTCACAACAGTCACCGGAAGCCAACGAACGGGGGAACAGGTTTGACTCTGGGCCTTCGCTCGCCCACTCCGGGGAACCTCCGATCAACCGGACTGCCTCTTGCCCTTTGTTCGTGATCCGGACGGATACCATCCGAGACTCCCCACGACCGACCGCGCCAACCATCACGACTCTCGGTTCGACGAGCAGCGTCTCGCTCCGCACGACCTCGGCCAGCCAGCTGTCGAGGGGCTTGATACTCCCGAGTCGCACCACGAGTAACACCGCCCCGAGAGCAATACAGAGGGCCACGCCGCAAAGGATTTGTTTTGCGTGCGGCAGGCACCTCTTCCACCCCACACCTTCCGCAGGTGTCCACGAGGGGCGGTTAAACAGAATGACGAAGATCGCGCCGACATCCACGGAGAACGTCAGCCACGGGTTGACGGGAAGTCGGCCGAAGCAACCGCAGGATCCATGCCCTTGGACCCCTGTGATCAGGCTCGCTGCAGCGAAGGCGCCGTAGACAGCGAGACCGCTCAGCCAAGTCGCCCCAGGGGCCCACCGCATTAGCAGGCACGACCCCAACAGAACCTCGACGCAGAAAAGGAACGGCTCCGCAGTGGCTGGAAGCAAGGGGCTGTTGCTCACGAACCCACTCTTGAGTCGTTGCCAACCCGCGACCAGCAAGAGCACGCCTGTGAGGCGGTACAGGATGGTGAGCAGAGTCATTGGAAAGGTTATTGGGCGCATAGCTCACGCTTGGGAGGTTGTCGCAGGACACCTGCCTCCCTGGACTGGGAATCTTGTCTGTACCCCCTTGGTGTTATTGCGGGGATGTTAGTATTGGGGGTGGGCAGGTGTCAAGAAAAAACCGGGGATTCCGCCCAGCTTTCCAGCCCGGGGCTGGACTGGATGGTCACCTGCCCGCCTGGCCAGGTACGGGGCCACGCTCGGCGTCTCGATGGACGGGCCCGGGAGTTGCCGTTCGGGCCACCGCCTGCCGCACGAACCACGCCCGCGCGGCGAACTGGGCCGCCATCACGACCAGCACCGCGGACGGGCCGCCGAGCGACCACTTGCCGGTCAGCCCCCACCAGGCCAGCACCGCCGCCGACAAGAACGCCCAGCCGACGATGGCCCCCCGCCCGGCGGCCGCCCAGAATCCGCCCGCCCCCATCTCCCGCCGCCACGCCGGGCCGGAAAGTTCTTCTTGGGCGACACCGTATCGGTCTCGGAGGAAGCGGCCGCGGAGCATGGCCGGCCAGCAGCCGAACAGGTAGGCCAGCGCCAACAGCAGGCCGGCCAACGGGACCAGCAGGCCCAGGAACACCAGGAACATCCGCGACGGCGACCCCCCCGGTGACCCCGCTCAGGCCGGGATCGACGGCGAGCGCGAACAGGCCGCTGAGCGTGGCCGCGCCCGCGACCCCGACGGCCAGCCAGACGGCGAGGTTTCGCCGCACTTCGGCGGCCAACTCGGGCGTCAGCCGGCCGAGCGCCGGCGTCTCGTCACCGCATTCCCCCATCGGTAATCCTCCTGCCGCCGAGCCGGTAACTCGACCTGGCCACGGGGCAGGTCGGGCGGGGCCGGTGCGATCAGCCGATCGCCGCGGCGGCCTCGCCGAAGAGGACGAGCACCCACAAGCCAAACCCCAGCGCCGACACCGCCAGCGCCAGGCACACCGCCCAGCGGTCGGCGGCGACCCCGGCCGCGCGGAGGGCGAAGCCCGCCGCCAGCGGGCCGGTCAGGCAGATCAGGCCCGGACCGAGCCACGTGAGCGGGTGGCCTCAGCAGAAGGCGACCAGCGCGCATGCCCCCGCGAGCGGCAGCAGGCTCAGCGCGAGGGCGAGTTTGCCCGTCGGCCGTTGCCGCCAGGCGAGCCCCCCACCCAGCAGTCCGGTTGCCGACGCGGCCAAACAGAGAAGGGCCTCGAACTCCACCACGCCACCTCCCACCCAAGTACCAGGAGAGGTCGTTCGGGCCCAATGTTACTCCTTGGAGGGCAAACTGTCCACCGCCCGGTAGCCCATCACAGGGGCCGGTCCGAGTGGACGCGGGCCGCAATGACGGCGATCGTCACCTGCGCCCGGCAGACGCCGGTCAAATTGTCACCGACTACTGCCCTCGATTTTGCACAGTGCAGGGTCGGTAATCGTGGCCCTATCGTCGGGCCGGCGCCAAGGCCCACGGGCACCGCTACCAAGCGGTTCAAACAGCTCAGTCCGCCGTCGGAATCGGTGCCATCAACGCCGCGCCCCCGGGCGAACCAGGTGCGATGATGCCGTCCCTCAACGGCGTTACCACGGCCGTTAGCAATCGGTTCAAACGGCGGCTCTCCACCGGCTCCCGGCGCGCCTAAGATGTAGGGGTAACCCCGACCGGACCGAGCGCGTATGACCGCCGTAACCACCCACGTCCGAACCCTGCCACTGGCCGAGGAACTGTCTCCCGCGCCCGCCGCCTGGGACGTCGCGCGCCGGCTCGCCGACCAGCCTAACTTACTCTTCCTCGACAGCGCTGCGCCCGGCGGGCCGCTCGGCCGCTACTCGTTCGTCACCGCCGACCCGTTCGCCTGGATGGACGCCCGCGGCCGGCTGGTCGGCGAGGCGATCCCCGGCGGCGTCGCCATCGGCTTCGAGGCCGACCCGTTCGAGGCGCTGGGCGGCTGGCTTTCCCGCTTCCGCCAGGACACCCTGCCGGGCCTGCCGCCGTTCCAGGGCGGCGCCGCGGGGCTGTTCGGCTACGACCTGGCCCACCACCTCGAACGCCTGCCGCGCCCCGCCATCGACGAGTTCGAGCTGCCGGAGTTAGCGTTGGGCTTCTACGACTGGGTGGTCGCCTTCGACCACGCCGAAGATCGGGCGTGGATCCTCTCGACCGGATTGCCGGACGACGACCCGTCCCGCCGGGGACGCCGGGCCAGGCAGTGCCTGAAGCGCGTCAAGAACCTCCTGTCGCGCCCCGCGCCGGGCCTTCCTCAGCCTTCAACCTGGCAGGTGCAGCCGCAGGCCTGCTTCCCCATGGCCGACGTGCCGGGCGTCGGCAGCAGCTTCCCGCGGGCCGGCTTCGTCGAGGCGATCCGCCGCGGCATCGACTACGTCCACGCCGGCGATTGCTTCCAGGTGAACCTGGCCCAGCGCCTGCTCGCCCCAATGAGCGAGCCGCCGCTGGAGCTGTACCGCCGCCTGCGCGAGCGCAACCCGGCCCCGTTCGCCGGCTACTTCGACCTGGGTGGCGTCGCCGTCGCCAGCGCCTCCCCCGAGCGATTCGTCCGCGCCCGGAACGGCCACGTCCAGACGCGGCCGATCAAGGGCACCCGGCCGCGCGGCCTGACCCCCGAGGAGGATGCCGCCCGCGCCCGCGAGCTGCTCTCGTCGGCCAAGGACCGAGCCGAGAACGTGATGATCGTGGACCTGCTGCGCAACGATCTCGGAAGGGTGTGCGAGTTCGGCTCGGTGCGCGTCGAGGCGCTGTGTCAGTTAGAGAGTTACCGGACCGTTCATCACCTCGTCTCGGAGGTCTGCGGCGACCTGCGCGAGGGGCTCGGCCCGATCGACCTGCTGCGGGCGGCGTTCCCTGGCGGGTCGGTGACGGGGGCGCCGAAGGTGCGGGCGATGCAGATCATCGCCGAGCTGGAGCCGGTGGTGCGCGGCCCTTACTGCGGCAGCCTCGGCTACGTCGGGTTCGACGGGTCGATGGACACGAGCATCCTGATCCGCACGCTCACGGTGGCCGGCGGCTGGGCGCAGTTCCCCGTCGGGGGCGGACTGGTCGCAGACTCCGACCCCGAGGCGGAGTACGCCGAGACGCTGCACAAGGCGGCGGGGCTGCTGCGGGCGCTGAAGGAGTGAGGAAAATCGCCGTGCGGAAGAAGCGTCAGGCCGGCAGTATGGTGTAGGAGGTAACGCGCCTATGCCGAAGACGCTCCCCCGCCTTCTGCACAGCCTGCGGCGGCTGGCGGCCCCGGGCGGGGACGACACTGACGCCGCCTTGCTGAGCCGCTTCTGTCGTGACCGCGACGAGGCGTCCTTCACCGCCTTGATGGCCCGGCACGGGCTGATGGTCCACGGCGTTTGCCGCCGGGTCCTCGGCGATGCGCACCTGGCGGACGATGCCTTCCAGGCCACGTTCCTGGTGCTGGCGAGGAAGGCCGGATCGATCGGCCGGCCCGAGTCGCTGGCCGGCTGGCTGTACGGCGTGGCCTACCGTGTCGCGCTCAAGGCGCGCGGGGCGCGGCGGCCGGCTGCGGAAGCCCCCGAGCCGATCGACCCGCGCCCCGATCCGCTGGCGGAGGTGTCGGCCCGCGACCTGCTCGCGGCGTTCGAGCAGGAACTCCAGCGCCTGCCGGAGACTTTTCGGCTGCCGGTGGCGCTGTGCTGCCTGGAAGGGCTGAGCCAGGAGGAAGCGGCGAGGCGGCTCGGCTGGTCCGCCGGCTCGGTCAAGGGCCGGCTGGAGCGCGGCCGGGAACGCCTGCGAAGCCGGCTGATCCGTCGGGGGTGGACGCTGCCAGCCGCGCTGGCCGCCGTGGAGGCGTCGCGGGGCACCGTGTCGGCAGGGTTGATCGGCCCGACGGCGAGGGCGGCGGTCGAGGTGGCGGCGGGGGTGTGGCCTGTTGGCGAGGTGACGCAACGGGTCATCACGTTGGCACAAGGTGGGGCACTGGCGATGTCGAACCGGCGATTCGCGATGGTGGCGCTGATGGTCCTCGGCCTGGTCGGATCGGGGGTCGGCTGGCTGGCGGTGGGGGTCGGGGGGGAGCAACCGGCGGGAGCCGTGCCGGCGAAGCCGGGTGGCGTAGGCGGGCCGCGGAAGTCCGGGCAGCCCGCTCAGCTGGAGCAACTCGAGGTCTGGAAGAAGCGCCTCGCCGAGGCCACGGCATACGCCGAGCGGTTGGACGCGGACCTCACCGAGCGACTGGTCGAGTCGCGGCAATCGTTGGCCGAACTGGAGGATCGGCTGCGGGAGGCCGAGGGAGACCTCCGGGTGGCCCGGCAGGTGAGCGAGGATGAATCCGAACTGCGGGCCGAGCGGCGAAAGTGGATGAAGCATCTGCGAGAGCGCAACGAATTTGATGAACCCAAAAGAGGGGACGAGGACCACCGCAAAGCCGTCGCCAACCTGACCAAGTGGATCAACAAGTACGACAGGCTGATTGCCGACGAAGAGGACCAGCGGCGGCGGCGGGCGACGGCAGCCTTGGATCGGGTGAACGACCTGCGGCGGCAGGTGATCCGTCGGTCGGAATCCGTTCGCACGATGGAGCACAAGCGGGATGTCGCCCGCCGCAAGGCGGAGAGCGAGCAGGAGGTTCTCGGCGTATTGATCCGTCAGTTGGAAGGGTTGCCTGAGCCGAGCGGGGCGGATCGGTCCACCCGCGCCCTGGAGCGAAGGCTCGACACCCTGCAATCCACGCTCGACGGGCTGCTTCAGGAAGTAAAGCGTCTACCCATCGGCCAGAAGGAGTAGCGCGGGCCGGTTACAGGAACTCCCGCACCGTCGTCACGCGGTGCTCCGTCGCCGCGGCGAACACCGCCTGGCACAGCGCGACCGTCTCCAGGTTGTCGCGGCCGGAAATCTCCGGTTCTGTGCCGTCCTCCAGTGCGACGAGCAGCTGGGCCATCGTGCCGACGAAGGCGTCGGGGAACCACACCTCATTCCAGCGCGGCGACACCCACGTCATGGGGTGCCGCCGCGTCGAGTAGTCGAGGGTGCTCGGCGTCTTCGCCGGGTACGAGGGCCAGCCGGTCGTGCCGCGGGCCAGCCCCTCGGTGCCCTCGACGCGCCAGCGGATGCCGATGTCGCCGGCGACGCCCTCCTTCGACGGCCCCGTCCACACGTCGTCCCACGAGGCGGCCCGGCAGCCGCTGTCGTACTCCAGGACGTACAGGTTGATGCCGTCCTGGTGCGGGAACTTCGTCCGCGGGTCGGGCCGCGTCGAGGCCAGCACCCGGTCCGGCGTGCCGAACCAGTAGCGGAACGTGTCGAGGTGGTGGATGCTCATGATGAACGTGGACAGCGACGGCTGCCCTTCCGCCCACGGCATCCAGTGCGGGATCGCCCGCATGTCGATCGTGCCCAGCACCGGCTCGCCGATCCATCCCCTGTTGAGCAGGTCCTTCATGGCTCGCACCGACTGGTCGAACCGCATGTTCTGGTTGACCGCCAGCGTGACGCCCGCCTTCTGACACGCCTCGACACACGACTTTGCCTCGGCGACGCTCATCGCCAGCGGCTTCTGGGCGAGGATGCCCTTGACGTGGTCGGCGTGCCGGCAGGCGGCGTGGATCAGCGCCGGCTGGGCGTCGGGCGGCACGGCGATATCGACCACCTCGACCCGCGGGTCGGCGAGCACCTGCTCGTAGGTGTCGTAGACGTTGGCGATCTCGTACTGCCTGGCGACGGCCTGGGCCGTGGCCGGGTTGCGCGAGGCGATCGCCACGGGGTTGAACCCGGCCTGGCGGTAGGCGACGAGGTGGCAGTCGCGCAGGATGAAGCCGGCCCCGAGGCAGCCGATGCGCCAGTCCTTGCGGCGCGGCAGGCGGGGGTGGTGGTTCAGGGAGAGGTCCATGGGGTCGCTCAGCGTCGGGGGTCGATGACCAGCTCGAAGCCGGGGAGGAGCTTGGTCGTGTAGGTTTCGCCGTAGGTGTACTCGCGGACGACCCAGCGTTTGCCGTGTCGGCGATGGACCTTCAGTGTCGGGCGGTTCGCGTTCTCCAGGCCATCGATGATCCAATACTCGCGGATCGACGGGGCGAGGAGGTAAAGCTCAACGTTGCGAACGAGGTCTTTTTCCGGGTTCCCCTCGGAGAGCACTTCGACGACGAGAACCGGGCTGAAGTCTTGCCAGCGGAGTTCGTCGATCGGAATGTCATCGCGGAAGTCGCGGTACGCCACCACGTCCGGCTCAGGTGCCGTGACCTCGGCCTCCTCGGGAACGAACACCCGGCCTCCGGGGAAGACGGCGTTGAGGGCTTCGGGGTGCCGAACCGAGTGCGCTTTCAGTTTCCAAAAGATCCAGGTTTCCAAATACCCCGAAGGCATGTTGGGGAACGGCGACACGTAGAGCCTCCCACGGATCAGCTCATACTCGTACCCCTCTGCGTAGTCCGCCGCCATGAACTCATCGAACGTAAGGGGGCGGTCATGGTCCGCAGGCCCAAGCTTCAACCTCGGCACGGTAGACATCGCCCGTTCCCCCTCACCCCCGCGTGCCCAGTGGGATCAGCCGCAGCTCGCGCGGCAGCGGGAAGCTGACGTGCTCCTCGCGCACCGTCCGCGACTCGACCGTCGCGCCGAACCGCTCGCGCAGCCGGTCCACGCACTCCTCCACCATCTCCTCCGGGGCGCTGGCGCCGGCGGTGATCAGCACCGTCTCCGACCCGGTGAAGGCGCCCGCGGGCACCTCGTCCACCCGATCGACGAGGTAGGCCGGCTTGCCGCTCGCCCGCGCCAGCTCGGCCAGCCGCATGCTGTTCGAGCTGTTCTGGCTGCCGAGCACGATGACGGCGTCGGCCTCGGGCACGATGTCCTTGACCGCCTCCTGGCGGTTCTGCGTCGCGTAGCAGATGTCGTCCTTGGACGGCCCGACGACCTGGGGGAACCGCCGCCTCAGCACCTTGATGATCCGCTCGGCGTCGTCCACCGACAGCGTCGTCTGCGTCAGGAACGCCACCTTGGCGCCGGCCGGCAACTCCAGCCGCTCCGCCTCGCCCTCGTCCTGCACCAGCCGCATGTGCTCCGGCGCCTCGCCCATGGTGCCGATCACCTCGTCGTGCCCCTCGTGGCCGATCAACAGGATGATGTAGCCCTCCCTGGCGAACCGGACCGCCTCGGTGTGGACCTTGGTCACCAGCGGACAGGTGGCGTCGATGGCCCGGAGTTTCCGCGCGGCGCTGGCGGCGCGGATCTGCGGCGCGACCCCGTGGGCGCTGTACAGCACCGTCGCCCCCGATGGGATCTCGTCGATGTGGTCCACGAAGACGACGCCCAGCCTCTTGAACCGCTCGACCACCGGCCTGTTGTGGACGATCTCGTGGTAGACGTAAAGGGGGGTGCCGAACAGGTCGAGGGCTCGCTCGAGGCTCTCGATGGCCATGTTGACACCGGCGCAGAAGCCACGCGGGTTGGCGAGGAGGATTTTCACGGCGGGTCCATGCTCAGGGGGGCCGGCCACGCCGCGGGGGAACCGTTCCGCGGCGGCGCGGCCGTCTGTGATTACAACCGCGGGGAGGCCGGCCCGTCAACAGGAACGCCACCCGCCCGGAGGGCCGGGCTGGGTGGCGTCGGGAAGTCATGGGCCGGGGTCAACTCAGTCCTCGAACTTGACGCCGTCCTTCTCGGGCTTGATGATCATCTTGTCGTCCTTCTTGGACACCTTGCCCTTGACGCTGCCCTTGGCGCTGTCGGTGCAGATCTTGCCGTGGTACTTCGCCTTGGGGCCGGCGTCGTCGAGGAAGTAGACCACCTCCTTGTCGCCGTCCTTCACCTTGATGCAGTTGACGCACTTGCCCTTGGCGACCTTGAAGACGCACTTGCCGCAGCCGAGTTCGCCCTTGAGGGTCTTGACCTCGTCCTTCTTGTCGTCCTCGGCAGCGGTGGCGACCGCGACGGCGGCAAAGACGACCCCCAGGCACAACAGAGTCTTGAACGCGGCCTTCATCGCAATACCTCCCCGTGTGAATTCGGCCCGGCGCCGGGCCACACTGGCGCCGGCCCCGCGGTGGTGAATATAGGCGGGCCGTCGCGCCGAGGCAACAGTCCACCTCCGGGGGTCGGGCCCTCACCACGGCCAGCCGTGCAGGTAGCTCAGCCCGCCCAGCGCCAGGCCCAACGCCGCGATCAGCCCGACCTTGACGACCAGCAGGCGGCGCTGGAACGCCGGCTCGGCCGCCGGGGTGGACAACACGTGTCGCAGGAAGGCCACCCGCTTGGCGATCGTCGAGTGCTGCCACGACTGGAGGAAGCCGGGCCGCTCCCGGTCGATGCCGTTGACCAGCGCCACCTTGTCCAGCGCCCGGATGAACGTGCGGATGCCGGCCCGGCACAGCCCCCGACCCTTGGGGGCCAGCCGCGTCTCGGGGCCGTGGCCGCTACAGATCGGGTCGCAGCACGACACGGCCCGGCAGCCGAACAGGTCGGCCTGCCGCTCGCACCGCCGCGACAGGTAACCGAACACCACGAAGATGTACGCCAATAGCGTCAAGATCACCGGCACCAGGGACAGCTGGCCGTTGGGGAGAAGGGAGTCGCCCAGCGAGGCGGGAAGCCACGGCTGCGACGCCGCCAGCGCCTCGCCCAGGCCCCCCAGCCGGGGCAACAGGTGGCGCTCGACGGCCAGGCCCAGCGCCGCGGTGCTACCGGTCAGAAACAGCAGGTAGTACAGCATGTGCTGGTGGCGGATGTGCCCGACCTCGTGGCCGAAGACCGCCTCGACCTCGTCCTCGGTGAACTCCTCAACCAACCGGTCGGTGAACACGACGTAGCGCAGCCACGGGGCCACACCGATCACCATGGCGTTGGCCATGCCGCTTCGCGTGTTCCACAGCAGCACGTCGGAGCAGCGGAAGCCCAACCGCCTCGACGTGGCGGACAGCCGGTCGCGCAGCGGGCCGGGCGGCAACGGCTTCAGCCCCAGGGCCAGGCGGATCAGCAGCGGCATGCCGACGACGACGGCGGCCAGCGTCCCGATCGCCAGCAGGTTCATTAGTAGCGGCACCCCCGCCCAGGAGGCGGGGAACAGCCGCCCCGCCTCCTGCCAGGAGATAAGCAGCAGCACCGGCAGGAAGACGAACGCCACCTTCTGGCGCAGCTGGAACGCCACGTAGGCCCACCGGCCGCCGAACGGCGTCGGGGCGGCGTTTCGCGGCTCCAGCCAGGTCTGGCCGAACGGGTCCAGCTCGACCAACCGGTGCGCCGCCCGGTGGGCGGCGCGGTCGGCGTCGTAGAAGAACGCCCAGGTGAGGATTTGCCCCGCCAGGAATGGGGCCAGCGTCAGCAGCTCGACGCCCGGCAATGGCCCCAGCTCGCGGACGGCCCAACCCCAGCCGAACACGCCCAACGCCAGGCCGAACAGGCCGAACTGGAGGAGCTGGTGCAGGAACCGCCAGCGCTCGTAGCTCGCCAGCAGCCCGTCGCGGCGGAACGGGTCCCGGTTGAGCGGCCAGCAGACCCGGCGGGAGACCCAGAAGGCGTGCAGCCCGACCAGGGCGACGGTGGCGACGGTGGCCAGGGCCGACTCCCCGGGCGTGGCCAGCCACAGCGGGCGCGGGTAGCCCTCCCAGAGGCAGACCACCGTCAGGAACACCATCAGGAGAAACGACATGCCGGGGCTAGTCCTCCGCCGTCGGGGCTGATGGTATTCTAACCCGACGAACGGCCCCGGGCCAAGGCGATTGCGCCAAGCCCGGACCTGGCCGACCCTGGCCGGCCTAGGCCGTCGCAGCCTCTGAGTCGGCGTGCCGCACCACGCGGAGCTGCGCCCGCGCCTTGTCGATTGACGTCCGGACCGCCTGCTGCGCCTCTTCACCCGCCGTCTGCTTCAGCTTGTCCATCAGCCCGGCGAGCGTCGCCTGCACCTCGGCGGGCTTGATCTCGCCGGCCGGCCTGGCGACGGACGTGAGCACGCTGACCGTGTCGCCGCGCACCTGCACGAAGCCGCCGGAGACGAACAGGTACGTCGTCGTCGCCCCCTGGCGGATGCGCAACTCGCCGTGGCCGAGCCGGCCGATCAGCGGCGCCCGGCCAGGCAGAACCCCCAACTCGCCGTCGTACATCGGCAGGGCGACGAAGTCCGCCTTCACGTCGAGCAGGGCCCGTTCCGGCGTGACGACGACGCAGTGCAGTTCACGCGATGCCATGGTGTCTCTCGCTCGGCGAGCCGCGCACGAAGTAAGCGGTTCTTCAAACCCCGCTTACTTCGTGCGCGGCGCGTATTACTTCTGCTTGCGGGCCTGCTCCTCGGCCTGCTCGATGGCGCCGACGTACATGAAGGCGCCCTCCGGCAGGTGGTCCCACTTGCCCTCGCACAGCTCCTTGAAGCTGCGGATCGTCTCCTTGATCGGCGTCACCTCGCCCTTCTTGCCGGTGAACGGCTCGGCGACGAGGAACGGCTGCGACAGGAACTTCTCGATCCGCCGCGCCCGGTTCACCACCTGCTTGTCCTCTTCCGACAACTCCTCGACGCCGAGGATGGCGATGATGTCCTGCAGCTCGCGGTAGCGCTGGAGGATCTGCTTGACCCGGTTGGCGACGGCGAAGTGCTCCTCGCCGACCACTCCCGGCTGGAGGATGTTGCTGTACGACGCCAGCGGATCGACCGCCGGGTAGATCCCCTTCTCGGAGATCTTCCGCTCCAGGTAGAGGAACGCGTCGAGGTGCTGGAAGGCGTTGGCCGGCGGCAGGTCGGTCGGGTCGTCGGCCGGCACGTACACCGCCACCGGGTGGTGGCGCGCGGGTCGTGCTGGTGATCCGCTCCTGAAGCTCGCCCATCTCGGTGGCCAGCGTCGGCTGGTAACCGACGGCGCTGGGCATGCGGCCCAGAAGCGCCGACACCTCGGAGCCGGCCTGCGAGAAGCGGAAGATGTTATCGACGAACAAGAGCGTGTCGGTGCCGGTCGCGTCGCGGAACCACTCGCACATGGTCAGCGCCGACAGCGCCACGCGGAGGCGCGCCCCCGGTGGCTCGTTCATCTGGCCGAACACCATGGCGGTCTTGGTGAGGACCGGCCGCTGGTTGCCCTTCTCGTCCTTGTACGTCGTCTCCTGCATTTCCAGCCAGAGGTCGTTGCCCTCGCGGGTGCGCTCGCCGACGCCTGCGAACACCGACGAGCCGCCGCCGGAGCGCGTGGCGATGCGGGCGATCAGCTCCTGGAGGATGACCGTCTTGCCCAGGCCGGCCCCGCCGAACAGGCCGGCCTTGCCGCCTCGGACCAGCGGCGTCAAGAGGTCGATGACCTTGATGCCGGTCTCGAACAGCTCGGTCTTCGGCGACAGGTCGCTGAACTTCGGCGGCGGCTGGTGGATGGGCCGGAACTCCTTGGCGTTGACCGGGCCGCGGCCGTCGATCGGGTCGCCCAGCAGGTTGAACACCCGCCCGAGGGTCTCGGGCCGACCGGAACCGAAACCGGTGCGCCGGTATCGACGATCTTCATGCCGCGCACCGAGGCCGTCGGTCGAGCCCAGGGCGACGGCGGACCGGCCGCCGCCGAGGTGCTGCTGCACCTCGCCAGTCAGGCGGATCGACACCCTTGTTGTCCGACTCGATGCGGAGGGCGTTGTAAATCTCCGGCAGGTGCCCCTCGGGGAACTCGGCGTCGAACGTCGAGCCGATCACCTGCACGATGCTGCCCACCTGCCGACCGTTCGCCGATCACCATGATGTGCTCCGTATCCAGGCCCGACCATGGGGAGGGGCGGATTACTTCAAACCCGGCGAACGCCACGCCCTCCCTTACGGTCGGAACGCTGATCTCACTTCCAGGGCTTCCGCCGATAACTTCGAGAATCTCTTTCGTAATGCTGGCCTGTCGCGCCCTGTTATACGACTGGCTGGTCTCTTGATCATCTCGTCAGCGTTCTCGATCGCCTGCTTCATCGTCACCCGCCGGGCGATCTGCTCGCTGACCGCCGCGTCCAGGAAGCACTTGAACAGCCGCACCTTGAACGACACCGGCAGCAGGCTCTTGCAAGATGTCCGCGGCGTCGGGCAGGAACTCGTACTCCACCACCTTCGCCGCGGCCGGCTTCTCCGCCGCCGGCACCGTCGGCAGCAGCAGCGTCTCGACCACCGCCTTCTGCACGCCGGCGGAGAGGAACTTCATGTACGCCACCTCGACCCGGTCGATCTTGCCCGAGATGAACGCTTGCAGGTAGCGGTCGGCGATCTGCTCGACCTCGTCGAAGGCCGGCTTGTCCTCGAACTGGGTGTAGGTGTGTTCCGCCTTCAGCCCGGTGTACCTGGCGTAGTTGATCGCCCGCTTGCCCGACAGGTCGAGGTGCAGCGTCACCCCTTCCTGGCTGGTGCGGCGGACGGCCCCCATCGCCTCGCGGAGAGATGGCGGCGTTATAGCCGCCGCACAGGCCGCGGTTGGAGCAGATCACCAGCAGCTGACTGTTCTTGATGACGTCGCTTGGTCAAGAGTGGGTGCGTGACGTTGCCAGCGGTGGCGGCTGAGGTCGGCGGCCAGGCTCGCCGATTTTCTTGGTGTACGCGGCGGCCTCGCGGCGGTCGACGCCTTCTTGAACCGCGTCGCGATCAGGCTCCATCGATCCGGGTGATCTTGCGGATGTTCCGCACCGCCTTGCGGCGGCTTCACCAGGCTCGCGGTGTTGGCCATGGTGTCCTCTCGGGTTGGCGAGCGGGGGCGTAAGCCCTGGTAGGTGTGGAAACGGGGACTGACGCCCCCGCTCGCCTGGGAACCCGCCTTGAACTGCGGCCCGAACGCCGTGGTGGCGTCCAGCCGGCTTCACCTCGATGTCCTTGGTCAGGCTCCTTTGCCTTGGTCAACCCCTCGACCAGGTCGCGCCCGCTGCGAGTGCATGAACTTCAGGAACTGCGCCCTCCACGCCGGCACCTGGTTGCGCGGCACCTTGTCGAGGAAGCCGTTGGTGCCGGCGAAGATGATCAGCACCTGGTCGATCACGTCCATCGGCTTGTACTGGACCTGCTTCAGGATCTCGACCATCCGGTAGCCGCGGTCAGGCTCGCGCTGCGTGGCGGCGTCGAGGTCGGTGCCCAGCTGGGCGAACGCCTCCAGGGCGCGGAGACGCGGCCAGCTGGAGCCGCAGGCCGCCGACGGCCTGCTTCATCGCCTTGATCTGGGCGTTGCCGCCGACCCGGCTGACGGAGATGCCGACGTCGATCGCCGGCCGCACGCCGGCGTTGAACAGGTCGGGCTGCAGGTAGATCTGCCCGTCGGTGATGGAGATCACGTTCGTCGGGATGTACGCCGACACCTCGCCTTCCAGCGTCTCGATCACCGGCAGCGCCGTCAGCGAGCCGCCCGAGTTCCACACCTTGGCGACCTTGTGGCCGGGCCACTTCTTGACGTCTTCCTTGGCCTGGTGGAACTCCAGCGGGCCGGAGTAGACCTTGCCCTTCTCGCCGTGGCCGCGCTGCTCGTTCTTGGCGTTGCTCACGCCCCAGTCGTCGTTCACCTTCCGCTCGTCGGCGTCGTTGGGCACGATGACGTAGCGCTCGGCCGTCTTGCACGACCGCTCCAGCAAGCGCGAGTGGGCGTAGAAGATGTCACCGGGGTACGCCTCACGGCCGGGCGGCCGGCGGAGCAAGAGCGCCAGCTGGCGGTACGCCGCCGCCTGCTTGGACAGGTCGTCGTAGACGCACAGCGTGTCCTGGCCCAGCTCGAACATGAAGTACTCGGCCATGGCGCAGCCGGCGTAGGGGGCGTAGTACTGAAGCGGCGCCGGGTCGGACGAGGCGGCCGAGACGACGATGGTGTAGTCCATCGCGCCGGCCTGCTCGAGGTCCTTGACGATCCTGGCGATCGTCGATTCCTTCTGGCCGATCCCGACGTAGACGCAGATGACCCCCTTGCCCTTCTGGTTCATGATCGTGTCGATGGCGATCGCCGTCTTTCCCGTCTTGCGGTCGCCGATGATCAGCTCGCGCTGGCCGCGACCGATCGGCGTCATGGCGTCGATCGCCTTGATGCCGGTCTGGAGCGGCGTCTTGACCGGCTGGCGCTCGGCGACGCCCGGCGCGATCACCTCGACGGGCCGGCGGTGCGACGACACGATGTCGCCCTTGCCGTCGCGCGGGTTGCCCAGCGGATCGACGACGCGGCCGACGAGGGCCTCGCCGACGGGTACGCTCAACAGCTCGCCGGTGCTGCGGGCCTCGGAGCCCTCCTCGATCTGCTTGTAGTCGCCCAGCAGGATGACGCCGACCGAGTTCTCTTCCAGGTTGAACGCGACGCCCTTGACGCCGGCGGCGGGGAAATCGACCATCTCGCCGGCCATGACCGTGGACAGGCCGTAGATGCGGGCGATGCCGTCGCCGACCTCCAGGACGGTCCCCGTCTCGCGGGCGTCGATGCCGGTCCTCGACTGGCGGATTTCCTGCTCAAGAACCGAAACGATCTCGTCCACTCTGAATGCCATGGCTGCTCCTCTCGACCAGCTGACTCTGCACCGCCTGCAAGCGGCTGCGGACGCTGGCGTCGTAGACCCAGTCGTTGACTCGGATGATCAGGCCGCCGAGGATCTCCGGATCGACGACCTCGTCGAGCACCGGCTCCAGCTGCCCCAGTGACTTGACGTCGGCGATGAGCCGCCCGCGCTCCTCGTCGGTCAGCGGGACGGCGCTTTTGACGTGGACCGCCAGCCGGTGCGTCTTGCGGTCGTGGATCGCGCGGAAGGCCCCGCGGACCGGCCGCAGCATGTCGAGCCGGTCGTGGGCGTTCAGCACGCCCAAGAACCGTACGAACGCCGGGCTCGACTTGCCCTCGAACGCCTTGCGGATCAGCTCGGCCTTGCGGTCGCGGCTGACGGCGGCGGAGGCGAAGAATGCACTCCAGGCCGGGGTCCTGCTTGAAGACCCCTCGGTCGAGCGCGTCCGGCCTCCTCCAGGAGCGTGGGCACCAGACCGTCGGCCTCGCCGGCCTTGTACAGCGCCTCGGCGTAGACGCGCGACGTGGCGGGACTCGTCGTCCAGCACGGTGCGGTGGGCGCCTGGAGTTTCTGTTCGCTCATGCGGGCGTTCTCGAGGGTTTGCTTGCGGGCCTCGCCGCGGCGGAACTCGGCCAGCGCCTCGCCGAGCAGGGCCCGGTGGTCGGCGTCGCTCAGCTGCTTGCGGACGACCTTGGTGGAGATGAGCGTGGCCAGGCGGGCCGACTGCTCCCACATCTTGTGCAGCCGCGTCGTCGGCGGCCAGCCGCAGCTCGCGCTGGAGCCGCTCGCTCGGAGGCGACCTC
Source organism: Gemmataceae bacterium (assembly GCA_046350195.1). Lineage (GTDB taxonomy): Bacteria > Planctomycetota > Planctomycetia > Gemmatales > Gemmataceae > CALDUY01. The sequence goes on from JAXMAW010000010.1 coordinate 109,631, forward strand.
GCCCTTGCCGCGGGCGATCTCCTCGGCGGCGGCGGCGGCGGCGTCCCTGGTCGCCTTGTCCATCATGTCGCGGATGCGGTCGTTGGCCTCCTGCATCTTGGCGGCCAGTTCGCCGCGCAGCTTGTCGGCCTCGCGCTTGGCCAGCACCGCCTCGTGCTTGTCGTGGGCGATCGCCTTGCCGCGCTTGTCCAGCCCCTCGCGGATCTGCGGCCAGGCGAACTTGCTCAACAGCGCGAACAAGATGAAGAAGACGACGATCGACCAGATGGTCACCGATGCCGCCCTTGAACAGGTCAAGCGGCTCCTCGTGGTGCGTTTCGTCCTTGCCGTGCGGCCTGCCCCTTCGCCGCGGCCACGTCGGCCTTGGCGGGTGCGCGCCGGCGGGCGGCACGGCCAGGAGCAGGACGACCAACGCCAGACCGAGCCCCATCCCAACACGCATAGGTTCAACCTCCCAACGCCTGGCGAGCCGCGCACGAAGTAAGCGGAGTGCGGTGGCACCGGCCCGGCCGTGTCCTGCAAGTGAGGGCGGGGGCGAAGGCCCACCCGCTTACTTCGTGCGGCTCGCCAGGACCGCGTCTCCCTCATGTTAGAACGTCGCCTTGCCCAGCAGCAGGATGCAGACGATCAGGGCGAAGAACGTAGCGCTCCTCGAGCGGCGCCGATGATGATCATGCCGGTCTGGATGTTGCCGGCCGCCTCCGGCTGCCTGGCCATGCCCTCGAGGGCGCGCCGCCGATCCGGCCGAAGCCCCAGCCGGCGCCGATCAGCGTCAGCGCCACGCCGATGCCGGTGCCAATGCCGGATCCGGAAAGAGTCGAGGTCGAGCGCCTGGGCCGCCGGGCGGCGGCCACCGGGAGGATGACGACGACGAGGGCCAGCAGGTGCAGGATCTTCATGGATACTCCCCAAGACCAATAAGGATCAGTGTTCGTGGCGTCCGTCGTCTCCCCCGCGCGCGCGCCACCCGGCGGGGCATACCATCAATGCGCTTCGGCGTGGTGCAGTTGCATCCCATGAACAGCGCGGTCAGGAAGGTGAAGATGTACGCCTGGAGGAACCCGGACGAACAGCTTCCAGCAGGCCTGCCGCCACCACGCCGAACACGCTCGCCAGCGTCACGGTGCCCCAGAGCATCTTCGTCCCGAACGCCGTCCCCACCGCGTAGATGAACCACAGGATCGTCGCCAGCACCAGGTGGCCGGCGAACATGTTGGCGAACAGACGCACGGCAAGAACGCCGCTCTTGATGAACGTCCCCATGATCTCGATCAGGCCGATGAGGATGGTGAAGACCAGGCCCATGACCTGGAACACGGCCCCCGGCGGCATGTCAATCTTCGGCCACAGCGACTTCCAGTATCGGGCCAGTCCGTGCTGGTAGATGACGACGCCGTGCATCATCAGGAAGCTGATCAGCGCCATGCCGCCCGTCATCCAGATGCTGGCCGTTGGCGAGCCGAGCAGCGGGAACATCCCCAGCAGGTTGCAGAACAGGATGAACAGGAACACCGTCCACAAGAACGGCACGTACTTGTCGGCCGGGTGGACGTCCTCCTTGTGGTGCGCCGCATGCCCGCCGTGGTCGTGCCCGTGGTCAGCGTGCCCGTGGTCGGCGTGCCCGCCGATGTTGGGCCTCGCGATCTGGTCGCGGACGAAGACCAGCATGAACTCGAACAGGTTCCAGAACCGGCCCGTCGGCAGGCCGCCGGTCTGGATGCGCCGGGCCAGGGGGACGAAAATCAACAGGATCAGCCCGGCGGCGAGCAGCTCCAGGAGCATGAACTTGGTGATATGGAGTTGGTAGAAGCCGAGGTCGATCACCGGGAGTGAGAACTCCACCGGGTCCTCGAAGAGGTGGTGGAAGATGCCCCAGGTTTCGGTGTCCTGAACCTCGTGGTGAGGCTTTAGCTCGTGCTTGGCCATGGCCGATCGGCCTCCATCAACCCGGCTCGCCGGGCGCGGTCGTTTGGTGACTCGACAGGCGGCCACGCACCAGCAGCGCCACCTCGACCGCCAGCAGCCACAGGTAGGCGCCGGCGACCCAGAAGAGGAATCCCGCACCCTGGTACAGCGGCACGTTCAGGTGCAGGGCCAGGGCCACGAGCAGCACGCCGAACATCCGCACCCCCGACGCCCCCAGGGCCAATAGCGGGGCCTTGCGCGGGTCGTTCGCCGCCGCCCAGTGCGTCGCGGCCAGGGTGACCACGCCCGGCACCAGGCACAGCAGGACCGCCGTCAGGCAGTGCAACAGCGCCTCGTCACCTCCCCCGAGGGAGCGGGCCAGAATACCGAGCAGGGCGAAGGCCAGCGCGGCGGTGGTCAGGAGGATGATGCGCGCGGTCAAGCGGGCTCCGGGGGCTTCGGCTTGGCGTCGTCCTTGTCTTGGACCAGTTGGACGAGGTGGACCACCCCCCCCGTCAGGCCGATCACCGCCCCGACGATCACCCCCCACGGGGACCAGCCAAGGTAATGGTCGAGGACCAAGCCCAGGATGATCGGGACCACCATCTCGAAGCCGACCTGCGAAATCGCCAGGTAGCGCCCTAGCTTCTTGGGATCGGTGGGGCCCGGGAACATGGAGAGAACCCCGGTGCGGCCAACCGGCAGTCGGCGGCGCCGACCCGACCGGCGGGCCGGGCTATTCTCCGAAGTCGGAATCCAACGTCAATCCCCCGATCGTGAAAAAATTCACGATCTCGGCGGGGGCGGTAGACTTCGCCCAGGGGGCGCCGTTTCGCGCTTCTTAGCCGTTGGTCGTGCATCGGCAAGAATTTATGTTGACAGGCGGGCGGCGCTCGGCTACTCTCATACTTGCGAAAGGGCAGGTCTCGAACAGGAAAAAACCACCCGGGATGGGGTCCCTTTCGCGGATCGACACCCCGCCGACGCCCGCAGTTCGCCTCGCGTCCTCGTTGTGATTGGGCCGTCGGTCCTACCCGCCAGCTCACCCCACTAAGCCCCAATTCCGGGTGCCCCTCGTGCCCCGCCGTGCTTCCCCGCGCGCCAGCGCGGGCTGCTTCTCGACCGCACCTCCCGCGAACGGATGTCCGGGAGCGATTCCTGGTCCCATGGATGGCTGTCCTGACCCTGTGTTGCCCGCCGGCGCGCCCCCGCGCCGGGGACCAGGTGCCGGAGTGGCCTCGCATGACCCGTGATCAGTTGCTCGCGTACTCCCGGAAACAACTGGACGACCTGGCCCGGCAGCACGGCATCAGTGGCCGGCGCGACCTGAGCAAGGACCAGCTCGTCGATGAGATCCGCAAGCGGCAGCGCAACGCGGCCCGCCGCAAGGCCTACGCCGCCAAGGCGTCGCCGAACAAGCTGGTCGCCCCGGTACAGAAGGCCGCCGCCCGTAACACCTCCGGCGAGGAGGAGGTCGAGGCCAGCAAGTACAACGTCGGCGTGCCGACCCGCGACCTGTCGGCCCGCATCCCCCGGGAGTTGCCGACCGCCTACGGCAAGGACCGGATCGTCCTGCTGGTCCGCGACCCGTACTGGCTGCACGCCTACTGGGAGCTGACCCAGCAGGCGGTGCAGCGGGCCGAGGCGGCCTTGGCCCAGGAGTGGCACGCGGCCCGGCCGACGCTCCGGCTGCTGGACGTGACGGCCAACGACACGGCCGGCCACAGCGAGCGGGTCGTCCGGGACATCGAGATCCACGGCGGCTGCAACAACTGGTACATCGACGTGAAGGACCCGCCGCGCACCTTCCGGGTGGACATCGGCTACCTGACGCGGAGCGGGCGGTTCTACGTCCTGGCCCGGTCCAACGTCGTCACCACGCCGCGGGCCGGCGTTAGCGACGTCGTCGATGAGAACTGGGCCGACCTCGACTCGCGGAAGGCCGACCGGCTCTACGCCATGTCGTCGGGCTACGACCTCGGCTCGTCGAGCCTGGAGGTCAAGCAGTTCCTCGACGAGCGGCTACGGCGGCCTTTGGGCTCGCCGTCGATCTCCAGCTTCGGCTCCGGCGGCCTCTTGCCGGCGGGCAAGACCCGGAAGTTCTGGTTCCAACTCGACGCCGAACTTATCGTCTACGGCGCGACGGAGCCGAACGCCCGGGTGACGCTGCAAGGGCAGCCGGTGAGTCTGCGGCCGGACGGCACGTTCACGATGCGGTTCAAGCTGCCCGACGCCCGGCAGATCATCCCGGCCGTCGCCACGTCGCCGGACGGCATGGAAGAGCGGAAGATCGTGCTGGCGGTGGAGCGAAACACCAAGCAGCTCGAGCCGACGACGCACGACACCGGGGAATAACTCTCCGGCGTAGGGTAGGCCTACCCTACGATTTTGCCGCCAGCAGCCCCGCCAGGTAGTACACCGGGTCGTCCAGGTCGCGGGCGACCTCGGCGAGCGTGCCGAACGCCTTGTACCGCTGGCACAGCTCGTTGAGGTTCGGACACGTCAGCTGCCGGCCCTGCCGCTCGGCCCCGGCGAGGTGCTTCCGCGCCACCTCGATCGCTTCCTGTCCGCGGTTCAGCTTGAGCAGCAGGTTGACCAGCACCTCCGCCGGGTAGGTGCCGATCTCCTCGGGGTCGGCGTTGTCGGCCTTGTCCCGGAAGTGAGCCAAACCCTCCTCGACCGCCTCGCCGGTCAGGATGGCGAGGTAGACGTCGTAGTCCTTGTAGCCTCGATCGAACGGCGGGTCTTCGTTGCGACCCATGAAGCGGCCGGAGAGTCGAGCGCCGTAGGCGCACAGCTCGCGGGCCATACCCAGCTCAGGGCACGGCTGCAACAACAGGCTCATTTGCACGACGCTGGAAAGGTGCGACGTGTCGATGTGGTAGGCGTCCTCGCCGAACAGCCAGTCGCGGCCCTCGATGAGCTTGCGGAGTACCCCGGGCGTGTCGGGCGGGGCGTCTGAGCCGGTTGGGGCGAAGCCCTGGTGGGCCTCGATCTCGGCCGTCAGTCGGGCGCGCAGCTCGCCGTACAGGGCGCGGATCAGGGCGCGGATGCAGTACTGCTTGACCTCCTCGCCGTGCGGGACCTCGCCGCTGCCGACGGTCGTGATGGCGCTGCACAGGCCGTAGCGGCTGAGGATCCAGTCGAAGCCCTTCTTGGGGTGGACGCCCTCGTAGAAGGCGATGCTGACCAGCGGCTGGACGTCGTCGTCCTCGCCGGGCGTGATGGCTTCGAGGGCGGCGCGGACCGGCCCCGGCTCGCCGATCATGCGGAAGTAGAACCAGGCCTGTTGCAGGTTGCCGGCGTCGAGGAAGAGTTGGCCGACCTCGCGGGCGGCGGCGCGGATGCCCTCCTCGTAGGGGCCGTGGACCGACGCCGGCAACTCCTCGCTCGGCCCGGTCGGGACGGGGTTGACCCCAAGCTCGTGCCGCCGCTTCAGCAACAGGGCGTAGAACAGCGCGTTGAACTCGCCGTCCTGGCCGGAGCCGGAGCGCGCAGGGCCGGTCGATGGCAGCGGCAGGGCCTGGCTGCCTTAGCGTGTCGGCGAGGCGGTCGAACAGAGCAGGGTCCATCACGGGTGCGTCACGAAACGAGAGCCGGAAGCGGGAGCGACGGGGAAAAATCCGTCGCTCCCGCTTCGCTTCTCTCGTGGCAGGGTCAATTCTTGCTGAACTGGAACTTCGGGGCCGATTCCTTACCCAGCGGGTCGCGGACGTAACGGTGCTTGCAGCCGGCGCGCAGAGGTCGTAGCGGAAGTGGCGGGTCGGCGGGTCGGGGTCGGCCGCCTCGCCCTCGTCCTCCAACTCGCGCAGCACCTCGGCGACCGCCTCCATGTGGTCCTCGTCGAGGTCGTCTTCGGTCAGCCCGGCGGGGTCGCCGGAGACGAAGACCTCGATCTTGACCACGTGATGATCCTCCCCCGGGTGCAGCTCCTTCCCACATCCGTCACAAGTTACGCGGAGCATGTAACCAACCCCCTCCTGAAGCGACTTCCCAGGCCGGGCCCTCTGGTGCGAGTCCTGGCCGTGCCCGGCGTCGCGCGTGCGAATGGCCTACCTATCCATCCGTCGCAGTTTTCCGCGTCGAAGTCAAGCTGAATCCGTGGAGGGGGCCCGGATTGTTCCGGGAAAAACGCCTCGACCGATTGCACCTCCCGCACCGATAACAAGAGTGATTCGGGATGAGGGGCAGGCCTCGTCGCGCGGGGCGTCGCGCGGGCGTGAGGTCGTCGGAACCACCGTATCTATTTGGGTGCGACATGCGAACCCGGTTGCTCGTTGCCGTGGCGCTGCTGATTAGCGCCGATCTCGCCCGCGCTCAACAGTCGCCGGCCGCCGTCACCAGCCCGCCAGCTCCGCCGGGGGCTATCCGGTTCACCGCGCCGCCGGTCGGCCCGCCGCTGGCCGCGCCCCCAGGGCCGGTGCTCGACGGCGGCGTGGCCGGCAATCGCCACCGGGGGAGCGGGCGGCTACGGCGGCCAGGGCGCCCTCTGGTGGGCCACGGGCGGCTACCTTGTCGGGTGGATCAGGGGATCAAGCTCCCGACGCCGTTGGTGACCTCCGGCCCGCCGACATGCGCCGCCCCGGGCGCTCTGCGCCCGGCCGAGCACCTTCGCCCTGTTCGAGGACAAGATCGACTTCGATTCCTTCCAGGGCTTCTACGGGGCGGCCGGCCTGTTCTGTGACGACACCAAGGCGATGTCCCTCGACGCCGGCGGGTTCGTCCTGCTCGAGCAATCGACCAGCTTTTCGGCGGCTACAGCGCCAACGGCTTCCCGGTCATCGCCCGGCCGAATACAAGGTCCTGGCCGAGCAGGAAGGCGCGTTCATCGACGCCCGCCCGGGTTTGCCAAGGAGTGTGAGCGTCAACGCGGACTCCCGCCTGTGGGGCGTCGAGGGCAACCTCCGCTGCCACGTCGGCAACGAGCGGCTGCGCGGCGAGGTGTTCGTCGGCGGGCGCTACCTTCGGCTGGAGGAAAACCTGGTCATCAACGACACCCTCCTGCCGATCCGCCTGGACACGTTCACCTTTCAGGGGGCGGCCAACTTCGTCAACCCGCCTGACTTCGTCCAGGACCAGGACCAGTTCCGCACCAAGAACATGTTCTACGGCGGGCAGGTCGGCGGCGTGCTGATCTGGGAGGACTGGTGGTACTTCCTCCGCCTATCGGGCAAGGTCGGCTTCGGCCTGACCGAGCAGCGCGTGCAGATCGCCGGCACCTCGACCCTGGTGACGCCCGCCGGCCGGACCACCGTCGAGGGCGGCATCCTGGCGCTGCCGACGAACATCGGCTCGTACTCGCGCAGCGTCTTCGGGATCGTTCCGGAGTGGGGCATCACCGGCGGCGTCTACGTCACCGACTGGATGCGCGTGTCGGTGGGCTACTCGATCCTCCTGTGGAACCGGGTCGTGCGACCCGGCGATGCCATCGACCCCGCGGGGTGAACGCCTCGTTCGTCCCGACGGCGGCGGAGTTCGGCGGCGGCCTCGGCCCGGCCGGCGTTCAACTTCAACGACGCCTCGTTCTGGGTTCAGGCGGTCAACGCGGGGGTCGAGTTCGTCTACTGAGAAAGGCCCTGGCCAATACAAGCCCGAAGCGTTCGCGAGGTCGGCATCGGACCTCGCGGACGCGCTTCGGGCTATCTATTTGAGGTCTCCATGTCGGACACCTGACTGGTCGCGGCAGCATCCGGGAACATCGAGGAGCATTTGCTTCGAGAAGCTGCTACGCTGACTTAGGGCGGCCGGCGTGCCCGTCTGTCGTAGGACAAGCTGCCAGCTTGTCCCTCGCTTCGCCCAACCGGACAAGCTGGCAGCTTGTCCTACGACAAGAGCACACGCGGTCCGCATGTCCCTACGGGGGGCGCGGATGGACCACGACTCGAAGGTCTGCTTCTGCTTCCACGTCACCAGGCGAAAGCTGCTTAGCTTCCTCCGCGTCGAGAAGCCGCGCGTCGCCAGCGAGCTATCCCGCTGCGGCGGGGCCGGCACCGGTTGCGGCTGGTGCGTGCCGTTTTTGCGCCAGCTGTTCGACGCCCACGCCTCCCCCGACCTGGACGCGCTCACCGCCGAGGAGTACGCCCGCCGCCGCTCTGACTACCTCCGGGAGGGCCGCGGGACGCCCCCAAGGGGGGGTTGCCTCTCCGATACTTGACGCATAAAATATATAGGCGGAGGAGAGCGACCATGGCCCCGCTGGGCGATGAGATCGGCAAGCGGTCCCCATTCGACCTTCCGGAGCAGGAGGCGGTGCTGAACCTGTTCCGCACCAGCGACCGGCTCCAGCACCGCTTCGCCCGGCTGTTCGCCGAGTACGACCTGACGGCGTCGCAGTACAACGTGCTACGAATTCTCCGGGGCGAGGGCCGGCCACTGGAGTGCATGGAGATCGCCCGGCGGACGATCACCGCGGTGCCGGGCATTACGGGGTTGATCGACCGCCTGGAGCGGAAGCTACCGCCGTTGGTCCGCCGCGAGCGTTGCAGTGAGGACCGGCGGGTCGTCCGCGTCGCGGTGACGCCGGAGGGGCTGGAACTGTTGGGCCGCCTCGACGCACCGGTACGCGACTTGCACCGCAAGGTGCTGGAGCACTTCGAGCGGCGTGAGATCGCCGAGCTGAACCGCCTGCTCGAGAAGGCGCGCCAGATCTGTGAACAAGAGGACCCAGGTTAGCCCGGTCGCCCGGAGGAACCCCGAATGCACCGCACCAAGAACGACCTCCCGAAAGACCGCCGCGTCGAACTGGTGAAGCTGCTGAACGACCGCCTGGCCGACGTGGTGGACCTGCACCTGCAGGCCAAGCAGGCCCACTGGAACGTCCGCGGGCCGAACTTCATCGCCCTGCACGAGCTGTTCGACAAGGTGGCCGAGGAGGCCGAGGAGCACGCCGACCTGATCGCCGAGCGGGCCGCCGCGCTGGGCGGCCCGTCCGACGGCACGGCCCAGGTGGTCGTCAAGAAGACGACCTTGTCGCCGTACCCGCTGAACATCGCCTCCGGCCACGACCACGTCGAAGCGCTGTCGAGCGCCCTGGCGGCGTTCGGCAAGCAGGCCCGCGAGGCGATCGACAAGGCGACCCAGCTGGGTGACGCCGACACGGCCGACCTGTTCACCGAGGTGTCGCGCGAGACGGACAAGAACCTCTGGTTCGTTGAGGCGCACCTCCAGGCCGAGCGCTAAATCGGTCAGCGAGGCGCCGTAGAAGCGTTCCAGGTGGGAACGCTTCTCCGGCGCCTTGCTGACTGCCTTCCCCCCTTTCCCCGTCTATCAACTTTTCCCCCTTCGGTCCCGGCCCCGTCAGACGCCTTCCCACCGCTACCGCCTGCACGGCCGGCGCGTTCGGAAGCCTGGCGGACCCGGCAAGCCCGGCAATCGCCGCGCGCCGTGATCGGTGGCGTAAGACGGCGCCGATAACCAGAAGCAGAACGCCGGACTTGTCCCACCAGCCCCGCCCTCCCGGGTGGCGGAAGGGCGACGGGCCGGTCTCGCGGGCGCGACCCGCCCGGCTTTTGACGGCCAGCCTCTCAGCGGACCACCCGCTCAGCGAGGACGACAACCATGGACTTGGTGTCCGAGACCCGTCGAAAGGCTTCTGAGGTTCCACACAACACGTGTCGAAGGAGGCGATGTATGAGGATGCGCATGGGAGCGGCGCTGCTGGTCGCGGTGTGCGGGGCGTTGACCGCCGCCACCTCCGCCAGCGCCTCGACCTGTGGCGCGGCGAGCTACGGCTGCTGCCCGCAGCCGTGTTGCGACGCCCAGTGTTGTCACTCCACCGCGTCGACGCAGATGAAGACCTGCTACAAGCTGGTCCACGACACGGTGATCGAGAAGCGCTGGGTCACCTGCTACCAGACCGTCCAGGAGACGGTCATGAAGAAGGTGTGCAAGACCTGCTACCGCAACGAGTGCAAGACCTGCTACAAGCCGTGCTACGAGACCTGCTACAAGGACTGCGAGTACACGGTGTGCAAGCCGTGCTACAAGACCTGCCACAAGGAGGTCTGCGAGACGCACTGCAAGCCGTGCTACGAGACCTGCTACAAGGACTGCCACTACACCATCTGCAAGAAGGTGCCGGTCTGCTGCGAGAAGACCGTCTGCTGCACCGTCTGCAAGCCGGTGTGTGAGGTCCACTGCCACAAGGCGTGCCACCAGGCCTGCCACCAGATCTGCGAGACGCACTGCAAGGAGTGCTGCTACACGGTCTGCAAGAAGGTGTGCGAGACGTGCTACAAGGACGTCTGCTGCACCGTGTGCAAGCCGTGCTACGAGACCTGCTACAAGGACGTCTGCTGCACGATGTACCGTGACTGCGTCGAGACCTGCTACAAGACCTGCAAGAAGACGGTCTGCGAGCCGGTGACGACCTGCAAGACGGTGCAGAAGAAGGTCTGTGAGACGGTCTGCGAGACGTACTGCGTCAAGGGCAAGACCAAGACCGTGACGCAGTGCTGCCCGGACGAGTGCTGCTTCGACCCCTGCACGTGCCAGACCTACGTGAAGAAGGGCAAGAAGGTCAAGTGCAAGGTGCAGGAGCCCGACCAGATCTGCACCCGCCCGGTCACCCGCACGCGGACGGTCTGCGAGTCGGTCCCCTGCACGACCTACGTCAAGAAGACGATCTGCGAGCAGGTGCCGTACACCGTCTGCAAGAAGGTGCCCTACACCGTCGTGAAGAAGGTCCCCTACACCGTCTGCAAGACGGTCAAGGAGACGGTCGTCAAGAAGGTGCCGTACACCGTCACCCGGAACGTCACCGAGGTCGTCCGCAAGCCGGTCACCTACACCACGACGCGGGTCAGCCGCGGCGCCTGGGTGGACGCGAACGGCTGCGGCCACGCGACGCAGCACGGCGACGGCTGCGGCAGCGGCTGCTGCGGCAACGCCGCCTGCGGCGGCGGCGCCTGCGGCGGTCAGGCGAGCGGCACGGCTTCCTCCTCGTCCTCGGCTTCGTCCGGCGAGCGTCGCTGGGTCGAGGGCGCGACCTACTGCACGACCTACACCACGACCAGCACCCGGATGGTTCAGGAGACGGTGCAGCGCAAGGTCCAGACGACCGAGTACCGCACGGTGACCGAGAACCACGTCAAGAAGGTGCCGTACACCGTCTGCAAGATGGTGCCGCACACCGTCAAGAAGACCGTGCCCTACACGGTCTGCGAGATGGTGCAGACGAGGTGCGTCAAGAAGGTGCCGTACACCGTCTGCAAGATGGTGCCGTACACGGTCAACGTGAAGGTGCCGTACACCGTCGAGGAGTGCGTGCCGACGACGGTCTGCAAGAAGGTGCCGGTCCAGGTCTGCCAGGACGTGTGCAAGACGGTCTGCCGCAAGGTGCCCGTCGAGTGCTGCCCGGCCCCGTGCTGCCCGCAGCCGAGCTGCCAGCCGTGCTGCCCGCAGACCTGCTGCCCGACCGCCTGCTGCGTGGACTGCTGCCCGACCACCTGCAAGGTGTGCGAGTGCAAGTGCAAGTGCCGCGTCATCAAGAAGCGGATGGGCTGTGACCCGTGCTGCACGCCGTGCGGCGACAGCTGCAACACCTGCGGCACCGCGGCCCCGGCCTGCGGCGGCTGCAAGTAACAACCAGGCGCATCTCGGCAAGTCCGAGCTACGCTGAGCCAGGGGCCGGCCTCCGTGAGGGGGCCGGCCCCTGGCCGTTTCACTTGTTGGGGAACAGCGCCTGCACCAGGGCCCGCCTCACGTCCCGGGCCGCCGCGCTCCCCGCATCGCCGCCCTGGTTGCACACCACCAGGACGGCGACGCCCGCCTTCGGGAAAGCGGCGGCCGTGCAGTAGTTCATCGTGTTGCTGCCGTCGTGCCCCAGCGAGTAGCCGACGGGGGCTTTCCCCCTGCCCCAGCCGCCGGCAGTGTAGGCTTCGCCCTCGGCCGGCTCGACCAGCTTCTTGTAGGCCCCTGCCGGCAGCAGGCCGTCCTTGCCCTCGGCCCCGTTCATCACGTCGCGGACGAACTTCGCCCAGTCACCCAGTGAGCAGTGGACACGGCCGGCGGGGCTGATCACCTCCGGGTTGTCCGCGCCCGGGCCCGGCTTGACCGGCTTGCCGGCGGAGTCGTGCGGCCAGGGTTGATCGACCTTCTCCGCGGTGCCGGGCGCGCCGAAGCCGGCCGACTTCATCCCCAGCGGGTCGAAGACGTGCCGTTTCATCAGCTCTTCCCACGTCGCCTTCCCCACCTGCTCGGCGACGTGGCCGGCGACCGTGTAGCCGGCGTTGGAGTACTGGAACTTCGTGTCGGGCTTCAGCGGCGGCTTCGAGGACAGTAGCATTTTCGTCGCCCGTTCACGCTGCTGATTGGTCGGCCCTTTCGGCGGAAAGAGGTGCCAGAGAAAGGGCAGGTTGGAGGGAAGGCTGGCGCGGTGTCGGAGGAGCTGCTCGACGGTAACCGGCTTGTAGTCGTCGTGCATCTTGCCGGCCAGCTCGGGGAACACCTCGGCCAGCGTCGAGTCGTAGCGGACCAACTTCTTGTGAACTAGGACGGCGATCAGCATCGCCGTCATCGCCTTGGAGTCGGACCCCAGGTGCCACTGGTCCAGAAATGTCGCCTTGACGTCGCTGCCGCGCTTGCGCACGCCGACGACGGCGCCGACCTCGCCGTCGGGAGTGAGGACGACCGCGCCGAGGGCCGGGACCTTGTGCTCCGCCAGCGCCTTTTCCAGGGCGGCCTGAACAGATTTCTGATCGATCTTTTGGGCCGGCCCGCAGCTCGCGGTGGAGGGCAAGGGCGGCGACGACGAGCGGAAACATCAACGGCTCCCCCAAAACGAGGCCGGCGGCGCGTCCTGCCATCTCCCGCGGGAGATGGTATCGCGCCGCCGAAGAGGTGGGAGGCGGCTTAGAACCGCAACTCGAACGAAGCTCAGGCCGTGGACGACGAAGTCGCTCTCGTTGCCCGGGAACGCCGGCCGGGCCGGGCCGGTCAGCGCGCCCAGCTGGCTGAAGAACGCCGGGCTCTGGCTGGGGTTGATCGCCCGGTCGATCTGGTCGCCGGGGCGCGCCACGTTGGAGATGTACAGGAAGGTGTACCCGGCCGTCAGGCGAACGCCGTCAACCGGCTGCCAGCCGACGTTCACCCCGACCTCCGGGACGACCGCGAAGCCGTCACTGCCGTGCCGGCCGATGTTGGTGCCCTGGGCGAAGTAGCCGCCGGGGAAGGCCTGCACCGGGCCGAGGTTGGTGAAGTCGTTCGTCAACAGCTGGCCTGAAATGGTCGTGACCTTGTGAACCGAGCCGAGGGCAACCTTCGCGGTGGTACGGACAAAGATCGGGCCGGCGTCCCACTCGGCCCGCAGCCCGAGCTGGCCGCCGTGGAAGTCGTTGGTGGTGCGGAACTGGTCGGTCGTGACGAAGACGTCTGGCGGCGCCGGCAGGACGTTGACGCTGTTGGTCGAGAAGGTCAGCGACTCTTGCATGCCGAGGTAGCGATAGCCGACCAGCGCCTGCCACCGGCCGCCGGCCAGTTCGCCGAAGTCGTAGACGCCGCTCGCCTCCCACCCCTGGAGCTGCGTGGTGACGTCGAGGCGGGCTCCGCCGGCAAACGGGTTCACGTCGCGGGGGAAGGCGACCCCGGTCGTCGTCTCGACGAAGCCGTTCTGGGCGTCGAGGAACGGCACCGCCAGCGCCCGCGAGCCGGGGGTACCCGGCTCGGACACGACGCGCTGGGCCGTCTGGCGGGCGAGGAACAGGTAGCCACCCTCCAGCCCGACCATCGCATCGTCGTCCAGCCAGGCACCGGCGAGGACGCGGGCCCCGGAGGAGGGGGCGAAGCCGATTTGACCGCCGATCAGGGTTTCGGTTCCCGGCAGGCCCAGTGTGCCGGGCCGGCCGCGCGGCCCGAGGACGTCGAGCGGTCCGGTCGTGACGAGTGGGGGGGCCGATGAGTTCTTCGGGAACCACAACAGGTATTCGGCGCTGCCCTAGACGCGGGCCTCGGGAGGGCGTGGTTCCTGCGCCTGGGAGGCGCTGGGCAGTAAGGCGGCGAGCGCGAGCCCGCAGAGCCAGGCGCGGCGGGGGAGGGTCATGTGGGGAATCCTTTCCCAACGGCGTGTCAACCGGGGGCGACGTATCAGCGGCATCGGCAAACCCGGCGGGCGGCCGTCAGGGGAATGCCGGGCGATCAAGCGGTCACGGGCCGGTCTTGATGTTCGACACGACCTTGCCGTCGGCGCCCACGACGAGCAGGCGCGACTCCTGGTTGCCGTTGGGCATGTAGCTCAGGACCACCGTTTTGCGGTCGGGCGAGGGGTACAGCATCAAGCACTGGTGGCACTCGTCAATGAGAGGCGTCCGCGACGAGGTGGCCAGGTCCTGTAGCTCGATGGCCCGGTAATGATGTTTCTCATTCCCCTTGCCTTTCTCGCGATCGTAGACGCACACCGCCTTGGTGCCTCCCGGGAAGACGTGGTAGGCGCATAGCAGCCCTTCCGACCTGAGCACGGGGGCCTTCCGCTTGGAGACCCGCATCGCCCCCTTCGCGGTGTCCGCCTCGAATAGCTGGCCGTCGTGCATCACCAGCGCGAGGTTGCCGTCCCACTCGGCGAGGAAGGTCATTCCCTTCTGTCCCTGGTCCGACAGCTTCCCAAGGGGGCGCAACGCCCCGTCCCAGTCGAGGAACAGCAGCTCGATCTCCCCCTTCCCTTTGATTTCGCGGTGGACGAGGCACCCCCTGCCGTCGGGGCGCAGCACCGAGGCGCCGGGGAACCAGGGCGTGACCTTCTCCACGTCGAGGAAGCGGTCCTGCCGGACGTCGTATATGCACACGCCCTCGGCCACGAGGATGATCCGGTCCTGCGGGGTCCAGTACAGGTAGACCTCTTCAAGCCGGTCAGCCTGGCTGACGTCCCCCTCCCGGACCGACCAGGTCGAGCGCCTCTCCTCCTTCCCCTCGGTCGAGTAGATTCGGACCTGGAGCCGCGGCTTGGCCCCTTTGGGGTGCTCCAGGCGGGCGACGGCGAGCCGCTTTCCGTCGGGCGACAGCCCGGGAAGGAACGTCTTCGTCTCGGCGTCGGTGACGACCGGCCTCGACGACTTCGTCTTCAGGTCGAAAGCGACGACGCGCGAGCCGCCCTTGTCGGTGTACAGGAAGCCGCTCGAATCCGCCCGCCAGGCCACCCCGTGGCCGCACCCGGCCGCGAAGCTCAACACCACCACCGGGATCAAGCGACGAAGCATGGCAAAGCCCCCCGTGTCGCACCGGCCGGCCTCCCGCCCCGTCACCCTATCCCTGGCCCTTGGGGGGACAAGGGGAGCCGCCTCTCAGCGCCTCACCTTTCGCGCATCGACGACGGTCATCGCCCCGTACCCCTCGCGCCACCGCGCCGTGAACTCCGCTTCCCCGGCGAAATCGCCGTCGCCGAGTCTCGCCTTCCAGTCGCTCTTCAGCCGGCCGCCGCCATCGACGTGGACCTTGACGAGGTAGCGGCCCGGCGGCAGCGACGGCTTACCCTCACGCCACGCCCTCGCCCGCTCCGACCCCGGCTCGGCCAGCAGCGTCAGGTTGTGCTGCCAGAGCTTGCCCTTGCCCCAGACGACGCGGTCCGACGTCGCGACCGGCTCCTTCTCCCACGCCTTCGCCGCGGCGTCCCAGGCGTACACCCGCACCTCGAGGAGGCGGTCACCCCAGGCCGGCGGGGCGTCGGCCAGCTTCAGCCAGAGGTCGGTGCCGAACGAGAGCGTCGCGGCGTCCTTCGGCAGGTCGGCGGCGCGGGCGTAGCGGTCGCCGCGGATGGCGGCGATGTCCTCGACCCAGGTGCGGAAGCCCTTGTAGCCCTGGTCGCCGGGGGCGAACTTCACCCCGCCGCCGTGCTTGACCTCGCCCAGCGGCTTCCGCAGCAGCAAGCTCTTTTCTGGCGCGTCGAGGTCGATCAGCCGGCTGGCGAGGAGGTAGTCCATGGTCGCCTCGGGGCCTCCCTTCTTGAACCAGGCGACGCGCGGCCCGTGCTCCTGGACGTGCTTGTCCGCCTGCGGCGTGCCCTCGGTGTGGCAGCCCATGCAGCGGAAGCGCATCGACCAGACGTTTCGCTCGAACGACTCGACCAGTCGGTCCTTCCGGGCGTGTCGGATCACCTCGTCGGGCCGGGCCGCCTTCGCTCGCTCCTTCTCGCCCAGAGGCGGCGACTTGACCAGGGCCGGGTCGGCGCAGCACGCCTTGAGCCACGCCGCGAAGGCGTCGTATTCCGCCTGGCGGTTTTTGGCGTGGACCCGGGCCTTGGCCGAGTTGTCCCCCTCGCCCATCGAGATCAGCTTGAGGATCTTCGACCGTTCCGGGCTGGCGAGGTCGATCAGCCCCTGGTCGCGGAGGCTGCGGAACGTCTTCTCGTGGTCGGGGAGGATGTAGTCCTTCAGGTCCACCCCCGCGAGGTGGCACTGCACGCAGCTGGACGGGTTGGGCGACTTGAAGATCGGCATCAGCCGCTTCTCGAACACGGCGCGTGGGTCGGCCTCCGCCGCGGCGGGGGCGGCGAAGGCCATTAGCACGATCAGCGATCTCATGAGGTCATCTCTCGGTGGTCGATCACCTTTTGCGGTAGAAGTCCGGTTCCTTGATCTCGTCGGGCTTCTCCTTCGCCAGCTGGACGAACTCATCGACGCACGGCGGGCAGCAGAACGTGTAGGTCTGCTCGCCGACGACCCAGGCGAACTTGTCGTTGGCCTTGGTCATCGTGATCGGGCAGACCGGCTCGCCGGCCTTCGGCTTCATGTCGTGGACGGCCTTGACGCCCTTGAACTTCTCCGAGGCGGTCACCTTGCCGTTGGCCTTGATGTCGTCGGCGGTGTACTTCCCGCCCGGCGTCAGGTAGAGCTTGCGCTCGTCGTCGCCGGCCACGCCCGTCGGCATGTCGTCGTGGCCCTCCTTCGGCGGGTTCGACTGGAACGCCAGCCGGAACCGCTCGCCGCCGATGCGGACCGCCGGGACGGTGACGTCGAGCTTCTTGCCGACGAGCGACCCGGGCAGCCGGGCGACGAACCGGCTGGTCATGCCCTTGGCGTCCTCGGCGGCTGGGTCGGGCTTCAGCACGACCAGTTCCGCCTCGGCGTCGCCCTCGGCCTTGGCGTAGGCGGTCAGCGGCTGGGCGTCGATCTCCAGCACCTTCGACTCGTCCTTGCCGAGCATGTACAGCCGCAAGGTGCCGCCCTTCTCGAAGACGGCTTCGGCGTGGTAGCTGTCGGCGCCAATGGAAACGATGGTCCCGCCGTGCTGGCTGACCTTGTGGCCGTGCTCGCCGTCGGCGGAAGCCTTGACCACGGAAGGGGCCGCCGTCGCGGTAGGCGGGTCAGCTGCTCGGCTTCGAGCAGCCGGCCAACAGAAGGAGGGCGGGCAAGAGGCTCCATGCGCGAGGCATGCCTGGATCTCCTCGGGGGAAGAAGGTGGCCTGAAAAACGATTTGGAGGAGAGCAAAAGGTGCTTAATTGCGCCGCAGGAGGTGGAAGACGCGGAGCAGGCGGGTCGGTTCCTGGAACGCCGGGGCGGGGGCGGCGTCGGGAAGGGCAACGGTCTCACGGGGGGCGCCGGAAACCACATCAAGGGGCAAGCCGCGGACAGGGTGGTAGGCTCCGTGGTGTCGGGAGGGGGCGCCACGGCGGGCTGTATCTCTCGGCACCCGCAAGCGCGGGGAGGAGATTCGTGATCGGGGGCGGTCGGCGGCGATTCGTGCTGACAGCAAGGGCATCGCGCCTGGGCCGGCACGGCCAGCGCTTCTCCGCAAGGCGGAACGCGCAGCAGCACAACCCCGGGCCTGGTAGGGCCGTCAGCGTGTAACAGAGGGTGAACAGGAACCGCCCCATGTCACCAGTATACTGTGGGGCTAAGAACTGAGTAAATCTCAACCCCGGTGGTAGACGCGGCTTGGAGACACCAGCGGCGGGCCGCCGACTCGGTGGCCGCTCTCACCGCAACTCGTCCAGGGCGGCCAGCGTACGCTCGACCTCGTCCTCGGTGTTGTAGTGGACCAGTCCCAGTCGGACGAAGCCGCCGCCGGCCTCCACACCCAACGCCTCGGCCAGCTCGACGGCGTAGAAGTTGCCGGCCCAGGCGTAGATTTCCTGAGCCGCGAGGTGCTCGACGACGCGTTGCGCGGGCAGGGTCGAATGCGTGAGGCCGAGCGTCGGCGTGCGGCGCGGTAGGTCCTCGTCGCGCCTCAGGCCCCAGACGCGCCAGGCGGGACGGTCGCGCAGCCCGGCCAGCAGCTTGCGGACAAGCCGGGTCTCGTACTCGCGGACGGCGGTCATTGCCGAGACCAGCCGTTGCCGCCGGGTCTCTCCCCGGCCCAGCGAGGCGAGGTAGTCCACCGCCGCCAGGACCCGGCGATGCCCTCATGGTTCTGCGTGCCGGTCATCCACTTGCCCGGCAATTCGTCGCTGGCCGGCCGCACCTTGTAGGCGGTCAGCCGCTCCAGGTGCTCGCGTCGTCCCCAGAGAATGCCGACGTGCGGCCCGAAGAACTTGTACGCCGAACAGGCCAGGAAGTCGCAGCCCCACGCCTGAACGTCGATCGGCCCGTGCGGGGCGTAGTGGACCGCGTCGAGGTAGACCAGCGCCCCGGCGTCGTGGGCGAGGCGGGTGAGCGACTTCACGTCCGGCATCGTGCCGATGGCGTTGCTGGCGCAGGTCAGGGCCAGCAGGGCGCTCATCCCCGTGAGCTTGCGGCGCAGGTCGTCCTCGTCGAGCGTGCCGTCGGGGCGCACGTCCACGAAGCGGACCTCGGCCCCGGCGTCGCGGGCGGCCAGGGCCCAGGGGCGGACGTTGGCGTCGTGGTCGAGCCGCGTGACGACTACCGCGTCGCCGGGCCGCCACCCCGCGCCAGCGACCGGCTGAAGTGGAACGTCAGCGTCGTCATGTTCTGGCCGAAGACGACTTCGTCCGGTGACAGGGCGTTGAGGAAGTCGGCGACGGCGGCGTGGGCGTTGCGCAACACCTCGTCGGACAGCCGGCTGGTGCGGAACGCGCCGCCGGAGTTGGCGTTGCAGCGTGTCAGGTAGTCGCAAACAGCGTCGAGGACCGACCGCGGCACCTGGGTGCCGCCGGGGCCGTCGAGAAACACCGGCGGCGGGTCGCCTTGCAGGGCGGGGAAGCGGGCGCGGATCGCCGGCAGGTCGAGCATGGCGGGGTCATCCCTGGCCGTTGGCGTCGCCCGCGGCGGACGTCTTCGCCCACAGGTAGTCGCGGTTCATCCGGGCGATGAACCGGGCGCTGATCTCCTTGGGGCAGGCCGCCTCGCACTCGTAGTAGTTGGTGCAGTTGCCGAACCCCTCGGCGTCCATCTGCTTGACCATGTGGACGACGCGCTCGGCGCGCTCGGGCTGGCCCTGCGGCAAAATCCCCAGGTGCGACACCTTGGCGGCGACGAACAGCATGGCGCTGGCGTTCTTGCACGCCGCCACGCAGGCGCCGCAGCCGATGCAGGCGGCGGCGTCCATCGCCGACTCCTGATCGACCTTCGGCACCAGGATGGCGTTGCCGTCCGGCGCCCCGCCGGTGTTGGCGCTGACGTAGCCGCCGGCCTGGATGATGCGGTCGAACGCGCTTCGATCGACGACCAGGTCCTTGATGACCGGGAACGCCTTCGCCCGCCACGGCTCGACCCAGATCTGCTGGCCGTCGGAGAAGTCGCGCATGTAGGTCTGGCAGGTCGTCTTGGCCTCGCGCTTGCCGTTGGACAGCGTCCGTCGCGGGCCGTGGGCCACGCCGTTGATCATCAGGCTGCACGAGCCGCAGATGCCCTCGCGGCAGTCGTGGTCGAAGGCGATGGGCTCCTCGCCTTTGGCGATCAGCTCCTGGTTGACGACGTCGAGCATCTCTAAAAATGACATGTCCGGGTTGACGTTCGTCGCCTGGTACTGCTTCATCTCGCCCCGGGTGTTGGGGCCACTCTGCCGCCAGACGTGTAAGGTGAACTTCATGTGCGGGTACTGCCCCTTCGCGGTCGGGTTGGATCTACTCACATTATTAGTACGGCGGCGCCGGGGAAGGGCGCGGCGAGCCGGAAGCGACTTGCGGCCCGCCGGGCCGCGAAGTAGGATGTCGCTGCGATCGAAGTGGAATCAGCGGTTCGCATTACAGCGCGGAGAAGTACGATGGCCCTCTTTGGGTTCATGGCCCAGGCTGCCTTCAAGGGCGGGCCAGACGGCGAGACGTGGTTCTGCCCCGGCGGGCCGTGGACCCGGCCGTACGTCGTCCCCGACGCTGGGACGCAGGAGCGGCTGTACAGGCGGCAGTTGTGGATGGTGCGGCTGCTGTTCGCGTTCATCGTAATCGGCCAGCCGCTGGTGTTCGCCCTCCTCCCGGCCGTGACGCAGGACGCCTACGGGTTCCTGGGCTACCTGGCCGTGGTGGTCCTGTCGTTCTGGGCCGTGAGCTACCTCGTCTTCCGGGGTGAGCTGAAGACGCTGCGGCGGGCATCGACACGGCTGACCCCCGGCATGATCAGCCGCGACCTGGCGATCCGCTGCCCGACAGGGGTCATTGTCTTCGGGCTGCTGACCTGCGTGGCGTTCGTCGCCTGCGGGGTTTGGATGGCGCTGACCGACCGGAACGTCGTCATGGGGTGGGTCTGCGTCGTGGTTTTCATCCCCTGGCCTGCTGTGGGGACACGCCTTGGCTTGCTCAAGATCGCTACACTGCCCGGCGGTTCAGACCAGGGAAGCCATGCGCCGTAGGGAAGCTGCCGGAATGGCGAGCTGGCAGCTTTCCCCTGCGAGGAATGTCACTTGTACGACCGCACGCTGGGGTGGACTTCCTCCCACGTCAGCGGCTCCTTGAGCAGCGCCGGCGCCTGGCCCTCGCCCTGGTACTGCCAGCCGGCGACGTAGCAGTACTGCTCGTCGTTGCGCTGGGCCTCGCCCTCCGGCGTCTGGTACTCCTCGCGGAAGTGCCCGCCGCACGACTCGTTGCGGTCCAGCGCGTCGCGGCACAATAGCTCGGCGAACTCCAGGAAGTCGGCCACCCGGCCGGCCTCCTCCAGGGCCACGTTCATCCCCCTGGCGTCGCCGGGCACGCCCGCCTCGCGCCAGAACTGCTCGCGCAGCTGGGGGACCTTCGCCAGCGCCGTGTTCAGGCTCTTCGCGGTGCGGGCCATGCCGCACTCGTCCCACATCAGCTTGCCCAGCTCGCGGTGGAACGACATCGCCGACCGCTTGCCCTTGATCGCCATCAGCCGCTTCTGCCGGGCGGCGACGTCCCCCTCGACCTCGCGGAACTCCGCGGCGTTGGCATCGACCCCGCCGGGCTTCTGGCCGGCGAGGTAGTTGCCCAGGGTGTAGGGGATGATGAAGTAGCCGTCGGCCAGGCCTTGCATCAGGGCGCTGGCGCCGAGGCGGTTGGCCCCGTGGTCGGAGAAGTTGGCCTCGCCCAGCACGAACAGCCCGGGGATGGTGCTCATCAGGTTGTAGTCCACCCACAGCCCGCCCATGGTGTAGTGCGGTGCCGGGTAGATGCGCATCGGCGTGCGGTAGGGGTTCTCGTGGGTGATGTGGGCGTACATGTCGAACAGGTTGCCGTACTTCTCGCGGATGTAGTGCTCGCCGCGGCCCTTGATGGCGTCGGAGAAGTCGAGGTAGACGCCGCGGCCGCCCTGGCCGACGCCGCGGCCCTCGTCGCAGACCATCTTGGCCGCCCGCGAGGCGATGTCGCGCGGGGCCAGGTTGCCGAAGCTGGGGTAGCGCCGCTCCAGGTAGTAGTCGCGGTCGGCCTCGGGGACCTGGTCGGCGGGGCGCTTGTCGCCGCCCGACTTCGGCACCCAGATGCGGCCGTCGTTGCGCAGCGACTCGGACATCAGGGTGAGCTTCGACTGGTAGTCGCCGGTGACCGGGATGCAGGTCGGGTGGATCTGCGTGTAGCAGGGGTTGGCGAAGGCGGCGCCGCGCTTGAACGCCCGCCAGGTGGCGGTGACGTTGCAGCCCTTGGCGTTGGTCGAGAGGAAGAACACCGGGCTGTAGCCGCCCGTCGCCAGCAGGACGGCGTCGCCGGCGTGGCTCGACACCTGGCCGGTGACCAGGTCGCGGGCGACGATGCCGCGCGCCCGCCCGCCGACGACGACCAGGTCGAGCATCTCGGTGCGCGGGTGGCTCTTGACGTGGCCCAGGCTGACCTGCCGGGAAAGCGCCGAATACGCCCCGAGCAACAGCTGCTGGCCGGTCTGGCCGCGGCAGTAGAAGGTGCGCGACACCTGCGCGCCGCCGAAGGAGCGGTTCTCCAGCTGCCCGCCGTACTCGCGGCTGAACGGCACGCCCTGGGCGACGCACTGGTCGATGATGTTGACGGAGACCTGGGCCAGCCGGTAGACGTTGGCCTCGCGGGAGCGGAAGTCGCCTCCCTTGATGGTGTCGTAGAAGAGCCGGTAGACGCTGTCGCCGTCGTTCTGGTAGTTCTTCGCCGCGTTGATGCCGCCCTGGGCGGCAATCGAGTGGGCCCGCCTTGGCGAGTCCTGGAAGCAGAACGTCTCGACCTGGTAGCCCAGCTCGGCCAGCGAGGCGGCGGCGGAGGCCCCCGCCAGGCCGGTGCCGACAACCAGGACCTTGTACTTGCGCTTGTTGGCGGGGTTGACCAGCTTCATCTCGAAGCGGTGCCGGTCCCACTTCTCGGCGACCGGGCCATCGGGGACGCGCGATACCAGCTGCATGATTCACCTCCACGATGCCGGGAATTATATGAACGCCACCACCATCGCGGCCCGCGCCGATCGGTGCAAAGGGTGAAGGCCCTTGTTAACCGTGGTTAACAGCGAATGTAAAGTGGGGATACAAAGTGCGGAGGAGATCGAGGGGGAGTAAGGTTCGCAGCGGGGCAGGATAAACCCTGGGGAAAAGTGAGCGGACCGCGTGGTTGCGGGTCGCGTGGGCCGTTCAGGAATGGCATTTGCGTTCCGCCCGATAACTCACAACCAGATAACTCACAACCAGTAGGCACACCCGCGCTTGGAATCGCGCCCACATCAGGCGTTCAACGCCTGATGTCGGTGACACCGCGCCTCAAGGCCGGGAAGCGTGCCTGAGGCGAGCACCGCGAACGTTTCACGGCGCTGGCGCTATCGCCGCGGGTTCGCCGGTCCCGTGCCGCAACCGGGCCCCGGTGGCCGTCGCTGCGGGGGTTCCGGGGCGGGCGATCGAATGGCAGACTTGCGAAGGAGAACTTACAGGCAACAGGGACCAAAACCCAAGGCTCGAGGAGGGACCTCTCATGCTACGGTTCCGTTTCGCACTGACCGTGTGTTTCGCACTTGTGGGCTGGGGGACGACCTCGACAGGTCAGGCCGCCCTGATGGTCACCCAGTACCAGGTGAATCAGGGCGGCGGTGGGTTGAATATCCAGGCGCAGTACGGCGCCGGCGACATCGACCCGGACTGCTGTGACCCCGCGAACGTGCGCTGGCTCCAGCGCGTCTTGCTGACCGACGCGATGGGGAACCAGAGGAACAATGTCCCCGGCTATCCCAGTGGGAACTTCATCGATCCCCAGCCCAACCAGCCGGGGGGGCCCTTCGACAACCTGCCCTGGTATGACATCACCTATAACACAGCCGCGGACCGCGCTGTGGACGCGAATCGCCAGAACGGGGCTGGCCGCTTCTTCAACGACTCGCCGCAGGGCTGGCTTCCCTTTGGGGCGATCTCGTTTAGCGCCTTGACCATGCTCGTTTGCGTCGATCCCCAGACGATGATGTTTGAGTTCCTGGGCGGCTTCTCCTGGGGGTTCAGCGTCAACGCGGCTCAGAACACGGTCACCGCCCAGGAGCTGATGCCCCTCGCCGACACCAACGGCCTGCGCGACATCATCAACAACTCGCTCGCCGCCGGGGCCTTCGCCAACCAGGGATGGATGATGGTCGCGAATCCGAATCCCGATTGCTTCGTCGGGGTCCAATTCCTCCCCGAGCCAGGGACGTTGAGCCTGGGCTTCATCGGCCTCGCCTCACTTGGGATCATTTGCGTCCGTCGCCGGCGTTTGGCGGCCTGACCCGAACACGGGGCGCGGGGCTCGCGTGGGTGGCCGAGGCAAAGTCTTCGTGCCCTGCCGGCTGGACCGCCGTGCCGGGCAAGGTGAATGGCACGCGCCGCACCCAGGACCGAGGAGCCCCCCCCCGCGTCAGCGGACGATGCCCAGCATCACGGAAATCGGGATGGAGCAGTTGCCGGCGACGACGACGACGGCGAGGACGGGGCCGATGGCGCCGATCACCCGGGCGTAGCCGAAGCCGTTCAGGCCCAGCGACTGGAGGAAGCTCGACCCGCCGTGCCACAGGTGCAGGCCGAGGAACGCCATCGCTAGCAGGTACGTCACGCTGATCCACCAGACGCGAAAGCCGCTGACGACCATGCTGTAGACGTCGTGGCGGGCGTCCACCTCCTTGAGCTTGTTGAGCTTGCCGTAGTCGGCGGACGGCTCGGCGACGTAGTCCTTGCCGCCGCCGCGGCGGATCTCGGCGAGGTCGAGGTAATTCTTCTCCTGCCTCAGGTCGATCACCTCGCCGTTCACCACCTGTACGTCGGCGGGGTGGACGACGCCGAGCGTGAAGTGGGCCAGGTGGTAGGCGATGAACAGCAGCAGCACGAGGCCGGTGAGCATCATGTGCCGGGAAGCCCAGGTGGCTTGCAGCGTCTCCTCGTAGACGTAAGCCGTCGGCCGGGCGGCGTAGTTCTGCCGCGTCAGGCGGAACGCCAGGAAGAGGTGGACCAGGAAGACCGCCAACAGGCCGCCCCGCGCCGCCCAGAGCAGGGCCGGCCGGGCCTTGAGCGCCTGGGCGTAGGAGTTCAGGGCATCGGGGCCGAGGTAGATGAGAAGGTTGCCGCTCATGTGAGCGACGACGAAGCCGATGAGCAGCAGGCCCGTCACCGCCATGGCGTACTTCTTGCCCAGCGAGGAGCGGACCGGCTTCAGGAGCAGGTTCATCGAGATCCCTTCCAGCCGCGGACCGGGCCGGCGGTCACGAGGCCGACCCTCTATTGAGGATTGTATAGACACGGGCCGCGGCCAAGGCGAGCCGATTACCGCCCCCCCCCCTCGCCGAGCAACGCCACCTCCTCGGCACTCAACTCGCGGCACTCGCCGGGCTGGAGGTCGCCCAGGGCCAGCCCGCCGATCGTGGTCCGCACAAGCCGCCGGACCCGGTGCCCCACGGCGGCGCACATCCGCCGCACCTGCCGGTTCTTCCCCTCCGTCAGCACCACCTCCAGCACCGCGCCGCTTCCCCGCACGCGGAGCACCCGCACCCCCGCCGGCCGCGTCCGGCCGTCGTCCAGGTCCACACCGCCGCGCAGGGCCGCCAGCGCGGCCTCGCTCGGCATGCCGCTCACGGTGACGCGGTACGTCTTGGGGAGGTGGTACTCGGGGTCGGTCAGGCGCACCTGGATCGCCGCGTCGCTGGTCAGGATCAACAGCCCCTCGGAGTCGGCGTCGAGTCGGCCGGCGGGGAAGGTGTACGGCAAGCCAGGCGGGAGCAGGTCGTAGACCGTCTTGCGGCCGCGCTCGTCGCTGCGCGTCGTGACCACGCCGCGCGGCTTGTGCAGCGCCAGCGTGCAGGGGCGGCCCGGTCGTAGCTCCCGGCCCACGTGGCGGATCACCTGTCGTGCCAGATCGACCCAGGCCAAGGGCTCGCGCACCACCCGTCCATCGACGGTCACCTCGCCGGCGGCGATCCACCCCCAGGCCTGTTTCCGTGAGCCGGCCCCGAGCTTCGACAGTGCCCGGTGCAGCTGCACGCGGCGACCCGGCCCGTCGTTCATCCCCGGCCCTCCCCGCGCCTTCCCCAACCCCTGGGGCTGTTGTACGATCTAGGGGTTCGCCCTGCCGTCCGGATGGCGACCTCGATGCCCGAGTTGGTGACCTGCCCTTCGTGCGGCTGCCGCTTCCAGGCGCCCCGGGCGCGGCGGGGCAAGCGCACGCGTTGCCCCGCCTGCGACACGAGCATCCACACCGAGGTCGGCCCGCTGACCCTCGGGGACGTAGATTATTACCCGCTGGTCCCCCCCGAGAACGCTTTGATCCCGCCTCGCCCGCCGCCACCGCTGAGAGGCAGGCCGCGCCTCCAGGAGGCGCTATGCCCGGGCTGCCACCGACCGGTCGGCTGGGACGTGCCCGGCTGCCCCCACTGCGGCCACCTGTTCGCCGAGGAGGGCGAGTCGCCGCCGGTCCGCCGGGACGGGGCAAGCCACCGCGGGGAGCTGATCGACCGGCTCGGCAGCGCCAGCCTGATTTTCGGCATGCTGACACTCGGCCTGGGGCCGATCGGCCTGGTGGTGGCGCTGGCCACCGGCCTGCCGGCGCTGGCGATGGCCCGCCGCGACCTTCCGCGGATGGCCACCAGCCTGGTGGACCCCGCCGGCCTGGTCCTCACGGACTGGGGGGCCAACAAGGCCGTTGTCGGCGTCACCTTCGCCGCGGTGGGAGGGGTGTTCTGGGGGCTACTGCTGTTCCACCTGCTCTGGTGACCCGGGGGCCAGGGGGTTTCGTACAATAATTCCGACCCCGGCCCGAATCCCCTAGCGACGCCCTCGTCGGCACTCGGCGGAAGCACCATGCCAATCATCGTCGCATGTCCCAACTGCGCCGGCCAGCTCCGCGTGGCCGACGGGCTGATCGGCCGCAAGGTGCGCTGCCCGGCCTGCAACGCGACGTTCGACACGGAGGAGCCGGCCGCGGCCAGCCCGCCGCCTCCGCCCGACCCGAAGCCGTTGCCGGACCTGGAGCGGCCGGTCCCGACGGAGCGTGTGGACCCGTGGAAGTCGCTCAACCTGGAGTTGACGCCGGACCCGCCGGCCAGTTCCCCGGAGCTGCCGCCCGCCCCGCCGGGGCCGCGCGAGCCGCCGCCTCAAGAGGAGGAGGCCCCGCGCCGGCCACGTCGCCCGCGCCTCAACGACGACCACGACGACCTGCGGCCCTGTCCCAACTGCGGCCGGATGCTTCACCGCGACTCGAGGCGCTGCGGCGGCTGTGGGGAGCTGGTGCGCGGCAGCCGCGACGACGACCCCGAGGGAGACGTCCGCCGGGAGCGCCGCCGCAGGCACGACTGGGAGCCGCACCGCGCCGGGTTCGTCCTGGCGATGGGGCTGATCAGTCTGGCGGGCCCGTTCGTCTGCCCGCCGCTGGTCTTCCTCGGGATGATCCCCGGCCTGATGGCCTGGGCGATGGGATCCGCCGACTTGCGGAAGATGCGCCGCGGCGAGATGGACCCCGAGGGCCACGGCAACACGCAGGCCGGCTGGATCTGCGGCATCCTCGGCACGCTGATGAGCACCCTGGTCGTGCTCGGCTGTGGCGGAATTATCAGCATCGCCTGGCTCGCCGAGGTGCAGCAGGGGCAGGGGCGGCCTCGGCCTGGGGTCAACCCGGCACCGATCGTTAGGCCCAACCGGTAACGCCCGGATTCCCCACCGCGGGTTGCCTCTCCGACCCGAAAGCGAGCTATACTCCCGATACCCCTCCGTGACCGCGAACCGACTCCCCGTCGATCCGCCCGTCACCCGGGGTATCCCATGGCCGAAACGGCCCTGCCGCAGCCGAAATCGATTGTCCCGACCCTCACGTTTCCCTTCCTGTCGGCCCCGGAGGGGCCCGGTGAGGTTGGCCGCCTGGCTGGCTACCGGGTGCTGGGCAAGCTCGGCGAGGGCAGCCAGGGGGTGGTCTTCCTCGCCCAGGACCTGGCCCTG
This sequence comes from Gemmataceae bacterium, assembly GCA_046350195.1. Classification (GTDB taxonomy): domain Bacteria; phylum Planctomycetota; class Planctomycetia; order Gemmatales; family Gemmataceae; genus CALDUY01. Next base: position 137,190 of record JAXMAW010000010.1, read on the forward strand.
CTCCGCCTGGTGGCGTTGAAGGTGATCAAGCCCGAGTTCGCCGCCAGTTCCAAGGCGAGGGAGCGGTTCCTCCGCGAGGCCCGCATCGTCGCCGCGCTCCGGTCCGACCACGTTGTCAACGTCTACCACCTCGGCGAGGCGAACCGGCTGCCGTTCCAGGCGATGGAGTACCTCAAGGGCTCGACGCTGCGAAACTGGCTCGCCGCCAACAACGGGCAGCCCCAGTTGCCGACGGTCGTCCAGGTCGCCCGCGACCTCTTCCGCGGACTGGCGGCGGTCCACGAGAAGGGGCTGGTCCACCGGGACATCAAGCCTTCCAACCTCTGGCTGGAGAGCCGTGGCGGCCGGGTCAAGCTGTTCGACTTCGGCCTGACCCGGCAGGTGAACGGCCGCCGGCCGCGCCGCCGCTCGATCATCGGCACGCCGGGGTACATGTCGCCGGAGCAGGCCCGCGGCGAGCCGGTCGATCCGCGGGCCGACCTGTTCAGCGCCGGCGTCGTCCTGTACCGCATGCTCGCCGGCCACTCTCCCTTCCAGCGCGACACGAACGCGGCGACGTTTCGCGCGGTCATCTCGGAAGAGCCGCGACCGCTGGCCGAGGTGGTGCCGGGCTTGCCGGTCCGCCTGACGGCCCTGGTCGGCCGGCTCCTGGACAAGGACCCGGCCAGGCGGCCGGGGTCCGCCTGGCTGGTCCTCGCCGGACTCGCCCAGGTGCTCGGGGACCTGCATGCGTTAGCCCCCAAGCTGCTGAGGGCCGCGGGCGGCCTGCCCGGCGGCGAGCCGATCCGATAAGTTACTTCCCGCGCCGGCCCTCCAGGGTTTGGATGAACTCGGCGTGCTGAGGCGAGGCGAGGCCGCGCTGGAGCGTGGCGATGAGCCGGGCCGAGTCCCGGGCGATCAGGGCGGGGCCGTCTAGCCACAGGCCGGGGAAGGCGCGAGACTTGTACACGCCGGCCCGGTCCGGCTTGAGTTTGCGCTTCGAGGGGAAGTGGTGCCAGTGGATCTCGCCCTCGGCGACGCAGAGGACGACGTACTCCAGCACGCCGGCGGCGAGGTAGTCGTCGCGCTTGCCGTGCATGTCCAGCGCGACGGTGCTGTGTGCCACCTCGGCGACCAGCTCCGGGGCGCCGCGCAGGTACTGGTCCTCGTCGTAATCCGACTGTCCGCCGTATTCGCGCTGTAGCCGCAGCATCAAATCCGGCTGAGGCTCGCTCCTTGGGCCCAGGATTGTGGTAATGTTCTCGGGCGCCTCGACCCCTGGCGTCGCGACCTTGTAAAGGAAGAACAGGCCGTGCAGCTCCGAGGTGTATAGTCCATGGGGACCGCGCATGGGAGATGCCATGTGGACGACGCCTCCGATCAGCTCGAACTTCGCGTCCTCCGGGTAGGCCTCGTACCGGAGGTGGAACTCCGGCTGCGCCAGCTGGTCACCGCTGTGCAACTCCGGGGTCCCGGAAGTCCGGGGGCGTGTCCGAGGAGGAGGCATCGTCCGTCTCCCTGTGGGCGGAACGCGACCACTGTATCCGGCCGAGTCGCCACGCCGCAAGGGCAGCCGGCTACTTCCCCAACACCTTCTCGGCCCGCGCCCGCAGCCTCTCGTCCTTGACGTCCCGAAGTGCCTTCTTCTGGTCGTCGCTCAGGATCGACGTCGCGACCTTGCCCGACTCCAGCGCGTCCAGGAACACGCCCACCCGCTGGTCGTCGCGGAGCAGCCCCTCGATGGCGAACTTGCGGTTGCCCGCCGAGTAGTGCCCCAGCCCGCCGATCAGCAGCGCCGCCGCCTTCGGCGACCGCGCGTCCGCCAGGCCGCTGACCGCGCCTTGCATCAGCTCGTCGTTGGTGCCCTTCGCCAGGTACTTCGCCAGCTGGTCGAGGTGCTTCCCCTTCGGGTCCATCGCGATCATCCGCAGCGCGTCGTACCGGGTGCCGGCCGACACCTTCGGGTCGTCCGCCATCGGCGACGACAGCTCGACCATCCGCGCCCAACGCGCTTGCAGCTCCTTGTCGCCCTTCATCAGCTCGGCGACCCGCTCGTCGGGCCACTGGCCGGCCAGGGTGATGCCGTTGACGACGCCGCCGCCGACCACGACCACCTGCCACCGCATCATCGGCTGGCCGGCCTTCGGCAGCGAGACTGCCAACACCCTCCGCAGCACCGCCCCGTCGTTGCGCCGGCCCGCGGCGATCGCGATTTGCCACAGCAGGCCGATCTGGCGCGACTCCTCGCCCGGCTTCAGGCCGGCTGTGATGGCGGCGATCAGTTCGGCCCCCAGGGCCGGGTTGTCGCGGATGATCGCCTCCCGCCTCTCGCGGGGCAGCTTGCCGTCGAGAAGGAGCCTCGCCAGGGAGGCCGCGTCCTTGGGGTCCTCCTTGTCGGCGGCGGGCGCGGGCTTCTCGCCGACCGGCAGAAGGTACAGCGCCCGCAGGTCGATCAGCGCCCCGCGCGGGGGCCCGTCGGGCCGGAACGTCAGCCGCCGCGTCCCGGCGGGCAGCCCGATCTGGCCGACCTTCCTCTGCACGTAGTTCTGCCAGCCGCCGGTCCCGGCGACCTTGCCCCGCAGGGCGGCCTGGCCCCCCTCGATTACGAAGGCGTTGCCGGCCGACCGGTCGTCACAACTGGCGTCCAGCCAGACGTCGAACGTCGCGGCGCTCTCCACCTCGACGGCCCAGACGACGTGGTCGTCGGCGCCGTGCCAGTAGCCGACGTTGCGGAACGGCTCCTCGAAGCAGATGTCGCCGCCGCGGATCTCGCACATCGTCGCCGGCAGCGCGTAGGCGCCGTTCCTCTCCCGCACGACCGCCGGCCGGTTGCCCGGGAACGCCTTCGGTGGCTTCGACTGCCGCGTCAGGTAGGCGATCAGGTCGGCCATGTCCTGCTTGCCGACGTCCTTCTCCAGCCCCTCCGGCATCAGCGACTTGCCGCTGCTCTGTAACTCCTCGACCTCGGAGCGGAGCAGCGCCTGGGTCTTGCCCTCCTGCAACCTCAGGGTGATCCCCGTCGCCGTCTCCGAGGCGAGCAGGCCGGTGTGCGACAGGCCACGCTTGGTCGTCACGACGTACTGCACGTAGCGCGAGTCGAGGTTGCGGTTGGGGTCGAGGATCTCGCCGAGCAGGTACTGCGGCGTCTTGTTCGCCAGGGCGGCGAGGTCGGGGCCGACCTCGTGGCCGACGTCCTCGAGCCGGTGACAGGCGGCGCAGTGCTTGCCGAAGACCGCCTTGCCGCGGGCCGCGTCCGCCTTCAGCGCGATGACGTCGGCGTAGTCGGCCAGCACCTTGCGTCGGTCGGCGCTGGCGGCGTCGGGGAACAGGGCTTCGGCGCGCGCCCGCACCCTCTCGTCGGCGTGCGTCAGAAGTCGCTGGCGTCGGGCGGCGTCGATCTGCGAAGGGGCAACCTCGTTCCTCTCGACCGCGGCGAGCAGCCGGTCGCGCCAGGTCGGCCGGCCGAGCAGCAGGTCGAGTACCTGGCCGCGCAGCGCCGGCGTGTAGGCCTTCCAACCGGCCAGCAGGGGCGAGGCGACGGCGGGGTCGCTCAGGCGGCCCAGCGCCGCCAGGGAGGCCGACTGGAGCGCCGGCGAGTTCTGCGGCGCGAGCAGTTGGCCGAGCAACGGGGCGTCGCCGGCGTCGCGGCCGAGCAGGCCGACGGCCGCCAGGCGCAGGTCGTCCTTCGCCGAGGCGTCGGCCGCGACCTCCCGCGCCTTCGCCACCATCCGACGGACGCGCTCCGGCTCCGGCGGCGCCAGCTTGCGGCGCTCCAGCGCGTCGAGGATGCCGGCTAGCGCGGCGAAGCCGTCCGGGCCGGTCGTCACCTGGCGCAGCGCCTTCGTCAGCGCGTCCTTGTCGCCGACCGACGCGGTCATGCTCAGTAGTTGGCGGACCACCGGCGACGGCCCCTTGGCCTTCGTCACCTCGGCCAGCACCTCGGCGACGTTTCCCTTGCCGACGCCGCTCATCACCGCCGCGACGAGGTACGGGTCGTCGGCATGCTTCGTCGCCAACGCCGCCGTGCGCGCTTCGCGGCGCAGCCGTCCCGCCACTGGCCGAGCGTGAACGCCAGCTGCAGCCGCACCTGGGCGTCGTCGTCATTCAGCCGGTCGAGCAGTGCCGGGCCGACTTCCGCCAGTGCCTCTCCGCCAGCCGGACCGCGTGCCGGCGGACGCCCGGTTCACGGTCCGCCATCGCCTCGCGGACCAACTCTGGTCGAAGCCGGCCCAGGCCGTCGAGCACGCCCAGCGCGTGCAGCCGCGCCTCGGCCCGCGGGCCGCCGGCCAGTTTCTCCAGCGCCGGCACGACCGAGGAGTCGCCGCGCCACAGCAGCATCTGGGCGGCCAGGTCGCGCACGGTGCCGTTGGGCGTGTCCAGCGCGGCGACCAGCTCGGCGGGCGACATCCGGTCGAGCCGCGGCGCCTTGCGGACCTTGTCCGCCGGCCGGACGCGGTAGATGCGGCCCATCGTCGCGCCGGCGCGGGTGTCGGCCAGGGCGAGCGACTCGGCGGGGATCCACCGCGGGTGTTCGATGACGTAGCGGTACATGTCCACGACCCAGACGGCGCCGTCCGGCCCGGTGCGCATCTGCACCGGGCGGAACCAGCCGTCGGTCGAGGCGAGGAACTCGCCCTCCGCCTCGTCGTCGGCGCGGCGGCCGGCGAACGTGCTGCCCTTGGGAGACAGCCTCTGCCGGTGCACGGCGAGGTTGACCGGCTCGCAGGTGAACAGGTCGCCGGTGTACTCCTTGCCGAGCAGGTCGTCGCGGTAGACGCCCAGGCCGCAGGCGGCGGTCGCCCGGCCGGGGGGGCCGGAGAGCTTGAACAGCTGTAGCTCGCGCGGCGGGATGACCTGGTTGGAGCCGACGTTCACCACCGGGTTGGGGTAGGTCACGTGCGGGTTGCGGCGGAGGTAGTGGTCGGTCAGTGGGTAGTGCCAGGCCAGGTTGCTGTTGTCGCAGCCGAACCAGTTGCCCCAGTCGTCGCGGGCCTTGCCCTGCTGGGTGCGACCCGTCTCCGGCTCCATCACCGCCTCGTCCGGCTTCATGCGGAAGTCGCGGTCGCCCAGCCGCAGCGACTTGCCGGTGCGGCCGACGATCTTCCCGCCGAACAGGCCGCACGAGCCGTGGACCCAGTTGTCCAGCCCGTAGCATAGGCTGTTGACGCGGGCCTGGTAGTTCTCGGTGCCGAAGCCGGAAAACACCTTCGTCACCTCGTCCGCCTTGCCGTCGCCGTCGGTGTCCCGGGCGAAGAGGATGTCCGGGGCGGCGCAGACGAGCACGCCGTCGCGCCAGACGGTGATCCCCGTGGGGAACGGGATGTTGTTGAGGAAGACGGTCGCGGTGTCGTAGATGCCGTCGCCGTCCACGTCGGTCAGCACCGAGACGCGGCCCCCGGGCTGGAAGTCGCCGCGCCGGCCCGAGGGGTAGTCGAACATCTCGGCGACCCACAGCCGGCCGTCCGGCCCGAAGTCGATGGCCACGGGGCTCTGCACCAGCGGCTCGGCGGCGACGAGATCGACCGTGAGGCCCTTCTTGGTGAGCAGGCTGGCCAGCGACTGCTGCGGGGACAGCGGCGTGGAGGTGGTCCGCTTCGGGTCGAACGATGGGGCGAACCGCTTGCCGATCTGGGCGTGGACGGCGTCGAGGATGGGCTTCTCCAGCCCGGGGCGGAACGGCGCCGGCACGTCGTAGTAGACCATCGCCCCGCCGCCCTCGTAGCCGCCCTCCTTCAGCACCCGCTCCGACGGGATGTAGCACGGCGCGTCGTTGCTGTAGGCGTTGAGCCACAGCCGCCGGCCGTCCAGCTCCTTCTTCAGCCGCAGCGCGTAATCGACGACCACCTCCCCGGGCAGGAACACCATCGCCAGCGAGTCGCCGAACGCCCAGGTCGTGACGGGGTAGTCGATCTTCGTCCTCGGCTTCTCGCCGCGGGCCAGCCGCTCCAGCGTGACGCGGGCCTGGTGGCCGACGGCGTCCTTGCGGTTGGCCCGCCTCTCCCACTCCTCCTTGGACGGCAGGTCGGCCAACGGCAGCTCGACGGTGCGCGAGGCGATCGTGAGCGGCCCCTTTACCGGGGCGAGGTAGCCTTTCAGCAGGCGCCTGGCCTCGGCGGCGATCTCCTGGCCCTGGCGGCGGGCGATCTCGACCTTGTCGCCGGTGACACCGGACGAGGGGTTGCTGTCGGCGCCGCAGCCGACGGAGATCAGGGCGACCGCGCCGGGGTGGTCGTCCTGGATCGCCTCCTGGGCGTAGCCGGGCCAGTCGCCGCCGACCTTGTTGTGCGACAGCGTGACGGCGTGGCAGGCGTAGTTGACCCACACGGCGCGGAGCTTCCCGTCGGGGGAGCGCACCGCCAGCAGCGGCATGTCGTGATCGACCGGCCCGCCGCGGGTGCGACGATTGCTGGCGAAGCCGGCCTTGCCGATCCCCCAGCTGAGTCGAGCCGGCTTGCGGTCGGCCAGCGCCAGATCGGCGGCCTTCTCCAGTCCGTCGAGGAACTCGCGGGTGTACCGCTCGACGTGCGCCAGGTGCTCCGCCGGGATGGGGGTGCCGAAGATGGTCATGGTGACGCCGTTCAGCATCGGGGCGGTGTGGGTGTGCGTCGCCGTGACGGCCAGGCGCTCGGCCTTGACACCCTTTTTCTCCAGCCGCCTGGCCAGCGCGGCGACGAGGTCGGCCGAGACGCCAAGGTTATCGACCGAGAGCACGACGGCCGGGTCGTCCTGGCCGACGGCCAGCGCCTTGGCCCAGATCCGCTGGTTGACGCCCTCCGACTCGGCCCGGCGGAAGCCGAACCCGTTGAGCCGCACCGGGTACTTCGGCGTGACGTCCACCGCGGCGACGCCGACGGCGTGGGTGTCCGCCGCCTCGCCGCGCCCGTCGGGGGTGGTCAGCGCGGCGACGAGGACGAGGAGCAGGCCAAGGCGGGACATGGTACATCCTCCGGCGGGCGGTGCGGGTGGGTTTCCGATGCGGCCGGGTTAGTCTATTCGGCCGGTCAGGGGCGACGGCCATTTCCGGCGATCCTGCTTGCAACGGGCCGGGGTGTCCGTTAGGTTTATGCTGACGTGACTTCGCCGCAGGGAGCGCCGATGTTTCCCGGAACCCACACCACGAAGCGGGCCGCCCTCGTTTCCTGGGCGTGGGTCGCGCTCGGTTGCGTGCTCAGTCTCACGTCGAGTACCGACCTCACCGTCCTCGCGGACGTTCTCGACCGCAACCTCCCCCAGCATCACGACCGCTCCGTGGCGGAGGTCGAGAACGACCTCGACGACGACGCCCAGATGCTGGCCTCCACGATCTCCTCCTCGAAAGACGGCCGGCGCGGCGAGCGTAAGCAGCCGCCGACCTGCTCCATCCCGTGGCCGGACATGGCCCCTTGCCGCGGCCCCCACGCCCCCCGCCCCTTCGCCTCCAACGCCGGCCGGCCCGGGTCCGAACACGGGCTGCGCAACGGCCTTGGCGTCCCGCTGCTCTGCTAGCCTCCGCCACCACGTCCCGTAACGTCCCCGGCGGCGCGCGTCGCGCCCCGGCCCGCGTACGTGTCGCGCTGGCTTCGCCAGCTCCCTTTGGAGGCTCCCATGCTCATTCTCAGCCGGAAGGTTCATCAAGAGATTGTCATCGGCGAAGGCATCAGCATCACCATCGTCGCCATCCGCGGCAAGCAGGTGCGGCTCGGCATCAAGGCGCCGCCGCAGGTGTCGATCCGCCGCGACGAGCTTGCCCCGCTGGCGGCGGCGACGGCCGCCCTTCAGGAGGCGGTCACGAGGAAGTGACTCCCGGGTTCCCGAAGGCGGCCTCGGCGATACGATGATCCCTCGTGCCGCCGGGGCTCGCACCTTCCAGGAGGACGTCGCCGTGACCGCCGAACTGCTGATCGCGCTGGTGACGCTGACCCTGATGGAGGTCGTGCTGGGGATCGACAACGTGATCTTCATCGCGATCCTTGCCGGCCGGCTGCCCAAGGGGCAGCAGGCCCGGGGCCGCCGCCTGGGGCTGATGGCCGCCCTGGTCACCCGGCTGATGCTGCTGGGCGTGCTGTTCTACCTGGCCCAGATGGAGAAGACCACGGTCTTCTCGTGGCCCTGGCTCGGCGTGCCGGAGGGCTGGTTCAAGGGCCACGAGGCCCGCGACGTGTCGGTCAAGGACCTCGTGCTGCTGCTGGGCGGCCTCTTCCTGATCTGGAAGAGCACGATGGAGATCCACCACAAGCTCGAGGGCGAGGAGGACGCCCACTCCTCGGACACCGCGCCCGTCAGCTTTGCCGGCACGATCGTGCAGATCAGCCTGATGGACATCGTCTTCTCGCTCGACTCGGTCATCACGGCGGTCGGCATGGTGCGGGCCGACCACAGCGCCGGGACCGACTGGGCGGCGATCGGTGTCATGGTGACGGCGATGGTGATCGCGCTGGGGGTGATGCTGGCGTTCGCCGGCGTCATCAGCGACTTCGTGGCCCGGCACCCGACGATCAAGATCCTGGCCCTGTCGTTCCTGATCCTGATCGGCGTGATGCTGGTGGCCGAGGGCACCGGCCAGCACATCGACAAGGGGTACGTCTACTTCGCCATGGCGTTCTCGGTGGCGGTGGAGATGATCAACCTGCGGGTGCGGGCGAAGGCCGAGGCGGTGCGGCTGCGCGAGCGGCACATGCCGAGGCGGGAGGGGGTGTGATGCCGACCGTACAGCTCGTGGACGAGGGCAGCGACCACCCGGTGGTTCAGCGCGTCTTCGCCGACATCAAGGTGACGAAAAAGGTCGACTTCGTTCCCAACATCTGGCGGGCCCTCGCCACCCACCCGGAGCACCTGGAGCTGTGCTGGACGCGGCTGAAGGCGATCATGCGGCCGGGCAAGGTGGACCTGCTCACCAAGGAGATCGTCGCCCTGGCGGTGTCGGTGACGAACTCCTGCCGCTACTGCATCAACAGCCACACCGCGGCGGCGATGAAGCTCGGGCTCGACACCGAGCAGCTCGGCGAGGTGCTCGCGGTGGTCGGCCTGTACAACCAGATGAACAAGCTGGCCGACGCCTTCCAGGTCGAGCCGGACATCCTGCCGCCGACGGGCTAATCGTGATGACTCTTGCGGCGCGAGGGGTGCCAACCCCGGCGGGACAAACCCGCCGGCTCGGCGGCAGGGCTCGCCTTTCCCAGCAAGGGCGGCATCTCGATCACCGCGAGGTCCGCCAGCCCCAGCGCCGTCTCTCCCATCAGCTTGGCCAGGGGCTTCATCGCCCACGGCGGCACGCCGTGGATGTCGGCCAGGCCCATCCGGCACTCCTGGGCGATCCGCACCTCCGGCGGCAGTAACTGCTTCAGCCCCGCTAAGGAGTGGCGATGGGTGCAGAGGATGACCGTGCGCGGCTGGACGCGCACCAGCGTCCGCAGCTCCTCGATGTCCTTGCTGCGGAAGGCGTGCAGGTCGTCGCGGCCGAGGTAGAACGCCACCGAGTCGCAGTTGCGCGGGAAACAGACGACAGGGGTGGACCGGTCGGCGCAAAGGGCGAGGACCTCGGCCGGCCGGCTCATCGGCGAGCGGTAGCCCGCGTACCAGGGCAGCGCCAGGTGGTGCGCGAACAGCACGAACGCCATCCCGGCGACGGCCACGCCGCGGACCAGTGGAGTCCGGGCCCAACCGGTCTCGACGAGGAAGGCGCCGATCACCAGCGCCAGGAACGGCAGCGCCGGCAGGATGTACGTCGGCAGCTTGCACGACGACAGCGTGAAGAAGAACACGCACCACCCGCCGGCGAGCAGGCAGAAGCCGAGTTCCGCGGGGCGCCTCTGGGCCACCGATTCGTCGAGCGAGAAAAGGAATCGCAGAAGGGGCAAGAGCAAAAGGGCGGCCGGCAGCAGCATCAGCCACAGCACCGGGGCGTAGAACCACACGCCGCGGGTGTGCATCTTCTGGTCGAGGAAGCGCTGGAGGTTGTGCTCCCAGAAGAAATAGCCGATGAACCCCGGCAGCCGCCACGACAGGGCGACGTACCACGGCAGCGCCAGCGCCAGCACCACGGCGAGGAAGGCCGCCCAGGCCCGCCAGCCCGGCGGCAACTGGCGGCCGTCAGCCGGCGGTTCAGCCACAGCGGCGGGACGAGCAGGAGGAGCCGCCACGGGGCCCTTGGTAAGCACCCCGAGCCCGGTGGCGAGCGCCGCGAGCAGCCACCACGGCCAGCGGAGGCGCTCGCCGCGCACCGCCTCGAACGAGGCGAAAAGCGATACGGCGACACACAGCGTCAGCAAGCCGTCGAGGATCAACAGCCGCGACACGGTCACGAAGCCCGGCGCCAGCGTCAGCACCAGCGCGGCGGCGAACGCGGCGCGCTCGCCGAGCGCCCGGCGGCCGAGGAGGTACGTCACCAGGATGGTCAGGTGGACAGCGACGGCTGGCACCAGCCGGGCGGCCCAGTCGTGGACGCCGAACGCCCGGTACGACAGCATCACCAGCCAGTAGAACAGCGGCGGCTTGTCGAGGTACGGCTCGCCCTGGAGCGTCGGCACGACGAGGTCCCCGCGCTGGAGCATCTCGCGGGGGATCTGGGCGTAGCGGCTCTCGTCCGGCTCGATCAGGCGGAAGCCCAGGCTAGGGTAGAGCAGAAGCGCTGGCAGTATCAGCAGGATAAGCAGCGAAACGGGGCGCGGCGGGTCGGCCGCGCGCGGGGGGCCGGGGAACAGGCGGCGCGACCAGAGCTGGCCGAGCCAGTTGGTGAGCGTGGGTGCGGTGTCCATGCGCGATCAGCCTCCCGTCCGTGGGTCAAACGATGATGACGGGAATTCAGCGACTGGTCAATGCGAGGTGACCGGCCAGTCGCGGCTGGCCCGGGCGGGGCGGTCCAGGTATACTCCCCGCCAGGACACGTCGCGCCGCCGCGAGACGGTCAGGGGAGTGCCATGGGTTCCTTCCGCAGAGTCGAGGGCGAGCAGGCCGGGCCGGCCGCGCTGGGCATCCTGATCCCGCCGGCGAAGCGCACCTTCGTCATCCTCCGCCCGCGCGCCCTGCCCTGGGACGCCGTCCTCTGCCGCGGGCCGGACGACCTCGCCTTCGCCGACCTGGCCCACGACGAGGCCAGCGCCGCCGCCCAGGGCCTGTACCGCGCCCTCCGCGCCGGCGCGGTCGTCGAGGCGCTCGGTGACGGCCGGCTCCGCGTCGTCGCCGGCGGCTTCGCCCTGCTGGTCTGCCCGCGGCTGCCCGGCCAGTCCTACGCGGCCCTCGTTTGCTGCGACGGCGAGACGGCGTCGGCCCGCGAGCGGCTCGCGGCGGTGGTCTGCCCTGCCGGCGAGCAGGAAGTCTACTTCAACACGCGCTTCTTCGAGCGGTGAGCCGACTATAGTGGACCCCGAAAACTGGACCACTCGTTAAGCTATCGAGTGGCCCAGGAAGGGGGGAGCGGATGGCCCGGCAGAGGAAGTCTTACTCCGCGGCGTTCAAGGCCCGCGGCGCTCAAGGGCGACAGCACGGCGAACGAGCTGGCCGCCCAGCACCAGGTCCACCCCACGCTCGTCAGCAACTGGAAGCAGGCCCTGCTCCAGGGGGCCGAGGCCATCTTCGCGCAGCCCGGCAGGGCCGCCAAGGCCGGCGACCAGCCCGACCCCGCCGAGCTGTTCGAGCAGATCGGCCGGCTGAAGATGGAGCTGGAGTGGCTGAAAAAAAACTGCCGGACGGCTGAGCAGAAGCGCGCCCTGGTCGACGCGGCTCACCCCGAGCTGAGCGTCCGCCGACAGTGCGAGCTGCTCGGCCTGAGCCGCGCGTCCTTCTACTACGAGCCGGCCCGGGAGTCCGAGGGGAACCTGCGGCTGATGGGGCTGATCGACCGCGAGTACACCGAGCGGCCGTTCTACGGCTCCCGGCGGATGACCGCCTGGCTCAACGGGGACCGGGGGGAGCGGGTCAACCGCAAGCGGGTGCGGCGGCTGATGCGGCTGATGGGCCTGGAGGCGGTCTACCCCAGGCCGAGCCTGTCGGGCGGGCGTAAGCACAAGGTGTACCCGTACTTGCTGCGGGGCGTGGCGGTCGAGAGGGCGGACCAGGTGTGGAGCACGGACATCACCTACGTCGGGCTGCCCGGGGCTTCATGTACCTGGCGGCGGTGATCGACTGGCACAGCCGGTACGTGCTGTCGTGGGTACGTCCAACACGCTGGACGGCGGGTTCTGCCTGGACGCGCTGGAGGCGGCGCTCTCGCGGGGCAAGCCGGAGGTGTTCAACACCGACCAGGGCTGCCAGTTCACCGCCGAGGCGTTCACCGGCCGGCTGGAGTCGGCCGGGGTGAGGGTGAGCATGGACGGCAAGGGCCGGTGCCTGGACAACGTGTTCGTGGAGCGGCTGTGGCGGAGCGTCAAGTACGAGGACGTCTACCTGCGCGGCTACGAGACGGTGGCCCAGCTGAGGGCGGGGCTGGCGGCCTACTTCGCCTTCTACAACGGCCAGCGGCGGCACCAGTCGCTGGGCTACCGGACGCCGGCGGCGGTGTACGGGGCGAGAGGTTGAGGGGAGGCTCAGGCGGGGTTCTTCTCCGCCGCACGCCCCCTCAGCCTTGGGGGGAGGGGCCGTGCGGCGAAGAAGAACCTCCAGGTGCGGGCGGTAAGGCTGACGCCCGCAGGTGTAGGGATGGATCTCGCTTTTTTGGTCTAGACAATGGGGTCCACCTTAATTTGACGGGGGTGGTCAGCAGCGTCAAGGTCAAGGTCGATACCGGGGCGGATTACGTCGTCCTCGATTGGAACGTGGCGGTCAGTCTGGGGTTGTCTTCCGCCACTTTCGGCCGACAGGCCGCTTCCGGGGCGGCGGGCCATGCCTTCCCTCTACTTTTCGCCGCACCCGGACAGATCGCCCTCTTCGTGACGGACTTCCGCGAGTACTGCTATCTGCCGAGGCCGCTCGTCGGATTCCATTCACCTTCCACGCCGCAACAGGCACAACGCTCCGTCGTCGGGCTAACCGGGTTCCTCGAATACTTCCGCTTCATCCTCAACCAGGCAACTTACCCGCCCACCTTCGAGCTGAGCCCGATTCCCGGGCAAGGTGTCCAGGCAGGTATCCTGCCCCGAGACCGCCCTCTCACCGACTTCATCCAGCAGCTCCGTGCCGCGCCCTGACCGGCGCATACAACAGCGTCGCCGCCCACCTCAGGAACCTCTCTCATGCCCGTCCTGCTCGTCGGCACGCTCGACACCAAGGGCGTCGAGTTCGCCTTCGTCCGCGACCTGCTCCGCCAGGCCGGCGTCGAGTGCCTCGTCCTCGACGCCGGCGTGCTGAACCCGCCGACATTCGCCCCGGACGTCCCCCGTGACGTGGTC
>JAXMAW010000011.1:0-144098 GCA_046350195.1 Gemmataceae bacterium
CCGGCCCGGAACGACTGGAGCACGATCGCGTCCCCGGTGAACCCGGTGACGAGGATGGCGGGGATGTCGAGGCCCAGCTCCTTGACCTGGGCGTACAGGTCAAGCCCGTTGGCCCCGCCGGGCAGGTTCTGGTCCAGGAGCATCAGATCGACGTCGCCTTCGCGGACCAGGGCCAGGGCCTCGGCGGCGGTCGTGGCGACCTTGCAGCGGTAGGCGGCGCGCTCCAGCCGCACCTGCTGGAGGCGCATCACGCCCGGGTCGTCCTCGACGATGAGCACGGTGGAGATCGGCTCGTTGGACATGATCGGTCGCCCTCACCTCTTCCGGCTTGCGTTCCGGTCGCTTCTGCGAAGCGTCGGTAACCGGCGTTACGGTTTCGCGCCGTTGTGCGGCACCGCGACGACTTGCAGGAACAGCCCCAGGCGCTTGACGGCCTCCACGAACGCCTGGTAATCAACCGGCTTGGTCACGTAGACGTTGCAGCCCAGCTCGTAGCAGCGGTCGATCTCGCGCGGGTCGTCGGTGGTGGTCAGCATGATGACCGGCAGCTTGGCCAGCCGCGGGTCACTCCGCACCTGCCGCAGCACCTCGATTCCTCCCACGCGCGGCATGTTGATGTCGAGCAGCAGCAGCGCCGGGTCCGGCGGCGTCTGGCCTGCGTAGGCGCCCTTGCCCTGGAAGTAGTCGAGCGTCTCCTGGCCGTCCCTCAGCCTGGTGAAGCCGTTGAGCAGCCCAGACCGCTCGAGGTTGCGCTGGACCAGCGTCGCGTGGCCGTCGTCGTCCTCCGCCAGCACGATGTGTAGAGGCTGTGGTGCCATCTCTCCCCCTCAGGTTCTCGTTGCCCTCACAGGGATTGGGCTAGCGGACGGCCGGTCCAGAGGCAACGCCTCGCGCGAGGCCGGCAGCGCGACGAAGAAGGTCGTTCCCACGCCGGGTTGCGACTCCAGCCAGATCCTCCCGCCGTGCCGCTCCACCACCCGGCGCACCAGGGCCAGGCCGATCCCCTCCCCCTTCGCGACGCTGGGGTGCAGCCTCTGGAAGGCGATGAACACCTTCGGCTGTAAGTCCTCCGGAATGCCCAGGCCGTTGTCCTTGACGAAGTAGGTCGTGAACGACCCGGTCTCGCCCTCCACCACGCCGACCTCGATCTTGCCCGGGCGCGACGGGTCCAGGTAGTTCGCCGCGTTGCCGATCAGGTTCGCGAAGATCTGCTCGACCGCGGTCGGGTCACCCCAGCATGGCGGCAAGGGGTGGACGGCGACCTCGGCACCCTTGCGCGCCAGCGTGTCGTTCATGGCCTGGACGACCCGGTTAATGGTGGCGTGGACCTCGACCAGCTGCGGTCGGTACTCGACCCGCCCGGCGCGCGACAGCCGCAACAGCGCGTCGATGATCGACGCCAGCCGGGTGACGGCGCTCTGGATGAACCCGATCGCCTCGCCGGCGTCGCGCTCGATCAGTCGCCGGGCCTGGTCCTTGCGAGCCTCGGGAAGCCCGCTTTCCAGGATGAGCTGCCGCAAGTCGCGGACCACCACGCTCAGCTCCTGGCTGAACCCCTGGAGGTTGACCAGCGGGGAGCGCAGGTCGTGCGAGACGCTGTAGACGAACAGCTCGTTCTCCTGCTCCTTCTGGCGGAGGGCCTCGGCCATGCGGTGGAACATCTCGTCCAGCTCACCCAACTCGTCGTGGCCTGTCAGGCGGGCGGCCAGCTCGCGGCCCTCGCCCAGCCGGCGGGTGTTGTCGATCAGCACGCCGACCCGGGAGGAGATGCTGCGGCTGAACGCCACTAACAAGGCGGCGGTGCTGACCAGCGCCAGGCCGCAGCCGGCCAGCAGCGCCAGGTCCTGCGTTCGCATCACCACCTCCAGGTCTTCGCGACGCTTGCGGTCGAGGCGCTTCTCCACGCCGAGGAACTCATCGATCACGCCGCGGAGGTCACGGAGGTAGTTCGCGCCCGACATCGAGGCGATCCGCCTTTGCACGTCCTGGCGGTGGCCCTGACCTAGCAGGCGCACGTTCTCGTCCATCCAGGCGAGGAACCGGCCGGCTAACTCCTGCATCGCGGCGACCCGCTCGCGCTGCTCCACGTTGTCCTCGACCAGCTGGTGCAGTTTGTCGAAGGCACTGGGAACCCGCGGCCGAGCCTCGTTGTAGGCAACGACGAACGTCTCGGCCGGCGCCAAGGCGTAGCCGCGCATGTGCGTCTGCGTCTCGACGAGCAGGCGGTGGGCCGCCTCGGCGCGGGCGATCACCTCGGTGCTGTGCGTGGCCCACTCCAGGGCCTCGCGTTGGCTTTTCCGGGTCAGGGCTAGCACCCCGAGGAAGACGAGCTGGGCCAGCAGCGGGATCGACACCAACAGAAGGCCCTTGTTCGGCAGGTTCATTTCGCCCCCGTCGTGTCGCCCCCCGCCTCGTCGATCGGGGCCTGGCGGAATAAAACCAATGAGCGGTCTTTCAAGTCGTACTTCGCGCCGCCCTCCAGCGGTGGCGACTGGCCGTCCGGGTCGGCCGTGTCCAGCAGCCTCTCCCACTGCACCCCGGCGACCGGGGCCGGCAGCCGAAACGGGATCGGCTCGTGGTGGGCGTTGAGCAGGACCAGTAGCGTGTCGCCGCGGACCGGCTCGCCGCGGTCGTCCAGGTCGCCGATCAGCTCACCGGCCAGGCGAATGCCCAGGCACTTGACGAACCCGGCGTTCCAGTCCTCGTCGGACATCTCCTCGCCGGACGGCTCGAACCAGGAGATGTCCTTGATGTCGCTGCCGCGCAGCGCCCGGCCCTGGAAGAACTTCTTGCGGTGCAGCACCGGGTTGTCGTGGTAGACCTTCGTCACCCGCTTGACGAAGGACAAGAACCCCTGCTGCTCCTCGTTCAGGTCCCACTTGAGCCAGGTCAGGTCGTTGTCCTGGCAGTAGGTGTTGTTGTTGCCGTTCTGGGTGTGGCCCACCTCGTCGCCGGAGTAGAGCATCGGCACGCCCTGAGACAGGAGCAGCGTCGCCAGTAGGTTGCGCTTCTGCTTCTCCCGCAAGGCGAGAATGGCCGGGTCGTCGGTCGCCCCCTCGGCCCCGCAGTTCCAGCTGTCGTTGCTGTCGCAGCCGTCGCGGTTGCCCTCGCCGTTGGCGTCGTTATGCTTGCCGTTGTAGCTGACCAGGTCGTGCAGGGTGAACCCGTCGTGGCAGGTGACGAAGTTGATGCTGGCGTACGGCTTGCGGCCACCCCAGGCGTAGAGGTCCGAAGAGCCGGACATCCGGGTGGCGAACTCGGTGACCGTGCCGCCGTCGCCCTTCCAGAAGCGGCGGACGCAGTCGCGGTACTTGCCGTTCCACTCCGTCCACAGCACCGGGAAGTTGCCGACCTGGTAGCCGCCCGGGCCGACGTCCCACGGCTCGGCGATCAGCTTCACCTGCGACAGGATCGGGTCCTGGTGGATGATGTCGAAGAACGAGCCCAGCTTGTTCACCTCGTACAGCTCGCGGGCCAGGGTGCTGGCCAGGTCGAAGCGGAACCCGTCGATGTGCATCTCCTGCACCCAGTAGCGCAGGCTGTCCATGATCAGCTTCAGCACCTGGGGGTGGTTCATGTTCAGGCTGTTGCCGCAGCCGGTGAAGTCCATGTAGTAGCGCGGGTCCTCGCTGAGCCGGTAGTAGGCCGCGTTATCGACGCCGCGCAGCGACAGCGTCGGCCCGAGGTGGTTGCCCTCGCCGGTGTGGTTGTAGACCACGTCGAGGATCACCTCGATCCCGGCCGCGTGCAGGGCGCGGACCATCATCTTGAACTGCTGCACGCCGTCACGCGGCGACACCGCCCCGGCGTAGCGTGGCTCGGGGGCGAAGAACGCCAGCGTGTTGTAGCCCCAGAAGTTGGTCAGCCCCTTCTCGACCAGGTGGCGGTCGTTGAGGAAGTGGTGGACCGGCATCAACTCGACGGCGGTGACGTTCAGCTCTTTCAGATGCCGGATCGCCGGCTCGCTGGCCAAAGCGGAGTAGGTGCCGCGCACCTTGTCCGGCACGTCGGGCAGGTTCTTGCTGAAGCCCTTGACGTGAACCTCGTAGATGAGCGTCTTGTGCCAGGGGGTGCGTGGCGGGCGGTCGTCGCCCCAGGTAAACGCCGAATCGACCACCGCCGCCAACGGAGCGAAGGCGGCGTTGTCGCGGCCGTCGGCGGCCAGGTCGGCGGCGTCGGCACCGATGGTGTAGCCGAAGAGGGAATCATCCCACCTCAGTTCCCGGCCGATCGCCTTGGCATAGGGGTCGAGGACAACCTTGGCCGGGTTGAAGCGGTGGCCCTTGGCGGGGTCGTAGGGGCCGTGGACGCGGTAGCCGTAAAGTTGATCCGGCTGGACGTCAGGCAGGTAGGCGTGCCAGACCTGGTCGGTGCGCTCCGGCAGGATGATTCGTTCGGTCTCCTTCGCCGCGTCGGCGGAGTCGAACAGGCACAGCTCGACCTTGGCGGCGTTCTCGGCGAACAGGGCGAAGTTGACCCCGGCGCCGTCCCAGGTCGCGCCGAGGGGGTAGGGTCGTCCGGGCCACACACGCATTGCTGGGGTGCTCCTTACTCGTAGGACAAGCAGCCTTGCTTGTCCTCTTCACGCATCAAGGACAAGCAAGGCTGCTTGTCCTACGGGGGACAAGCAAGGCTGCTTGTCCTACGGGGGTTCACTCGTCCCTCTCGCGCATCTCCTCGCGGTGGATGCCGTACTCCGACAGCTTCGAGGTGATGCTGCGGCGGGAGAGGCCGCAGATCTTGGCGCAGCGGCTGACGTTGCCGCGCGTCTTCTTCAGGGCCTTGCGGATGTAGCGCTGCTCGAGGTCGGCGGTGACCTCGCGAAGCAGGTCCGGTAGCGCCTTGTTCAGGTCGATGCGGAACGCCGAGCCGACTGACACCGGCTGCGCCAGGTCCGCCGCCAGCTGCCGCGCCTCGATCGTCGAGCCCGGCGAGGTGACGCAGGCCCGCTCGATGACGTTCTCCAGCTCGCGGACGTTGCCCGGCCAGGGGTAGCGCAACAGCGAGTCCATCGCGTCGGCGGAGACGGCCTTGGGCGGCTCGCCAGGTCTGGCGTACTTCTTGCAGAAGTAATCGACCAGCAGGGGAATGTCTTCCTGCCGCTCGCGGAGCGGCGGCAGCTC
The DNA here is from genome assembly GCA_046350195.1 of Gemmataceae bacterium. GTDB lineage: Bacteria > Planctomycetota > Planctomycetia > Gemmatales > Gemmataceae > CALDUY01. Next base: position 5,124 of record JAXMAW010000011.1, read on the forward strand.
GATCCGCACCACGTTGACGCGGTAGTACAGGTCCTCGCGGAACGTGCCCTTCTTGACCATCCGGGCCAGCGAGCGGTTCGTCGCCGCGATCACCCGGACGTCGATCTCGACCGGCTCCATGCCGCCGACCCGCTCGAACGTCCGCTCCTGGAGCGCCCGCAGCAGCTTCACCTGCATCGCCAGCGGGACCTCGCCGATCTCGTCGAGAAACAGCGTCCCCTTGTGGGCCTGCTCGAAGCGCCCCTTCCGCTGGCCGATCGCCCCGGTGAAGGCCCCCTTCTCGTGGCCGAACAGCTCGCTCTCCAACAGGTTCTCCGGCAGCGCCGCGCAGTGGACCGGGACGAGCGGCCCCGGGCGGATGCTGGCGGAGGCCTGGTGGATGGCCCTGGCGATCATCTCCTTTCCCGTCCCGGTCTCTCCCTCGATCAGCACGGTGGTGTTGGTCCGGGCGATGTTGTTGACCAGCTCGAGGATGGCGTGCATCCGCGGGCTCTTGCTGAGGATGTTCTTGAAGGCGTCCCGCGTCTGGAGCTGCTCGCGGAGGTAGACGATCTCGTCGCGCATCGCCCGCTCCTGGAGGATGCGCTTGACGACGTGGCGCAGCCGCTCGTAGTTGATCGGCTTGGTGAAGAAGTCGTAGGCGCCGGCCTGCATGGCCTCGACGGCGTTGTCGATGCTGCCGTGGCCGGTCACGACGATGCTGGTCACCGGGATGTTGAGCTTGTTGATCTCCCGGATCAGCTGCATGCCGTCAAGGTGAGGCATCTCCAGGTCGGTGACGAAGATGCTGAAGTACTCCTGCTTCAGCGCCGCCAACGCCTGCTTGCCGTCGCGGGTGATCTCGACCCGGACCCCGGGGTCGGCTTCGAGGAATGTCTTCAGTTGCCGGCCGACCAGCTCGTTGTCTTCCGCGATCAGCAGCCGGGGGTGAATAGCTTTGCCATCGCTGTGGGGCGGGCCTGCGGTCTGGGTGGACATCGCCTGGCTCCTCTTGCCGCGAGCAGCACATTGCTCGTTGGTGCGCATTGGATGGACCACCTCTCTTGCAAGGGCGATGCCAATCGGACAGGGGTGACGACGGAGAGGGGCAATCTTCGCCAGTCGCGCGACGATCTGCCTCAAGTGGCGCACGCCATTGCGCTTTATTGGGAACAGTCATGCTCAAATTCCCCGCCAACCCAATTCTAGCAACAATTGGCATGATGGATGCAACAGTATCCGCCATACAGGAAATGACATCCACCATGAGAGCATAACAGGAAAGGAGCGGCCATGATACCAACCAGGAACGACCGCCCCCTATTTGGCTATCGGGACACCTATGAGCAAGACTGCGTGACGGAGCGGACCAAGGAGAACGTGGCGCGGTTCGCCTCGATGACGCCGCAGGTACTGGAGCAGCGGTTAAAGGACCTGGCGTGCGAGTGGGGCGTCGAGCGGGTCGTCGCTGGAGGCTCCGGGGTGGCGATCCTCGGCGGGCTCTTGCTAGTCGCGGCGCTGGGGCCGGCTTGGGTCGCGCTGCCCGGCGTGTTCGCCATCTTGCTGGTGATGCAGGCGTTCGCCGGCTGGACGCCGATGGTGCCACTGCTGCGGCGCGTCGGGTTCCGCCGGTCGTGCGAGGTCGCCCACGAGCGGTACGCCCTGAAGGCACTGCGCGGGGACTTCCACCGGGTCGCCGCAGTGACGACGCCTCAAGACCGCGAGGACCTGTCTCGCTTCGAGGGCGAGGGGGGCACGGTCCTGGAGGACCCGACGCCCGACGCCAGCGACCCGGAGGTGGTGAACGAGGCGGTCCGGGCTGCCCACCCGTAAGTCGCGGAGGTGGGTTGAGTAACTTCTGACTTAAAGGAGATCCTAGCAATGCAGAACGCAACTCGACAGAAGTGGGAGGGCCGTTGGGAGCAGCTGACCGGCCGGGTCAAGAGCCTTTGGGCCGACGTGACCGACGACGAGCTTCTCAAGGCCGAGGGGGACTACGAGCGGCTGGTGGGCGTCGTCAAGGAGAAGACAGGCCAGACGCGGGAGGAGATCGAGGAGAAGCTGGAAGACTGACCTCGGCCCCGAGGGCCGGGGGCGTCAGCGACGGGGTCCCCCCTCGCAGACGCCCCCGGCTCTCGTATTACCGCAGCAGGCCACGCCGCAGCAGGTAGCTCAGGACTACCTTGTCGAATGGAACGTCGGTGCTCGTGAGTAGGCAGCTGATCCCGCGCCGCGTGCAGAACGCTTGAAGCTCGGCCTGGTAGGACACTAAATTCTCCTTGTAGCGTCTTAATAGTGGGAGATGAATGGTGACCTCTGCCGCGTCGGAGTCCTCGACATCGACCAGCTTCAGGTCGCCGCTCAGGTCGGGATCGACCTCCTCCTGAGAGAGGATTTGGATGGCGTAGACGTCCATTTGCCTCGCCACCAGGTAGCGCAGGGCGTCCTCGTAGCCGGCCTTGTCCATGAAGTCGCTCAGCACGACGACGATACCCTTGCCGGTGGTCCTGAGGCTAAACTCGCGCATCGCCCGGGCCAGGTCGCTGGGGCCGGCCGGCTCTAGCCGCGCGAGAAAGTCGAGCAACCGCCGAAGGCTGCGTCGGCCGCGCAGCGGCGGCAACGTCGCGGCGATTCGGTCGGAGAACGCTGGACGACGGCACGGTCTAGGTTGGCGAGCCCGACGAAGCCGACGCGGCGGCAGCTTGCCTGGCATAGTGCAGCTTGTTCAAGGTGCCGAAACTCATCGAAGCGCTGGTGTCGATCAGGACGAAAAAGTGGAGATCTTCCTCCTCCAAAAAGAGCCGGAGGAAGAGCCGGTCCAGCCGGGCATACAGGTTCCAATCGAGGAAGCGCAGGTCGTCGCCGACGACGTAGTTGCGGTAGTCGGCGAACTCGACGGACTGGCCCTTGCGCTTGCCGCGGCGCTCGCCCTTGAGCCGGCCGGCGAAGACCTTGCGGGTGACCAGTTCGAGCCGTTCGAGGCGGGCGAGGAAGTCCGGGTCGAGCAGCGGCGGGCCGTCGGGCACGGTCACTCCTTGGCCCTGGCCTTCTTCTCCGCCTCCACCGCGTCCAGGGCTCGCCTGCGTTCAGCCTCGGCCCTGGCGCGGGCTTCCTCGGCCATGGCGCGGGCCGCCTCGGCTTCCATCTGCGCCATGCGGGCGTGCTCGGCCAGCCGGCGCTGCTGCACCATGAAGAACACGCCACCGCCGGTCAGGCAGACCAGCACGCCGACGATGAACCCCAACAGGAACGCGCCTACCTTGCCGTCGTCGCGGCTGTCGCTGTCGGACATGAGGTACCTCCGCTAATTGTTTGGCTTCTCCGCCGCCTCCTTCGCCTCCCGCAGCGCCTGCTCGGCCAGGTCGCGCTGCGCCTTCGCCTCCTCCGCCATGTCCCTCGCCGCCGCCTCCGCCGCCATCTGGCGGCTACTCTGGGCGAGGAACAGCACCCCGCCGCCGGCGAGGCAGACGAACACCCCGAAGAGGAAGCCTAGCAAGAACGCGCCCACCTTGCCGTCGTCCTGGCGGTCGTCGTCGGACATGCGTCACCTCACTTCCGCGCCTGTGCCGGCGCGTCGGCCACCTGCTGTTTTACCTCGATCAATATCTCCTCCAGCACCGAGTCGGAGGGGACGTTCTCCGCCTGCGCCTCGAAGTTAAGAAGAACACGATGTCGCAGAGCGGGCAAGGCGACTTTTTTGACGTCCTCGAAACTGACGTTAAAGCGCCCCTCCAGGAGCGCACGGACCTTGGCTGCCAGGACCAGCGCCTGAGCCCCGCGGGGGCTGGCGCCGTAGCGGATAAACCTGTTGGTCCCCCCGGCCGCGAAAGGCCCACCCGGGTGCGTGGCCAGGACCAACCGGACGGCGTAGTCCTGCACCGCCGGCGCGACCAGAACCTCGCGGACGAGCTGCTGATACCTCTGGAGGTCCGCCCCCCTCATCACCCGTTCGGGCCGCGGCCATTCGTTGCGGGTCGTGCGGTCGAGGATGGTCGCCATCTCGTCGCGGGTCGAGTAGCCGACGACCAACTTGAAGAAGAAGCGGTCGAGCTGGGCCTCGGGGAGGGGGTAGGTGCCCTCCTGCTCGATCGGGTTCTGCGTCGCCAGCACGAAGAACGGCTCTTCGAGCCGGTGGACGGTGCCGCCGATGGTTACGGAGTGCTCCTGCATCGCTTCGAGCAGGGCCGACTGCGTCTTCGGCGTCGCCCGGTTGACCTCGTCGGCCAGGACGATCTGGGCGAACACCGGGCCGGGCAGGAAGCTGAACTGCCGCCGGCCGTCGGGCGCCTCCAGGAGGATGTTCGTGCCGATGATGTCCGACGGCATCAGGTCGGGGGTGAACTGGATGCGGTTGAACTTCAGGTCGAGCACCTGGCTGAGCGTGCGGACGAGCAGCGTCTTGCCGAGGCCCGGCACGCCCTCCAGCAGGGCGTGGCCGCCGACGAACAGGCAGGTCAGCACGCCGTGGACGATGTCGGCGTGGCCGACGATCACCTTGCCGATCTCGCCGTGGATGAGGCTGTAGGCCCGGCGGAACTCGTCGGCGCGCCGTTGCATGTCGGATGACTCGGTCATGGTTCCTTGGGGGCAGGGGTGGGCTTTTCCTTCGGGATGAGAGTGGAGCTGCCGAGATAGATCTCGCTGTACTCCTTCATCCCTTTCTGAACATCGGCGGGCCAGACATGGCGTTGGCCACAGCTGCCCTGGACGGTGACCAGGTCACCAGGATTTAGGGAGGCCTTACGCTCGCTTTCGAAGAGTAGCAGTTCCAGTCGGCGGTCGGGGTCCCGGCCGGCCCCTCCGTGTCCAGGTGTAACCAGTAATCGGAGTACGACCACGCGGGTAGCCCGCGAGATCCGGACGACCTTGCCGCGGACGTGAACGACCTTGTTGACGTAGCGCTCGTCGGCGAACGCCTCGTTCTGGAGGAACATCTCGATCAGCCGCTTCAGCGGCACACCCAGCGGCGGCTTCGTCGCGTCCACAGCCGGGGCCGCCCCGCCGCTCAAACCTGTCCGGGAGAAGGATCTACCTCGCCGAGCTCCTTTCTGTCAAGGTTCAGCTTATCGGTGTGCCGTGGGAGACAGGAGGAGTACGCGAACCCGCAAGCGGAGGCGTTTCCCACGGGACAAGGCGAGCAGGTGAAGCGCTCCGTTCGCACGCCCGCCCCCGCTTGCGGGTTCGCGTTAGCGGCCCCCGAACCCCGCGTACCGCGTCTACGGCCCACCTCCTACGGTCCCTCCCGCTCCTCCCAAACGCGGCTTCTTCGCCTTCAGCAGGTCGTCAAGGCCGTCAGGCTGCTCCTCGGGCCTGGCCGCTGTCGGCTGGGAGACCGGCGTCGGCCGCGGCGGCCGCGGCGAGGTCATGACGATACCCGGCATCGCCGATATGCCCGCCCTCGAGACGGCGTTCAGCCCGCGGCTGGCGCTGCCCCGCAATCTTCCTACCGCGCCTCCTGGGCCGGCGGCGGCGGTGGGAAGCCGCGCAGCGCCGCGCACGACCTGCGCACCTTCTCCGCCGCCTCTCGTGCCGTCGATCGCCAGCCGGCGGACGGCGACGTCGCACAGCAGCAACCCCGCGGCCAGGAACAGCAGCCAGTGGTGGAACGGCAACGGCGAGCGCGACCGCTCGGGGCGGGCGAAACGCGCCCCGACGCGGCCTCGTTCAGCAGATCGGCGTCGTCCTCGTAGGTGCGGCCGCCGGTCATCTCGCGGAGGCGGTCGAGCAGCGGCGTGTTGCACCAGAGATCCCGCGAACTCCGGCGAGTACGGCAGCGTCACGCCGGCGCGGACGCTGTCGAGGCCCTCCTCGACCTCGTGCTCGCAGCCGTCGTTGTCCTTCACCTTCCGCACCCGCGTCGCCTGGGCGGTGAGGAAGTACGACCCCGCCTCCTCGGCCTTGACCTCCGCCTCGTACTGGCCGGCGTTCTTCTGGGTGAGCCGCACCTCTGCCGCTTGCCCGCCGGGCCGGGGCGAGGCCGGCCCGCGGGCGCGTCCGTGTCGGGCTTGCCGTCGGGGCCGCGCGCCTCGACGACGATGCGGACCTTGCCGTCGCGCGCCTCGGTGTTCATGACCAGCCGCCCGCTCTCGACGGGCCGCAGCGCCCAGCCGAGCACCTGCTCCCAGAACCCGGCGAAGACGCCCTCGCGGCCGCCGCCCCCGGCCAGCCACCGCCGCGCTGGGAACTCCGGCTGCCCCGCGTCGGAGGTGAACACGGCCGCACCCAGCCCGTAGTTCCAGTACGCCAGCACCGGGAAGTCCTGGTCGGCGAACTTCGGCGACAGGATCGGCACCTCGACCAGCGGCGACGCCTTCGGCGTGGTCCGCACGAACCCGCCCAGGGGCAGCAGCTCCGGCAGCCGCGCCGTCGGCCCCGTCTTCATGACGAGGCGCGCGGCTCGAACGGTTGCGGTGGACGAACGCCTGGCTGACCAGCGCACTTGATGTAGATCGCCGGCAACAGCAGGGTCGGTCACCTTGTAGTAGCTGCGGTTGGTGCCCCGAATCGGCGAGGCGATGTCGAGGACATCTTCTGGTCCTCCGGGGCGCCCATGCGTCGCCACGCCGACCGTCGCGATGGTGATCCTGTCCGCCCGGACCTGGTTCAACAGCGCCTTGTTGTTCTGCATCGGGTCGCCGTCGCTGATGATGATGATGTGCTTGGCGGCGAAGTCCTTCCCCTTGTCCTGCAAGGCAGCAACGTGGGCCATCTGGAGCGCTGATCAGGCATGTCGCCGAGGCCATCTTGTCGATCTTGGCCAGGATGTCGGCCCTGTTCGGCCCGACCTCCTGCATCAGGACGTGCCACTTGCAGTTGAAGTCGAAGTCGATGACGCCGACCTCGTCGGTCGGCCCGAGCCGCTCGACGGCGAGCTTGGCGATCTTCTTCTACCAGAAGTTGCCGCAGGCCATCTCCGAGGCGTGCATGACCAGCACCGAGGCCGCCCTTGCCCTGGACCTTGAGCGAGCGGATGTCGCAATCGACCGGCAGCGCCTTCTCGACGGCCGTGTTCTGCCAGCCGCCGGCGCCGAAGCCGTCCGGCCCGCCGATCATGACCAGGCCGCAGCCCTGGTCGTGGGTGTTCGTCCGCAGCACCTCACGGTGCTCCTCGCTGACGCGGTCGGCGGGGACGTTCGCCAGCACCACGCAGTCGAAGTTCGACAGGAACACGGTCAGCTTGTCGCATCCTTGTAGTTGTCAAGCACGTCCACCGGCTCGGCGACGACCCGGAAGCGGCCCTTGCCGGCCTCAACGAGCCGATCGACCAGGCTCACTTGTGCTGGCCGGCCTGGTTTTCCAACAGCAGGATGCGCTGGCCGCGGGCGACGACGTGGGTGCTGGCCCGGTTGTTCTGCACGCGGTCGGCGGGCAGGCCCTTCTGAAGGACGCGCACTTCTCGTCCTCGACGAGCAGCGGCTGGAACTCCGCCTCGTAGGTGTACGACCGCTGCTCGTCGGTCAGCGGGCGGTCGAACAAGAACAGGTTCAAGCCCAGGCGCGCAGCTGGATCGCGGAGCAGCAATGACTTTGACCAGGTTGCGCGCACCGTAAGCCGCACCAGCTGGCCGGGCTTGCGGCAGCAGCACCTCGAAGCCGGCGGGTCCGCCGGCGTCCTCACCCGCGACGGCGACGACCTCCTCGCCGGCTTCGAGGCCGGCCTGCCCGGCCGGCGAGTTCAGCGAGACCTTCGTGATCCGCACGCCGACAGCCCGGCCGGCGATCAGTTCCAGGCCGAGCGTACCGTCCTGCGCCGGGGCGCACCGAGGCGGCGATGCTCGCTTGTCGGTGATCTGCCGCAGGATGACCGACCGACGACGACGTCGGGGTTGTGGCTGCGGACCAGCACGCGGATGGGGACGCGGGCGCTGCTCGATGACCAGCGGGGCGTCCACGCGCTCGACGAGCACCTCGTCCTGGTTGCGCTGCCCGGCAGCCAACGGCAGCACGTCGATCTGCACGCCGAGCGTCTTCGCCAGCCGCGCCTGCTCCTCGGCGTCGCCGAGGTTCTGGTCCGTCGCTGACGAGGACGATGCCGGCTGCCGCTGCCCTCGAGGAACGACGCCAACGCCAGCCCGAGCGCCCGCGGCGATGTCGGTATAGCTGCCGTCGTCGGCCGGCGGCAGGCTCGGCGGCGATTGAACCGCAGCGCGTCGACAGCGGCAGGCTCAGCCTGGGCGCCCGGCCGAAGACGATCAGCCCGGCTGGTCGCGCTCGTGGCTGGCCCGCCGCATTGCCACGACGTCGTTCAGCCACTTCAGCAGTCGCCGACTCCGGAGGTCCACCTTGACGCCGGGCCGGGCCGGGTCCTCGCCGAGTTCCTGTGGGACGCTCAGCGAGCGATCGACGACGAACAGGACGGTCATCGCCTTCGACTTCTGGGCGAAGTACGGCTCCGCCAGGGCCAGCGCCCAGCAGCCGACGCCAGTCAGGCGCAAGCCCATCGCCAGCCACGGACGGACCTGGTCGCGCGTTAGCCTGTCCCTTCCTAGCCCGATTAGTAGGGGCAGCGCGAACCAAAGCAGCAGCCACGCCGGGGCGCGACATCGTCGGCGTCTTCGATCAGGCCCTGGACTGGCGGCGGAGGTCGAAGAGGCTACCAGCCAACGGAGCCGACCGAGGCGAGTGCCAGCGCAACAGGCCGTGACCACCAACCGCTGAGCAGCAGTATGGCGGACATCACTCCCAGGCCGGCCGCCGCGCCGATCGCCAGCCACGAGGCGACCGCATAGGGGACGGCGGAGCCGCCGGCGAGCAACAGAAGGCCAACGCCGACAAAAAGCAGGATCTTCCCGCGCCGCCAGGCCGCCAGCAACGTGAGTAGGCCGGCGAGCGCGAGGGCGGCGGCGGGCCAGTGGTCGGCGAGCATGGGGATGGACAACGCCCCGGTGGTTGCACACTAGTTGAAGGACGGCAGCCTCCGGGCCGGTAGGGATGCGGTCGCGAAACCAGGCTCGCTGACCAGCCGAGGGGGACTGCGATGACCAATTTATTCCGGATCGTAACGACGGACAGCCTTCACAAAGCGTTCCGCCTAGGGTCGTGCATGATGCGCGAAACCGATATCGGAAGCGGAAGCCGACGAACGTCCTCGCCATCTAGTCAGTCCCAATTCGGACGTCAGGGTGATTCGATCATTTCACCGCCGGATCGGCTGGATAAGGCGGGTAAGATTGAGTTGGCGCCGTAAGTCAGGAAGCGAACGGAGCCATCAGCGAAGGCGAAGTTGGCCCCGCCGGGGTGAGGTGACCAGAAGTGGAACATGCCACAGGGATCGTCGAACCGGCTCGGCGAGAAGGGATAGGCCCCAGGCCCACACGGTGAGCCAAGGCTCGATGGTTACCAGGTTTGTTCACGGACGCCGAGGATGAGGTCGGCAGAGCCGGTGAATCGCTGGCCGGAGCCAGCATACCACCACCCAAACTGGAAGTCGGCGCTAGGCGGGCGTTCGCCGAGCATCAGGGTGTTGCTGGTACCATCAGTCACGTCGAGCAGGCGGACTGTAGAATTGCGGAACAGTACACCGTCGCGTGTCGAATAATCGCGTCCGGAGGTCCCCAAATAACAAGTGAGGGCGACCATTCGTCGAGAAATCGGGGCAAACTGTGGCGAAGCAGCGCGTCCATCAGATGGACAAACGAAAAGAGGAACGACAGTAGAGATTCCCGTATGAGGTGGGCTCAAGAACGGCAGAATGCTCCGTCGGTAAGCCTCTATGGCGTTGGAATGTAATGCAGATTGCTCGATATAAGGCAATACTGATAGCGTCCATCCCGAGAATGGCATGCGGTCGCGATTCAGAAGCGAGCGGTACCCCGGCGGCAAGGTGTGATTTGTATCGTGATGCAGGTGGAGTGCCAAGGCGAGCTGCTTGATGTTGTTCTGGCAATTAACCCGCGCAGCCATACCGCGAACGTGTTGTATGGCGCCGAGGAGAAGTCCGAGCAAAAGAGCGATGATGGCGATGACGACAAGAAGCTCGATCAGGGTGAAAGCCAGGCAACGGTGACTGCGGCAACATGGCATGGTAGGTTACCTGGCAACCCCAACACCACGAATGGTCAAATCAACCGAACGGAGATTGCCCTCGTCGAGATGCACACAAATGTCAGCCGAAAATGGACCCGGATTTTTCACGTTCAACTCAACGGAATAGTGTGCCATCGTCCCAGGCAGGACGTAAACATGGTCTGAATGCTTCGGACCGAAGCAACAATTCCGTCCTCAGCCGTAGGCAAACCCAACAATACGACCAACCTGATCCGACGTGTTCAGCACGCGTAATACAATGACGGAATCCCCAATCGGCCACTCTCCCAAATCGCGATCTGGATCCGCTATCGTAAGCGCCCCGATTCGTTCGACTGCGACAACGCCAAATACACGCCCCAACATCCCATCCCAAGTGCGAGGATTATCAGGATCGAGGATAGGCGTCGCATGGGAGAGTTACTCCTTTGCATCGGCTCGGCGGCGTCCGAGATATCGGAACCCCAGTCCCATTGCCGCCGCTCCCCCTGCCGCGACTAGGAACCAAACATATCTAGGGGTTGTGCTTCCATGTTACACCATATGGCTCAGGGAGGTTGTACGCGGAAAGGGTGAATGCACTGTCGTCGAACTCGTCAGGGGTGTGACGCAGAACTCGAAGCTGACCGTGCCGCAGCTACAGGCACTCGCCGCCGCCGCGCTCGCCGACCCCAAAAGCTACCTGGCACGGGGCGTGGCACAGACCCCCCGGCTCTTCACCTGGGAACCCTGATCTAAGAATCTATGTCACCCCGACGGTGCCTGGAGCCATAACCCGAGCATGACGAACGTTACTGGACCAACCAACACGCCCGGCCCGGCTGGCGGGCCGTCCCCTGGGGACGCGGGAACCCCGGATCAGCTGGTCGCCCCGGGCTCAGACTACGACGCGAGAATCGCCGCCGCCATCGCCGACCCCAGGAGCCAAATGGCGCGGGACATGGCCCGTAACCCGAACCTGACCGTGCCGCAGTTACAGGCGCTCGTGACCGCGGCGCTCACCCACCCCGAGAGCAGCTTGGCGATGAATGTGGCCCGCCACCCAAACCTAGTCCCCACCCAGGAACTCATCGCCGCCGCGATCGCTCACCCCGACAGCAGACTGGCGCGGGGCGTGGCCCTGAATCCAAACCTGACCCCGGCACAGGCGGAGGAGCTGCTCGCTTTCGCGATTGCCAACCTCGACAGCAACCTGGCTATAAGCGCGGCTGAGAACCCGAGCCTAACTCCGCCGCAAGAGTTCATCACCGAAGCGATCGCAAACCCCCGCAGCAGACTTGCAAGTAGCTTGGCTGAGAATCCGAACCTGACGCAGCCGCAGGCGCAGGCACTCGTCGCCGCCGCCATCGCCGACCCCAGGAGCGAAATGGCGAGGGGGATGGCCCAGAACCCGAACCTGACCGTGCCGCAGTTACAGGCGCTCGTGACTGCGGCGCTCGCCCACCCCAACAGTTTCCTGGCGTCGGCCGTGGCCTGCCACCCGAGATTGCTCCCACCTCAGGTGGAGGAACTTGTTACTGCCGCGATCGCCCACCCCGAGAGCAGGCTTGCGTGGAGCGTGGTCCAGAATACGAACCTGACCCCGGCGCAGCTACAGGCACTCGCCGCCGCCGCGATCGCCGACCCCAAAAGCAGCCTGGCGCGGGGCCTGGCCCAGAACCCTCGCCGCTTCACCTGGGAACCCTAATCTAAGCCGCCCTCCGTACCCGGTTCACGACCTGCAGAACGGCGAGGAGTTTCCGGCAGACCGGGCTTAGGCAGTAGTTTCTTGTGTTCGGATAACCGTTTGAGGCCGCCGAGCCAGTAGCGATTCGGGCGAGGAGCCAATGGACGAGAACACCTCCCAGGCTGACGTTGACGGGTGCAACCCCTGTCACTCTTCACCCTGGGAGGTGCGCCATGAACCGTACCTGGCTTTGGCCCATGTGGCAAGCCCTCGTCCTGTCGTTGGCCGTCGGGTTCACCCGCCGGGGCGAGCAGCGGTTCGTCCAGTGGGTCACCGGGCTGGCCCTCAACCCCGAGGAGCGCACCATCACCCAGTCGGTGGTGGCGCTGGGCCGGGTCGAGGACTGGCGCAAGCTGGAGACGTTCGCCGAGTACGGCTCCTGGGACCTGCCCGCCCTCCAGGCGGGGGTCGCCGCCCGCGTCGGGCGGCTGCCCGGCCGGCGGTTCCACGGCTACCACGCCTTCGCCGGCGACGACACCAAGGTCCACCGGTCCAGCGAGGGGGTGTGGGGCACCTGCACGTTCCACGAGTACACCGCCCGCTGCCCCAACCGGGCCACCACGGTACGCGCCCACAACTGGGTCGTGCTGGGGGCGCTGCTTCCCGACGGGGGGCGGCCCGCCCTGTTCCTCCCGGTGGCGGCCCGGCTGTACTGCCGCCGGTCCCAGCTCCCGCCGGCCCAGAACGGGCCGCCGGTCGCCTTCCGGACCAAGTGCCAGCTGCTGGTCGAGATGGCCCGCGCCTGCGCCAACCGCTGCCCCGGCAAGGCGTTGGGGGTGTTCGACGGCGGCTACGCCCTCCGGTCCGTGGTGCGGCCGCTGGCCCGCCCGGAGAGCCCCGGCCAGCGGCGGATCGACTTCGTGACCCGGCTCCGCCACGACGCCGCCTTGGTCGCCCTGCCCGCGCCGCGCCGGCCGGGCCAGCGCGGGCGGACGCCGGTTTGGGGCAGGCGGCTGGCCCCGCCCCGGCAGGGCGGCCGCTGGCCGGGGGCCTGGCGGGAGGGCACGGCGTTCGTGTACGGCCGTGTCCGGCGGGTGCGGTACAAGGAGGTGGTCTGCCTGTGGCGGGTGCTTGGCCACGACACCCCGGTCAAGGCGGTGGTGGCCGAGGTCGAGGGGTACACGAAGCGGTTCACCCTGGTCACCAGCGCCTTGGACCTGACCGGCCTTCAGGTGGTGGAACTGTTTTGTGCCCGGTTCCGGCAGGAGGACGCCTTCCGCGACCTGAAGCAGCGGTTGGGCTGGGAGGAGGGCCGGGCCTGGACGCGGAACCCGATCGAGCGGACCACGGCCGCGGTGCTGGCGACGCTGACGGCGGTGCGGCTGTTGCAGCTGGAGTTGGAGGAGAGCCGGGGGGACGACTGGTGGCTTCACCCGCCGTGGAACCGGCACAAGAGCCGGCCGAGCGTGCTGGACGTGGAGCGGCTGCTGAGAGGCCACGCCGAGGAATTGCGGCAAGGTCTGGCGGATTGGCTGGACCGCGAGGGAAATACCGGGGAGTGAGGGGGCCCAACCACCGCCATGTGACCGCCACGACAGCCCCTGTTGGGCGAAAGCCCAGCCGCCGGCGCGAGGAGGTAATTCCCGCGTCTCGCCCCGCCGCCCGTCCCTGCGCGCTACTGCCCGACTACTTGCTGGCTCAGCAAACATAAGAAACTACTGTCTAAAGGGTACGGGGATTCAAAATCGATGCGGACAAAGGAATCGCCATCAACGACGACGGACTTCGTTTGCGTAACACGAAAAAAGGGTTTATCGACAAGCCGTTCAAGTGGCAATCTGTGGTCTAACGCATAAAAATGCGCGCACACCCATATGTGGGCCCATTCGGACGCCGGCAGACCAGAGATGGCCCTGGGAGCCCTGGGAAGTTGGGAGCCATCACCTCCAAGATCGATTTGATCGAGGGCCCAATTCTCATTACCTAACGAGCGGCGAATCTGAAACGCATACTTGGTGTTGAATCCGATGAGGAAATCCACTTTGGCATTGTCTGAAATTGGGATCCTAGACATTAGCAATGAGGCACAATCCCTGTTTTGCCTCACTTCTCTGGAATCCTCGAAACCCGTCGCATCTGGGCTTGGTTTGACCCGATAAGCCGCTTTGGCTTGCATGGTCCCTGAGACAGTGCCTGCGGCAAGAGATCGCGCTTTTTGCCATTGCGATTTCGCCTCCGCGATCTCGAAGACCGTCTTGTCGTTCGCGATAGAACATTCGACAAGCGTCAGGAGGACAAGAATTGAGCAGCGCCGGACCAAGGTGACAGACATTTGTTGATCTATCCACATGGTTGGTGTGCAAGGTTTCCTTCAGAAGAGTGTCAACAGAACGGGTGGGTTCGTCTTGAAAGGCTGGACGCTATCCACCGTATTGCAAGCAGAACCCACCCATCAGTTTCGCTTCTTTAGAAACATCCGCACACGCCGCCACTCGGCTGGCAACGACAACTACACGTTGCACCGTCTGCCATGCATCCAGAATCAGGAGTATTACATCCTCCCCCCATACACAGAGGCGTAGACTTGTCAGGGCAGTGCAACGATTTGAGAACATCGCGAGACTGTTTCTTTCGCGCTATCCTATCAACAAAACAGACCGCGTCAACCACCTTCTTCCTGGGATGATCCGAAACGTAGACCAAGCGTTTCGGTGATCACCCCCCGCCAGTGTGGCCTATCCCACGTCGCCGCCTGCGACTGCCTCCTGACCCCGGCGCGGCCCCACCAGCCGGTCCACGAGCAGCCCCACCGCCACCGTCGTCAGCACGCCCACCGGGGCGTACCACGGCCAGGCCAACGCCCCGGTGGCGAACACGGCGGTGACCGCGGCGAACCCCGCCGCGACCCCGGCGAGCGCCGACGCCGACGACACCGGCCGGCGGAACCCGCCCAGCACGAACAGCCCCAGCACGATCCCGGTGCTCCACCCGGCCACGGACAGCACGCTCTTCACCACCCCCTGCTCCGGGCTAAGCGCCAGCGTCGCCAGCGCCACGCCGACCTGCACCACCGCCCAGAACGCGGTCATCCCCCGCGACACCTTCAGGTAGTGCCCCTCGTCGCGGCCCGGCCGCAGCGGCCGGTAGAAGTCCACCACGAACGCGGTGGCCGAGCTGTTCAGCGACGCCGACAGGGTGGACATCGCCGCCGCCAGCACCGCCGCCACGACCAGCCCCCGCAGCCCCGCCGGCAGCGTCGTCACGATGAACCAGCCGAACGCCGCGTCCGACCGCGATCCCTCCGGCAAGTTGAGCAGCCCCTGCCGGTCCAGCGCCCACAAGCCGACCCCGATCAGCAAGAACAGCACGAACTGGACGAAGATCACCACCCCGCTGAGCACCAGCGCCAGCCGGGCCTCCCCCAGCGACCGGCCGCAGAGGTAGCGCTGGACCATCATCTGGTCGGCACCGTGGGTGGCCATCGTCAGCACCGCCCCGCCGACCAGGCCGGCCAGGAACACGTTGTCCGACGTCAGGTCAAAGCCGAAGTTGAGCCAGCGCAGCTTGCCCGCCTCCGACGCCGCCTCGGTGACCGCCCCCCAGCCGCCCGAAGCCATCGAGCCGATGACCAGCGCGGCAACCACCGCCCCGGACAGCTTGACGGTGAACTGGATCAGGTCGGTCCACATCACCGCGTGCATGCCGCCCAGGTAGGTGTAGACCGCCGTGATCGCCGCCAGCACCAGCACGGCCTGCACCTCGTCCCAACCCGTGAACAGGTGCAAGAGCAGCGCCGTCAGGTACAGCCGCAGCCCGTCGGCCACGCTGCGGGTAATCAGGAACAGCGCCGACGCGGTTCGCTGCACCCGCACGTCGAACCTCTGCCGGAGCACCTGGTAGGCCGACAGGATCTCGCCCTTGAAGTATTGCGGCAGCAGCAGCCAGGCGATGACGACGCGGCCGACGATGTAGCCCAGCGGGAACTGGAGGAACGTCAGGTCGCCGCCCTTCTTGAACGACTCGCCTGGGACGCTCAGGAACGTGACGGTGCTGGTCTCCGTCGTCACGATCGAGGCGAGGATCAGCCACCAGGCCACGTTGCGGTCACCGAGGAAGTAGCTGGTCAGGCCGACCTGCTTGCGGGCGAAGTACACGCCGACGAGCAGGTTGCCCACCACGTACAGCACGACGATGACGATGTCCAGATAGCCCAGCCCCGACATCACGCCTCCTCGTCGTACAGTAGCGCCAGGCGGCGCTCGGCGCGGAACGCCCCCTCCTCCGGCTCCCAGGCGCGGGCCAGCTCCGGCCACGGCGTCCCCGCCTCCAGCCCCAGCCGCTCGCGGTCGGAGCCGAACAGCAGGTCGATCGCCGGGATGTGACTGACGAACTCGTAGGTCTCCGTCCGCCAGGCGAACGAGCCGCCCGCCGCCTCGCGCAGCGCCGCCAGCACGGCGAGGCCGGTCCGCACCGGCAGGAACGCCGCCCGGTCGGTGACGGGCAGCTGCACGCCGCCGCACAGCTTGCCCGCGTGCTTCTGGAACGTCGGCCGGAACCACGTCGGCCGGAACGCCACCCCCGGCAACCCTTCGTCGTTCAGCCGCCCCGCCACCGCGTCGGCGTCGATGCCCGGGGCCCCGCACAGTTCGAACGGCCGCGTCGTGCCGCGCCCCTCCGACAGGTTGGTCCCCTCGATCAGGCACCCGCCGGGATAGACGATCGCCGTGTCGAGCGTCGGCATGTTCGGCGACGGCAGCACCCAGGGCAAGCCGGTCTCGTCGAAGTACATCCCGCGCCGCCAGCCCTCGCAGGGGACGACGAGCAACTCACCCCTCAACCCCAGTTGTAAGCGGTACAACGTGGCCAGCTCGCCCATCGTCAGGCCGTGCCGAGTGGCGATCGGGTGGGCGCCGACGAAGCTCTCGAAGCCCGGGCGCAGCGCCGGCCCCTCGACGGCGATGCCGCCCAGCGGGTTGGGCCGGTCGAGCACCACCGTCAGCAGCCCGAGCTTCGACGCCGCCTCGAAGCAGTACCGCATCGTCGCCTGGAACGTGTAGTAACGGCTGCCGACGTCCACCAGGTCGATCACCACCGCGTCGAGGCCGCGCAGCTGCTCCGGCGGCGGTCTCAGGCTGGCCCCGGTGTCACCGTAGAGGCTTACCACCTCGATCCCGCCCGCCGGACCACCCGCCGCGACACCCTCGAGGTCCTGGGCGTGGCCGACCAGGCCGTGCTCGGGGCCGAACAGCCGGGCCAGCCGCACGCCGTCGGCCCGGCGGAACAGGTCGGCCGCGTGGCGGAACTCGCCGTCCACGGCCGCGGGGTGCGTGACCAGCCCGACCCGCAGCCCGCGCAGCGGTGCGAAGCCGCGCTCCCGAAGTACGTCGAGGCCGGTGACGACCCTGGCTCGGCCTCCCATGTCGTCCCCCATTCCCGTGACACATCATTGACACAATGAGAGTTATTCCGTTTCCCAGACCCCGATCTGCAAGTTATATAGGAAGTGTGGGACAGTCGGTTCCACCCCGGCGGGGGTGGCCGGCGCGGCAGCGCCTTCGCTCCCTCGCCAGTCCCAAACCCGTGGAAGCCACACCGGCGCCCCTGGCGCCGTTACTCGGGGTATTGATGTCGGGGCCCATGGCTAGAAAGGAATCGCCGAACGCCCCCCGTGGTCGTACCCAACCATATTCCGCCCCTTTCGGAGGGAGTCAGTGACGACCTTTCCCACCACCCCGCCCCCGGCCGGACCGCCCTGCGCCAGGCGGACCATCCTGGTCGTGGATGACGACCCGCTCGTGCTCGACATCACCGAGCGCCTGCTTCGGTCCCTCGACTGCGACGTGGTCCCCGCCCGCGACGGGGAGGAAGCCCTGCGGCTGTTCCTGGCCCGGCGTGGCGGGATCGACCTGGCGCTGGTTGACCTGACCATGCCCCGGATGGGCGGCGAGGAGATCCTCCGCCAGCTGCGCCGCCTGTCGCCCGACCTGCCCCTGGTGCTGATGAGTGGCTACCCCACCCACGAGGCCATCCACCGCCTGGAAGGCGTGGAATTGGCCGGCTGCCTTCAGAAGCCGTTCCGCCTAGGGGCCCTAAGCGACATGCTGCCCCTGGCAGTGGGCGGGTGAGGCCCCGCGGCGTGGGCTTGCGAAATCCGCCCCGCCCGCTACGCTCACAGGGATGGGCCAGCCAGGCGTCGAGAAGCGGCTGTACGACGAGGCGTTCGCCTTCGACTTCTTCCAGGCGGTGCGGCTGATGCAACGGCTGGCGCCGGAGCGCGCGCCGGTCGGTCACACCGGGCCGCCCGGCCGCGAGGTCGTCCGCTTCCTCGCCCTGCCGTCGCTCACCTTCCCCGCCAGCAGCCTGTACGAGGTCACCCGGCCTCCGACCGCCTCGACCGTGCCGCGGATGACGGTCACCTTCTTCGGCCTGACCGGGCCGTCCGGCGTGCTGCCGCGCCACTACACAGAGCTGATCCTGCGGCTGGAGCGCGAGCGCAAGGGGGAGGAGCGGCGGGCGCTGCGCGGGTGGCTCGACCTGTTCAACCACCGGCTGATCTCGCTGTTCTACCGGGCCTGGGAGAAGTACCGGTTCTGGGTCGCCTACGAGCGCGGCGAGCCCGATCGCGACGAGCCCGACCCGTTCACCCGCGCCCTCCACGCCCTCGTCGGCCTGGGCACCGGCGGGTTGCGCCACCGCCTCCGCGTCGCCGCCGTCGAGCTGGGCCGCGAGCGGGAGCGGCCGCTGGCCCGCGTCGAGGACCTGACGCTGCTGCACTACGCGGGGCTGCTGGCCCAGCGCAAGCGAAACGCCTCCGGGCTGGAGGCGCTGCTGGCAGACTACTTCGGCGTGCCGGTGCGGGTGCGGCAGTTCGTCGGTCAGTGGCTCCAGCTGGAGCCGGCCAGCCGGTCGAGGCTGGGCGTCGCCGACGGAAACACCGCGCTGGGTGTGGACACCGTCGCCGGCGAGCGCGTCCACGACTGCCAGGGGAAGTTCCGCGTCCGGCTGGGGCCTCTGAGCTACGCCCGGTTCGTCGAGTTCCTGCCCGACCGATCGCCCACGCCGGAGCAGAAGGCGTTTTTCCTTCTGGTCCACCTGGTCCGGCTGTACGCCGGCCCGGAGTTCGACTTCGACGTCCAGCCGGTCCTGCGGGCCGACTCGGTACCGGAGTGCCAGCTGGCCGAAGAATCGCCGGGGCCGCGGCTGGGGTGGAACACCTGGCTGTCCAGCCAACAGCCCCAGGCCGACGCCGAGGACGCGCTGTTCTCGGCGGAGGTCGTGGTCCGCGTCGAAGAGGCCGTGTCGCCAAGGGGAGTTTCCACGTGGCCGTGACCAACCTGAAGTCGCTCGTCGGCAAGCTCAACCCCGTCTGCCGCCGCGCCCTCGAGGCCGCCGCCGGCCTATGCCTGTCGCGGACGAACTACAACGTCGAGGTCGAGCACTGGCTGCTCAAGCTGGTCGAGGCCGCCGACACCGACCTGCCGCGCGTCCTCAAGCACTACCAGGTCGATACGTCTCGGCTGGGCCGCGAGCTGACCCGGGCGCGGGACGCGCTGAAGACGGGCAACGCCCGGGCCCCGGAGCTGTCGCTCGACCTGCTCGACTGGATGCGCGAGGCCTGGACGCTGGCGTCGCTGGAGTACGACGCCACCCAGATTCGGTCGAGCCACCTCCTCGCGGCCTTGCTCGGTGACCGCAACCTGTCGGCCAGGGCGAAGCTGGCGGCGCCGGAGTTGAACAAGGTCCCGGCCGAGCAGTTCCAGAAGGACCTGCCGGCGCTGGTACGCGGGGCGCCGGAGGAGGCGCTCGCCGCGGCGGCGCCGGCCGCCGGGACGAGCCCGGCGGCTCTGGGCGGCGGCGCCATCGACTCGAAGACGCCGGCCCTCGACCAGTTCACGCACGACCTGACGGCGCGTGCGAAGGAGGGGAAGATCGACCCGGTGGTCGGCCGGGACTTCGAGATCCGCCAGGTCATCGACATCCTGACGCGGCGGCGGCAGAACAACCCGATCCTGACCGGCGAGGCCGGCGTTGGTAAGACCGCCGTCGTCGAGGGGTTCGCCCAGCGCGTCGCGGCCGGCGACGTGCCCGACTCGCTGAAGGGGGTCTCCGTCCGCACCCTCGACCTGGCGCTGCTGCAGGCCGGGGCGGGCGTCAAGGGTGAGTTCGAGAACCGGCTGAAGAACGTCCTGAACGAGGTGAAGTCGTCCCCGGCCCCCATCATCCTCTTCATCGACGAGGCCCACACGATGATCGGCGCCGGCGGCCAGGCCGGGCAGGGCGACGCGGCCAACCTGCTCAAGCCGGCCCTGGCGCGCGGCGAGCTGCGTACCATCGCGGCGACGACCTGGGCGGAGTACAAGAAGTACTTCGAGGAGGATGCCGCCCTCAAAAGGCGCTTTCAGGTGGTGAAGGTCCCCGAGCCGGACCCGGAGAACGCCGCCCGCATGGTTCGCGGGCTGACGGCGATGCTGGAGCGCCACCACAAGGTGCGCATTTTGGAGGACGCCATCGAGGACGCCGTGAAGC
The DNA here is from genome assembly GCA_046350195.1 of Gemmataceae bacterium. Classification (GTDB taxonomy): domain Bacteria; phylum Planctomycetota; class Planctomycetia; order Gemmatales; family Gemmataceae; genus CALDUY01. Next base: position 25,320 of record JAXMAW010000011.1, read on the forward strand.
TGTCGGCGCGCTACATCACAGACCGGCAGCTACCGGACAAGGCGGTCAGCCTGATCGACACCGCCTGCGCCCGCGTCGCCCTGAGCCAGACGGCGACGCCGCCGGCCATGGACGACTGCAAGCGCCAGATCGAGTTCGCCGACGTCGAGATCGGCATCCTCCAGCGCGAGCGGGCCACCGGGGCCGACAACGCCCAGCAACTGGAGGAAGCTCAGGCGCGCCGGAGGCAGGCCGAGGAGCGCCTCGCCGCGCTCGAACGACAGTGGCGGCAGGAGCGGCAGGTCGTCGAGGCCATCCGGGTGGCCCGGGGCAAGCTCGAAGCGGGGTTCGCCGACGAGAAGGCCAGGCTCGCCCCCGCCGAGGAGGAGCGCCTCAAGGGCGAGTTGGCCGCCAAGCAGGGGGAGCTGGCGAAGCTCCAGGGCGAGACGCCCCTGGTGTTCCCCGAGGTGTCGTCGCAGTCCGTCGCGGAGATCGTGTCGAGCTGGACGGGCATCCCCGTCGGCAAGATGGTCCTCAACGAGATCAAGGCGCTGCTGGGCCTGAAGGGCCGGCTCGGCGAGCGCGTCGTCGGCCAGGACCATGCGTTGGGGGCGATCGCCCAGCGCATCCAGACCGCCCGCGCCAACCTCGCCGACCCGCGCCGGCCGCTCGGCGTGTTCCTGCTCGTCGGCCCGTCCGGCGTCGGCAAGACCGAGACGGCCGTCGCCCTGGCCGACGCCCTCTACGGCGGCGACCGCAACATGGTCGTCATCAACATGTCGGAGTACAAGGAGTCGTCGAAGGTGTCGAACCTGACCGGCTCGGCCAAGGGCCTGGTCGGCTACGGCGAGGGCGGCGTCCTTACCGAGGCCGTCCGCCGCAAGCCCCACTCCGTCGTCCTGCTCGACGAGGTCGAGAAGGCCCACGTGGACGTTCAGGAGCTGTTTTACCAGGTTTTCGACAAGGGGATGCTCCAGGACTCCAGCGGCAACGAAGTCAACTTCAAGAACACTATCTTGCTGCTGACGTCGAACGTCGGCACCGACACGATCATGAAGCTGAACACCGACCCGGACACGGCGCCGGACTCCGCCGGCCTGGCGGAGGCGTTGCGGCCGGAACTGCTCAAGTCGTTCAAGCCGGCTTTCCTGGGGCGGTGCGACGTCGTGCCGTACTACCCGCTGGGCGACGAGGTGCTGAAGCAGATCATCCGGCTGAAGCTGGGTCAGATCGCCGACCGCGTGCGGACGAACCACAAGGCGGCCTTCACCTACGACGAGCGGCTGATCGACACCGTGGCCGGCCGGTGCAAGGAGGTCGAGTCCGGGGCGCGCAACGTCGATCACATCCTGACGGGGTCGCTGCTGCCGGACCTGGCCCGCGAGTTTCTGTCCCGGATGGCCGAGGGCCGGCCGGTGGAGCGGGTGCGGGTCGGGGTCGGGCCGGCCGGCGAGTTCGTCTACGAGCTGGTGTGAGACCTCACGGCCGAATGCCCGCCAGCCGCAGCGCCTCGGCGAACGGCGTGTTGACCTCGCCGAGCCAGCGCAAGCCGGCCTCGTGGTTCGTCTGGACGCCCAGCCCGGCCCGTTGCACGTAGGGTTGCGGCACCCAGGCGACGAGGTAGTGCGGCGTCACCTGCCCGGGGACCTGCCGCTCGACCGGCGACGGCTCGGGTACCTGGACGACCCAGGTGTCCCACGGCGGCAGGTTCTCGGCGTCGAAGTAGCCGGAGCTGTACGTCTTGGCCTCGCCGACGCTGATCGTCACCCAGGGGTCGAACAGCAGGAGCCGGCCGCCGGCGACGCTGGCCGCCGGTCGGGACGGGGCCGCCCCGGCCATTTCCAGCGCGCGCCGCCGGGCGATCGCCACCTGGAGCACCATCGCCGCCCAGTCGATCTCATCGGAGTACGGCCAGCCGACGTTGTTCAGCCTGCCGGTCAGCATGCGCGGGTCGAACTCCCAGTGGCGCAGCGCCGACAGCGGGCGGCCGGAGCAGTGGGCCATCGTCTCCGCCAGCCGCACCCGAAACGCCGTGACGAACTGCTCGCGCGTTAGCACCAGGCCGGCGTACTCGTACCAGCCGCGATAGCGGCACAGCGACTCGCGGCGGCGGACGAAGGCGACGCGCTCCGGGCCGCGCAGCTCCCAGTCGAGTCGGACCAGCGCGCCCCGCGGGTCGTCGCGGTCGGCCAGCCAATCGGCGTAGATCAGCCGCGGCGCGTCGTCGTCGGGCCGCGCCAGGATCTCGAGCAGGAAGGCGTCTTCTTCGCTCATAAGACAGCTCCGCCGGCGACCCGTATTATGGCGCGCGCGGCCACGCTCCGCCACCACCCAAGGCCCAGGAGGCTTTCGGATGAAGTTCTTGCTGACGCTGCTCCTCCTCGCCCCAGCCGAGCGGCCCAACGTCGTGCTCATCAACGCCGACGACCTCGGCATCAATGACCTCGGCTGCTACGGCCGCAAGGATCACACGACCCCACACCTCGACAGGCTCGCCGCCCAGGGCCTGCGCTTCACGTCGGCGTACTGCGCCCAGCCGATCTGCTCGCCGTCGCGGGCCGCGCTGATGACCGGCAAGGCCCCGGCCCGGCTGCACCTGACCACCTACCTGCCCGGCCGGCCCGACACCAAGGCGCAGAAGCTCCTGCATCCGAAGATCCGCCAACAACTGCCGCTGGAGGAGAGGACAATCGCGGAAGTCTTTCAGGAGGCCGGGTACACCACCGCCTGCGTCGGCAAGTGGCACCTGGGCGGCAAGGGATTCCTGCCGCGTCAGCAAGGCTTCGACATCGAATTCGTTGGGAAGGCCAACACCACCCCATCGGAAACGGAAGGCGGCAAGGGCGAGTATGAGCTGACTCGCCAGGCGCTGCGCGTCCTCGACGCCAACCGCGACCGGCCGTTCCTGCTCTACCTGGCCCACAACAACCCGCACATCCCGCTCGCCGCCAAGGCCGACCTCGTCGAGAAGCACAAGGGTGCCTTCAACCCCGTCTACGCCGCCTGCATCGAGACGCTCGACGACGCCGTCGGCCGGGTTCTGACGAAACTCGACGAACTGAAACTGGCCGAGCATACCATCGTCGTGTTCACCTCCGACAACGGCGGCGTCCATGTGCCGGAATTGAAGGAGGACCCGCCGACGCACAACACGCCGTTCCGCGCCGGCAAGGGGTTCGTCTACGAGGGCGGCCTCCGGGTCCCGCTGATCGTCCGCTGGCCCGGGAAGATCAAGCCCGGCGTCACCGGCAAGCCGGTGGTCAACACCGACTTCCTGCCGACCCTCGCCGAGTTGGCCGGACTATCCCCCCCTGAAGGCCTCGACGGGGTCAGCTTCGCCCCCCTCCTGCTGGGCAAGGGTGAGCTGAAGGCGCGCACGGTCTACTGGCACTTCCCGCACTACAACAACCAGGGCGGCCGACCCGCCGGCGCGGTCCGCGAGGGCGACTGGAAGTTGGTCGCTCACTACGACGCCGGGGCGCCGGAACTGTACAACCTCGCGGCCGACCCCGGTGAGACGACGAACCTCCTCGGCTCCCAGATGAAGCGAGCGACAGCGATGAAGCTGAAACTCCTCGCCTGGCGCGAGCGGGTCAAGGCTCAGGAGAATTCGCCGAACCCGGACTTCGACGAGACCCTGTACCGCCGGCTCTACCTCGACGTGGACGTCTCGAAGCTCAAGCCGGCGCGGACCGCCGCCGAGATGACCCCCAAGCTTGCCGCCTGGCGCAAGGACATGGACGAAGCGGTGACCCGGAGGAAGCGATGAGGTTCCGCGCTGGGCCTCACGAACCCTTCCCGCGCTCGGCCCGCCAGCGGGAGGCCTCGGCCGGCTTGTCCCAGGCGGTGTACAGTTCGACCAGCCGGTCCAGTGCCTCCGTCACCCGGTACCGGTTCGGCGGGTCGATCCTCGCCTTCCGTTCCGCCAGGCCGCGGTAACCGGCCAGCAGCAATTGGCTCGGCGTCGGCATGGCGCTTCTGGGCGAGCAGCGCCAAACCGAGCAACGACCGGGCGTGCCAGGTGAACCAGTCGTCCGGCTCGTTCTTCTCCAGGGCGGCCAGGCACTCGCGGAGGAGCGGCTCGGCCTTGGCGGGCCGCGCTCCCTTCAAGAGGAGTTCGCCCATGCCCGACAGCTCGCGCGCCCACACCTTGGGCTGTTTCGGCAGCTGCGCCCGGATCGCCCCGAGCCTCTCCGCCAGCAGGTCTGCCGCTCGGTCGAACCGCCCCGTCTTCGCAAGGGAAACCACCAGCATCCGGGTCATCCAGGCAGCCTCGGGGTCGCCCGGACCTCGCCCCCGCAGGCCAGCGTCCATCGCGGCCTCGAGCACGCGCACCGCCTCGGCCCAACGCCCGGCTCTCATGTAGGCGATGGTCAGGTTGTTCACGACCATGACGGTGGACTCGTGGACCGGGCCGAGGGCGCGGACGTACATGTCCCGCGCCTGCTCCAGATGCACAACCGCCTCCGCGGGCTGCCCGGCCTCCAGGTGAGCCTGGCCAAGGTTGTTGAGCGAGATGCCGGTTGTCTCGGTGTGGTCCGGCTTTGACTCCTTGGCGTACAGTTCGGCCGCCCGCCGCAAGTGCGGGATCGCCTTGGCCGGCTCCTGGAGGGACCTGTAGGTGTTCCCGATCGTGTAGCGGAGGGTCGCCTCGATCATGGGCCGGTCGCGGAACCGGGCCCCGACCTGAGCGGCGGCGCGGTCCAGGGCCTCGCGGACGGTCAGGCCCCGTGCCGGGTTCGGCCCGGGCTGCTGGGACGAGTGGCCCGCCTGCGCGAGCAGGTCGTTGCGAAAGAAGTTGAGAACCGCGCTGGACTCCTCCTGACGCAGCTCCGCGTCGGCCCGCGCCTTGTCCGCCTCCTCCCTCCGGGTTTCGGAGACCTCCAGCGCCTCGTCCAGGGCGCGGGCCTTGGCGTCGGCCCGAATCGCCTGCCACGTCGCCACCCCGGCGCCGACCGACAGGGCGAGCACCGCGGCGGTCAGCGACGCGGCCACCGCCGCGTTCCGCCGCGCCCACTTCCACGCCCGGACGACCGCCGGCACCGGCCGGGCGGTCCCCGGCCGGCCGTCCGACCAACGCCGCAGGTCGTCCGCCAGCGCCCCGGCCGTTGCGTAGCGGTCGCGTGGGCTTTTGAGCAGGCACTTGAGGCAGACCGTCTCCAGGTCGCGGGGGACGCTGGCCCGCAGCCGCCGCGGCGGCACGGGGTCGTCGTGGGCGACCTGCGCGAGGGTGTCGAGGACTGACTCGCCGAGGAACGGGGCGCGGCCAGTCAGGGCGTGGTACAGGATCGCCCCCAGGGCGTAGATGTCCGCCTGAGGGCCGACCTCCAGGCGGGCGCCCCGGGCCTGCTCCGGGGCCATGTAGCTGGGCGTACCCAGCACCGTGCCGTCCCGCGTCTGATCCACGCCGGCGGCCAGGAGCTTGGCCACCCCGAAGTCGGTGACCTTCACCTGAAGCGGCTGGGCCGGGTCGCCGGCCGCCTCCACCAGGACGTTGGCCGGCTTCAGGTCGCGGTGGACCACCCCCTGCCGGTGGGCATGGTCGATCGCCCAGGCCAGGGCCTCCACCGCCTCGGCGGCGGCCCGGGAGCTGAGCGCGGTCGGCCCGGCCAGGTGGCGTTCCAGCGAGCCGCCGCCGACGTACTCCAGGGCCAGGTACGGCGACGCCGGTTGCCCGGGCGCGGACCACTCGCCGATATCGTAGATCTGAACGATTCCCGGGTGGCGCAACCGGGCCACCGCCTCGGCCTCGGTGCGGAACCGGGCCACCGCCTCCGGAGGGCTGCCCCCCCGGACGCACTTCAGCGCCACCGTTCGGTTCAGCTTGACGTGCCGGGCCTTGTACACCAGGCCCATGCCGCCGGCGCCTATGAGGCCGAGCACTTCATAACCGGGTAGGGCCGGGGGGTGGTCGTGGTCGGAGCCGCCGGGGCCGTACACATGGGTTTCGGGAGGTGGCAGACGAAGCGCCTCCAGGACCGGGCTGGCGGCCACCTCGAAGGCGCGGACCTGCTCGCCACAGGCGTCACAGGTATCGACGTGGTCGGCCACCGTGTCGAGTTCGCCGTCGGGGAGCCCGCCCGCCACGAACGCGCGCAGCACCTCTGCAGTGGGGCAGCCGTGAGTCTTCATCGCGACTCCGCGGGACTGGTCAGGCGTTGCGGGCTATCATAACCACGGTGACTCCCTGGTGCCACAGAATCGCCCGCCCCACCCCAGTGGGCCGCGCCATGTCGTCCGGCGAGCAGCGCACGTCCGAGACCCTGCTCGTCCGCCTGCTCAACCGGGAGCCGGCGGGGTGGGAGCGGCTCGTCCACATCTACGGACCTCTGGTGCGCTTCTGGGCCGGCCAGGCCGGCGTCCGCGAGGCGGACACGGAGGACGTCTGCCAGGAGGTGTTCGCCGCGCTTCCCGCCGGGCTGGCCTCGTTCGAGCGGGAGCGGCAGGGGGCGACGTTCCGGGGCTGGCTTCGCGGGGTGACCCGGTACAAGGCGATCGACTTCCTTCGGGCCCGCGCCCGCCACCCGGAGGCCCGCGGCGGCACCTCGGCCAACGAACTGCTGAACGCCGCTCACGACCCCGGGACGAACGACGACCCGCCGGAGCAGCTATCAGGGCTGTATCACCGGGCGCTGCGGTTGATTCAGACGGAGTTCGAGGCCCGGTCGTGGGAAATGTTCTGGCGCTCCGCCATCGACGCCCACCCAGCGGAGATGATCGCCGCCGAGATGGGCGTAAGCCCCGCCGCCGTCCGCAAGGCCAAGTCCCGCGTCCTCCGCCGGCTCAAGGAGGAGGTCGGCGACCTCATCTCCTGAACCGCCGCCAGCCCGTTAGCATTTTCCTGTCACACGCCGATCGAATGAGTCTGGTGAAAGCCCGGCCGTCTCTCTGACGGCCGGCGACAACTCAGAAGCCACACCCGTAACCCACGTATGAGGCTGGCCCCCCAGGCCGCCAAGGAGTTCCCATGCGCTCTTTCTTGACCAGCCTGCTCTCGCGCCGGCGCGCCACGAACCGCACAGGCTTCCGGGCACGTCCGGAGGCCCGAACCCGCCTCGAGCTGGAAGCACTCTCCGAGCGGATCGTGCCGGCCGTGTCTGCATTTTTAGCCGGCGGGAACCTCTTCATCAACGGCGACGCGGCCAGCAACAACATCGTGCTCTCCCGGGTCGGGAACGCGGTCCGAGTGACGGATCGCGGCGTCACGGTCGGCACCTACGCCGACGTCAAGTCATTCGGAGTCGTCGCCGGCTCCGGCGACGACTCCGTCACCAACGGAGCCGGCATTCCCGGTCAAGTCCTGGGAGGCACCGGCAACGACTACTACTCCGGCAGCCCGACCGCCTGGGACACCTTCGACGACCTCGGCGCGGGCGACAACTTCCAGGGCAACGGGGGGCTGGATGTGTGCCTGGACACCCGGACCGGCGTGCTGACCGCCCAGGGTGGGGTGGGCAACGACCGGATGACCATTTACGGGCAAGGCAACCGGGTGACGCTGTCCGAGTACGTCCCGACCCCGAGCGGCCGGCTTGAAACTGTTCCCCGCGTTCAGCTCGACGGCGTCCGCCGGTTCGAGTTCAGCGGCGGAGCTGGCGACGACCAGTGCATGGTGGACCCGTTCTTGACCCTACCGACCCGCCTCGACGGCGGGGACGGCACCGACGCCCTCTACGGCGGCGGCGGCACGAACGTCTTCATTGGCAGCCCGGGCAACGACTCCTACATGTGCGGCCCAGGCACCGACGTACTTTACCGCAACGGCTACCGCTCCACGCTGACCGGGGCCCGCGCTGGAGACCTGGCCGTTGGGATGATCAACGATCGGCTGGCCCACAACGAGTTGAGCGCGAAGGGCGACCTGATCGTCAGCCTGAGTGGCCGGTCGCTGACGTTCAACGGCCCCGGCGGAGCCGGGTTCAAGCTGGACGGCGACTGGCGACAGTCGGTTGAGGAGCTGGCCGACAAGACGAAACGGAACGTGTTCACCGCCAACGGCACGGTCCAGCTGAAGACCGCCCTCGGCGACCTCCCGATCCCCTCCCCCGGCGGGGCCCTCAAGGTTTACGCCGGGGTGTTGGACGCCGCGCCTGGTGTGGGGGTGTACCGGGGGACGACCTGGTCCTACCTGCCGATCGACACCACCAGCGGCCCGTTGTCCTCGCTCCGCAACGCCAGCGCCGTCGGCCTGAAGGTCAGCCCGACCGGCTTCAGCCTGACCATCGGGCTGGGCAGCACCTTGTCGGAGAAGGTCGCCGCCCCGATGAACGCCGGCGTGCCGTATCTGGCGTTCACGGCCTCCAACGTCGCAGCACTCACCGTGGGGGGCAACAGCGTCCAGCCGCCCGGCAAAACGATCCAGGTGCAGGGCGTGTTCGACCCGTCCGACCCGTTCCTGTTCGTTCGGGCCGACGTCGCCACCGACTCGCTGCCGATCAGCAAGCTTGCCGTCGGCTGGTCCCAGAAGGGGTACATCCCGTTCGTCCCCAAGGCCGAGCTGGAGGGACTTACCTCGCCGCTGCACGGCAACCTGTACCTCAACACCCAGATCAAGGTGAACGAGGTGCCGGCGGTCAACATCGAGGGCGAGGCGGTGGTGAACTTCGACGCCAACCGCGACGGCAGACTGGCCGGCCAGGGGGGGCCGTCGGTGTACGACCTGATCCTCGGCCGGGCCGACCTCGGCCAGGCCATCCGCTCTTACGCCGGGGACGTGGCTGTCGGGATCAACGGCGGCGGGTCGGTCGGCTGGGACCTCAAGGGCAAGTCGGGCACCAATCTGGCCTCGCTAGAGTTCGCCGTGAACGAGGGGTCGCTGCTGTACAAGCCGGGATACGTCGGCCTCCACGTCGCCACGAAAAACTTCCTGGAAAACACCCCGCTGAAGCAGATCGTCACCCCGTCGGGGGCGGACGTCCGGGGGTTCTATCGGTCGTCCGACAACTCGTGGGGGTTCACCGTCCGGTCGGACGCCATGCGGCTGGGCACCTACAGCCTCGGCCACGCCCTTCTCACGGGGAGCAGCGCGACCGGGCAGATCACCGCGCACGCCGAGCTGGCCCCGATGCTCGGGATGGCGACCATTTACCTCGACGGATCGATGAAGTTCAACGGGGACTTCTCGCTGACGGGCGGCGGGCAGATTGCCACCAAACCTCCGATCGACTGGCTCACCATCAACGGGCAAGTCACCCTGTCAAAGACCGGCAGCAACATCGGCCTGTCGGTGGATCTGACCGCCAATGTCTATCACCGCTTCTTGGTGGGTGGCATGTGGATCGGCACCGTGAACGGGACGCTGACGGGGCACGTCAATGTCACGGTCGGGGCCCACGGCCTCCAGTTCAACGGGTCGGGGCACTACGTGGGTATCGTCTCGTACCCCACGGGTCGAAATAGGTCGGACTTCGTCTGGATCGATGCCGGCTTCACCGTCTCCCAGCACGGGCTGACCATCGAACTGCCGTACGTCCCGGACCTGACGGTCACATGGTGAGCGCACCGCGGGTGCCGCGTCGGACCCTCCGGCCGCCAGGCCGGAGGGTCTTCGCCCTCACACGACGGAATAAGAAAGCCACAATAAAGCTCTCGCTCTCCCGATTCCGCGCCTTCTACTATAAGAAGCGGGTAGAGGATTTGCGGACTTGTCGAGGGAGAAGGAGAATGTTCTCGCAGAAGGTGGAATACGCCTTGCGGGCAGTGGTGCATCTGGCGTCGGAGGCACCGGCGCCGCGCACGGTGGAGCAGATCGCCAAGGTGACAAAGGTGCCGCAGGCCTACCTGGCCAAGGTGGTCCAGGAACTGGTCCACGCCGGCGTCGCGCGGTCGCAGCGCGGGATCGGCGGCGGGATCTCGCTCCTGAAGACGCCGGCGGAGCTGACGATCCTGGAGGTGGTCAACGCCGTCGATCCGATCCCGCGCATCAGGACCTGCCCCCTGGGCCTGGCCGCTCACGGGGTCAGGCTGTGCCCGCTGCACAGGCGCGTGGACAACGCCATGGCCAGCGTCGAGGAGGCGTTCCGCGCCACGACGCTGGCGGAGATCTTGGAGGAGCCGACCGAGAGCATCCCGCTGTGCGACTTCCCAGGCTTGAAGAAGCCTTGAACCACGATGGCACAGGGAAGACATCAAGAGACAGAAAGCCTCCCCTCCCTCTCCTACCTCTCCCTTGATGACTCCCCTGCGCCTCAGTATCTCCGTGGCATCCGACCTTCTTCAGTTCAGCAGCGGTAGCTCCTGGAGGTCGCGGCGGCCGGAGAAGAGGTCCTGGAAGCTCAGGAACGCCTCGACCAGACCCCTCGACCCCGGCGTCTTTTGGCCCTGGATCTCGACGCGGTCGCGGAACAGCCGGACCACGCAGGCCTTGCCGCGCACCTGCACGTCGCAGGATGAGCAGTCGCTGGCGGTGCGAAGCTTCACGCCGTCGGGAAGGTCGTCCTCGATTCGATCGACCCAGGCCTCCAGGTCGAACGCCCGGGTGAACTCGAACACCAACGTGTCGAAGACGCCTCCGAAGACCTGCTGGAACGGCTTGCCCAGCACCACCTCGGGGTTCTTGATCCCGGCCACCTCGCGCCGCCAGACGGCGGTCGTCGGATCGTCGTCGGCGAGGTCCACGCCGACGGAGTATTCAAAGTCCGGCGTGCGGACGACGCCGGTGCCCCGGTCGGCCGAGCCCTCGACGTCGCGGCGCTTGTAGCCCAGCGACTCACGCACGGCGGCGTAGACCTCGTCCACGTCGCGCTTGACGTCCTCGTGGGCGAGGTCGGCGACGAACTTGCGCGAGCCGGCGTTGACCCGGTCGGGCAGCCGATGGAACTTGCGGTAACCGGCCAGTGACTTCACCTTCGTCGTGGTCTCGCCGCGCAGCGCGCCGCGCTTGAGCGGTTGCAAGCGCGGGTCGGACGTCGGGGCCGCGCCGGCCGCGGCGATGTCCGCGAGCACGAACCGTCCCTCGGGGCCGACCAGCCAAGGTGTCTGTTTCGGGGCGTCCCGAAAGGTGGCTCGGAGGGCGCGGGGCAATTCCCGCTCTAGGTAGGCCTGGAGCGACTGGGCCGTCAGAGCTGTACCTTCCAGAGCGCGGGGCGCCCGGCCGGCGAACGCCTCGATCACCAGGTGCGCCCAGATCCCGGCCTTGAGTGAGCCGGAAACGAAGGATTCCTCCCCGTCGGACCGTGAGACGAAGCAAGCGGCCCCAGGCCACTGGGCGAAGGACGTCTCGGCGGCGGCAAGTGGGAAAGCGCCCCCTCGTGGGTCGAGGAAGACGGCCAGTCGTTGGGCGCCGACGGTCCTCACCGCCTCCAGGAGGGCTTTCAGGGGCAAGGCGGTCTCGGCGAGGTCGTCGGGCTGGGTGTCATGGCAGGCGAGGTAGGCCGACCCACCCTCGGCGAACCCGGCGGTCGCGACGAAGAGGACCAGCATTTCGGGCGGTTGGTCCTTGGTCAGCTTGCGAAGGCGAGACTCGACGGCGGTGCGGGTGGCTTGAGCCCCAGGGAGGACGGTTACGGAATCGCGTGAGAACCCCGCCACCTCCAGGGCCCGCGCGAAGGCCAGCGCGTCCGTCTCTGCGTGCGGGGCCGGGAGCGGGGATTCGACTCCGATGACAAGAGCCAGTCGATCGGGCATTTCGTTCCTACCTCGGTTGATCCGTTCATCTTACCCGAGGGAGGGACGGCCTGCGAGGCGCGTAGGTCGTGGTCACGGCTCCCGGACGGTGAACAGAATGGGCACCTCGGACCGGAACCCCAGGTCTTGCGTCCCCTGCCCGACGTCGAACGACAAGGTCGCCTCGCGCTTGCCCGACTGGCGCGCGGTCAGCTTCAACACCCGGTATTCCACCCGCTGCCCGCTCAGCCGGTTGGCGAATGGCTTGTCGTTGAGCACGCTCAGCTCCAGCCAGCGGGCGGCGTCCCGCCCCCCCCGTTCGACCGCCTGCTCGCTCGCCGCCTTCAGCGGGTGCGTCACGCCGCCCTCGTTGTGGACGCGGACCAGGACGTGGGCCGTCCGTCCGCGCTCCAGCACGGCTGCGAGAGGGCCTCGCGTCGCCTTCACCCGGCTCTCGGGGTTAATGTTGATGCCAATGAGGCATTGAGCGTCCAGGAGCTTCTGCAAGGCCTGAGCGGCCAGGCGGGGGTTCTCCGGCGACTTCTGTTCGAGGAGCGCCTGGGCCGATTTGGCCGTCTTTTCCGGCAGAGACGCCCCGGCCTTCGTCAGGTTGCCGAGCAGGCCGCGGGCGTGCTCCCGCAAGGAGGGCCAGTCGGCGGCGTCGATCGGCGGCAACTCCCGCGCCGATGCCCAGGGTGCCAAAGCGAGCAACACGGCGACGGCGCGGAGCATGACCCGCCTCATTATTTGTTCGGGCGCAGCTTGTTCGGCTCCCGCGGCATCGCCCCGCCGAACCCGCTGCCGGGGTAGAGCGTCGATCCGTAGTAGATGATATTGACAACCGGCCGCGCCTGCGGCGCGTCGGCCCGGTTGCCCAGGCCCGGGTCGCTGTACATCTTCGGCGCGACGCCGTTCCAGACGCCCAGGGTGGATCGGCCGTTGGTGACGTACGGGACGGTGATGTCCGGTCGTGCCCCGTGGGCGGGGACGATCTCGGTCTTCCAGCTGGGGACGCGGTCGGCGTCGGCCGCGCCGGTCGCGCTCAGGGCGACGGCCAGGGCCAGGGTGAGTAGCGTGCGGGACATGGGAGTTCCTCCGAACTCGTCAGGGACGGATCACGTCTCCATCCTACCCCGCTCCCCGACAATCGGGAAATGGGGCACCCGGTAAATTCCCTTATTCCCCTGACCCGCTCGCCTCGCCTTCAGCACCGGCGCGAATTCAGGCACCGGTTCGCGCCTCCCCTCAACCGCACACCCGGTTTCGCCCGCCGCGCTTCGCCTCGTACAGCCTCTCGTCCGCCCGGTCGATCAGTTCGTCCGGCCCGATCGATTCGCCATCGACCACACTCGCCACGCCGACGCTTACGGTGACCGGCACCGCTTGCCCGTCGAAGGAAAATCGGTGGGAGGCGACCAGGCCCCGCACGCGCTCCCCGACGCCGTGGGCGTTCACCCGGCTGCACTCCGGCAGTACCACGGCGAACTCCTCGCCGCCGTACCGGGCCAGCAGTTCGTCCCTGCGGATGGTGCCCTTCAGCCGCTGGGCCATCTCGCGCAGCACGTGGTCGCCACACAGGTGGCCGTGGCCGTCGTTGATCGCCTTGAACCGGTCGATGTCGAACAGGAGCAGGGACAGCTGCCGGCGATACCGCTGCGCCCGCGACAGCTCGCGGCCGAGGAACTCGATCAGGTAGCGCTTGTTCGGGATGTCGGTCAGGGCATCGACAATCGCCAGGCGGTAGATCTCCTCGTGGTACTCCGCCTCGACGTTGCCGCCGGCCAGGAACCGGTAGATGCTGTTGCCGACCCGCAGGTAGTCCCCGTCCCTCAGCAGCCGCCGGCTGATCGGCTTGTCGTTGACGAACGTGCCGTTGGTGCTGTTGAGGTCCTGGGACAGGAAGCCTTGCGGGGTCAGCTCGATGCGGGCGTGCCGGCGGGAAACGGACTGGTCGTCGATGGAGATGGCACAGTCGCCGCCTCGGCCGATGAGCACCGTCGTCTTCGCCGACAGCGGGTAGCGCCTCCCCATGCTCGGGCCAGTGGGGTAGATGTGGATCAGGCAGGCGTCGCGGCAGGCCGCCGAGGAGACCCTCGGCGTGGCCCCCGCGGTATCGACGACGGTCCGATCAGCGTTGATGTCCCAAGGCGCTTGCAGCATCACACCCTCCAGGGGGGTGCCGGACGGTTCGGCAAGTCCTGCCCCTGTGGGAACTTTAATACCGAATGTGCGCCTGTCAACTTTCGCCACCCCGGCAGGGCCGGCGATTCCACGGCATCCGGGCCAGCACCAGCCCCATGCCGCAGGTGTCGGTCACCCCGGCGAACACCAGCCCGGCCCCGACGAACAGGGCCAACCCGTTGAACGCCGGGTGTAGCAGCCCGAGCCCCGCCCCGAGCAGCACCAGCGCACCCGCCGCGATCCGCACCTGCCGTTCCAGCGACACCGCCTTGCGGCCCCGCACCACTTCCAACCCCGCCTGCTCCCAGGCCTGGGTACCGCCGGCCACGTTCACGACCTCGCACCCCGCCGCTCGGAGCTTGTCGTAGGCCTGCCGGCCGCGGCCCCCCGAGCGGCAGATGACGTAGACCGGCCCGGCCGGCGTGCGCCGCAGCGCCTGAACCCGGGCGGCGTCCAGTTCGTCCAGTGGCAGCGACCTCGCCGCCGCCGCGTGGGCCTCGCCGAACTCGGCCGGCGTCCGCACGTCGAACAGATCGACCTCGCCCTTGCCGAGCAGCTCGGCCAGCTCGGCGGGCGGGATTTCGTTGATGGTAGACATGTCAGATTCCTTCAGTCGGGAAGAAGCCATCCCTCACGGGTTCATCGGCGCCCACGTCCGGTAGGCGCCGGTCAGGTTGCGGCAGCGGTAGCCGCGCTGGCTCAGCACGCGGCAGGCGTTGTACGACCGCTGCCCGGAGGCGCAGTAGACCAGCCACTCCCGCCCCCGGTCCAGCTCGCCCAGCCGGTCGCGGAGCTGACCCAGTGGGATGTGGACGGAGCCCGGCAAGAAGCCGCGCTCCCGCTCGGCCGGCTCGCGCACGTCGAGCAGCCCGGCGCCGGCCTGGCGGAGCGCGTCTACCTCGTGCCACTGGGCCGCGACCACGTCGCCCGCGAGGAGGTTCTGGGCGGCCATGCCGGCCAGGTTGACCGGGTCCTTCGCCGACCCGAACGGCGGGGCGTAGGACAGCTCCAACTCGGCCAGGTCATGCACGGTCCCCGCGTGGTGCAATGAGGTCGCGATCACGTCAATCCGCTTGTCAACCCCGTCCTCGCCAACGGCCTGGGCCCCGAGCAACTTCCCGGTCCCCGGCGCGAACAGCACTTTCAGGTGGATCGGCTTCGCGCCGGGGTAGTAGCCGGCGTGGGAGCCCGGGTGCAGGTGGGCCGCCAGGAACGGCACCCCGGCCCGGGTGAGCGCCTTGGCGCTGGCCCCGGTGGCCGCCGCGGTCAGCTCGAAGACGCGGACGACCGCCGTCCCCAGCGTGCCCTTGTAGGCCGATCGCCGGCCGGCGATGGCATCGGCCGCGATTCTACCTTGCCGGTTGGCCGGGCCCGCCAGCGGGACGAGCCCGTAGCCCCCCGTTACGGGGTCGCGCACCTCGACGGCGTCGCCGACGGCCCAGATCGCCGGGTCGCTCGTCCGCATCTGCTCATCGACACGCACCCCGCCGCGCTCGCCGAGCTGTAGCCCCGCCTCCTTCGCCAGCTTCGCCTCCGGCCGGACGCCCAGGCCGAGGATCACCACGTCGGCGGGCAACGCCTGGCCCGACGCCAGCACCACCCTCGACGCCTTCGACCAGATCCCCGGCTCATCAAACCGCTCGACCCGGTCGGCCAGGTGCAGCGCGACGCCGTGCTTCTCCAGCTCTTCCGCCACCGGGGCGGCCACCTCGGGATCGAGCGGCCCCAGCACCTGCGGCAGAAGCTCAACCACCGCCACGTCCATCCCCCGCCGCCTCAGCTGCTCCGCCATCTCCAGGCCGATGAACCCCGCGCCGACCACAACGGCGCGGCGCACGCCCTGTTGGCTGATCCAGCGATAAATACGGTCCGTATCGTCGAGGTTGCGGAGGGTGAAGTGTCCCTCGCGCTGGATGCCCGGGATTGGCGGCACCAGCGGGGCGGCGCCGGTCGAGAGGACCAGGGCGTCGTACCCCTCGCGGTACACCTTTCCCGAGGCCAGGTCGCGCACCGCGACTTCCCTTTTGTCCCGGTCGATCGCCGTCACCTCGCTTCTCACCCGCACGTCGAGGTTGAACGCGGCGCGGAGCCTTTGGGGCGTCTGCACCAGCAGCTTGCCGCGGTCGGTGATCTCGCCGCCGAGGTAGTACGGCAGCCCGCAGTTGGCGAACGACACGTCCGGGCCGCGCTCGAAGACGACGATCTCGGCGAACTCGTCTAGCCGCCTCAGCCGCGCCGCCGCGCTCATCCCACCCGCCACGCCCCCCACGATCAGCACGCGCTCGCCATCGCGCCCCTTCCTCCGCTGATTCCACCGCAGTCGTGGCGTAGAATTTGATATCGGCATATCACAACCGTGCGATAACACTATATCGCCAATAAGCAATATCGCCAAGAGGCGCCATGGCGGAGCTGGACCGGGAGAACCTGGAGCGGGTGGCGAGGCTGTTCGGTGCGCTGGCGGAGCCAACGCGCCTGGCGATCTTACAGCGGCTGAAGGGGGGTGCGCTGGCGGTCAAGGAGCTGGTCGAGGCGCTCGAGGCGAAGCAGGCGAACGTGTCGAAGCAGCTGGGCATCCTATACGACGCGGGGTTGCTGGAGCGGCGGCGCGAAGGCGGGCTGGCGCTGTACTCGATCCGCGAGCCGATGATCTTTGAGCTGTGCGACCTGGTCTGCGACAAGCTGCGCCGCGACGCCGAGCGGCAAGTCGCGGCGCTGAAGCGCGGCAGGTGAGGTCAGCGGGCCTTGCCCTGGGCGGCGACGGCAGCGGCTGCCTTGGCGACGGCCTCGGCGTCCCCCAGGTAGTAGTGTCTGACCGGCTTGAGGTCGGCGCCGAGTTCGTAAACCAGGGGGATGCCGGTCGGGATGTTCAGCGCGACGATGGCCTCGTCGGACATGTCGTCGAGGTACTTGACCAGCGCCCGCAGCGAGTTGCCGTGCGCCGCCAGCAGCAGCCTCTGGCCGGCGCGGACGGCCGGGGCCAGCACCTCGTGCCACATCGGCAGCACCCGCGCGACGGTGTCCTTGAGGCTCTCGGTCAGCGGCAGCTGCTCCGGCTTCATCCCGCGGTAGCGCGGGTCGTTCCCGGGGTAGCGCTCGTCGGTCTTCTCCAAGGGGGGCGGCGGCGTGTCGTAGCTGCGCCGCCAGACGAGGACCTGCTTCTCGCCGAACCGCTCGGCCATCTCGGCCTTGTTCAGCCCCTGGAGCGATCCGTAGTGCCGCTCGTTGAGGCGCCAGTCCTTCACGACCGGCAGCCACATGCGGTCCATCTCGTCCAGCGCCAGCCAGGCGGTGCGGATGGCGCGCTTCAGCACGGAGGTGAACACGCGGTCGAAGTCGTAGCCGTCTTTCCGCAAGAGCTGGCCGGCGGCCCGCGCCTCGGTGACGCCCACGTCGCTGAGGTCCACGTCGGTCCAGCCGGTGAAGCGGTTCTCCAGGTTCCAGGTGCTCTGGCCGTGCCGCAGCAGGACGATCTTGTACATCCCGTTCGTCTCCGAGTGTCGAGGGCCCTCCCAATCATCCTAGGAGGTCCGACCCCGGCGTCACGATCGGCCGGTCAATCGTCCTCCTCCGCCCGCGGCACGGTCGGGTCGCCCGCCTCGATCCGCTTGAGCTGCCTTTTGTACTCTTCCCGCCCTGGCCGCAGCGAGATCGCCTTCTTCTGAGCGGCGATCGCCTCGCCCTTCTTGCCCATCTGGAACAGCACCTCCGCGAGCGTGTCCTGGTATGCCGCCGCGTCCGGGGCCAGCTCGACCGCCCGCCGGGCCTGGGCCAGACCGCCTTCCAGGTCGCGGCGACAGCAGGCCGACAGCCAGGCCATCTGGTTCCGCGCCCACGAACACTTGGGGTACGCCGTCGCAACCTCGGCGTATCGCTCGCGAACCCGACGGTATAGCGCGTCGGCTTCCTTCTTCCGCCCGCGCCGGTCCAGTTCGGGAACGAGGTACATCGCCAGCTCGATGCCCGCCGGCAGGGAGCGCTGGGCGCGCTCGGCCTCCGCCAGGGCCTCGTCGATCCTCCCGGCGGCGGCCAGGCCGCGCACCCGCGTGGCGTAGATGTGGCCAGCCACCGTGACGTAGGCGGAGGCGCGGGTGAAGTTCATCGACGGCTGGAGGCAGCGGAGGAACGTCTGCTCGTAGCCGTCGGCGGCGCGCAGCCAGTCCTTGCGGCCGGCCGCCTCGATGGCGGCGGCGCGCAACCCCTCGCCGGTGTAGTAGGAGTTCGGCTCGGCCAACAGGGGCTCGCCGAACCGGCGCAGGTGCTCCTCCTCCCGGCGGGCGGCGTCCTTGTGGCCGCGCTTCCGCAGCGCCCGGACGAAGTCGTAGCGCATCTCGCCGTCGCCCAGAGGCAACAGGTGGGCCCTTTCCTTGCGAGACGTCCCTTCCCCCGCCTGCCCCGCCTGGGTCAGCGCGTGGCCGGAAAGCCACAGGGCCAGGCAAGGTTGCGCCTCCCCGGACGGGGCCTCCGCCTTCAGGGCCAGCAGGTAGGCGGCGTGGTAGTGCGTCGCGGCTTTCGCCCAGTCCTTGGCCTCCGCGCGCAGGTCGCCCAGCCGCACCCAGGCGCGGGCCGTGCTCGCCATGCGGAAGCACTCCTCCGCCAGCTTCGCCTGCTTGGCCCAGGCGCACGCCTCGCCGGCCGCCCGCCAGTCCTCGGCGGGCACCTCCGCGTCCGACAGCCGCAGCGACTCAACGAGCGCCTTCACGTCCCCCTTCCCGGCGACGAGGTCACGCAGTCGGGCGATCAGCTTGGTCATCGGTTCCTTGGGATCGCGCCGCCGCAGTGCCAGGTACAGCGGCAGTGCATCGTCGCCCTTGGGGTCCAACAGCTTGTCGAACAGCCGGCCGGCCCGGACGGGGTCGTTGGTCGCCGCGAGGATCTTGGCGGTCGCGGCGAACGCCTCCTCGGTCCGGCCCAGGGCCAATTCCGCCTCGACGAGGTCCTGATGCCAGGCCTCGTCGGGGCCGGGCTTCACCGCGTCGGCGTAGCGCTTCAGCGCCACCACAGCCTTGTCCTTCTCGCCGAGCTGGTGGAGCATGCGGGCTTCGAGGATCTCCAAGCTGGCTAGCTCGGGCGAGCCCGCCGTTCGGGCCTCCTCGACGGCCGCCAGCGCCTCCTTGACGCGCACCTGGGCGTTGAGGATCTCGAAGGTCATTTTCGGGCTGTACTTGCTGTCGCGCAGCAGCTCCAGGCCGAGGTCGGCGCGGCCGTTGAGGAACAGGGCCTTGGCGTGGGACAGCGTCGCCCCGCGGGCCGGGGCGGCCATTCGGCCGCGCCTCACCAGGTCGTCAATGGCGACCTGGTACTGCTTCGCCGAGCCGGCGAGTCGGAGGTAGGCGGTGCGATAGGCCAGCCAGGTGTCCTCGCCGCTGAACGTGGGGAAGTGCCCGCTGGCCCCCAGCGCCTTCCAGTCGGCGGCCTCGTACAGCAGCGCCTCCAGAAGCGGCAGCGACTTGGCCTCCTTGGCGGCGGCGGTGGCCCGGACGAGGTCGCCCCCGCCACGGTGTAGGTAGGCCAGGACCACGTTCTCCGCCGTGGGAAGCGCGGCCGCCTTCGCCCTGGCCTGCCACTCCGCGAGGACCGCCGGCAGCCGCCCCCGGAGCCCGTGGTAGGCGGCGTAGTTGAGCGGCCCGGCCCGGTTGTCGGCGGCCAGGGCCACCTCGAACAGCGCGTCAAGGGCCGCAGTGTTGTTCTCTTCCAGCAGCGACGCCGCGGCGCGGGGCAGGTTCGAGGCGATCTGCCCGAAAACCTGCTGCCGAACCTCGCGGTCCTCCTCGGCGCGGGCGATCTTGACCACCGCCTTGCACCCGGCCGGGCCGGCCGCCAGCAGCTTGCGGACGACTGCGGCCCGCTCGTTGCGCTGCCCGAAGCGGTACTGCCGGACCATCTCGACGACGGCGGGCGGCGTGTCGGCGTAGACGCCCCACTTGAACTCGGCGAGGATGGCCCGGGCGCGGCTGCGGACCTCGGCGTCCTTGTGGGTGAGGGCCCGGGCCAGGACCGGCTCCGCCGCCTCGCCGGCGCCCAGCAGCTTGCGCGACGCGGCCTCCCGGACGGCGAAGCTGTCGTCGCCCATCTCCTCGACCCACCGGGCGATCGCCTCCGGCGAAGGCTTGGCCGGTGGCGGGGCGACGGCGGCGAGCAGGAGCAGCGCGGCGAGCATGTCGGCCTCCCGAAGTTTCGTGTTCCGAGGGGCGGCCTTACCTAGCCGACCGGGCCAGGCAGGCCGCGTGTCCCAGGACTTCCGCCCCCGACTGCAACCGGGTGGGCGTCGGCGCCCAGCCCTGCTCCAGCCTCGCGCTCAGCAGCTCGTTCGGCGTCGGCCGCCGGCTCCAGACGGCGACCGCCGTCAACGCGCCCAGTCAGGTGATGCCGAACGCCACCGTTCGGCCATCCGGTAGCGGCACGAGGAAGTCGAGGCTGAACTCGTCCTGCTGCACGATCTCGGCAGCGGACAGGGGGATTCCGCGACGGGTCATCCAGGCCATGACCGCGCCCAGGCCGCGGAAGTCGCGCACCTCCTCGGCCAGGCCGGCGTCGGCCAGCCCTTGGATGTGGTCGTGGTACTCCATGGCTACAGCGTTCCCCGGCGGGCCTGCTCGCGCTCGATCGCCTCGAACAGTGCCTTGAAGTTCCCCTTGCCGAAGCTGCGCGAGCCGTGCCGCTCGATGATCTCGAAGAACACCGTCGGCCGGTCTTCGACGGGCTTGGTGAAGATTTGTAACAGGTACCCCTCCTCGTCGCGATCGACGAGGATGCCCAACTCGGCCAGGTCCGCCACGTCCTCGTCGATCGGCCCGACGCGCGCCGCCAGGTCGTCGTAGTACGCCCGCGGCACGCGCAGGAACGAGACGTCGTTGGCCCGCATAGCGCGGACCGTTTCCAGGATGTTGCCGGTCGTCATGGCGATGTGCTGCACTCCGGGACCGTGGTAGAAGTTGAGGTACTCCTCGATCTGCGACCGCCTTTTGGCCCGAGCCGGCTCGTTGATGGGGAACTTGATCCGCCCGGTGCCGTTCTGCATCACCTTGGACATCAGCGCGGTGTACTCGGTGCTGATGTCCTTGTCATCGAAGCTGACCAGCTGGTTGAAGCCCAGCACCTGCTCGTACCAGCCGACCCACTCGTTCATCTTGCCCTCCTCGACGTTCGCCACGATGTGGTCGATCGTCAGCAGCCCGACCGGCTTGAACGAGTGCGGGCTGTAGCGGTCGGGGTCGAGTGGCTTGTAGCCCGGCGCGAACACGCCGCGGTAGCGGTCGCGGTTGACGAACGAGTGCGTCGTGTCGCCGTAGGCGCGGATGGTGGCGACCTCGTAGACGCCGTGCTCGTCCTCCAGGGCTTGCGGCGGCGAGACGGCGGCGGCGCCGCGCGAGACGGCGGCCTCGAAGGCGGTGCGGACGTCCGGCACCTGGAGGGCGATGTCCTGCACGCCGTCGCCGTGCTGCACGATGCGCTGCGACTCGGGGTGCTCGGGGCCGAGCGGCGACGCCAGGACGAACGTGATGTCACCCTGACGCAGTACATAACCGGCCTCGTGCCTGGTCCGCGTCTCCAGACCGGCGTACGCGAGGACCTCGAAGCCGAAGGCGTTGCGGTAGAAGTAGGCCGACTGGCGGGCGTTGCCGACGAAGAACCGGACGTGGTCGATCTTTTTCAGCGCGAGCGGGTCGTGCATGGCGTGGGCCCTCCTGCCCTCATTCTACGGAGGGCCGGGTAAGGTGGGGCCGTCGCATCTAACCCCGGCGGGGCGAGGGGAGCCGGCCGGCATATACCATGGGCAAGTCAAGTCGCCTGGCGAAACGAGGAGCCGATGCCCCACCCAGACGCCGCCACCCCACCCGCCGACGCCGCGCGCTGGCGCGGCGGGTTCGCTCTGACCGCGCTGCTCCTGGTCGCGCTGGCCCTGCTGTCGCCGCTCTCGGGGACGCCGGGCCACGGCAAGGTCGGTCTGCTCCTCGTCCTCGCCGCGGTGCTGGAGTTCGCCCACGGCTTCCGCCGCTCCACCGCCGAGGGCCAGCGCGCGGCCTGGCTGGGAGGGGTGGTCACACTGGCCATGGGGGTGATGCTCCTCCACGCGATCTACCTCAACGCCGCCGCGGTCGTGCTGTTCCTGTCCGGGTGGTTCGCCCTCGACGGCGTCCGCTCCCTCGTCGGGGCGTTTCGGCACAAGGGAGAGAGGCGGTCGGCGCTGGTCTGGGTGCTCGCCGGCCTGGGCAACCTGGGCGTCTGCGCGGCGCTGCTGGCGGCGCCGCGGTACGCGTTCGCCTGGGCGGTGGCGATCGCCGCGGCTTGCCGGATCTTCGGCGCCGCCTCGAGCATCGCCCTGGCGCCGGTGTTCACGCCCGGTGACTCCGGCCGGGCCGCCGTCGAGACCCTCGGGCTACCCGACTCGCCCGAGCTACAGGAAATCGCCGTCCGCATCACCGAGGAGGAGGCCGCCCGCGCCCGGGTTGACCGGGGCTGGATCGTCGGCTTCCTCGCCACCCTACTGGCCATCCACATTGGCCGGATGGGGTTCGACCGAACCTTCCTTGGTATCATGTCGCCCGGCGTCGCCGTCCTCGGGGACGTGGCCCTCGGTCTGCTCCTGGCGTTCCTGCTCGTCATCCCGGTGAGCCAGTTGTGGCGCCGGCTGACCCGGCCGCTGGAGCGGCGGGCCTGGGGCTGGTGCCTCGGGGTGCCTCCTGAGCGGCGGGGGTGGAGCCGCCGTGTCGCAGCGGCGATGCTGAGCCTTCGGCTGCGCCACACGATCCGCATCCTCAAGGCCCGCTATTCGCTGCCGACGGCGCTGAGCCGGGGCCTACAGATCGGCCTGCCGCTGGCGGCCGTCATCGCCGCCACGGTGCCGGTCTGGGGCATGAGCTGGTACTTCGACACCGAGAACTGGGCGTCCGGCGTGTGGAACTCCTGGGCGGAGGCCCGCACCGACACCTGGCGCGAAGCGATGGTCGCCGCGCTGGACGAGCAGGAGGCCCGGGAAGCCCCCGACCGCGCCTTCGCCGTCCACCCGCCGGGGGCCGACGGCGACTTCTCGTTCCTGGTCATCGGCGACACCGGCGAGGGGGACGCCTCGCAGCTCAGCCTGAAGGCCCAGTGGCTCGACGTGGTCCGCCGGCCGGAGGTCAAGTTCGTCGTCATCTCCTCCGACGTCGTCTACCCGACCGGGGCGATGCGGCACTACGAGGCGAACTTCTGGCTGCCGTTCATGGGCACGACCAAGCCGGTCTACGCCATCCCCGGCAACCACGACTGGTACGACGCCCTGGAGGGGTTCAACGCCACCTTCCTGACCCCCGACGCCGCCCGTGTTGCCATGCGGGCCCGGGTCGAGGTAGACCGGCAGATCACCAGCACGACCGACCGGCGCATCGATCAGCTCATCGACCAGGCGTCTCGCTACCGCGAGCTGTACCGTGTGCCGACGCAGCAGCAGCGGGCGCCGTTCTTCCAGGTCCAGACCCCGTCGTTCGCCCTGCTCGCCCTCGACACCGGCGTGGCCCGTCGGCTCGACCCCAAGCAGGAGGCGTGGGCACGGTCGGCCCTGGAGTCGGCGAAGGACAAGTTCAAGATGGTGATCCTCGGCCACCCGATCTACGCCGGAGGCGTCAACACCGCGGAAGGGGACGACGACTTCACGGCGATTCACCAGATGCTGCAAAAGCACGACGTCCCGATCGTCATGGCCGGCGACACCCACGACCTGGAGTACTACGCCGAGCGCGACGCCAGCCGGACGGCGCACCACTTCGTCAACGGCGGCGGCGGGGCGTACCTGAGCTTCGGCACCTCCCTGGCCTGGCCGGCGAAGCCGGCGACCCAGGCCTGGGCCTACTACCCGACGAAGGGGCAGGTTTCCGCCAAGATCAGCGTGACCAAGCCGTGGTGGAAGGCGCCGGCGTGGTGGTGGACGACCCGACTGGGGGCGTGGCCGTTCTCGGCGGAGTGGCTGTCGGCCATGTTCGACGCCAACGTGGCGCCGTTCTTCCAGAGCTTCGTCGAGGTCCGCGTCGAGCCGTCGAGGCGTCAGGTACGGGTGATCCCCTACGGCGTCTTCGGCAGGTTGCGCTGGTCCGACATGGCGATGTCCCCCGAAGCGCTGCCTCCCGGGTCGAAGCCGGACTCCCCGGCGGAGTGGGTCGTGAAGATGCCGCCGAGGTAGACAGACGAGGTCCCGCCATGCCGCCCGAGCCGCGCCCGTTGCCTGCCGAGACGATCGACGGCCTCCGCCCGCCGCTGGAGGGGTTTCCCTACTTCGCCCACGCGGACCGCTTCCCGCTGGAGTCTCACGCCTCGGGGCACTCCGCGATCAACGCCTGGTGGCTGGCAGACGCCAGCTTCCTCGTTTACGGCGGCGGCGAGTTCATCGAGGGCGCGCTCGCCGGATCGCCGTTACCGGGTCAAGGGTTCCGGGTGGACTGGCTCG
This sequence comes from Gemmataceae bacterium, assembly GCA_046350195.1. Taxonomy (GTDB): domain Bacteria; phylum Planctomycetota; class Planctomycetia; order Gemmatales; family Gemmataceae; genus CALDUY01. The sequence goes on from JAXMAW010000011.1 coordinate 49,507, forward strand.
GCACCCGCGAGGACAACCGGGGCATAGTCCTGGCGAATGACTCGGCCCTGGTCGTCGTCTTCCGCGGGACGCGGCTCCAGGTCCACACCCTGCTGGACTCGGCCGCGGTGGTGCTCCTCAACCAGGACGACCTGTGGACCGACTCCCAGTTCATCCCGGCGGCCGGGCCGAGCGGGTGGCGCGCCCACTCTGGTTTCCTGAAGGCGTTCGCGGAGGTCAGCAGCCGGCTCGACGAGGTCGTCGCGGCCAGGCGGCCCGGGCAGAAACTGTGGCTGGCTGGCCACAGCCTGGGCGGGGCGCTAGCGACCCTCGCCGCGGCGCACGTCGGTGCCTCCGCCGTGCAAGGGCTTTACACCTACGGCAGCCCGCGCGTGGGGGACGAGGCGTTCACCGCCCTCCTGCCGCCGTCGGTCTGCCGCTTCGTCCACCGGGACGACTGGGTGGCGACCGTGCCGCCGGCGCTGTTGGGCTACGCCCACGCCGGGGACGCCGTCCCGGTGCCCGGCAGCCCGCCGCGCAACTTCTGGAACGACCTGGCCAGCGGGGCCGGCGAGTTCGGCTCGGCCCTGAGGGAGGTGGCGCGAAGCCTCCGCCTGAACACCGGCGACTTCCCCCTCAAGGTGGCCGGCCTGGCCGACCACGCCCCGGTCTACTACGCCACCCTGCTCTGGAACGCCCTGCTCGCGGCCGAGGGGTGACCGGTAGATCACCTCCTCGCGACCTTCCCAGCCAGCTTTCCCTACCATGTCGGCGGGGCGTGAGCAGACACACACCAGGAGGGGAGGTACGAAGACCATGCCCGTGAACAACAAGGTAGCGATGGTCACCGGCGCGGGCTCCGGCATTGGCCGGGCGGCGGCGCTGGCGCTGCTGCGCGAGGGCTACTCCGTCGTCCTGGCCGGCCGTCGTTTGGAGGCGTTGCAGCAGACTGCGGCCCTGGCCGGGTCAGATAACGATCGCGCCCTACCCGCCGCCGCCGACGTGGCCGACCCCGCCTCTGTCCGCGAGCTGTTCGCCAGGGCGAAGCAGGCGTTCGGGCGGCTCGACGTGCTGTTCAACAACGCCGGGGCGGGGGCGCCTGCCGCCCCCCTCGAAGACCTGTCCTGGGAGCAGTGGCGCCGGGTGATCGACGTCAACCTGTCCGGGGTGTTCCTCTGCACGCAGGAGGCGTTTCGCCTCATGAAGGACCAGCGGCCGCGCGGCGGGCGGATCATTAACAACGGCTCGATTTCGGCCCACACCCCGCGGCCGCTGTCGGCGCCGTACACCGCGAGCAAGCACGCCGTCACCGGGCTGACGAAGTCCACGGCCCTGGACGGCCGGGCCTACGACATCGCCTGCGGCCAGATCGACATCGGCAACGCCGGCACCGAGATGACGGCCCGCATGAAGGACGGGGTGTTGCAGGCCACCGGCAGCACCGCCGCCGAGCCGACCATGGACGTCGAGCACGTCGCCCGGGCCGTGGTGTACATGGCCAGCCTGCCGTTGGACGCCAACGTGCTCTCGCTGACCGTCATGGCGACGAAGATGCCGTTCGTCGGCCGGGGCTGAGGCCGGAGCGTGAGCGCCTCAGGGGGGCGACGGCCTGTTCTGGCTCGCGATGCGGCGGGCCAGCGGCGGCAGCTTCGCCACCGACTGGACCTTGGCCTCGAAAAACTCGGCCGTGGCCCCCTCGGCGTTCCGGACCCTGACCATCAGGAACAGGCTCGGGGCCGTGATCTCGCGTTCCAGCACGACCGGCTGGCAGACGCCGTAGTCGTTGACATACACCTCCAGATACCTCCCCCGTACGACCACCAGCATCCTGTTGGTTTCGCCGACCCTCGGCTTGGGCTTGGCCCTGGTCTTGGCCTTCGGGGGCGGCGGGCTCCGCTTGATCCTGGGGTGCGCTTCGGGAACCGGCTCGAGCATCGTCCGCTCTCCGTCCTCCTTGGTCGCCAGGCTCAGCGAGCCGTTGGCGTTCAGGTTGATCTCGAATTCGAGCTTGTCTCCTTGCTTGACTAGGAGGCCCCACCCGCACCCCCTCCCGACCAGCCGCCCGGCGAGGGAGCAGGCGAAGTCGCCGTTCGCGCCGCCCGCCCTCGGCAGCGTGACCGGGATCGGCGAGGTCTTGCGGCCCTGCCCAGGACGCTGAGGATGCACTTCCGTTGAAGTCACCCTTGAACCACTCCGCCTCCCCCGCCAGCGTTGGCGCGGGGATCAGGCCGAGTTGCAGCTGCTGCTCGTCCCACCCCAGCCGGGGGACGGCGTACTTCGGCACCTGGCGGGCCAGCTCCGGGTCGATCGCCACGGCGCTGGCGAAGTCCCGCAGGGCGTTCGCCTTGCCGGCCGGGCCGTTCGGCTCGTGCAGCTCGCTGCCGGGCCAGGTAGCTCCGCCCGTCCCCGGGCGAAGGCGGAGCAAGGCGTTGTAGTCCTCGATCGCGGCGAAGTTGTCATTCAATTCGACCAGCAGGCCGGAGCGGGTCTGGAGGGCGAGGACGTCGTTGCCGTCCTTCGCCAGCGCGGCGGTCAGGTCGGCAACCGCCTCCTTCACCTTGCCGGCGGCGGCCAGCGCCAGGCCGCGCGTCCGGCGGGCGCCGGCCAGGTCGGGGTTGAGATCGATCGCCTTGGCGGACTGGGCGATCGCCTCGAGGTACTCCTGCTTCTCCAGGTGCACCAGCGACTTCGCCAGGGTCGCCTCGGCCTCCTTGAGGCGCTTCTCCTTGTCATCCGGGCGGGGGGTCGGCTGTGGCGGAGGGGCCTGGACGATCGGCTCCGCGAGGGGGGCCGGCGCGGGCGGCTCCGGCTTCGGCTCCGAGCGCCGGCCCTGCCGCAATACCAGGTTGCCGAGGCCGCCCAGGACCACCACCGCAGCCGCGAGGTAGACCCATCGCGGGACGAGGCCCCTCCGCCGCCGGCGTCGCCGCTTCGGCCCTGGCGTCTCGATAACCGCCGTCTCGCCTGAACTCGAGGACGAGCCCGCCTTGAGGAACTCCGTCAAGGCCGCCGCGAACTCGGCCATTGCAGTGAAGCGCCGCTCTGGTCGCTTTGCCATCGCCTTGAGGCAGATCGCCTCCAACGTCGGGTCGAGGCCGGGGCGCCGGGCCGACGGCGGTGCCGGCTCCCGGCTCGCCAGTTGCGACAGGATGGCCAGGCGGTCGCCCTTGAACGGCACCTCGCCAGCCAGGAGTTGGTAGAGGATGACGCCGAGGCTGTAGACGTCACACGAGGGGCCGACCTCGTCGGGATCGCCCTCGGCCTGCTCGGGGGCCATGTAGGCCGGCGTTCCCAGGACGGTGCCGAACTGCGTCAGGCTCGGGTCGATTCGCCCGCCCCGGCGTGCCAGGCCGAAGTCCATGACGACCGGCTCGCCGCGGGCGTTGAGCATGACGTTGCCCGGCTTCAGGTCCCGGTGGATCACCTTCTTGGCGTGCGCCTCGGCCAGGGCCAGCGCCAGCTTCCGCACCAGCGCCGCGGCCTGCCGCTCGGTGGGTTGGGTGGCGTGGAGGACCTGGGTGAGCGTGTGGCCCTCGACGTAGGCCATGGTCAGGAACAGGGTGCCGTCGATCTCGCCGGAGTCGTGGACGGGGCAGAGGTTGGGGTGGTGGACCGTGGCGGCGGCGCGGGCCTCGCGCAGGAACCGCTCCCGGGCCTTGGCGTCGTCCTTGCCGAGCTTCGGCACCTTCAGCGCGACCAGCCGGTCCAGCTGCGTGTCGCGCGTCAGGTAGACCGTCCCCATGCCGCCGGCCCCGAGGCGCTTCAGCACGCGGTAGCGGCCGAACGTCGATGGCAGCGGGCCGAGCGGGTCGGCGGCGACGAGGTCGGGCGGGCGGTCCCACCCCTCGGTGCCCGGCAGCGGGCTGGGGTCGTGGCCGTCTGGCCGGGGCGGGGGTGTCGCCCAGACGTCGGGGGAGCCCGGCCGGCCGGGGACGGGCTCGGGCGTCGAATCGGCGCTCATCGGAGGCGTTGTCTCCTGGGCCGGTGGACACGCTCACGGTTCTTCCGACCCGCATACTCTAGACGCCCCGACACCGAGGCTCAAGCCCGCACGCCCCCAAGCGACTCATCCCTCCTTCTGGTCCTTTGCCAGCGCCTCGGCGATCGACTTCGCCAGCTGGTCCTTCGGCTGCAGGTTCTCGACCACCCGCAACTGGTCCAGCGCCTGCGGCCGCTCGTCCTGCACGAGGTAGTGGTAGGCCAGCAGGAAGTGGCCCGCGGCGTCCTTCGGGTTGGCCTTCGTGAACGCCTCCAGGTCGCGGAGCTGCCGCTTGTAAGTTGCCGGGTCGGCGTAGAACGAGCTGACCGTGCCGTAGTCCCACCCGGGGCCGTTGGTCAGCACCGCGTAGATCGTCGCCGCCGCGTCGGTGTACTTCTTCTGGGCGAACAGGCACAGCGCCCGGAACTCGTGGCCGTTGGCGTCGCCGGGCAGGATCTCGATCGCCTTGTCCGCCTCGACCAGCGCCGCCCTGTAGTCCCCCTTCTGGAACGACGCCCGGCCGGCGTCGAGGTGCGCCTGGGCCCCCTTGACCACGTCGGTGTCGGTCTTATCGACGTCCTGCTGGGACGGCACCTGGATCGGGTTGGAGTAGTCCAGCGCCGGCGGCACCGAGTAGGTGCTCGACGCCTGGATCACGACCGGCGCCGCGGGAGACGAGTCCACGGGCACCGGCACCGGGACGTAGTACGGGTTCGAGTAGACGATCGGGGCCGCGACCACACCTCCGACGGCCCCGCCCCAGACGGTCGGCCAAGTCGACCAGCCGCGCCAGCCGCCGCGGTACCAGCCGGAGCCGCCGGCCCACGGCCGGTTCCAGCCCCAGCCGCCGGGCCGGTTCCAACCGCCCGGCCCCCAGCCGGCGCCGCCGCCCCAGCCGCCGTGGTAGCCGTTCCAGCCGCCCCAGCCGCCGCGGCCCGCGGCGTTGACGTTCGCCGTCCGGCCCGCGGCGTTGACATTCGTCGTCCGGTTGACGTTGGTCACGTTCGTCTCCCGGCCGACGATGTTGCCGTTGTTCGTCCAGCCACGGTTGCCGCCCTGGAAGTTGTTGTTGACCGTCCGGTTGCCGCTGTTGTTGCCGATCGTCGTGTTGCCGATGCGGTTGCCGCTGACGTTGCCGATCCGGTTGCCGTCGTTGCTGCCGATGTTGGTCCGGTTGCCGACGTTGGTGTTGCCGATGTTGGTGTTGCGGTTGCCGATATTGGTCCTGTTGCCGTCGAAGCGGCCGACGTTGTTAGCGCCGACGTTCCTGTTGCCGACGTTGCCGGCCGAGGCGTAGCCGCCGCGGTTACCGGCCCCTCCACGGTACGCGCCGCCCCCGGCGAAGTTCGGCGCCGCGACGCGCCCGCCGCTGAAGCCACCCCGCCCGCCACCGCCGCCCCGGCCGCCACCGCCGACGTGCGCCTCGGCTGAGCCGCCCAGGATCAGCGCCGCTGCGGCGGCGAGTAGCAGGTGTGCTTTCATCGGACGCCTCTCGTTGTGTGGGGATAGGCCGGGCGCCGCGTCCGTTCAGCCCCTCGCCGCCCGTTCCATCCGCTTCCGGTCCGTCTCCTTGAGGAAGATCTTCCGCAGCCGGATCGCCTTCGGGGTGATCTCGACCAACTCGTCCTCCTCGACGTACTCCAGCGACGTCTCCAGCGAGAACTGCCTCGGCGGCTTGATCGGCACGTTCTTCTCCGCGCCGGCGGCCCGCATGTTCGTCAGCTTCTTCTCGCGACAGACGTTCACCGGCAGGTCGTTCTCGCGGCAGTGCTCGGCGACGATCTGCCCCTCGTAGACCGGCTCCATCGGCGCCACGAACAGCACGCCGCGCTCTTGCAGGTTCTCGATGGCGTGCCCCGTCGCCTTGGCCGTCTCGGTCGAGACCATCACTCCCAGCGGCCGGCCGGCGATGGCCGAGCGCACCGGCTGGTACTCGTAGAAGTTGTGGTGCATGATCGCCAGGCCGGACGTCGCCGTCATCATCCGCGTCCGCAGGCCGATCAGGCCGCGCGCGGGGATGGTGAACTCGATGTGGGTCGAGGTCTCGTTGCCCTCCATCTTGACGCACTGCCCCTGCCGCTCCAGCACCAGCCCCATCACCGTGCCGGTGTGCTGCGACGGCACGTCGATCACCAGGTACTCGATCGGCTCCATGGTCTGCCCGTCGATCTCCCGGGTGATGACCTTTGGCTTGCCCACGGCCAGCTCCGACCCCTCGCGCCGCATCGTCTCCAGCAGGATCGACAGGTGCAGCAGGCCTCGCCCGCTGACGATAAACTCGTCATTCCTCGCCTCGCTCGGACGCACCCGTAGCGCCACGTTCGACTCCAGCTCCTTGTAAAGGCGGTCGCGCAGCTGCCGGCCGGTCAGCGGGGTGCCGTCCTGCCCGGCGAACGGCGAGTCGTTGATGCGGAAGACCATGTCGAGCGTCGGCTCGTCGATTGACACCGGCGGCAGGGCCACGGCGCTCTCGAAGTCGGCCACGGTGTCGCCGATGTCCACGTCCTCCAGCCCGACCAGCGCGCAGATGTCGCCGGCGCTGATCTCCTGCACCTCGGACCGGCCCAGCCGGTCGAACTCCAGCACCTGCACGACCGTGTCGTCGATCCGCTTGCCGTCGCGCTTCAACAGCGCGACCTTCTGGCCCTTCTTCACCTTTCCGGAGAAGACCCGGCCGATGGCGATGCGGCCGACGTACTCGCTGTGGTCGATGTTCAGCACGAGCATCTGGAGCGGCCTGTCCGGCTCGGCCTCGGGCGGCGGCACGTTCTTGAGGATGGCGTTGTACAAGGGCCGCAGGTCGGCGCCGGGCACGGCGGGGTCGGGGGAGGCGATGCCCTGCCGGCCGGAGGCGTAGATGACGGGGAAGTCGGCCGTCTCGTCGTCGGCCCCCAGCTCGATGAACAGGTCAAAGACGTGGTTGAGCACCTCGGCCGGCCGGGCGTCGGGTCGGTCGATCTTGTTGATGACGACGATCGGCTTGAGCCCGCAGGCGAAAGCCTTGCGGAGCACGAACCGCGTCTGCGGCAGCGGCCCCTCGGCGGCATCGACGAGGAGGAAGGCGCCGTCGGCCATCTTGAGGACGCGCTCGACCTCGCCGCCGAAGTCGGCGTGGCCGGGCGTGTCCATCAGGTTGACCTTCGTGTTGCCGATCTTGAAGGCGATGTTCTTGGCCAGGATGGTAATGCCGCGCTCCCGCTCGAGGTCGTTGGAGTCGAGGATGAGGCCGTGCTGCCCGCCCTGGAGCTTCTCCAGCTCCTCGCGGCGGAACAGGCCGGACTGGCGCAGCATCTCATCGACCATGGTGGTCTTGCCGTGATCGACGTGGGCGATGATGGCGACGTTGCGGATGTCTTCGCGCTTCATTGGGTTCCTGGCCGGGTCAGGGCGAGAGAGGTTTGTATTATATAGCAAATCGTTCGGAAGGGGGCGCGAACGTTAACCCCCAAGGGGTGTCGCCCCACCGCACCGTCGCTTGCGGTTTCGCGTTCACCCCACCAACCGGAGACCGACCCCATGCACCTGTACGCCATCCGCCACGCCGACGCGGTCCCGCTTGGCGAGCGCGGCATCCGCCGGGACGAGGACCGTCCGCTGACCGAGGCCGGCCACGCCCAGTCGCGCACGCTCGCCGTGGCGCTGAAGAAGCTCGGCGTGAAGCTCGACCGCCTGCTGACCAGCCCCCTGGTGCGGGCGCGGGAGACGGCCGAGGGCGTCCGCAAGCACTGGGGGGGCGCCGCCCCGCAGATCGTCGCCTGCGACCTGCTCGCCCCCGGGGCGAAGAAGCGCGAGCTACTCGAACGGCTCCGCGAGCAGCACGTCGATTCGCTGGCCATCGTCGGCCACAACCCCGACCTGAGCGAACTGGTCGGCTGGTTCCTCGGCGACAAGCGCGCCGGCATCAGCCTGGAAAAGGCCGGCTTGGCCTGCGTAGAGTTCGAGGCGATCCCCGGCAAGGGGTCGGGTCACCTGGCCTGGTTGCTGACGCCGCTGGTGTGCGACCGGCTGATCTCGTCTTGACCGGGCGACGCGGCCGACCCTACGATCGCGGCATGCTGCCGGGCTACAACACCAACGGCTTCGCGCACCACCGGCTGGAGGACGCGATCGAGATCCTTGCGGAGCTAGGCTACCGCAGCGTCGCCATCACGCTGGACTGGCACGCGCTGAACCCGCGGCGTAAGTACGAGGAAGAGACCGCGAAGCAGCGGGACCGGGTGGTCCGGTTGCTCCGCCGGCACGGCATGCGCTGCGTGGTGGAGACAGGCGCCAGGTTCCTCGTCGATATTCGACGCAAGCACCATCCCACGCTCCTCGACCCTGAAGAGGCCCAGCGGTCGTTGAGGCTCGATTTCCTCTCCTCCTCGTGTTGGTTGGCGAGCGAGATCGAGGCCGACGCCGTGAGTTTCTGGTCCGGGAAAGCGCCCGCCGGGGAGCCGGAGGACGACTCGTGGGAGCGGCTCGTGGCGGGCTGCCGGTGGCTCTGCGACAGGGCCGACCGGCGCGGCGTCCGCCTCGCATTTGAGCCCGAGCCGGGCATGTTCATCGACACCATGGCGAAGTTCGAGGAACTGCACCGCCGCGTGGACCACCCACGCTTTGGCCTGACGCTCGACATCGGGCACTTGCAGTGCATGGGGGAGATGCCGGCGCGGCCGCACATCGAGCGGTGGAAGGACGTGCTGTGGAACGTCCACATCGAGGACATGCGCCGCGGCGTCCACGACCACCTACCGTTCGGCGAGGGCGAGATCGACTTCGACGAGGTGTTCGGTGCGCTGCGCGACGTCGGGTATCAGGGCGGCCTGCACGTCGAACTGAGTCGCCACAGCCACGACGCGGTCGAGGCGGCGCGGCAGTCGATGGAGTTCCTGCGGCGATACATCGAGGGATAGCGCCCACTTCGCAAAAGCGTCGCTAACCGAGGGCAACGGAATGCCAACGCAGCCCTGGTGACGATCCAGCCCCGCCGCATCCTCCTCATCAAGCCCTGGCCAGCGCGGGCGACATCGTCCGCGCGGCTGCCGGTGCTGACCGCCCTGCGCCCGGCTTCCCCGACGCCCACCTCGCCTGGGCCGTCAACCGCGTTTACGAACCGCTCCTCGCCGGCCACCCCGACCTTGACGCCACGCTGCCGGTCGACCGCGGCGCCGCCAGGAAGGGCATTGTCTCCGCGGCTGGGCGTCTGGCGATCCTACTTCCGCACCCTCCGCCAGCAACACTTCGACCTCGTGATTGACCTGCAGGGCCTCTGCAGCGGCCTGATGGCGGCACGGCGACGCCCCGCACCGGGTCGGCCTCGCCGGGGCACGCGAGGGGGCACGCTTTTCTACACCGACGTCGTCTCCGACCCCGGCCGCGGCGGCCTGCACGCCGTCGATCGCTACTGGCGTCGCCGAGGCGGCGCCGGCGCCGCGGACGCCCCCGCTGGTCTTCCGCCTCGGCGTCGCGCCCGGACGCCGCCACCTGGGCCGCCGAGCGGCTTCATTCTCTGCCCAGGCCGTGGCTCGTCGTCGGCGCCGGCTCGCGGTGGGTGACCGGCGGCTGGCCGCCGGCCCTTCGCCGACCTCGCGGTTCGCGCTGAAGGCTAGGTTCGGGGCTACCGTCGTCTTGGTCAGCACGGACGGGCCCGCTCAACGCCGCCGTGGGCGACCGGCTGACCGGCCCGCATCTCGACCTGACCGGTCATTGCACCTTTCCGCAGGCCTCGCCGCCGTGCTGGGCCGCGCTGACCTCGATGCTGGCCAACGACACCGGCCCGCTGCACCTCGCCGTCGCGCTGGGCCGACCGGTCGTCGCCCCCTATACTTGCACGAAGGCGTCGCTGACCGGCCCCTACGGCCAGTCGGCCCGCGTCGTCGAGACGCGTCTGGTGCGCCCGGCGGCTACCGCCGCCGCTGCGGCCGGCTGGACTGCATGGCCGAGGCGACGCCGACCGGCTCTGGCCGGTGCTGCGGGAGGTGCTACGCATGTCCGAGCCGACGCGAGTCCGCCTGACCCTCGCCAGTGCCTCGCCGACACCGCGAACTGCTCGCCCGGCTCGGCCTCCCTTTTGAGGTGCTCCCCGCCCGACATCGACGAACCCCCGGATTCTCCGACCCGCGCTACGAGGTGCAGGCGGTGTCGTGGCTCAAGGCCCGCGCCGCCGCCAGGTCCGTGGACGAGGGCGTCATCCTCGCCGCCGACACCATCGGCTGGCTCGACGGCGCCGCCATCCTCAAGCCGAAGGACGAGGCCGACGCCCGCCGCATCCTCCGGGCGATGGGCGGCCGCGACCATGAGCTGTGGACCGGCGTGACGCTGTGGCGGCGGCCGGACGACGTCCAGCTGGCCTGGCAGGAGCGCAGCCTGGTCCGCTTCCAGGCGCTGACCGACGAGGAACTCGACCGCTACCTCGCCACTCGGTCGTGGAAGACCCACTCCGGCGCCTACGCCATCGAGGAGCAGGGCGACCCCTACGTCCGCGTCGTCGAGGGCAGCGTGAGCAACGTCATCGGCCTGCCGCTGGAGACACTGCGCGAGAGGCTGCCGCTGCTGGCGGGTGAATAGCAAGCCAGCCCGAAGCGACCCCGCGGCCGCCTCGGGCTGGTGCTATGGGGGACGCTTCGTCACTGAATCGGGACGTTGTCGCCGGGGCCGCCGTCGAGGACGTCGTTGCCCAGGCCGCCGATCAGGACGTCGTCGCCCTCGCCGCCGGACAGGACGTCGTTGCCGTCGCCGCCGACGAGCACGTCGTTGCCCTGGCCGCCGTCGGCCTTCAGCTGGATCGCCCCGGCCGCCAACCCGGAGGCCTCCACCACGTCGTCGCCGGCCAGGGCGTTGACCGTCAGCCGGTCGTTGGCCCCCTCACCACCGGTGATGTTCACCTGCGCGGCCAGGCCGAGCACCGAGGTGCCGGCTGCGTCGCCGAAGACCACCGCGACGTCGTCGCCGCTGGTGCCGTTGACGATGACGGTGTCGGCCGCGCCGTCGCCGCCGCCGCCGGCCCCGCTGAGGTTGAGGTTGATCTCGGTCACGTCGGTGCCGGACAGGTCGTTGACGGTGATCTTGTCGGCCCCGCCCAGGGCGTTGAAGTCGATCCCACCGACGTCGTTAAGGTCCATGACGACGTTGGCCACGTTGCGGAAGAAGCGCACCCGCCCGCCGTTGGCCGAGATGTCGATCTGCTCAGCGACGTTGGCTCCGTTGAACAGCATCCTGTCGAAGCCGTCCTGCCCTTCGATCGTGTCGTTGTCGTCGCCGGGGTTCCACACGAACGTCGATGTCGTCGCCGGCCCCCATCAGCGCCGTGTCGTCGCCGTCGCCGCCGTTGATCAGGTCACCGCCCTCGCTGCCGACGAACAGGTCCTTGCCGAGGCCGCCGTTCATCGTCAGCTGGATGCCGTCGGCCTCCAGCGACGAAGCGTTGATGACGTCGTCGCCGCCCTGGCCGTTGAGCGTCAGGCGGTCGTTGGCCTGCTCCTGGAAGAAGATGTTCACCGCGGCCTTCAGCCCGAAGACGTTGATCCCGCCGGCGTCGCCCGCGGCGCCGAACACGTCGGCGCCGTTGGTGCCGTTGACCGTGACCGTGTCGGCCGCGCCGTCGCCGCCGCCGTTGGGCCCGCGCAGGTCGAGGTCGATCCGCGCCACGTCCGTGCCGCTCAGGTCGCCGACCACGATGTTGTCGGCGCCGCCCAGCGCCCGGAACTCGATCCGCTCGGTGTCGTCGAGGTCCATCGTCACGTTGGCCACGTTGCGGAAGAAGCCGCCCGCCCGCCGTTGGCCGAGATGTCGATCTGCTCGGCGACGTTGGCGCCGAAGAAGAGCATCAGGTCGGTGCCGTCCTGGCCCTCGATGGTGTCGTTGCCGTCGCCGGGGTTCCACTGGAACACGTCGTCGCCGGCCCCCATCAGCGCCCGGTCGTCGCCGTTGTCGCCGAGGATGAAGTCGTCGCCGTCGCCGCCGAGGAACAGGTCCGCACCCTGCGAGCCGAGGAGGTTGTCGTCGCCGGTGCCGCCGTCCACCGTCAGCTTGATGACACCGGCCGGCAGCGTGGTCGCCGTGACGCCGTCGTCACCGCCCAGGGCGTTGATGACGAGCGAGTCGTTGGCCCCCTCGGAGTTGGTGATGTTCACCTGCGTCGAGAGTCCGACCACGGAGACCGAGGTCCCCGCGCCGAAGACGTCGATGATGTCGTTGCCGTTGGTGCCGTTGACGATAACGGCGTCCGCCAGGCCGTCCCCCGCGGTGCCGCTGAGGGCGCCGGCCAGGTTCACGTTGACCTTGTTCAAGTCGGTGCCGGACAGGCCGTTGACGGTGACCGTGTCTGAGCCGCCCTGGGCGTTGAGGTCGATCCGCTCGACGTCGTTGAGGTCCATGACGATGTTGCCGACGTTGCGGGTGAACCGCACCCGCCCGCCGTTGGCCGACGCCTCGAAGTTCTCGTTGGCCGCGCTGCCGTTGAACAGCATCGCGTCGTTGCCGTCCTGGCCCTCGACGGTGTCGTTGCCGTCGCCCGGGTCCCACTGGAACACGTCGTCGCCGGCCCCCATCAGCGCCGTGTCGTTGCCCTGCTGGCCGTCGATGAAGTCGTTGCCGTCCCCGCCCCGGAGCAGGTCCGCCCCGTTGCTGCCCAGGAGCGTGTCGTTGCCGGTGCCGCCGTCCACGGTGATCTGGATCAGGGCGGCCAGGTTGCCGGTGGCCGAGAACGAGTCGTCGCCGCCGTTGGCGTTGACGACGAGCTTCTCGCTGGTGCCAATGTCGATGGAAAACGGGGCCGGGTTGAGGCGGTCGAACCGGACGCGGGTGCCGTTGGCCGTCGTGGTGAACTGCTCGGCCCCGTTTCCGCCGTTGGCCTCGACGGTGTCGGTGCCGGTGCCGCCCTCGTTCAGGTCGGTGTCGTCGCCGGGGTTCCAAATCATCCGGTCGTTGCCGCCCTCACCGAAGACCTGGTCGTCCGCGTCGCCGCCGGTCATCGTGTCGTTGCCCTCGCCGCCAAACATCAGGTCGAAGCCGCCCTTGCCCAGAAGGGTGTCGTTACCGGCCTGGCCGAAGATCATGTCGTTGCCGGAGCCGCCGATCATCGTGTCGTTGCCGCCGCCGCCGAACAGGAAGGCCCTGGGCAGCGCGCCGTTGGCCTCGTCCAGGGTGACGGTGTCGTTGCCGTCTAGGCCGAAGACCTGGATCAGGGTGGTGTTGGCCACCGTCGGCGTGCCACCGAGGACCTTCACGGCGCCGCCGTTGACCAGCAGCTTGCCGGCGGCGTCGCGGCTGATGGTGATGGCGTTGTCCAGGCTGTCGCCGAACACGCTGAGAACGCCGCCGGCCGAGAACGACGCGGTGACCGCCGGGGCGATCCGGTCGGTCAGGCGTTCCAGCGACGGCAGGCCTCGGCGCCGCCACCAGGGCTTCAGCAAGGGGCGCTGGCATCGGGAGCGGTCACGGTTCAGGTGCGACCGGAGCAGTCGTAACATCGGCCAACCTCCAGGAGAGACGCGGTTCGTGCGCGGGAAAAAGCGCGGCGGAGCGGCCGGCGTCCCTGGGGCCGGCGTGGCTCCGCCTGACGGCGGTGACTTGGGAATCGGACCTCCTCCGCGGCGTCGGGGAGGGGTACAATGAGCCAATCCCGGGCGCGGCGAAGATCGGCCAGGTTTTTCCAAGACCTGGTCGGGGCCTCGTCAGCCGCCCGGCCACGCTGGCCGCAGAGGCCCCGAATGGATGGCGACCCCCGGTTCTCGCACCCCGACCACGTCACGCTGCTGACCAGCCCGTCCTGGTCGCACTGTGAGGGGCTGATCAAGGCGTTCGAGAACGCCTGGCGGCAGGGGCGCGCGCCGGCCATCGGGGACTACCTGCGCGTCGACGGGCCCCTGCGGCTGGCCCTGCTCATCGAGCTGGTCCACATCGACCTGGAGCTGCGGCTAAAGGCGGGCGAGCCCACCCGGATCGAGAGGTATCTCGAGGCGCACCCCGAACTGGCGGCCGCCCACGAGGTGGTCGCCGACCTCGTCGCCGCGGAGTTCCGGCTGCGCCACTCCCACGAAGGCGACGTCGGCCCGGACGAGTACCGAAACCGCTTCCCCGCCCTGCCGGGGGAGCTGATCGAACTGCTGCGGCAGCAACGGCCGGCCGACACCGTGAACTTCCCGCGCGCCGCAGCCGCGCCCCCCGTGGCGCCCCCTGCGGTCCCCGGGTACGAACTGGTCGGCGAGGTCGGCCGTGGCGGGATGGGGGTCATTTACAAAGCCCGCGAGCCGAGCCTCGACCGGTTCGTCGCGCTGAAGTTCCTCCCCCCCGAGTACAGCCGCGACCCCGACCGGCTCGGCCGCTTCCTGCGGGAGGCGCGGACGGCGTCGGCGCTGAACCACCCCCACATCTGCACCGTCCACGCCCTGGGCGAGCACGAGGGCCGGCCGTTCCTCGTCATGGAGTTCATCGAGGGGGACACCTTGCAGGCGCTGGTCGCCAGGCGGGTCGGCGTGCCCGAGGCGGCCCGGCTGGTCGGCCAGGCGGCCCGCGCGCTGGCGGCGGCTCACGCGGCCGGGGTGGTCCACCGCGACATCAAGCCCGAGAACGTCATGGTCCGGGCCGACGGCCTGGTCAAGGTCGTGGACTTCGGCCTGGCCCGCCGCCTCCCAACTCTGGCCGCCCCCGTGCCGGACGGCAACGACACCTCCCCCGGAATGTTTCTGGGCACCGCGGCCTACATGTCGCCGGAGCAGGCCCGCGGCGAGCCGGTGGACAGCGCATCCGACGTCTTCTCCCTCGGCATCGTCCTCTACCAGTTGGCGACCGGTTCGCACCCGTTCGAGGCGGACTCGGCCCTCGGCATGATGTACGCCATCACCACACGGCAACCCGTCCCGCCGTCCCGGCTCAACCCGAAAGTCCCGGCGGCGCTGGACGGCTTGATCGAGGCGATGCTCCGCAAGGCCCCCCGCCTTCGCCCGACCGCCGACGAGACCGTCGCCACCCTGGAGGGCCTGTCCCGGGGAGTCCCGGCCCAGCCCGCCGCGACGGTCCGACCGATCGTCCGCCGCGAGTCAGAACTCTCCGCCTTGCGCGCCGCCCTGGCGGCGGCCGACACGGGCAGGGGCAGTTTCGTTTGCGTCGCCGGCGAGCCCGGGATCGGCAAGACGACGCTGGTGGAGGCGTTCCTGGATGAACTGGCCACAGGGCGCCCGCCCGACCCCGAGTGCCTGGTCGCCCGCGGCCACTGCTCCGAACGGCTAGGAGGCACCGAGGCCTACCTCCCCGTCATCGAGGCCTTGACGGGGTTGCTAAGGGGGGGAGAGCCCTCAGTGGCCCGGCTGATGAAGGCCACCGCCCCCACCTGGCACTCCCAGCTGGTCCCCGCCGCCCGGGACGCCGCGCCCCCGCGCTGGCCGGCCCGCGCCTTCACCCAGCAGGCGATGCTGCTGGAGTTCTCGACCTTTCTGGAGGAGGTGTCCCGGCTCAACCCGGTCGTCCTGTTTTTCGACGACGTCCACTGGGCGGACGTCTCCACCGTGGACTTGCTCGCTCACCTGGGGGCGCGATGCCGGGCCCTGCGTGTGCTCGTCATCCTCACCTACCGCCCGACGGAGCTGCTCCTCGCCCGGCACCCGTTCCACACGGTCAAGCTGGAACTGCTGGGCAAGGGCGTTTGCGCCGAGTGCACCCTTGGGTTCTTGGACCGCGGCGACGTCGATCGCTACCTGGCCCTGGCCTTCCCAGGGCACGCCTTCCCGGCCGACCTCGCCGACCTGCTCCACGCCCGGACCGAGGGCAGTCCGCTCTTCCTGGCCGACCTCCTGCGCTACCTCAGCGACCGCGGCGTGATCGCCGAGTCGGGCGGCCGCTGGTCGCTGGCCCGCGAGGTGCCGGACTGGAGTGCCGACCTGCCGCAGTCGGTCCGCAGCATGGTCCAGCGGAAGATCGAGCGCCTCGACGAGGCGGACCGCCGGCTGCTGGCGGCGGCGAGCGTGCAGGGGCACGAGTTCGACTCGGCCGCGGTCGCCGCCGCCCTGGCGCTCGATCCGGCCGAGGTCGAGGACCGGTTGCAGGCGCTGGACCGCGTCCACCGGCTCGTCCGCCTGGAGCGGGAGTACGAGTTCCCCGACCGGACGCTGACGCTCCGCTACGCCTTCGTCCACTCCCTGTACCAGCAGGCCCTGTACAACGACCTGCCGCCCCGGCGCCGGGCCTCCCTCAGCGCCGCCGTCGCCCGGGCGCTGGAGTGGCACCACGGCGACGGCCACCCGCCCTCGCCGCCGAGGGCCTGCCTGTATGAAGTCGGCCGCGACTTCGCCCGGGCCGCCCGACAGTTCTCCCTGGCGGCCCAGAGCGGCACGGCCGGGTTTTCGCCCACCGTGAGGCCGCCGACCTGGCCCGGCGGGGACTGGGGCTGGTCAGTGCCCTTCCCCGTCCCCGGAACGAGACGCCCTGAGTTGCCGCTGCAAGTCACACTGGGGTTGCAGCTGCAGTCACCCAGGGTTACGCCGCGCCTGGGGCGAAGGACGCCTACGGCCGGGCCCGCGCCCTCTGCCCCGCTTGCTCCGACCCGCGCTCGAAGTTCCCCATCCTCTGGGGCCTGTGGCTGCACCACAAGGTTCGCTCCGAGCTGGCCCGCGCCCGCTAGATGGCGGCCGAGCTACAGGAACTGGCCGCGCGGGCCAACGAGCCGGACCTGGCGCTGCAAGCGCACCAGGCCCAGGGCATCACCGCCCTGTGCCGGGGCGACCTGGCGACGTCGCTGCGGCACGTCGAGCAGGCCGCGGCGCTGTACGACTCGCGGCGGCACCGCACGCACTCGTCGCTGTTCGGGCAGGACCCTGGGGTCATCTGCACCGCCTTCGGCGCGGTTTCGCTGTGGCTTATGGGCTACCCCGAACAGGCCTCCCGCCAGAGCGAGCGGGCGATTCAGATGAGCCGCGAACAGTCCCCCAACAGCCAGGCCATCGCCTGCCACTTCGCCGCCATGCTGTCGCAGCTGTTCCGCGACCCGTCCGGCGCCCGCGGCCACGCTGACGCCTCGGCTGCCGTCTCGGCCGAACACGGCTTCTCGTTCTGGTTGGCCGGCAGCGCCGTCCTCGGAGGGTGGGCTCGTGCCGCCGACTCGCCCGACGATGGGATGGCCCGGCTCCGCCGCGGCCTCGATGACTGGGCGGCCACGGGAAGCGTCACCTACCGCACCTGGTACCTGGGCCTGCTGGGCGAGGTGCTAACTCGAGCCGGGCTGGTCAAGGAAGCGCGGGCCGTGTTGGCGGAAGCCCTGGCGTTGGTGGAGCGGACCGAGGAGAGGCTCTACGAAGCGGAGCTTTGCCGCCTCCGCGGTGAATCGTTTCTGCGCGGCGGCACGGCTCCGGACGAGGGGGCGGCTCAGAGCGCCCGGGAAGCCTTCGAGCAGTCCCTCGACGTCGCCCGAGGGCAGGGGGCGAAGTCGCTGGAGCTGCGCGCGGCGATAAGCTTGACTCGTTTGGGTCAACGCCGCGACTTGCTGGCGGAAGTCTTTGGCTCGTTCACGGAAGGGTTTAATACGCCCGACCTGGTTGAGGCGGCGGAGCTGCTGCGGGCGCTGTCGTGAACCACCGGTGTGGGCCATGTGACGGGCGGGGGACGTTCGCCCCCGCCCAGTGAGTCTGGCCTCACATCGGGATGAGCCGGCTGAGGAAGAACGCCGCCACGCCCGCGAGCAGGGCCAGCAGGATGACGGTGACCAGGCTGTACTGCCCGCCGGCCGGGGCGTTTCGCGGCTCGTAGTGCTGCGGCGCCGCGACCGGGACGGGCACCGGCGCGGGGGCCGGCTGCGGCTTGGCCGCCGGCTGAGACTTGGCGGCCGGCTGGGGCTTGGCCGCGGGCGGTTGAGGGCGCAGCTCGCGAGCCATGTCACTGGGCCGGGTCACCCGCGGCGCGGGCGGCTGACCGGACGCGGAAGACGGCGCCCGCGGGGGCAGCGACTGGGCCGCGTGGCGCGGCGCCGCCGCCTTGGGCAGGTCGGGGGCCATCGCCGACGGCTGGCGCGGCTCCGGCTCGGCGGAGCGGGGCGGCAGCTTCACCCGCGGCATCTGCATCGTTGCCCGGCGCTGGACCACCGGGGCCCCGCCGGACCCGGCCAGCGACCGCAGCAGGTCGAGCACCTCGGCGCAGCTGGGGTAGCGGCCCGCCGGGTTCTTCTGCATCAGCCGCTCGACGACGCCGAGCATCTCCTCGGACACGTCCGGGGTCAGGTCGCGGACCGGGGTCGGCTGCTTGTGCTGGTGGCACATCATCTTCTCGACCGCCGTCCCGTCGGGGAACGGGTATCGCCCGGTTAGGCAGAAGTAAAGGACACACCCGAGGCTGTACTGGTCGCCGACCGGGTTGAGGTTCTGCGGGTCCATGATGCTCTCGGGGCTGGCGCAGTCCAGCCCGCTGTTGACCGAGTTGGCGGTGGACATCGTGTCCACCAGCGACTCGCCCTCCGTCTCCGAGAGCAGGCAGCCGATGCCGAAGTCGAGGATGCGCAGCGTGCCGTCCGACCCGAGCATCAGGTTCGACGGCTTGAGCATGCCGTGGAACAGGTTCGCCTGGTGGGCGGCGAAAAGGCCCTCGGCGGCCTGCAAGGCGTAGGCGGCGGACTGCTCCGTCGAGAGCTTGCCCTGCTCCTGGACGATCTTTTCCAGCGTCTTGCCCTCGACGAGCGGCCAGGCCAGGTAGTGCATCCCCCCGGCGGTGCCGACGTCGATGAACGGCACGACCGACGGGTGCTGGCACTGCTCGAACAGGCGGACCTTGCGGCGGGCGATCCGGACGTTCCACATGCTGCGGCGGGGGAGCACCTTGACGGCGTACCACTTGCTGTCGGTCTTGGACTGCGCCTTGTACACCGTGCCCATGCTGCCCGCGCCCAGCGCGTCCATCAGCGTGAACGGCCCCAGCACGAACCCCTGGGTCTTGCCCTGGAGCAGGCGCTCGGCCTGGAACTCGGTCAGGTAGCCCTTCTTGACAAGGAACTCGGCCAGCAGCGGCGGCTCGGCGCCGGGGTTCTTGGAGAGGAACTCCCCGATGATCTGGTCGAGCTGCCCGCGATCGATCAGGTTACTGCGTCGGAGGTCCCAGACGAACCATTCGCAGGCCCCGAGGTCGGTGGTCAGCATTTCGGCGGCATCCTTTGTAGGGAGGAACGGGGCGCGGTCCTGCCGCGCGCCGGACATCCAACCGGGAGTAGCGTGCTCGGGGTCCGCCTCGTGATAATGGGGAGCGAGGCGCCCTCGGACGGGGGATTACTACTACACGGGAAAAGATGGGATACGAATCAGGCCGTGTCAAACGCCACCTTCCTTGCCACCGTGAGGATTCGCGCCCGCTACAATACCCGCCCGAATACGAAGAAACCGGCGAGGGGCCGCATGAGCGACACAACCTGGATGGCCCGCGCCCTGGAGATGGCGGCGCGCGGGCGCGGGGCGGTCGAGCCCAACCCAATGGTCGGCGCCGTCGTCGTCCGTGATGGGCGCCCGGTCGGCGAGGGCTGGCACCAGCGCTACGGCGGGCCGCACGCCGAAGTCCACGCCCTGGCCACCGCCGGGGAGTGCGCCCGCGGGGCCACGCTCTACGTCACCCTGGAGCCGTGCTGCCACCACGGCAAGACGCCGCCCTGCACCGACGCCGTCGTCGCCGCCGGCGTCAGCCGCGTCGTCGCCGCCATGGCCGACCCGTTCCCGGAGGTCGCCGGGAAGGGCACGGAGGTCTTGAGAAAGGCTGGCGTGGCCGTCGAGGTTGGCGTCGGCGAGGCCGAGGCGCGGCGTCTCAACGCCCCGTACTTGAAGCTGCTGGCGAAGGGCCGCCCGTGGGTCATCGCCAAGTGGGCCATGACGCTGGACGGCCGCATCGCCACCCGAACGGGCGACTCGAAGTGGATCTCCAACGCCGCCTCCCGCCGCATCGTCCACGACCTGCGCGGCCGGGTCGATGCGGTCGTGGTCGGCGTCGGCACGGCGCTGGCCGACGACCCACTGCTGACCGCCCGCCCGCCGGGGCCGCGGACCGCGGCCCGGGTCGTGCTCGACAGTCGGCTCCGCCTGCCGGTCGGGTCGCAGCTCGTCCGCACCGCCAGGGAAGTCCCGACGCTCGTCGGCGCTACCGCGCTTGCACCCGGCGAACGGCGTGATAGGTTGTTGGTCGAGGGGTGCGAGGTTATGATGCTCCCGGAGGCGGAAGGACGCGTTTCTCCGCTCGCGTTGCTCGACGAACTGGGCCGCCGGCGGTTCACCAACGTCCTCGTCGAGGGCGGCGGGGAGGCGCTGGGAAGCTTCCTCGACTCGGGCGAGATCGACGAGGCCCACGTGTTCCTCGCCCCGCGGCTGATGGGTGGGGCCGAGGCCCGTTCGCCACTGCTCGGCCGGGGCGTCGAGCGCGTCGCCGAGATGCTTCTGCTCCGGGACGTGCGCGTCGAGTCGGTCGACGGGGACGTGTACATCCGCGGACAACGATGAAGGAGGCCGGGCGTGGCCGACGCTGACAACTGGTACAAGGAGTACGAGCGCAAGGAGGCCCGGCGCCTTGACCGTGCGAAGCAGGTGACGAACTACCTCATCGCCGCGCTGCGCTTCTTCGGCGTGAAGCGCGTCACGGTGGAGTTCGACGGCTATGGCGACGACGGCGAGGTGCAGGAGCCGGTCTATGATCCGAAGCCTAAGGGCGGGCTTCCCGAGGGCCTTGCCATCTCCCTCCGCGACGCCATGTGCCACCTCCTGCCTGGCGGCTGGGAGATTGAGAGCGGGTCGGTCGGCGAGATCGTCATCGACGTCGCCGCCGGCACCTGCGACGTGAACATCGAGTGGCGCGAGAGCGAGGACGAGGATGAGTTCTTCGACGACGAGGACGAAGGCTGATGCACCCCTACCACCACGCCCTGTCGAGCGCCCAGCGCTGGGGCGGCACGGCCGCCGACTACCAGGCCATCCACGACTGGTTCGACGAGTCGAAGAGTTACCTCGCCGACTTCCGCCACCGGGCCTTGCGGCACCACGCGGAGGGGATCTTCCTCTGCGAGAAGATCTTCGGCACGACGCTGACCAACAGCGACGGCCGTGTCGTCCCAGTGCGCTGGGTCGGCGAGCAGCACGTCAAGGAGGACCTCGGCTTCATCCCGACGGCGCAGGACTGGCTGAAGAACCTCATGCCCCAACCTTGGATGCGGCGGACCGGCAAGTTGGCCCTGGAAGAGGTGCCCTCGGAGGCGGCCGAGGTCGAGGCTCCCCTCCCCCGGGGTCGAAGGAAACGAGCTTCCACCGGGCGGAAGGAGGCGACGTCATGAGCAAAAAGAAAAAGCCGACCCTACCAGAACCGCCGACGCACGACTGCGGCCTCGGCGCGATGCTCGCGGCGGCGCGCAAGGGCGACCACGGCGTGCTGGCGGACTGGGTCGAGGAGCACCTCCACCTGGACGACCTCGCCGCCTGCCTGCGCGCCGGCTGCGACGACCCGCGCACCAAGGGGCAGCGCGACCAGACGACGTTCGTCGGGTTCCGCTACCGCCAACTCGACCGAAACGTGCTACTGTTCGTTTCCGAATTTGAGGTCTACGAATGGGGTAACCGCGGCAAAAAGGAACCGCCCCCGGAAGGCCACGTCCTTTGCCTTTGCCTGTCCGACAAGGCCCCCAAGGGGCCCAAGCGCATCGAGCGCTGGTTCGTCAAGGGCAAGGCCGGTGGCGGGCTCGCCCGGTTGTGGGCCGACCTCGGCCGGGAGGCGCCGGCGGACCTGCCGGACGATTGATGCCGCTCTACAACAACCTCCACGGCCTGACGTGAGAGGTGCCTACATGAGCGTCTTCGAACATTTCCGGCTCGACGGGCGGCGCGCCCTGGTGACCGGCGGCAGTCGCGGCCTGGGCCGCGCCACCGCCCAGGCGTTCGCCGAGGCCGGCGCCGACCTTGTCCTGGTCGGCCGCACCCCCGAGACACTCGCCGAGGCCCAGCGCGACCTCTCCGCACTGGGCCGCAAGGTCGATGTCGTCGTGGCCGACCTGCACGACGCCGCGACGGCGGCCTCCCTGTGCGACCAGGTGCTCCAGCGCCACGGGCCGATCGACGTGCTGGTCAACAACGTCGGCGGCCGCCGCGAGGACATCCCGACCGAGTCGATGCCGCTGGACAAGTGGCTCGCCTTCCTCGACCTGAACCTGACCAGCGCCGTCGTCTGCACGCAGAAGCTCGGCCAGGCGATGCTCCAGCGCGGCTGGGGCCGGGTCATCAACATCGCCTCGATCGCCGGGCCGCTGGTCTCCATGCGCGGCATCGAGGGCCGGCATTACGAGACGGCCAAGGCGGCCCTGGTCGGGTTCACCCGGGCCGTCGCCTGCGACTGGGCGAGGCGGGGGGTGACCGTGAACGCCATCTGCCCCGGCGGGTTCCTGACCGAGCCGAACCGCCGCTGGTTCCGCGAGCGGCCGACGTTCCAAAGCGACTTCGAGGCGAACATCCCGATGGGCCGGCTCGGCGAGCCGGACGAGATCGCCCCGCTGGCGCTGTACCTGGCGAGCGAGGCCTCGCGCTACATGACGGGGGCGGTGCTGGTGATCGACGGCGGGTACACCCTCTGGTAGACCTCGGCGGCCACGCCCTCCGGCGTCGGCGACGCCGTGTCGATGACGACGTGAGCACATTCGCGATAAAGCGGCTCCCGCAGGGCGACGACCCGGGCGACCTCGTCCCGGCCGCCGCCGAGGAGGGCCGGCCGGTTGGCGTCCCCGGCGATGCGCGACCAGAGGGTATCGACGTCGGCGGTCAGCCAGACGACGACGTCCCAGGACCTGAGCAGCTCGCGGTTGGCCGGGTCGAGCACCACCCCCCCCCCGGTGGCCAGGACGTGCCCCTCGCGCCGGAACGCCAGCTCGCGCAGCAATTCCGATTCTCGGCGGCGGAAGCCGGCCTCGCCCTCGCGCTCGAAGAGTTCGCGCACGGACTGGCCACACCGGCCCTCCAGCAGCGCGTCGGCGTCGTACCAGGCCACGCCGAGGCGCCCCGCCAGCAGACGCGCCACCGTGGTCTTGCCGCTGCCGCGCGGGCCGATCAGGACGACTCGGGACGGACTCACTCCTCGTCCTCGTCGCGGATCAACACCGGCGACAGGGCCCGGCGGATGACCTTGCGGAACAGCTCGACCGGCGCCTTGCGGCCGGTGAAGTGCTCGAACTGCATCGCCGCCTGGTGGATGAACATCTCGACACCGGTGATGACGTGGCAGCCGCGCTCGCGGGCCTCCTTGATCAGCAGCGTCTGCTCGGGCGTGTAGACCGTCT
Organism: Gemmataceae bacterium; assembly: GCA_046350195.1. GTDB lineage: Bacteria > Planctomycetota > Planctomycetia > Gemmatales > Gemmataceae > CALDUY01. The sequence goes on from JAXMAW010000011.1 coordinate 72,708, forward strand.
CGAAGACGAGCAGGCCCGGCTTGAGGAAACTGGGGTGAAGCGGCGAGTCGTCCACGTTGGGGTGCATGCCGACCGAGGTGCAGTTGACGACCGTGTCGTAGGTGCCGGAGTGGCGGGCGGTCCACTCGACGTGGCGGCAGCCGATCTCGTTGGCCAGCGCCGCGGCGCGCTCGGAGGTGCGGTTGGTCACCGTGACCATGGCTCCCTCGCGGTGCAGGGCGTTGGCCACGGCCCGGGCAACGCCACCGGCCCCGAGCACCAGGGCCACCCGGCCGGTGATCGGCGCGTCGGCGGCGGCCGACTGGCGCGGCGCCTGGGTGATGCCGGGGTCGCCCGCCAGCGGGGTCGGCCGGGCCGTGGTCAGGGCGCCGGCGGGCAGGTTGACGGCGGCGGTGATGACGGCCGGCGTCACCAGCGGGTCGGCCTCCAGGTCGCGCTGCTGGGCGAACCGGGGCAGGAACTCGCGCAGAGCCTGCAGGAACCCCTCGTAGTCGGTGTTGTGGGCCGCCCAGCCCGACTTGGTTCGCACCAGCGTGTTGGCTGCCTGCGTCCGCTGCACGGTGCCGTCCTTGGCGTCGGCGAAGTCGGCGGCGCCCTCCTTGTGCGGGATGGTCACGCTGTAGCCCTTGACGTGAAGCTTGTCGAAGGCGCGGAGGAAGTCGGGCAGCACGTCGCGGGGGACGCGAAACGGTAGGTAGACGGCGTTGATCCCGAGCTTGCGGAACGCCGTGTTGTGGATCAGCGGGCTGAGGCTGTGGGCGACCGGGTCGCCGATGACGCCGTAGACCTCGGTGGCGTGGTCGATCGCGTGGTAGTGGTAGATCTGCTGGAGCTCGCGCAACGATGGGATGCCGGGGGCGATGTTGCGCTCCTTGTTGAAGGCGGCGTAGGTGAAGGGGGCGCCGAACTTCGCCTGGAGGATGCGCGAGGGGAAGCCCATGTCGTTGGCGCAGAACGCCACCGTCGGCCTGGTCGCCTTTTGGACCAGGGCCAGCACGCGGAGGTTGTCGCTGGGCTGCTGGGCGCGGACGACGATCTTGACGACGTCGGCGTCCTGGGCGCACATCCGGGCGTGGATCTTCTCCAACTCGGCCGGCATCTCCCGGAAGTTGTGGTAGCTGACGATCCGACGGCAATTCCCAAAGCGCGGCACCCGGTCGATGACGTCGTGTTCGAGGTCGATCCAGTCGAAGCCGTTGACGACGCACTGGCGGAGCAGCATCAGCCGGGCGTCTTCGCTGCTGTCCCACTTGCCGCCGTCGGGAGGCCGGCGGACGGTGGCGACCATCGGGCAGGGCTTCTTGTCGAGCAGGCGCTTGAAGTCGGGGGCCTTTTTCAGGTAGTCGAGGCGCAGTTCGATCAACCGGGCACCCTGCTTGGCCGCCTCCTGAACCTCCGCCTGAACCATGCCGTGCCGCGTGCGGCCGATCACCACACAGATGCGATCCACGTCCGGCAACGTCACCGCTTGTTACCTCCTCGCCCCGGGTGCGAACCTCTCAGCCACTCTAAACTTATGGGGGGCGGTTCGCAAGTGCAGGGAGGGGTGATTGTCCCCCCAGCGCCTGGCGAGGTGGCCGCGCAGCTTTGACGCGAGTCGCTCACGGGGTAAGCGGTTTGGGGTTGGCCTGACTCGCCGCATCGAGTGACGGCTGAGTCAGGCGTTCCGCAGGCCGTTTGCCTCGTGCGCGGCTCGCCCAAGCCGTCACAGTAGCGTGTACCGCATGTTGTACGACGCCTGGGTCATCTGCCCGGGGGCGAAGTTCACCCCCTGCACGCCGACGTAAAGCTCCTCACCCAGCCGCACCTGGGCGAAAATCCGCGAGAACCCGGCGGGGCGGGTCCGCACCCGGCCGATCAGGACCAGGTTGTCACCGACCCGCCGCCACAGCGTCATCTCCAGGGGCTGGCCCGAGGTGATGGTGTTCGTCACCGTCAGCCGGCCGTTGCGCTGGATCCGGAAGTGGAACCAGTCGTAGTCCGGAAAGCCCAGGGCGTTGCGGACGATCTTCAACCCCGGCATCAAGTTCACGCCACGCGTCACCGTGCCCAGGTAGGCCGCCTGGTCGGAGGTGTCGTTCGGCTCGGTGTAGTTGCGGACGAACACGCCGGGGAACACCGCTGGGCCGGGGGCCGGCGGCCCGGGGGGAGTGGGGGGCGCCTGGCCCGGAACCCGGACGTTGGCGATCCAGCAGCCCCAGTTGTTCTGCGCCGCCGCCGTGGCGTATTCGTTGGCCACCCAGAAGGTGTTGTTGACCGGATCGACCGTCGTCGCGCTGTAGTCGCCGGTGCGGAACGGCGACCCGTCGAAGGCGCTGTAGGTGCGGGCACCCTGGCGGATCAGGGTGCGGTTCGGCATCGTCCCCAAGGCGTCGGTCGGCCCGCGGCCGGTGGCGTAAATCGACATCGCCGTCGTCGCCGACGACTGCATGTAGGTCATGGCCAGGAACCCGCCGGGGGCGAAGGCGATCGACGGCATCCAGGTGAAAATTCCGGCGCCGGGGTCGATGTCGCCCTGCTGGACGACCGCCGGCGCGCCGCTGACGTTGAACTGGTACCAGCGCGCGACCGCCTTGTTGTTGGCGCCGATGGTGTGCGTGGCCACCAGCTGGTTGCCCCGCCACTCCGCGTTGAGGATGCGGTTGTCGTTCGTGTTCAGCAGGGTGGCGGCCCCGACCTGCGGGGCGTCCGGCGGCTGGAGGTAGGCGTTGACCGCCACGGAGGTGTCGGCGAACCCGGCGTTGGTGCTCAGGACGTTGGTCATCCGGGTGACGCGGATCTGGCCGCTGCCGGTCGCCTGGGTGAGGTACATCGGCGAGTTGGCCGGCGCGGTGTGCATCACCGTCGGGACGAAGCTGCCGCCGAGGTTCGCCGCCCGGTTGTTGGCGAACGACGTGACCGTGTTCGGGTTGCGGTCTAGCAGCGTGCTCTTGGTGATGCTGCGGAGCTGGACGTGGTCGAACTGCGGGTTGGTCGCCGCCGGGAAGGTGAACATGTTCAGCGACACCACCACCGCCTCGCGGTTGAACCCGACGTGCGGGCGGTCGGCCCACAGGTTGGTGCCGGCCCCGTTCGTCTGGCGGACGTTGATCGCCACGCGCTCGGTGAACCCCTGGAGCGGGTTGGCCGTGTTCGACACGGCGACGAACAGTTGGGCGGTCGCGGCGTTGTCGTTCTCGGCCACATAGAAGACGAAGAATCGCCCGACGCCCTCGTCGTAGGTCACGACCGGGTCGAACAGGTCGGCCTGGACCGAGCCGGCGCCCATGAAGGTGGCGGCCGACTGGAACAGCACGCGCTGGCCGGTGTTCTTGTTGTAGATCGCCACGGAGTTGTTGACGGCGTGGACGACGTGGTTGGGCCCCGCCGCCGCCGTCGTGTCGGGCGGGACGAACCCGCCGTTGGAGTCGGGGAACGCCAGCCCGGTGAAGCTCCTCTGGATGGCGACCGCCGGCGTGGTGCGGTCCTCCAGCGCCAGCAGCTGGGGGCGGAACTGTTTCGGGCGGCCACGTCCCGGCTGGCTGGCCCGGGCCCGTGCCGACATCAGGTTGTTCCAAGCGCGCCGAATAAGTCCTGGCATGGGACGTGTCCTACCTCGGAAACGCGGAAATGGCCTCAAGACAAGCTGCGGGAACTTTACCCGACAGAGAAGCGGTGAGGGTGGGATCTGGCGTAGCGGAAGGGGCCCCTGAGGGGTCGGCGGGTCGTCCAGTCGCCGCAACCGGTACCGTCGCTGCGGACCGCCACCGGCGCGGTTGCTCACGCCTTGAGGGAATTGCCTTTCGGACCTGCACCTTGGAGGGCGGTGCCGCTCGGAGAGTTCCTGAAACGCCGGTCGTAACACGGAAGCGAGCGGGGGGGGGGGGACCGCCAGCGAGGGATTCTGCCTTCCCCTCGTTGGCGCTTCGGGCTGGTCGTCAGTGGGCGCCTACCGGCTCCAGCCCATGAAGAAGTTGAACACCTGGGTGTCGTCCTGGCTGTTCTTCACGATTGGGAAGCCGAAGTCCAACGCGATCGGCATCGGCCCGAGCATCGGCACGACAAACCGCACGCCGAACCCGGCCGTCACCCGGTAGGTGTCGATGTGGTCGATCCGTGTCGAAACCGAGCCGGAGTCCACGAACCCCACCAGGCTCACCTGGTCGTTGGCCCGCACCGGGATCTGGTACTCCAGGCTGTTGAGCACCAGGAAGTCGCCGCCGACCTTGAACCCATCCACTTCCGGGCTGACCCCGCGGAACTGGAAGCCGCGGATCGACCGGAACCCGCCGGCGAAGAACCGCTCGAACACCGGCGTGTTCGTGCCGGCCCAGCCGAACTGGTTGTGCATCGACACCACGTGCCGGCCGGAGCCGTCCGCCCGCTGGTACACGGTCCAGAACTTGGAGAAGTCCACCGACACCAGCGGGAAGTTGAAGTCGCCGGTGACGTACTCGAAGCCGAGGTCCAGCAGTGAGCCGTCGGTGGGGCGGATGACCGAGTCGCGGCTGTCGCGGGTCGCCCCGGCGCGGAAGCCGGCCAGGAAGTTGTCGCCGACCACGCTCTTGTAGTCCGACGGCGCCCAAGCGGCCACGTTGTACACGTTGACGTTCTCCAGCCGGATCGTCCCGAGGATGCTCCAGTAGTCACTCACCTTCCGGCCGAGGGTGATCCGGCCGCCCAGCCGCTCCTCGGAGTACTCGTTGAAGTAGCGCTGGTAGAAGTAGCCCGAGGTCAGCAGGCTGTACGGCGTGTCGAACAGGAACGGCTCCTTGAAGCTGACGACGTAGCGCTGGAGCTGGGTGCCCGGCACCGCCTCGACGCGGAACTCCTGCCCGGCGCCGCGGAAGGCGCTGCCGTTGAGGAAGTCGTCGAAGCTGGTCGGGAAGTTGAACAGGTCGAAGTTCCGCTCGTTGAGCACGATCGAGCCGGTCAGGCCGGCGTCGGAGTTGACGCCCAGGCCGAACATCAGGCTACCCGTCGAGGCCTCCTGGACCGTGACCAGCACGTCCTTGTACGGGCTATCCGGGTCGAGCGGGTTGTCCAGCACGCTCACGGTCGGGCGGACCGAGCCGTCCTGGGCCATCTCAAAGATGTTCAGCCGCGCCAGGTTCCGCTCCGCCTCGCGCATGGCCGGGAAGGACAGGATCTGGCCGGGGTACAACGGCACCTGACGGAGGACGACGTTCTGGCGGGTGCGCTCGTTGCCTACCACGAACACCTGGCCGACCCGGGCCGGCGGCCGCTCCTCGACCTGGTAGCGCACCTGCACGATGCCGGGGCGGTCCTTGTCGAAGACCGGCTCGGCGACCACGCGCGTCTCGCGGCCCTGCATGCCGAGGTAGTCGCGGATGCGGGAGACGTCGCCGTCGATCGTCGCCTGGTCGTAGTTCTGGCCGGCCTTCATCTTGTTGTTGGCCTCCAGCGCCTCGCGCGGGGCGCTCTTGACGCCCTCCACGGTCGGCGTGTTGGCCACCTTGTAGCGCACCCCCTCGACGATGTGGAACACCACGTTCACGTCGCGGGCGTCGCCGGAGTAGTTCAGCGCGCGGGTAACGCGCACGTCGAGGTAGCCGAACGACCGGTAGTAGCGCAGCAACTCGTTCTGGTCGTGGTCGAGCAGGGCCGCGTTGTACGTCCCGCCGAACAGGCCGAGAAACTTGGCCGACGACTGGATGTGCGTGTTCAGCACCGCCCCGGAGACGAAGGTGTTGCCGACGAAGCTAATGTCGGCGATGCGCACCTTCGGCCCCTCGACGATGTTGAACACCACCTCGGTGTCGTTCGGCTCGCCGCCCTTGACGAGGTCGCAGGAGGCGAACGGCCGGCCCTCCTCGTTGTAGCGCTGGACGACGCGGCGGCAGGCGACCTTGTTGGCGGTCGGGTTACACGGCATGCCGACGCGGACGCCGGTCACGTCGCCCAGCTCGTCGTTGGAGAGGTGAACGTTGCCCTGGTAGGAGACGGCCTTGATCTGGTGCGGGTAGTCGCGGACGTAGACGACGACGCGGACGCGGCCGGGGCCGTCCTCAAACCGGTCGGCGTAGACGTTGGCGAACTGCCGGGTGGCGTACAGGCTGCGGGTGTCCTCCTGGAGCACCTCGGGCACGAACTCCTTACCGACCCGGGTGCGCATCATGTTCTTGATGTACTCGGTGGACAGGTGGCGGTTGCCCTGAATGATGATGTCGCTGACCAGGACTCGCTGCGCCGCGGGGGGCGAGCCGGGGGCGTTAGCCCCCGGAGGCGACGCAGGGGCCGGCGCCGGCGCACCCGATTCAGGTGGGGCGGCAGGCGGGAACGGGGTGGGGGCGGGCAGCTGGGCCAGGCCGGCGACGCCGAACACGAGGGCGGCGACGAGCGCCAGCGGCTCCGCCTGTCCCGCCGTGCGCCTCAGCGACGCCCGAATGCGATCCGTTGCCTGCATGGGTCAGTCCCCACCGATCCGGTGTACCTTTTTCGCGCAAGGAAGGTCCGCGGGATAACGTCGGGGCTGCGCGGTGTCAAGCCGGACCCCGGCGGCGGGCGGGGTCCCCATTAACGAAAGTGCGAACTCCCCCTCCGGATGACGTGTCTGATCGGAGGAGCTTTCTTCAACCCCCTAACCGGAGGCGCGACCATGCGTTACCTCTGCACGATCTACACCCACAACTGCACCCTCGCCGGCGCCAGGACGTTCCAGGGCACCGAACCCGCGTTCGACTCACCCGCGGGAGCCATACTGGTACGGGGCTCCAGTGAACGCGACGCCGCCGCCCGCGCCTACGTCCAGGCGGTTGGGCATGGGAGGGCCAGAGGGATGCGCAAACAGGGCGTCGTCCGCGAGGAGATCATCGCCCAGGAGACGAACCCACGTGCGATCGCCGCCAGCCTGCGCAAGGTCACAGGCCGCGCCGGCGTGCTCTACGAGATGGATAATTTCGCCGACGCCTGGTCAATCCGCGTCCAGGCCGCCTCGTGCAGCCCACGGCTGCTGCGTCGATCCCGATTAAAGTCCCGCCTCCTCTACCGCTCCTCCCGCTTCCCGTCTCCCAACTAACCCCCCAGGCGAACTCAACGGCCGCCACCCGCCGGCGCGACGCCGCTGACCGCGATGTCGCCGTAGAACTTCCAGTTCGGCCTCCAGTCGCGCGTCAGCGGCTGCCGGGTCAGGGAGGCGCGCACCATGGCCACCGGGATGCGGTTCTCGCGCAGGACCGCGTCGTGGAAGTCGCGCGCGCTCATCTTGCCCGACTCGACCAGCTCGCGGTGCAGGGCCCGGAACTGCAAGCCTCCCAGCATGTACGCCGCCTGGTACAGCGGTCCGTACCCACCCTGGAACGACCGCCGCACCTCTGCCGTGGCGTTGTCGCGCTCGTGGCCGACGCGCGTCACCAGCAGCTCGATGCACTCCGCCGGCGTCATCTTGCCCAGGTGGAAGCCGATGGAGAACAGGATGCGGGCGCAGCGGTGCATCCGCCAGAACAGGAAGCCGACCCGATCCTCGGGCGTCGCCGGGAAGCCGCGGTCGTAGAGGATGAACTCCCAGTACAGCGCCCACCCCTCGATGGAGAACGGGGTCGAGAACGCCCCGCGGTAGCCCTTCCACCGGGCGTTCATGAACCCCTGGAGGTGGTGGCCGGGGATCAACTCGTGGTGCACGGTGGCCCGGGAGAAGTGGATGTTGTTCCCCCGCAGGCTCTGCAACTTGGCGTCGTGGGCCATCGTGTTGGTCGGGAACGCCACCGAGATGACCTCGCCGCCGGTGAAGAACGGGCTGACCAGCTGCCGCCGCGGCGACATCATCTCCATCCGCCACGTCTCGGCGGCCAGAGGCGGCACGGTGACGAGGTCGTTTTTGGCAAGGTAATCGACCGCCTCGTGGGCCAGGTCACGAATGACGCGCGGCTGGCCACCCGGCACGACGTGCAGCGTCTTGACCTTCTCCAGCGCGTCGCGCCAATCGGCGAAGCCCATGTCGCGGGCCGCCTTTCTCATCTCCGCCTCGCACCAGGCGAACTCGCGCTCGGCCAGCGCGAACAGCTGCTCCGGCGAGTACGGGATCATCTCCGCGGCCAGCTCGACCTCCAGCGCCTCCCGACCGATCGGCCGGCCGGATATGCCGCTGTCGTCGGCCCGACCCCGGCCGCGCGGCTCCTGCGGCAGCGCCAGCCGGGCCAGGTCGCGCTCGATCAGATTCCTCAGCAACAGGTAATCGACCTGGCCGTCGCGGCTGAGCTTCTCGAAGTCGAGCTTGTGCAGGGCCTCGGCCCAGCCCTCGTGTTGCTTGCGAAGCAGCGCCAGCCGCGCCGGGTCGCGACCACCGGCGGGGGCGATCCCCGCGGCGGCAAGCCGGCCGCCGCGGCCGCGGTCCCCCTGGTGCGCCCGTATGACCGCTTGCATCTCACTCGCCGGAGCGGCGAGCAGGGAGGCAAGTTCCGGAACGTCATGCGTGTCGGCGGCGACGGCCCCCGGCAGGCCGAGCAGGTCATTGGCCGGTTCCGCCTCGCGCGTTACCTTGTCGCGAAGGAAGGCCGCGTAGGACTGTAGCGCCTCGTCGGCCTCCTTGAACGGCTCGGCCAGCCACCAGGTGAACATCGGGTCGTAGCCGTTGTAAAACTCGAACCAGTGCCGCAGGTGCGACCGCAGCCGGGCGGTCGCCTCGGCGGCGCGGCGGGACACCGGCCTGGCCGCCGTCTTCTCCGCGTGTCGGCGGAACTGGGCGAGCTGTTTCGTCATCTTCACCAGCTCGCCCGCTGCCCCTTTCGGATCGACCGGCTCCATCCTCCGCCGCGCCTCCTCCAGGCCGATGATGGTGCCGGCGAACGGGGTGAGCGGGGCCGTCTCAACCTGCCGCTTGAACTGCCCTGACAGCTCGCGCCGGTCGGCCTCGACCTCCTCGCGCACCCGGCGCAGGTCAGCCTGAGCCTCCCGGCTGAGCTTCCTCTCGTCGAGCCCCTCCAGGGCTTGCGCCCAGCCGTCGTGGAACCGGCGCATCCGCTCGTGTCGCGTCGGCGAATCGACGATGGGGTAGGCGCGGTGGAGGCTGTCGCGGTCGGCCTGGTAGCGGCGGACCAGCTCGGCAGCCTCGCTCGGCTTGCGGGCCAGCAGCGGAGCCAGGTCGGGGACCGGAGGCCGCGGCGGCGGCGCGGCGGCCTCGGCGAGAGGGGAAGCAAGCAGCGCCAGAAGGACGGCGAACGTGCGGGGCATGGCGAAACCTCGGGGGGCGGGCGGCTTCGACTATCCTACGGCCCTTTGCACGGATCGGTCACGGCGGTAGCATCGAGCTATGCGAGAACCCAACGACACCGCCGAGGTGGCCGCCAAGGTGAGGCGGTTGGTCGAGGAGCGCGGCTGGAACCAGGAGGAGTTCGCCCGGATCGCCCGGCTGAACCGGCACACCGCCCGGCAGATCCTCGGCTCCGGGCCGCCGCGCCGGCTGCGCAACGCCACCGTCAACGCCTGCGCCCGCGCCCTCGGCCTGACCGTGAATGAGCTGCGCAGCCACCCCGTAGAGCGGCTACTGCCGCGCATGGCGGACGGCGCCGCGGGGCCGGAGGAGTTGCTGCGCCGCAAGTACGCCGAGATGACCCAGCCGGAGCTGAAGATGTGGGTCGAGCGCAACCCCGACCGCGCCCGCCAGCTCACCCCCGACGAGCTGGACGAGCTGCTCGCCATGCAGGGCAGTGAAGGGCCGCTGGCCGCGTTCGGCGTCGAGGCGTTCGTGCAGCGGATCGAGCGGCGGCGCAAGCTGGTCAAGCAGCTGCACGTCCTGGCCGGCACCGAATACCTCGACCTGCTGGAGCAGTTGGTGGCGCTGCTGTATGAGAAGGTGAGGCCACCGAACCCCGACTCGCCTTGACCCGGATTGCCCCGACGCTACGCTGCGCCTATGGCCACGACCCTGTCCCCTGCGCCGCCGCAACCGCCCGGGCCGTTCCGGGCGCTAAGGCACCGCAACTACCGGCTCTACTTCACCGGCCAACTCGTCTCGCTGACCGGGTCGTGGGTGCAGGCGGCGGCCTTGACCTGGCTGGCATACGAGCTGACCGGCCAGTCCGGCTTCACCGGGCTGGTGACGGCGGCGCAGATCCTTCCCATGCTGGGCCTGAGCGTCTGGGGCGGCTCCCTGGCCGACCGCTGGCCTCGCCGGTCGCTGATCTTCCTGGCGCAGACCGGCCTGCTGGCCCTGGCCCTGGGACTGGCGGCCCTGGTCGCCCTCGACGCGGTCACGCCGTCGCGCCTCCTCGCCGTGTCCCTGCTCATCGGGGTGGTCAACGCCATCGACACGCCGGCCCGGCTGGCGTTCGTCGTGGACATGGTCGGCCACGACGACCTGATGAACGCCGTCGCCCTGAACTCGCTGGTGTTCAACGTCGCCCGCGCCCTCGGCCCCGCCGTCGGGGCCTGGCTGATGGTGCGGATCCACCTGGCCGGGTGCTTTTTGATCAACGGCCTGACGTTCGTCGCCCTGCTGGCGGCCCTATTGGCCATGCGCCTGCCGCCGCGGGCCGGACCCCGCGCGCGGGCCAAGGACGTGCCGCTGCTAGACGGCTTCCGCCACCTGAGGAACCACCCGACGCTCATCCTCCTGCTGTTCCTCGCCGGGTCGGTGGCGTTTTTCGGCTGGCCGCTCCTGTCCCTGCTGCCGGCCTTCGCCGACCGGCAGCTCGACGAGGGCAGCGCCGGCTACTCGCTGATGCTCAGTGCGATCGGCGCGGGGGCCCTGCTAGGCGCGTTGGTCGTGGCGACGTTCGGCACGCCCCAGCGCCGCCGCTGGATCCTGGGCGGCGGGGTGACACTCGGGGCGGCGGCACTGGCCGCCCTGGCGTTCACGCGAACTCTGCCGTCGGCCGCGCTCTTCTGCGGCCTGTCGGGCGGCGGGTTGATCGTCTTCTTCGCCACCGGCCAGGCGACCATGCAGCTGGGCGCCGGCGAGCACAACCGCGGCCGGGTCATGGGCATCTGGCTGATGGTGCTGTCAGGGGCCCAGCCGGCTGGCAACCTGATCGCCGGGGCCGGGGCCGACCGCCTCGGCGTCCCGCTCATGCTCCTGGTCGGAGCTGCCGGCATCGGCCTCACGTCGCTGGCGGTCCTGGGCCTGTTGGCCTGGATGAGAGAAAGGCCCGGAGCCGAAGGCACTCCGGGGTGAGCCCGGCGGCTCACGCGAGAAGGGCCCTCACGACCTCACCGTGGACGTCGGTCAGCCGGTGGTGCCGGCCCTGGAACTTGAACGTCAGACGCTTGTGGTCGATGCCCAGCAGGTGGAGCATCGTCGCGTGCAGGTCGTGGACGTGGACCGGATCGCGGGTGACGTTGTAGCTGAAGTCGTCCGTCGCCCCGTAGGTCGTGCCCGTGTTCACGCCGGCGCCGGCCAGCCAGACCGTGAAGCAGCGCGGGTGGTGGTCCCGGCCGTAGGTGTCCTTCGTGAACGGCCCCTGGCAGTAGACCGTCCGGCCGAACTCGCCGCCCCAGACGACCAGCGTGTCGTCGAGCAACCCCCTCCTTTTGAGATCGACGATCAGCGCGGCCGACGCCTGGTCGGTGTCGCGGCACTGGCCGGCGATCTGCTTGGGGAGGTGCAGGTGCTGGTCCCATCCGCGGTGGAACAGTTGAACAAAACGCACGCCGCGCTCGACCAGCCGCCGCGCCAGCAGGCAGTTCGCCGCGTAGGTCCCAGGCTTGCGGGCCTCCTCGCCGTAGAGCCGGAACGTGCCTTCCGGTTCCTTCGAGACGTCCACGAGGTCGGGCACGCTGGTCTGCATGCGGTAGGCCATCTCGTACTGCTGGATGCGCGTGGCGACCTCCGGGTCGCCGACGTCTTGAAGGTGCATGCGGTTGAGCGCCGCGAGGTCGTCGAGCATCCGCCGGCGGGTGCCCGGGCCGAGGCCGTCCGGGTTGGACAGGAAGAGCACCGGGTCGCCGCCGGAGCGGAACTTCACCCCCTGGTAGCGCGACGGCAAGAAGCCCGCGCCCCACAGCCGGTCGTACAGCGGCTGATCGGCCGGGTTGCCGGTGCCGCGCGACACCAGAACGACGAACGCCGGCAGGTCGCGGGCGGCGCTGCCCAGGCCGTAGGACAGCCAGGCCCCGATTGACGGCCGGCCGGCTAGCTGTGCGCCGGTCTGGAAGAAGGTGACGGCCGGGTCGTGGTTGATCGCCTCGGTGTGCATCGACCGAACGAAGCACAGCTCATCGGCCACCTTCGCCGTGTGCGGCAGCAGCTCGCTAAGCCAGGCGCCGGACTTGCCGTGTTGTCGGAAGGGGTAGCGGCTGGGCGCGACGGGGAAGCTCTCCTGCGTGGCCGTCATGCCGGTGAGGCGTTGCCCCTTGCGGACGGAATCGGGCAGCTCCTGGCCGCCCAGCCTTTCCAGGCCGGGCTTGGGGTCGAACAGGTCGAGCTGGGACGGGGCGCCGGACTGGAACAGGTAGATGACCCGCTTCGCCTTCGGCCGGTGGTGCGGCAGTCCGGGCAATGCGTCGGGGTACTCGAGCGTCGGCGGGGCCGCGGCCCTGGCGTCCTCGGCGAGCAGCGACACCAGTGCGGCGGCGCCGATGCCGGTCGCGGCGCGGCCGAAGAAGTGGCGGCGGGTAACCGCGAGCGCGGCTTGCGAGATGGGGCCCATCGCCTACTCCTTCGTGATCGCCTCGTCGAGGTTCAGAACGATGCTGGCCATCGTGGTGTACGCCGCCAGATCCGCCGGGCACAGTGTCGAATCAACCGGGGCGTCGCCGGCTCCGAGCAGCTTAATCGCGGCTCCGCGGTCGGCGGAAACGTAGTGCGCCCGGTGTCGTTCCAGGCCCGCCAACAGCACGCCGCGCTCGGCAGGTCGGGGAGGGCGCGTTAGTACCAGGCGGAACATTCGGGTGAGTCGCTCTTCCGGGGTCGCCGCCTCGCGCATCACCCGCTGTGCCAGCGCCCGGGCCGCCTCGACATAGGTTACGTCGTTCAGCAGGGTCAGGGCCTGAAGCGGCGTGTTAGTGCGCGTCTCGCGGACCGTACACGCCTCGCGGCCGGCGGCGTCGAAGGTGACGAGACTCGGCGGGGCGACGGTGCGCTTCCAGAAGACGTACAGCCCGCGCCGGTACAGCGCCTCGCCCCGGTCGCGGACGTACTCGGCGTCGGCCAGCTCACGCCACAGCCCGGCCGGCTGGTAGGGCTTGACCGACGGCCCGCCGAGGCGCTCGGCGATCAGCCCGCTGGCGGCCAGCGCCTGGTCGCGGATCATCTCCGCCGGCAGCCGCGACCGCGGGCCGCGCGCCAGAAGGCGATTTTCCGGATCGCGTTTGAGAAGTTCCGGGGTGACGCGCGACGCCTGCCGGTAGGCGGCGCTGGTGACGATCAGCCGCAGTAACCGTTTGACGTCCCAACCCGACTCGCGGAACTCGACGGCGAGCCAGTCCAGCAGCTCGGGGTGCGACGGCATCTCACCCTGGAGGCCAAAGTCCTCGGTCGTCTTGACCAGACCCACGCCGAAGAGCATCTGCCACAGCCGGTTGACGGCAACGCGGGCGGCCAGCGGGTTGTCGCCGGCGACGACCCACCGGGCCAGGCCGAGTCGGTCGGGTTGGTGCTTCCAGGCCGACAGCGTCGCCGGCACCCCGGGAGACACCTTCTCGCCCGGACGGTCGTACTGGCCGCGCAGTAGGACATGAGTCGGGCGCGGGCGAGCGTCGCTCATCACCATCGTCGTCGGGATGGCGTCGAGCAGTTCCCGGCCCTGCCTCTCCAGGTCGGAGACGCGCTCATGGGCCTGTCGGATCTCGGCGGGGGCGTGGTTGGCCAGGTAGTACCGACGCAGCTTCAGGGACTGAGCGGGGGTCCGATGCGACTCCCCGAGGTTCACCAGGGAGTGGATGTACCCGCCTACGGAGGCGACTGCCGCGTCCTCGTCGCTGAAATCGCGGGCGTGGACGCGGGCTCCCTGGATCTTGCCGCGGAAGCGGCCGTCCGGGCCGTTGCCCGCCCCGACGCGGAAGCCGTGCTTGGTCTGAAACGTCTGGTTCAGATCGTCGAGCAGAACCCGCAGTTTCGCCAGCCTGCCGTCCAGGTAGACGCGCACCCCGGACGCGATCCGGGAACCGTCGTAGGTGACGAGCACATGCCGCCACTCGTCCGGCCTCAGTCGCTCCTCGGTCTCGACGCGAATGGCATCGTCGAGCCAGCGCTTGACCAGGTTGACTTGCACGCGGCCCGTCTCCAGCACGACGGCGTAGCCCTCGCCGCGCGGCTCGTCGGCCATGCGCGACAGGATCGTACCCTTGAGCCGCTCGTCCGGCTTCACCCTCGCTTCCAGGGTGAACCGGTCGAAGAAACCAAAGTCGCCGTCGTCCAGCCCGGGCTCGCTCTCAATGACCGGAGCTGGAATCCCCATCGGGGCGCCCTCCCACCGCTCCTGCGCCCTCGCCAGCCGTTTTCCGAACGACGCCGCGTGCCGCCGCGCCTCGGCGAGCTTCCGCTCCAACGCCGCGAGATGCTCCGCCTGGGACCGCGTCGGCGTGGCAACGTAGGGAGGCGAGTTGCCGACCTTGATGGCCTTGCCCCGCTCCGGGACGTTGTTGAAGAAGGCGAACAGCCGGTAGAAGTCCTTCTGCGTGACCGGGTCGTACTTGTGGTCGTGGCAGCGGGCGCAGGTCATCGTCAGGCCCAGCCACACCGTCGCCGTCGTCTCGGCCCGGTCGGCGACGTACTCGACGGCGTACTCCTCCGGCACGATCCCGCCCTCGGCGTTGCCGCGGTGGTTGCGGTTGAACCCGGTGGCGATGACCTGGTCCAGCGTCGCGCCGGGCAGCAGGTCACCGGCCAGCTGCTCGACGGTGAACCGGTCATAAGGCTTGTTGTGGTTGTACGCCTCGATGACCCAGTCGCGCCAGCGCCACATGACACGGTCGCCGTCGGTCTGGTAACCGGACGTGTCGGCGTAGCGGGCGGCGTCCAACCAGCGGACCGCCATCCGCTCGCCGTAGCGCGGGCTGTCCAGCAGGCGATCGACGGCGCGCTCGTAGGCTCCAGGTTCGCGGTCGGCGAGGAAGGCGTCGGCCTCGGCGACGCTCGGCGGTACGCCGGTCAGGTCGAGCGTCACCCGCCGCAACAACGTGAGCGGGTCGGCAGGTGGTGAGGGCCGCAACCCCTCCCGGTCGAGTTTGGCCAGGACGAAGGCGTCGAGCGGGCTTCGCGCCCAAGAGCGATCCGTCATGGTGGGTAACCGGGGCCGCTTCGGCGTAAGGAACGCCCAGTGCTTCTGCCACGGCGCCCCCTGTTCGACCCAGCGATGGAGGGTGTCGATCTCCCCCGCCGAAAGCTGGCGCGCGGCGCGGGCCGGCGGCATGCGCTTCTTCGGGTCGGAGGTGGCGACGCGGCGGAGCAGTTCACTGTCGTGCGGCTTGCCCAGCGCGGCGCGGGCGGCGCCCTCGACGTCGAGGCGCAGGTCCGCCTTGCGCTGCCTGGCGTCGGGGCCGTGACAGGCGAAGCAGGCGTCCGACAGGATCGGCCGGACGTCGCGGTTGAACTCGACGCTGTCTCCACGGGCGGGGGTGGCGAGCAGCAAGCCGAGGCAGAGGCCGCGTGCGAGCATGGCGGGAGGGTCTCGGAGGGTGAGGCGGGCTGGCTCCATGCTACCGAGGAGGACAGGGCTGCACAACAGCCTACGAGCCGCGCACGAAGTAAGCGGTCCGGACGAAGACCGCTTACTTCGTGCGCGGCTCGTCCCTTCGCTGACGATCGAGTTCAGCTTGGCCATGATGGCGTCCACGGCCGGCTTGACCTTCTCGCCGACGCCGTTCTGGGCGAGCATCTTCTCGACCGCCTGGCGCTGCTCCAGCTGCGGCTTGACCACCTCGGCGAGCGTGGCCTTGCCCGGCGCGGGCAGCTTGTCCAGGGCCGCCTTCGCCTGGTCGAGCTGGCCCTCGATGCCCTTGAACTTCGGCAGCGCCTCGCCGCCGTGGTCGCGTCCTTGACCCGGCCCATCGCCTCGGTCAGCTTGCCGAACGTCTGGGCCAACTCGGCGGCGACGTTCGTGACGCGGGTCTGCGGCTTCGTGCCGACCAGCGCCCCCATCTTCTCCAGGACCTCCTCGACGGCCGGCTTGACCTTCTCCTCCGCGCCTGGAACCCAGGCCAGGCGGGCGCACTGCTCGTCGAGCTTGGCGGCGTTGGCCTCGATCGCCTCCTTGACCTTCTCCTTGTCCGCCGGGGTCATCTTTTCGGCGACCGACTTCATGGCGGCGAACCGGGCGGCGACCTTCTTCAGGCTCCGGCACCGCGGTGCGGGCGGAATCGACGTCCTTGACCTTCTCCATCTGCGCGGTCATCGCCTTGCAGGAGTCGAGGACGCTGGGCTTCACCTCCAGGGTTGCCCGGCACGTTCAGCGTCGGGCTGTCCCGGTTGAAGTAGAAGATGGCCCCGACGGCCAGCGCCGCCAGGGCCGCTACCGGAACGAACCAGCGGGCGGCGGACGCCCCGGCCCCCTCCAGCCCGGGGACGTCGAGGCCCGCGACGTCGGCCACCGAGAAGCCCACCGGCAGGGCGTTGTCGATGTTCGCGCTGCTCGCTGAAGAAGCTGGTCAGTCCCTGGGCGTCGAGCTTGCGGCCGCCGGTGAACTCCTTGGCGATTCCGCCCAGGACGATCGGGGCGAGCCAGCCGAGCAGCTTGCGCATGCCGTCCTGGCCGAGGCCGCCGAACTTCGCCAGCGCGCCGACGATGGCGTTGAACGCGCCAGGGCCGAACAGCGAGCCGAGAACGTCACCGCCCTGGCGGGCCTGGTCGGGGCGTTGCCGGCGCTGCGCGAGTCGGCCGAGCCGGGGAGAACCTCATCAAGGCGTTGATCAGCTTGGCGATGCCTTCGCCCGACACGAGCTTGCCGAGGGCCGCCAGTAGCGAGGGCACGGCGGCGTTGACCGCGGTCTTCGCGGTCTCGTCGGTGGTGCCGACGAGGAGAGCTGAGTGGCTGTACTGCTCCTGGAAACCTGGCTCCTGATCGCGTCCACGATGTTCATGGGGCTACTCCTAGCCGGTGGACCTCCTGATCGCGGGGGGCAACGCGCCCTCCTGGCGGCAGGTTCAGTCCTGAACCTCGCTATTTTACGGACCTCGGGCCTGGGTGACGAGCGGCGGTCACCGCTCCGCCTTCGCCAGGGCGATCGTCAGGCTCGCTGCCGCCGACCTTGGCCTGGACGGCCTTCCCGTTCGGGGGAGTCGGCCCAACGGAGCGTCAACGTCTCGCCGGCAATGTAGTCGCGGTGGGCGTCGATCGCCTGCTGGAGCGCTTTGACGGCGTCGCCAGGTAGAGGGTAATGCGGTCCTCGGGCTCAAGGTCCGACTCCTTGCAGGTCCTGCACCAACCGGACGACGTCGCGGGCCATCCCCTCGCCGGCCAGCGCTCGGTGATGCGCGTGTCCAGCAGAACCTGCGTGCCGCGGTCGGCCCAGCCTGACCATCCCTCCGGCGCTTGTCGGTGACGACCACATCGGCCGGTTCCAGGCTCGAACCCGCCGAGGGTGAACGGCAGCGCCGCCGCGAGCCTTCGCCGCCAGCTCCGCCGCCGGCGCCGCCGCGATCGCCGCCTGCACCTCCTTGAGCTGGGCCTTGAACTTGCCGCCCAGTGTTCGCATGTTCGGTTTCACTTCCTGCGTCAGCAGAGGGCCGGCCTTCGGGTCGTGCAGGGTGACGCGCTTGACGTTCAGCTCGTCGGTCAGCTGGTCGGCGAACCGCTCCACCGCGCGGCGGTCGGCGTCGCCGGCGGGCTGCACCTTCAGCTCGGCCAGCGGCTGGCGCACCTTGATCTTCGCCTGGTTCCGCGCGGCCGAGCCCAGGGACACCAGCCGCAACAGCGCGTCCACGTCGGCGGACAGCGTCTCGTCGATCAGGGCCGCGTCGGGAGCCGGGTAGTCGCAGAGGTGGACGCTGGCCGGCCCCGCACTGGCTCCCCTCACCACGAGGTTCTGGTACAGCTGCTCCGCCAGGAACGGGACCACCGGCGCCAACAGCTTCGTCAGCGCCACCAGCACGGTGTACAGCGTCTGGTAGGCTGCCTGCTTGTCCTGCTCCTTCTCACTCTTCCAGAAGCGGCGGCGGCTGCGGCGGACGTACCAGTTCGACAGCTTGTCATCGACGAACCGCTCCACCTCCAGGCAGAACGCCTGCACGTCGTAGACCTCGAATGCCTCACGCGCCTTCCCGACGAGCTTCTGCAGGTCCGAAAGCACCCAGCGGTCGAGGTCCGGCCGGGTGCCTGCGGGAACCTGCGGCGCGTTCGGGTCGAAGCCGTCGAGCCGGGCGTAGTTGCAGAAGAAGGCGTAGACGTTCCACAGCTTCAGGTGGAACTTCGCCCGCACCTCGTCGGCGGGGCCGGGGCCGAAGTTGATGTTCGCCGCCGGGTTGTTCCGGCAGTACAGCCAGCGGATCACGTCGGCCCCGATCGGCCTGTACTTCCCCTTGACCACCAGCTTAGGCTTGCCCTCGATGACCACCTCGCCCTCGACCGCCGAGAGGAACCCCGCCGGCAGGTCGCGCTTGGCCTGCGCCTCCGGCGTCAGCTTCGGGTCGCGGTCCTCGAATAGCTCGTAGCCCGAATCGGCCGCTCCGTTGAACTCGATGGCGTTGCCCTTGGACTTACTCATCGTGTCGCCGTTCTGGTCGAACACCAGGGCGTGGCCGAGCAGCGTCTTGAACGGCGGGCGGCCCTCCATCATCGTGCTCATCGCCAGGATGGCGTAGAACCAGTTGCGGAACTGGCCGGGGAAGCTCTCGGTGATGAAGTCGGCGGGGAACCACTTCTCCCAGTATTGGCGGTCCTTGTTGTAGCCCATCGTCGAGTACGGCACAATGCCGGCGTCGAGCCAGGGGTTGCCGACGTCGCCGACGCGCGCCATCAGGTTGCCGGTCTTCGGGTTCTTGATCTTGACCTTGTCCACCCAGGGCCGGTGCGGCGTGTGGCTCTCGAACTCGTCCCAGCCTTCGACGGCGCGCGCCTTCAGCTCCTCGCGGCTGCCGATCACCTCGAAGTCGCCGGTCTGCTCGTCCACCCAGATCGGCAGCGCCAGGCCCCAGAAGCGCTTCTTGGAGATCATCCAGTCGCCCATCTGCTCCAGCCACTTCAGCTCGCGCGGCTGGCCGCCGATCGACTCCGGCAGGAACGACACCTGGCGGGTCACGTCCATGATCTCGCCGCGCCACTTCATGTCGATGAACCACTCATCGACGAGGCGGAACAACAGTTCCGTCTTGCAGCGCCAGCAGTGTGGGTAGCTGTGCGGGTACAGCTCGGAGGCGAACAGCCGGCCCTTCTCCTTGAGGTTGTCGAGGATGCGGTCGGCCGTGGCGGGATCGACGGCGGACAGGCCCTCCAGCCAACCGAAGCCCGGCAGGAAGGCGCCGGCGTCGTCCAGAGGCGCGATCGGCGGTAGGCCGACGTCCGCTTCCTTGCCGAGGTGGAAGTCCTCCTTGCCGCAGCCCGGCGCGATGTGGACGATGCCGGTGCCGGTGGTCGCGCCGACGTCCTTCCAGGCGACGACGCGGTGGGCGTCGCGGGCCGACACCTCCGGCGCCCAGACCTGGCGGCGGACCACCTCGGCCAGCTCCGCCGGGTAGCCGCACGGGTGCGACTGCGCCGGCAGCTCGTCGAACGGGCCGTCGTAGGCCCAGCCGACCATGGCGGCCCCGGCCACCTCGCCGACGACCTCGAAGCCCTCCTTGCCCTTCTCCTTGAACATCTGCTCGATCGACTTCAGCCGAGGCGTGGCGCCTTTCTTTTGCGTGTGATCGACCTCGACCTCGACCTCGTCGGTGGGAGCCTCCTCCTCCGATCGTTGCGCGGTGAAGGCGGTCTTGCCGACGTAGTAAACCTGATCCTTCTGGCAAACCTTGAGGTAGGTTAGCTCGGGGTTGACCGCCGCGCCGACGTTGCTGGAGAGCGTCCACGGCGTGGTGGTCCAGACGAGCAGGTTCTCGCCGGGCCGATCGCGCAGCGGAAAGGTGACGAAGACGCTGCGATGGGAGACCCGCTTGTAGCCCTCCTTCACCTCCATCTCGGACAGCCCAACGCCGCAGCGCGGGCACCACGGCATGGCGTCGAAGCCGCGGTAGACCAGGCCGCGCTGGTGGCACTTCTTGAGGAAGGCCCAGATCGTGTAGTTGTTCTCCTCCGACATCGTGAAGTAGGACTTTCGCTCGCCGGCGGGCCTGGACCAGTCGGCGTCGCTTCGGTCCCAGTCCATCCAGTAGCCCAGGCGGATCGATTGCTCGGTCTGCACCCGGGCAAACTTGTCCACGCGCGCCTTGCACAGCCGGACGAACTCGTCGATGCTGGCGAACGGGTCGCCGGGCACCAGGTTCTCGATGTCGCGCTTGCTCTGGAGCTTCAGCTCTTTTTCGACCTCGACCTCGACCCATAGCCCCTGGCAGTCGAAGCCGTTCTGGTAGCGCTGGTGCTGCCCCAGCATGGCGTGGTAGCGCTGGTAGGCGTCCTTGTAGGTGCGGCCCCAGGCGTGGTGGACGCCCATGGGGTTGTTGGCGGTGATGGGGCCGTCGAGGAAGGACCAGCGGGGGCCGTTCTTGTTCTTCTCACGGAGCTGATCGAACGCCCGGATGTCGTCCCAGAACTGGAGGGTGGTGCGTTCCTGCGCGGGGAAATCGACACTGGTCTCTACCTTCTCGAACGGCATGGTCGGCCCTCGGGATCGGATGCTCTGGCTGGTATCTTAGCAAGACACCTACCGAGGCGGCAGAAGTTCACAGGCGCGTCAGAGGCCCGACCGTGAGGGAGGGCGGGTACAGCGCCCTCCCGCACGGTCGGGCCTGGGAAGGCATGTGATCACCCTCACTCCGGCTCCGGGTTCAGCTCGTCGCCACCCGGCCAGGCGTACCGTTGGAGGCGGTACTTGTCGGCGTTCTGCACCAGCCACTGCTTCGCCTGCCTGGGGAAGTGAAGGAAGTCGTCCGGCGGGGTCCAGCCGTCCTTCTCCGTCAGCCCCAGGCTCTGGAACACCGCCGCCGGGTGCAACCGGCCGCGGGCCGCCCGGTTGTCCCAGTCGGCGCTCGCCAACGCCTTGAGCAGACGCTCGCTCTCCGCCTGAGGCAACGTCACCAGCCGCGAACCGGGCCGCTGCGTGCGGTAGCGGGTGATGAGCATCGAGGCCACGGCGTAGCGCTCGCCCGCGTCCTTCGACTCCAGCCCGGCCTTGGGGTCGGCGAGGTACTTCGCCATCCGCTTCGCCTCGGCCAACTCGGCGTCAAAGTTCGGGTTGCCCTTCTTCTTGGCGACGTCGTAGTACGTCGGGGCGACGTAGACCCCTTTCTTCGTCGGGTGCCGGGTCAGGTAGAACAGGGCCTCGTCGCCGACGGCCAGGTTCAGGGCCGGCCCGGGCCGCGCGGATCGCCCGCGGGAGGGAGGCGGCGGGAAGAAGCCGACCTGGATTTCCCTTACCTTCGGCCCGGACACCGTCTCCACGACCGCGACGGTGGCCAGCTGCATGGGACGTGTGTCCCCCTTGTTCCACTCGGCCGGCACCAACTTCTCCGCCACCTTCGTCACCTTGCCGACGACGATCCGGTCGGCGACCGCCACCCGGGCGGGGATCGACGGCGGGGCCACCAGCAGGGCCTTGGCGGAGGCGGCCAGGGCCAGCACGGAAGCGGCGGCGAAGGGCCAGGCTCTCATGACGTCGTCCTCGTTCGTGTTCCTGCGGGGCCTCTGCTACGATACACCGACGAGCGAAGTTGGTCGAGCGAAGGGCCTGACATGATCGAGCAACCCCTACCGCAGGTGCGGCTGAAGATCGAGCGGCGGTCGTCGCACCCGTGGATCTTCCAGAAGATGGTCGAGAAGCCGGCCACCCGACTGCCGCCGGGCAGCGTCGTGGACATCCTCGACCGCGACGGCCAGTGGGCCGGACGCGGCTTCTACAACGGCCACTCGCGGATCACCCTGCGGGTGCTGACCACCAAGCCGGACGAGCCGATCGACGCCGACTTCTTCCGCCGGCGTATCGCCGACGCGGTCTCCCTGCGACGCGACTGGCTGAGGCTTGACGCGGTCACCGACGCCTACCGGGTGGTGCATTCCGAGGGCGACGGGCTGAGCGGGCTGGTCGTGGACCGCTTCGGCGGCGTGGTCGTGCTGGAGTTCTTCGCCGCCGGCATGTACCGCTTCCGCGAGGCGATCCAGTCCGCCCTGGAAGGCCAATACCCCGGATCGCGATTCTACCATTTCGCCGAGGAGCACGTCCAGAAGCAGGAGTCGTTCGACTGCCGCGCCCCGGAGCCGCCGGCGGCAGAGGTCGTCACCGAGAACGGCGTGCGCTTCCGCGTCGCCCCGGGGAGCAAGCACAAGACCGGCTTCTTCGTCGATCAGCGCGACAACCGGCAGTTCCTGTCGTCGTTCTGCGCCGGCAAGCGCGTGCTCGACCTGTGCTGCAACACCGGGGGGTTCTCCGTCTACGCCAAGGTGCGCGGCGCCGACGAGGTGACGGGAGTCGATCTCGACGAGCAGGCCCTGGGGTTGGCCCGACAGAACGTGGGGCTGAACGGCGTGCGGGTGCGGTTCGTGCAGTCCGACCTGTTCCCCTGGCTGCGCGACATGATCGCCCAGGGCCAGCGCTGGGACGTCGTCGTGTTGGACCCCGCCAAGCAGACGCGCGACCGCGAGGAGGTCGAGACCGCGCTACGCCGCTACGCCGACATGAACCGTCTGGCGATGCAGGCGGTGGCGGACGGCGGGCTGTTCCTGACGTGTTCGTGTACCGGCTTGGTGAGCGAGGCGGACTTCCTTGACAGCGTCCGCCGGGCGGCGTGGCAGGCCGGCCGGGAGCTACAGGTGATCCGCGTCGGCGGCGCCGGCGGCGACCACCCGTTCCTGGCCCACGTCCGTGAGGGGCGTTACCTGAAGGCCTTGTTCGCGCGGGTGAGAGAATTGCCCGGAGGTCCTCCGCCGCGACAGCCGCCTTCACGGATGACACAAGAGGACTGAGTCGTTCAGTCTGCCCAACTCGCCAAGGCCCCGCGCCGACCGTATCCTAGCGCAGGCCCACCGCACCGCAGGGACACCCCGATGACCGCCAAGCCGAAGGTCTTCGTCACCCGCCGCCTCCCCGCCAAGGGCCTCGACGCCATCCTCGCCCACGCCGACGCCGAGGTCTGGCCCGGCGAGTTGCCGCCGCCTTACGAGGCCATCCGTGAGAAGGTCGCCGCCTGCGACGGCCTGGTGTCACTGCTGACCGACCGCATCGACGCGGCCCTGCTCGACGCCGCCCCGCAGCTCAAGGTCGTCAGCAACTTCGCCGTCGGCTTCAACAACATCGACGTCCCCGCCGCCACCGCCCGCGGCGTTCGCGTCGGCAACACCCCCGGCGTGCTCACCGACGCCACCGCCGACATGGCGTTCTGTCTCCTGATCGCGGGGGCCCGGCGGCTGGTCGATGGTCACGACTACGGCCGATCCGGGAAGTGGAAGACCTGGGAACCGCTCGGCCACCTCGGGCAGGACCTGGCCGGCCGCACACTCGGCGTCGTTGGCATGGGCCGCATCGGCTACGCCCTGGCCAAGCGCTGCCGGTTCGGCTGGGACATGCGGGTGCTTTACCACGACGTCCAGCCCAGCGCGAAGGCGGACGCCGACCTCGGCGCATCTCATGTCGATCTGGACAAGCTGCTGCGCGAGGCGGACTTCGTCTCGGTCCACACCGACCTCAACGCCTCGACGCGCGGCCTGTTCAACCTCACGACCTTCCGGAAGATGAAGCCGACCGCCGTGTTCGTGAACACGGCCCGCGGCCCGGTCGTGGTCGAGGCCGATCTGGTCGAGGCGCTGAAGAGTGGGGTGATCTTCGCCGCCGGCCTCGACGTGACCGACCCGGAGCCTCCCGTGGCAAGCAGCCCGTTGTACGGCACGCCGAACCTGATCGTCGCCCCGCACATCGCCAGCGCCACCGTCGGCACGCGCGACGCCATGGCCGACATCTGCGCCCGCAACCTCCTGGCCGGCCTCCGGGGCGAGGCGCTGCCGGCATGGGTCAACCCCGAGGTCGCCGGCCGGGCGCGAACCTGACCCACGACGGAGGCGAGATGGCGGCAGAGGCGGACACGGTGGCGCTGCGCGGCGAGTTCATCACGCTGGCGCAGGCGGTCAAGGCGGTCGGGCTGGCCGACACCGGCGGGCAGGCCAAGGTCCGGGTCCGCGAGGGCGACATTCTCGTCAACGGCGAGCTGGAGGCGCGGCCCGGCCGGAAGCTGCGCCTGGGCGACCGCTTCGGCACGGCCCAGCGACAATGGACCGTCACCGCATGACCAGGCTCCTCCGCAAGCCGGCCGAACACCCGGTGACGCCCGGCCGACCGGCCTGGCCGCTGGTGCTGACGCTGGCCTGGCCGGCGCTGCTACAGAACTGGCTTAGCCTGGCGGTGATGTTCACCGACCGCCTGCTGGCCGGGCGCTTCCAGGACCTCGACGCCGCCGACCAGACCGCGACGCAGGCGGCGCAGACCACCGCCAACTACCTCGCCTGGGTGCTCCTCAGCTACACCACCCTCGTCACCATCGGCGCCACCGCCCTGGTCGCCCGCCTGGTCGGCGGCGGTGACCTCCCCGGGGCGCGGCGCGTCCTGCACCAGGCCCTGGTCCTCGCCGTGGTCCTGGGCGTTGTAGGCACGGCCGCCGGGCTGGCCCTGCTCCCCCCGGCTCTGGGGCTACTCCAGTTGGGCGAGCCGGCGTCGTCCTACGCGGCCGACTACCTCCGGCCCCTCCTGTACGCACTGCCGCTCCAGATGGCCGGCGCGGCCGGGGTCGCCTGCCTGGCCGGGGCCGGCGACACCCGCGCCGGGCTGTGGGTGCTCGGCGGCGTGACCCTGCTCAACGTGCCCATGGCCTGGGGGTTCTTCTTCCTGCGTGGCTTCGCCGGGATCGCCGTCGGCACCGCCGTCAGCCAGGCGCTGGGCGGCGTCGTCGTCCTGCTGGTGTTATGCCGCGGTCGGGCCGGACTACGGCTGTCGCTGGAGGAGTTGCGGCCGGACCGGAACCTGCTCAGGCGCCTGCTGCACGTGAGCGTGCCGGCGGCGATCGACAGCCTGTCGATGCAGGCGGGTTACCTGTGCTTCCTCGGCATCGTGAACCGCCTCGGCCACACGGCAGCGGCGGCCCACGGCGTCGCCCTGATGTGGGAGGCGCTGGGCTACCAGTCGGGGGCGGCCTTTGGCACGGCGGCCTTGACCGTCGTCGGCCAGCACCTCGGCGCCGGCCAGCCCCGCCGGGCCGCCCGCGGCGGGTGGACGGCGTTCGGCCTGGGGGCGGCGGCGATGTCGCTCATGGGGCTGGTGTTCTTCTCGCTGGCCAGGCCCATGTTTGCCCTGTTCAACCCGCACCCCGGCCAGGGGGCGATCATCGAGGCCGGCGTGCCGGCGCTACGGCTGATCGCCTTCGCCATGCCGGCGCTGGCCGCCTGCATGATCCTGGCCAAGGCCCTGCAAGGCGCCGGCGACACCCGCGGACCGATGCTGTTCACCTGGGTCGGCTTCTTCGGCGTTCGCATCCCGCTGGCGTACTGGCTCACGGCGGGCGGCTGGGGCCTGGTCGGCGCCTGGCTGGCGATGGCCGCCGACCTGCACGTCCGCGGCCTTTGCGTGCTGCTCCGCTTTGCCCGCGGCCGGTGGAAGTCCACCCGGGTCTGACCAGGCGTCACGCTTCCCTGGCAAAGTGCTCTGCCGCGGCGGCGAAGTCGGGCAAGAAGGTGAACTCCTGGTGCAGGCGCGTCGCCTCGAAGGCTCCGTAAGTGCTCGGGCCGACGTCGCAGAGGACCATCCGGCCGCCCGCCCTGGCCAGGGCGTTGCGGATGGAGACGAGCTTGGCCAGGAAGACACTGTAGAGGCAGTACGGCGGCTGCGGGCCGAGGCTCGCGCCAGCTTGCAACCGGGCTCGCGGCACAGCGAGAGCACCTCGTCGCCCAGCTGGGCGATTTCGTTCTCCTCCAGCCGCGCGTGCTTCAACCGCACGCAGAGCACGTCCTGTAGCCGCGTTGCGGTGATGTGGCGAAGGGTGTCCATGGCGAGTCCCTCTCGGCAGAAGGGGACCTTCCCGGAGGAGATGGGAGGCTTCCCCTCACGATAATCCAACCGGGGGTGAAGTCAAGTCGGGCCCATGGTGGGGGACACCACCGGCAGCCTTGCCCGTGCCGGCGGAAGCGTCAACGGCTCGCCCACAATCACGCCGCCTTCGACCCGAAGCGCCCGCACGGAGACGCGCTGACGCAGCAGCGCCGCCGATTCGCCGGGGAATGTCACCGGGGCGTACCGGCAGGCGGTGCCGCGGGCGAAGCCCGGGCGCTGGTCGTCGGCCCCTTCCACCAGGACGTCTAGCACGCGGCCGATAAGGCTCTGGTAGTATTGCTCCGCCAGCTCGCCCTCGAGCTGCCGCAGGGCCTCCCGCCGCGCCGCCTTGACCGCCGGCGACACGTCGTCGCGCAGCCGGGCCGCGTCGGTGCCCTGCCGCGGGCTGTAGGTGAAGACATGAACCCGCGACAGGCCCGCCTCGCGGAGGACGTCGCAGGTCTCGGCGAAGTCGGCGTCGGTCTCGCCGGGGAACCCTACGATGACGTCGGTGCTGAACGCCGGGGCGTCCAGCGCGGCGCGGATGCGCGATACCCGCTCCAGATAGCCCTTTCGCCGGTAACGCCGCCGCATCGCCGCCAGGACGCGGTCGGACCCGGACTGCAAGCACAGGTGCAGGTGCGGCACCACGCGGGGGTGCCCCGCCATGGCCCGGATCAGGTCGTCGCGCGCCTCCGCCGCCTCCAGGCTCGACAGCCGCACCCGGAAGTCGCCCGGCAGCGCCGCCAACCGGTCCAGCAGGTGCCACAGCCGCGTCCATTCGGCCTTGGGCCGACCCTTGCTCAGGTCGATGCCGTAGTGGCCGAGGTGGATGCCGGTCAGCACAACTTCCCGGTAGCCAGCCTCGACCAGCCGCGTTACCTCGTCCACGATCTCGCCCGGCGGTCGGCTGCGCAGGGCAGGCCGCACGCTGGGGATGATGCAGAACGAGCACCGGAGCAGGCACCCGTCCTCCACTTTGACGAACGCCCGCTGGTGGTCATCAAACCGGCTGATGCCGGGCAGCGGCGCGGCCACGCCGTAAGGCGCGAACGCCTCGGCGAGCCGGGCCTTGCCCGTGACCACCCGCGTGACCCCGGGCAAGGAAGCGACCGAGGCGGGGTCGCGGGTGGCGTAACACCCCATGACGACGACGTCGGCCCCGGGGTTGGCCTGCGCCAACCGCCGGACCTGCTGGCGCGACTTGGCGTCGCCCTCCTGCGTCACCGTGCAGGTGTTGACGACGCACAGCTCGGCCCGCTCTCCGGCGGCGGCCTCGGTCCAGCCGGCGTGCTCCAGCAGCTCCTTGACGTACTGCGTCTCGTACTGGTTGACCTTGCAGCCGAGTGTCACCAGCCTCACGGCGCGCCCGGTCATGGCGCCAGCGTCTTTTGTAGCAGGATCAGGTTGTCGCTGTGGTCGGCGTCGTAGCGCAGCCCGACGACGTCGTACTCGCCCTCCAGCGCCATCCGCAGCATCGGCCGCTGCTGGTTGAAGCACTCGCAGCGGATCGTGTCGTAGTCGTTCTGCCGCGCCCAGCTGTGGAAGGCGTCGAGCAGCTGGGACGCGACGCCCTGGCGGCGGAACGCCGACACCACCCCGAGGAACCACAGGAACATGACCCGCGGCTTCAGCTCGAAGGCGAGCAGGAACCCGACGGGGCGCTGCTGCATTCGCGCCACCATCTGGACGACGTTGTGGCGGCCCAGGTAGCGACGGGCGAAGTGCTCCTCGTCGCGGGGGGGGCGGAAAATCTGGTTGTACAGGCCCACCACCTCAGCGAGGTCGTCGGGGGCGTGGAGATCGACAATGACGTCGGCCATGGATGCGTACCTCGACGGCGACGGCCCCTCGCCGGGCCGCCGCGCGTTCAGCCCTCTTCTCATCGGTCCGGGGGGCGGTACAGCGAGGCGACCAGCTCGGCCCACGAGGGGACGGCGAGGTCGCTGAGGTCCTCGAACTCCTCGTCGCCCCCTCCTCCGGGCAGCCGGGCCAGGGCCGCCCTCGCCCCCGACCTCCTCGGCCTCGTCGGTCTCCTCATCCGCCTCCTCTCCCTCCTCCCGCTCGTCCTCGACGGCGACGGCAGCTTCCGATGGCTCGGCCTGCTTCCGGCCACGCCGGCGGCGCCGCCGGCGGCGTGGCCCGGTAGGGGGCGTCATCCGCCGGCTCCGGGGACTCCGGCCCGGCCTCGTCGGTTGGGGCCTCGGCGGGCGATTCCAGGACGGCCTCCACTTCGGGGGGCGCCTCGGCCACTGACTCTATCGCCGGGGCGGCCTCGTCGTCGGCCGGCTTGCCCCGCCGGCGGCGGCCTCGCCCTCGGCCGCCCGGGGTTTCCTTTGCGGCCCCCTCCGGCACGACCTCGGCGCGCTCAGGGGCCTCCTCCGTCGCCCCGCGCCGGCGCCGGCCTCGCCCGCCGGCCGGCTCGTCGCCGGCAGGCGCGGCGGGTTCCCCGGAAGGGGGGGGAGGCGCGGGCTTCGCCTCGGCCTTCGACGCCGGCTCCACGCCCAGGTCGTCGAGGAGGGAGTCCCAGCTTTTGCGATAATCAGGATCGTGCATGGACGTTCGCTCTCGGGATCCGCGGTCGGGTATCATTCCCCTCCATTGTAGCACCTGGGCTAGTTCTTCACACCCCAGGATGCCTCACCGCGACGCCAGCGGGACGCAGACGATCTCCGTGTCCGACCGCGCGAACACGCAGCCGTCCCCGAACCCCGGGTGCGCCCAGGTTTGCCCGACGATCGGGGCTTGCCCGCGCCTCGTCAGGCCCCTCGGCGACAGGTCGACCAGCAGCAGCTCGCCGGGGGTGTTGAGGACCAACGCCCGCCCGCCGCCGACCCAGACCAGGCTCGCCTGCGGGTTGGTGCCCCGTGGCGTCACGTGCTCGCCCTCCCACACCACCTTGCCCGTGGCCATCTCAAGGCACTTCAGCCCGCGGAACCGGTCCAGCCCGTAGACGTACTTGCCCCGGACCAGTGGCGTGGACATCAGCAGGCTCAGGTTCTTGCCCTCCCAGGCGACCTTCGGGTTGCGGCCGTCCTCGTCGAGCCGGATCGCCTTGCCGCCCGACCAGTAGTTCGACGCCAGCAGTACGCCGTCGGCGTACACCACGTCGCTGATCGACACGTCATAGTTGATCCCCTCGAACGGCTCACGCCAGGCCGGCTTGCCCGTCGAGGGCTCCATCCCGACGACGTGGCGCGGGGTGAAGTAGACCAGTTGCCGCCACTTCCCGGAGTCGATGACGACCGGCGACGAGTAGCCCGGCGGGTCATCCAGCGAGCGCCAGACCTCCTTGCCGGTGTCGAGGTCCAGCGCGACCAGCAGCGCCCCGGGCCCGCCCGCCTGGACGATGAGCGCCTTCCCCTCGACCAGAGGCGAGCAGGCGTGCCCCCAGGTCGGCACGACGCCCTTGAAGTCCTTGACGACGTCGCGCTGCCAGACGACCCTGCCGGACCCCGCGTCGAGGCAAAAGAGGTGGCCCAGCGCCCCGAAAGTGTAGACCCGGCCGGCGTGGACCGTCGGCGTGGCGCGCGGGCCGTTGCCGTAGTCGAGCTTGCCGTAGGCCACGGGGTAAGCGTGCTCCCAGAGTGGCTTGCCGGAGGCGGCGTCGAGGCAGACGACGCGCTCCACCTCGCGCGGCGACGTCTGGCGGTCCTGGACGTAGGCCCGGCCGCCGCTGACGGCGATGCCCCCGTAGCCGCCCCCGACCGGCCGCTTCCACCGCGGGGTGAGCCTGTCGGGCAGCCGGTCGGGCAGGCCCTTCTCGGGCCAGACGCCGTCCCGGTGTACGCCGCGCCACTGCGGCCAATCGGCGGCGAGCGACAGGATAATTAGCATGAGCAGGGCGTATCGCATGGGGGTGAAGCTCGGGTGGGAGGCAGGCGGGATGAGAGGAGTCTATCACCGGTTGGAGGGACAGTCCAGGCAGGGTAGAATCGGGGAGGAGGCGAGGGACGATGAACGATTTGTGGGACCTCGTGTGGGGCAAGCCATCGATCGACCCTGGCGAGCTGGCCGCGGCGATCGATCGAGCAGCCCTTCGTGACGACCTCGACGTCCGCACGCGACTGCTCCTCCGGGACGGAGCCAAGGCCTTGACGCAGTACCGGGGGGGGGACTGGTCGTTCGCCGAAGGGACGCGCCGGCGGCTGGCGGCGATCGAGGCGGAGGCGTTGGGGCCGGTCAAATTCCCATCCATCCGGGAGCGTCTGATGGGGCACACCAAGCCGGAAGCGATCGAGCAGATGCTGCGCGAGCTAGGGACTCGCCTCGGCTCCGGTGCCAAGGTGGTCATCGGCGGGGCGGCCTCGTTGATCCTTCAAGGGAACCTCTCCCGCGCTACCGAGGACATCGACGTCGTGGACGAGGTGCCGGCGGAGATCCGTGAGGACCACTCCCTGCTCGATGAGCTTCGGCGAAGGTACGGCTTGGCGCTTACCCATTTCCAGTCCCACGACTTACCTCGCGGGTGGGAAGGGCGGGCGCACTCGCTCGGGCCTTTCGGTCGCCTTCAGGTGGCGGTCGTGGACATGCACGACCTTTTTTTGGGCAAACTGTTCAGCCGGCGGCCGAAGGACCTCGACGACCTGCGCCACCTCCTCCCACAAACGGACCGCGGGGCCGTTCCGCGGCGCTTGCGTGAGGACTGCGCCTCGTTCCTCGCCGAGCCGGCCCTGCGCGCCCACGCCGAACGCAACTGGTACATCCTCACCGGCGAGCCGCTTCCCGTCGCGTGAGGGCCGCTCAGTCCACGAAGGCGAACTCGTTGGCGTTCAGCAGGACCCGGCACGCGGCGGCCAGGCCGTGCTCCCGCGCATAAGCCCCGACGGCACGCCGCTCCTCGTCGGTCGGCGGCCGGCCGAACGCCAGGCAGTAGGCGTGGTCGATCTGCCGCTCGACGTCCGTGGAATAACCCCTCAACCGGTCCGCGAAGTGGCTCGCCTGCCGCACCACGAACGGGTTGTTCCTCAGCGCCAGGGCCTGCAGCGCCGTCAGCGTGGCGTTGCGCACCGGCGTCGCCTGGTTGGGGTCGGCCGCGTCCAGGCAGTCGAGCAGGGGGTTCGGCACGCTGCGCACCGTGAAGCGGTAGACCGTCCGGCGGTACGTCGTGGGGTTGTGCAGGGCGGCCAGGTCGGCGTGGTCGTAAACGGGCGAGTGGTCGTCCTGGAACCGGAACGGCTCGAACCCCGGCCCGCCCATGGACCGGCCGAGCTGGCCGGCGACCGCCAGCACCGCGTCGCGCAGGCTCTCCGCGTCGAGGCGGGTGCGGTTCATCCGCCAGAGGTAGCGGTTGTCGGCGTCCACCATCGTCGCGGCGGCGTCGTGCCGGCTCGATTGGCGGTAGGCGGCGCTGGCCACGATCAGGCGGTGCAGGTGCTTCAGCGACCCTTTTTCTCGCATTTCGACGGCGAGCCAGTCGAGTAGCTCGGGGTGCGACGGCAGGCCGCCCATCTTGCCGAAGTCGTTCGGCGTGTCCACGAGGCCCTTGCCGAAGTGGTAGTGCCAGGCGCGGTTGGCGATCGACCGCCAGGTCAGAGGGTTGCGGCCGTCGGCGATCCAGTCGGCCAGGGCTAGCCGGCGCTCACCCGAGGGGGCAAAGTCCGGGGACGGGCCGTTGACGCAGCTGAGGCCGCCCGGCGTCGCCGGCCCCCTCCGCTGCTCGACGTCGCCGCGGTGGAGCACCCAGACGGGCCGCGGCGGGATCGGCACCACGGCGTAGGACTGGGGGCCCCCGCCGATTTTCCCCCGGCGCCAGGGGCAACGACTCGCGGCTTGTGAACCCATCGACGAGCTTGCGACGCCCCCAACGGCCGGCCTCGATGGAGTCCAACGAGGAGACCGGCTTGCCCAGCGCGACGTTCTTCCCGGCGGATTCTACCTCCACCTCGGCCAGAGCGAATACGTAGTCGTTGTGGCGCTTCCAGAGCTTTGTCCCGGTGACGCGGAGGTAGCGAGCGCGCTCCCCCCGCGGCGCGATCACGTAGGGCTTGTCTCCCGGGCTGGGGTAATCCGCCTTGGTGTGGTCGGCGACGGCGCGGGCGTTTCCGAAGCCGGGCTCGTCGCTGACCTCGACCTTGAACCGCGCCGGGAACCCGAATCCCGGCGCGTCTGGGAAGTCCGTGGGCCGGGCGGGGAAAAGGCGCACCTCGTCGATCGGCAGCGATTCCCCCAAATCGACCTGCACCCACCGGGTCGCGTCGGCCGTCGGCAGGATGCCGGAGTGCCAGCCGTTGGACGGGCTTGGCCCCCGCCCTGACAGCGATCGGGGCCCGCGCTCGACGCCGGCGAAGACGGCTTGCAGGCGGTAGTAGTCGGCCATCGGGATCGGGTCGAACTTGTGGTCGTGGCAGCGGGCGCAGCCGACGGTCAAGCTCAGGAACGTGCCGACCGCGTTGGTGACCATGTCGTCGCGGTCCAGCAGGCGCGTCCTCTCCTTGTCCACGGTGCCCTCGCGCAGCTCGACGTGCCCGACGAAGTCCCACGGCCCGGCGACGACGAACCCCGTGGCGATGACGCCGTCCGGGTCGCCGGGCTTCAGCACGTCGCCGGCCAGCTGCCGGCGGACGAAGTCGCGGTAGGGCAGGTCGGCATTAAGGGAGCGGATGACCCAGTCGCGGTAGGGCCAGGCGGCGTCGCGCCGCTTGTCCTTGTCGTAGCCGTGCGTGTCGCCGTAGTGGGCGACGTCGAGCCAGTGGCGCCCCCAGCGCTCCCCGTAGGCCGGTGACGCCAGCAGCCGATCGACCAGCCGCTCGTAGGCGTCGGGGCGGTTGTCGGCGACGAAGGCGTCCACCTCCTCGGGCGTCGGCGGCAGACCCGTCAGGTCGAAGCTGAGGCGGCGCACCAGCGTCCGGCGGTCGGCCTCCGGCGCCGGGCGCAGGCCACGCTTCTCCAGCGCGGCCCGGATGAACGCATCGATCGGCGTGCGCCCCCAGGAGCGATCTTTCACACTCGGGATCGCCGGCCGCGTTAGCTCCCGCAGCGACCACCAGACGCCTTCGGCCGCGCCCTCGCGCGCCTTCAGGGTGACCCCCTCCGGCCAGGGGGCGCCCGCGGCAACCCAGCGACGCAACAGCGCGACCTCGCCCTCGGTGAGCTTCGGGCCGGTACGCGGCATGCGCGGCGTCTGACCCGAAACGGTCTGTAACAGCCGGCCCCTATCGGCTTGCCCGCCGTCGAGGACGGGCCCGTTCTCGCTGCCCGCGAGCAGGCCGCCGCGCGTCGATAGGTCGAGCCCGCCCCGCCTCTTGCCCGCGTCATGGCAGGCAAGGCAGCGCTTCTCCAGTAGGGGAGCGACGCCGTTGCGGAAGAGGTCACTCGCCCGGGCCGGACCAGGGAGGATCGCCATCGTCACGATCAGGAGCCGGCCGCGCGCGGACATGGTTCGTCTCCGAGGCACGCACAACTGGTCTGACCAATGAGCATATCCTCCAGACGTTGTCTGTCAACTAGCCAGGGTTCTTTGGACAGAACGTTTTCCTGGCCCGAGGTGGGTCGAACTCGGCCGGGGAAGGCCTAATCCCGGTGGGCCTTGCGGATGTGCTCGGCGGCGCGGTCGGGGGAGATGTGCCAGCCGCAGTCTCCGCACTCCGGCGCCTTCTCGTAGCAGCCGTCGCAGTACAGTGGCCCGCCGAGGAAGAACTGCTCCAGGCGGTTGCGGTCCTCGGGGGTGAGGTCGCCGGCTTCCTTGGGCAGGTCGATCTCGTCGCCGCAGGAGTCACAGCCGCGGTGGGCGAACCGCTTGAGCACCGGCGAGTAGTGGTCGTGCACACCCCGGGGCACCACGCCCTTGCCCTCGCACAACGGGCAGGCGACGCCGAGCGATGCCGCGATCGCCTTGCGGATGAACGCGCTCTTGTTCGGCAGCTTGTTCAGCAGGTCCGCCAACGCCTGCTCGACCTTGAACGCGACAACGGCCGTCTTCGGTGGCTTCCGCGACATCACCTGACACCTCCCCCTCGGGTCGTATGCCATTATTATACTCCGCCTGGTCTCCCGCCGCAATGACGGCGGCGGCCGTGGCTTCCCGAGTCGCAGGGAGCGTGGTATGGTGGACAGAACACGTCCCGCCGGTGGGGAGACCGCGCCGATGCCTTCCAGTCGCAAGCTGCTCGCCGTGCCGATGGTGCTGGGGTTGCTCCTCGGCCTGGTCGCCGTCGGCCTGGTGGCCGAGGCCAGGCAGGCCCAGGGGAAGAAGCGGGTCGAGGAGGAGGACGACAAGCCGAAGAAGAAGCGCGTCGAGGAGGAGGACGACCGAGCCAGCTCGGGGGTCAGCCGGCTCGACGAGGACGCCGAGAAGCAGGCCCCCAACAAGGGGACGTCCCCCGACCTGCCGGCGCGAGCCGCCGCCCACCCGGTGGTCAAGGCGCTGCTGGCCCGGCTGGCCATCCCGCACGACGTCGTCTCCATTCGCGGGTTTGCCGGCAACCGGGGGCAAATCGTCTGGGTCGAGCCGCTGGCCGAGCACATTCCCGACATCCAGACGCACAAGGGCTCGCTGACCTTGCACATCCTCGACCGCGAGACCGGCAAGCGCGAGCGCAGCGAGACCTACCCGGCCGGCCACATTGCCTCGATTCGCTGGTACGAGCAGGCGGCCGCCGACGAGGTGAAGGAGTTCCTGGGGGTCAAGTTCACCGCCCACGCCCCATCCAACCCGCTGTACCTCGGGACGTACGACCAGCTGGTTGTGGCCGAGCAGGCACTGTCGGGGGTGCTGCTGTTCCACCGCTCCGCCCGCGAGCGCGGCGCCCGCAAGGGCGACGGCTGGGACGGGGTCGGCCACGAGCTGGGCGCGGCCCTGCTGAACGTGCAGCTGGCGCGGGCGAATCACCTGGCCGACGCCAAGTCGTGGGACCAGGCGTTCGCCCTGACGCGCCGACTGGTGGACACGTACACGCGCCCAGAGGACCGCAAGCGGATTGCCGGCCCGCTGGGCGAGCTGCTCAACAAGGCGCTGAAGGACCCCAACTACACAGAGACTGGCCTGAAGGAGGCGCGGGCGCAGCTGCGGTTCCTCGACGAGCAGTTTCCCGGCAGCGGGGTGGGCGAGCCGGTTCGCGACGCCCTGAAGAGGGAGGCCGAAGGCCTGTTCCGCAGGGCCAAGGAGCTGGTGGAGGCCGGCCGGAAGCGGGAGGCGGTTCCACTGCTGCGACAGGCCGAGGAGGTCTGGCCCGAGTTGCCTGGGTTGCACGCCTACCGGATGCGCAACGACGAGGAGTACCAGGTGCTGAACGTCGCCGTGCGCGAGCTTCCCCGGTGGATGTCGCCGGGCTGGGCCTGCACGGACGTGGAGCTGCGGGCGGTGGAGTTGTTGTTTGAAAGCCTGGTGGCGGCGGTCCCGCAGGGCGAGGGGGTGATGTCTTACCGCCCGGAGCTTTCGGAGGGCCGGCCGAGGGTGCCCGACGGCGGCGGCCGGCAGTTCCAGTTGCCCCGCCAGGCCAGGTGGTCGGACGGCCAGGAGTTGCGCATCGACGACCTGCGGGCGACCGTGCGGCTGCTTCAGAAGGGGGACAGGCCAACTGGCCGGTCCCCCGCCTGGGGTGAGCTGCTGGGCCAGGTGGACGGCGGCGCCGACCCGTCCCAGGTGAAGCTGCGCCTTCGGCAAGGGCTGCTCGACCCGTTGGGAGCCATGTCGTTCAAGCTGCTGCCACGCCACAAGGACCCGACGTCGGAGGCGTTCGCGAAGGCCCCGGTCGGTAGCGGCCCGTTCGTCCTGGCCGGGACGGCGTCGGAGGACGGCCGCACGTTTCTCCGGTTCGAGCCCAACTCCCACTACGCGGCGCGGGACGGCAAGCGCGGCCTGCCGCGCATCCGCGAGGTGCGCTTCTACGCCGTCGCCGACGCCGCGGAGGAACTGCGGAAGGGCCGGGTCCACCTGGCCACGGACCTGACGCCCGACCAGGCCCACGAGTTGAGCCAGGACGGCTCGTTCGGGGTGACGCTGCCGTCGCCGCGGCTGCCCAACCGCCGGGTGTACTTCCTGGCGGTCAACCACCGACACCCGGCACTGGCGGTGGCCGACGTGCGGGTCGCCCTGGCCCGGGCCGTCCCCCGGGAACGGCTCCTGGACGAGCACTTCCGCGGCAAGCTGGGCCGGCAGGTGCACAAGGCGCTGAACGGCCCGTACCCGGCGGGCTCGTGGGCGTGCGAGCCGTCGTTGGTGAGCCGGTCGGACAAGGCGAGCCTGGACCCGTTCGACGCAGATCTGGCGCGGGCGAAGCTGGGCCGGCGGGAGCTGTCCTTGACCTTGAAGTACCCGTCCGGCGACAGGGCCCTGGATGGGGCCATGCGGGCCTTGTGCGACGAGGTGAAGAAGGCGCTGCCGACGGTGACCCTGAAGCCGGAGCCGCGCCCGCCGCACCAGCTGCGCGACGAGGTGGAGACGACGCAGAACTACGAGCTGGCGTACTACCATCACGACTTCGAGGACGAGACGCTTTGGCTGTACCCCCTGCTGGGGCCACACGGGCGGGCCGGGGCGGAGGGCTACCTGGGGTACACCGGCCCGCTGGTGGCCAACGTGCAGGCGGCGATGTCGCAACGCGACTTCGAGGAGGTTCGCAAGTACGCCCGGGAGACCCACAGCCAGTTCCTGCACAGTGACATGCCGCTGTTGCCACTGTGGCAGCTCGACCCGCTGTGCGCTTACGACAAGCGCGTGGTGGATTTCAACGGAGCGGCCGACCCGCTTCCGTGGTTCCACGAGGCGGACCGGTGGCGCGTTCGGCCGCGCTGAGGCGGGGCCAAGATGCCTTGCCTGGCGGGCAGAATCGTCTATTATTGGAGGGGTAATTGCTGGTGGGTGTAGCTCAGCCGGTTAGAGCGCCAGACTGTGGATCTGGATGTCGGGGGTTCGAATCCCCTCACTCACCCCTGTGCAAGACGATGCGGGCCGGTGCGAATCAGCGCCGGCCCCTTCTGTTTCAAGGGGTTGCGTCGATTCGGTCGATTCAGGACCGTCGAGTCGGAAAGTGCAAATCCGTGCAGTGGAATGCCGACCCGCGCCCCCTGTCACTACGCCCGGCACTACGCCCGGCACTACAGCAGCTCCGGCGGCCGGACCG
Organism: Gemmataceae bacterium; assembly: GCA_046350195.1. GTDB lineage: Bacteria > Planctomycetota > Planctomycetia > Gemmatales > Gemmataceae > CALDUY01. The sequence continues at coordinate 109,800 of JAXMAW010000011.1, forward strand.
TCCGTACCCGAGAGGCGAAGGGGGTTTGCGCTCACGGAAGGCTCGAATGATGGTGACTTGTTCAGGTCCGAATCGGCCGTAGGGACCAGGTTAGGCAGCTTTTCGACGGCCCCGGCGAGGTCGTACAGGCGACGATGAGAGTAGCGCGCCGTGAGTTCCGGCTTGCTGTGCCCGGCCAGTTCTTGCAGCGTCCGAAGGTCGATCCCGGAGCGCCCGCCGAGGGTGAGGTAGCTGTGCCGCAGCGCGTGGAAGTCGGCGTACTCCGGGCCGTCCGGCCCCTCGACGGCGTAGGCGATCCCGGCCGCTTCCAGGTCGATGCGGAGCATGGGGGCGGCGACGCGGTCGCTGGCCCACGTCCCGCCCCAGACCGGCTTGTTCGAGGGCTTGCCGTCGAGGTAGTCGCGGAGCGCGGCGGCGACGTCGGCGGGGAGCGGCTGCACCTTCGTGCGGCGGTTCTTCGCGAACCGGGCCGGGAGCGTCACGCAGGGCGAGGGGCCGGACAGGTCGAAGTCGGCCGGGGTCAGACCGGCCAGCGCGGAGGCGCGGAAGCCGGTGCCGGCGGCGGCCAGGTAGAGGAAGTAGCGGTCGTGCCCGGACAGCCCCCGGAACGCCTTCGCGCTGTCGCGGGCCGCCGTGAGGAGACGGCGGAGCTCGTCGGCGGTCAGTTCGCGGCGCGCCCGCCGCACGTCCACGGCCGCGTTCACGAGGGAGAGGGATTCGAGCGGGTTCGCGCCGATCCGCCTCGCCCTCACGAGCCAGCGGAAGAAGCCGCGAACCGCCCGGACGTGGTGGTTGACCGTCGTCGGGCCGCACCCCTTCGCCTTGTTCCTCACCAGCGCCTCGACGGTCGCCCTGGGGAGCCGACGCGCCTTGCCGTTGCCGGTCGCGGCCAGGCCGTGCCGCTTCACGGTCGCGGCGACCGCCCCGACCGTCACGCCGAGCAGCTTCGCGACGTCGGCCGGCTGGAAGGCGTCGCCGGGCGGGATCCCAACCGGCTCGGCGTCCCGGCGACGCCGGCCCAGCCAGTCGGCGGCGCGGCCGGCGTCGGCGTCGAGGGGGAACACGAAGCCGCACCCCAAGAAGAGGGCGTTAATGCAGCCGAGCGTGTTGCGAACATGCTCAGCGGTGTCGCCCTTGGCTTCCAGGTGGGCGGCGTAGTCCTCCAGGTGCTCAGCCAGCGGCCGGCGCAGGTGCTCCTCGGCGGGGTCGATCAGCCCGACGCGCACCCGAGCGGCCTTGCGCTCCGTCTCGGCGGCCAGCTGCTCCGTCGCCTTGAGGTCGTTGAAGCCCTTGACGCGGTTCACGGTGCCGTTCGCGTCGCGGACGTCGAAGTACCAGCGCTTCGAGGGGCGGAGGTACTTCGTGCCGTCCTTTGACAGCGGGTAGAGGACCGGCTTGCCGCGCTCCCGCAAGCGGGCGTGCGGCTTGCCCTCATGCCCGACGATCTCGGCGTCGGCGGGGAGCGGGCGTGTGCTGTGCAGCTTGTAGGGCTTCGGCATGGGACACCCTTCTGAGAACGGCCGACCGGCGGGCGCGGTTCTCAGGTCGCGTCCCGCCGGCCGGCCAAAGGCGTTGGCAGTATACCCGATCGCCACGGCGGCGCGTCAGGTCCGTTGCGCGTTTCGATTCGATGTCCGCGACGCCAGAGCGCACGAGCGGCGGCGTCGCACTGGTCCCATTCTGGGATGGCGGACGTGGGTGTCCGCAGCAAGCGACCGAAAATGTCCGCAAGCAGCAGGACGCGGGCGTCCTCATACAGCCCCCGTCGGACGAACCCGGTAGACCGACGGTCCCAGACGCAAGCCGCCCCGGTGGAGAACGTGAACCATCCCCCTCTCTTCGAGTGAGGCAAGGGCGCGACGGACGGAACGGGCGTCGATCCCGGCTCGCCTGGCGACGTCCGCTTGCCCGGTGCGGGCGGTGCCGGTGCCTTTCGTGTCGCGGAACAGGATCAGCCAGACCTTCGCCTCCGCCCCGGTCAGGTCCGCCAGGGAGAAGTCGGTGAAGGCGTTCAACGCGGCGAAGCGCTCCGAGCGGGCGCGTCGCTTCGGCTTCGCGGCCGAAGCGGGCCGGGCGGGCTCCTCGCCGTCGTCGGGGCGGAACACGGCGTCGGGCGGCAAGACCCCGCCGTGTTGCTCGTTCACCTCCCTCAGCGTCAGGCGTCGCACGTCAGCCCCCCTTCGCCTTGCCTTGGAACGGGCCGGCCGGCGTCGCGGCGTCGAAGCCGTCCAGCCCCGACGGCGCGGGCGAGAGCGTCTGCGTGACCGGGTCGAACGCGGTCGGGATGTCCGCCACGGCCCCGTAGCGGTTCTTCTCGCACCGCAGCGTGATTCCGCCGCCCTCGTCCGGCACCAGCAGGTAAGCGGCATCGGTTCCGTACTCCAGTTCCGACGAACCTCGGAAGGACGCCAGGTTCAGCCCCGTGTAGGTCGATCCGCGCTGGCCTTTCTGCCTCGCCACGGCCGACGCGACCAGCACGGCCGCGCCGGCGTCGCAGAACCGGCGTAGCACCGTCGCGGCGGTTTCGAGCTGCTCCCGCCTGTCCCCCTTGCCGCCGGCCACGGTGAAGCGCTGGACGTAGTCAATGATGATCACGTTCGCGTCGAAGGCGGTGCCGGCGGCGGCGACGTGTTCGAGGGCGAAGGGGGCGTGCAGAAACGCCAGCCGGCCGGCGACGGGTCCGAGGGCGGCGACGGCGGCCCGCACCCGGCCGAGCTGGTCGGCGGTCAGCGTCCGGTCGGCGATCGCGGTCAGCGGCACGGCCGACAGCCGCGACGCGACGCGCTCCATCAGCAGCGCGGGCACCATCTCCACGTTCGCCACGAGCAACCGGGCGGCGCCGTTCAGCCGCAGCAGGTCGATGCCGATTTGCAGCAGGGCCGCCGTCTTCCCGCCGCCGGGCGCGCCGCCGAGCAGGATCAGCCGGCCCGGCCGCACGTCCAGGCCGTCGAACGGGCCGGGCAGCCTGAACCGCACGGGCGGCTCCCCGCGCTCCACGTCGGCGAACCACGAGCCGAGCAGTTCGGCCCCGGTGCTGAACGTCGAGGTCATGCCGGCCCCCCTACGCTCGTCGCGGGAGCGAGCGCCCCGAACGGGAAGTCGAGCGCGCCGGGCGTCAGCGGGTCGTGTTCATGCTCGATCGCCCAGCGCTCGGCAACGTCGTCCGGGTCGGCCGCGTGGCCGCGCTGGCGCTGCGCGTGGGCGATGCCGCAATCGACCTGCCGGGCGACGTCCTTCGGCGACACCCCGACGTCGCAACCCGGCTCCGTCAACAGGGCGTGACACAGCGAGGGGGGCGCGCCCTGCTCCGTCAGCCAGGCGGCGCAGCGGAACAGCGTGGGGCGTCGCTCCCCCTCGGGGACGCCGAATCGGAGCAGGTCGAGGAGGTAGCGCGGCGCTCGGGCGTCGGGGGTGCCGGGGTCGCGGCGGGCGGCGCGGGCCTCGGCGGCGCTGGCGGCTAGCCGCTCCGCGTCGGCCCAGTCGGCGGCCAGCCGATCCGAAGGTTCCCACGGCGGCCCGATGCCGTCGTGACACGGCGTACTCGCCAGGTCGAGTACGCCCTGAATGCTCAGTCGCAACAGCGCGTCGGCGTCGATCCGGCGCTTGAACAATCCCGACTTGGTATGTCTGGTATTCGGTAACCGGACGATGCGGTTGACGTCGTAGATCGATCCGTCGATCTTCACCCCGGCGAGGGTGGCGAGCGCCTCGGCTAACGTCCGGGCGACGCGGTGGAAGCCCACGGACGGCGGCGGGGCGTGTGTCAGGTCGAGTAGGACGTGAAAGCCCTTCCCGCCGCTGAAGTAGACCGCCGGCGGCCCGTACCGCTCGGCTATCGTCGCGGCCAGCCGCCGCGCGTCGTCGAGCGCCTCGACCAGGTCGGGGCGGTCGAGGTCCAGCACGAGCCAGCGGCACCGGCACGGCCCGGCGTACCCGGCGACGCTGTTCCGGTTCGCCCGGTAGTGCGCCTGCATCTCCTCGCCGAAGGCGTAGTGCGACAGGTACGCCTCCCGGGCGTCGTCGATCTCGCCGTCGGCGTAGGCGGCCAACAGGTCGGCGTGGCGGACGAGGGCGCGGGGTGACGTCGGCGCGCCCAGGACGTAGGCGCCGACGTCGTGACAGGTCGTCGTCACTGCGGCCCCCCTTCGCCCCTCTCGGGCAGCAGGAACGCGGCGGCGGGGGAATCGACGACGCGCAGCACGTCAACGCGCTTGACGTCGTTCCGCTCGACGCCGTCGTCGCCGCGCTGGAGCGCGACCACGAGCCGCACGAGGTATTCCTTGCCGGCCGGCGGGAACGGCGAGAGGAGCTGCGCGCTGGTCGTCAGCCCGAACGGGGCCAGGTCGCGCTTGCTGTACGGCAGCGCCTTCGCGCCGAACGTCCAGGTCCGAACGACGGTCCTGTCGCGCTGCTCGCCGTCGGACACGACGAAGCGGATGCGGTAGGCGTCGGCCCCGGCCCGCGTCGAGCAGTATTCGCCCTTGGCGACGCGGGCGTTGTATACACCCGGCGGGACCGGGGTGAACTCCGGCGCGGCTTCGGCGGCGTCGAAGGCGTCGATGCCTCCGACCGGCTTGCCGTTGGCGCCCGGGATGGTGTTTGAGAAATCCATGATCGACACTCCGAATGCGGCGACGTGCGCGTCCTCGGCCACGCGCCGGGGCTGCACATCGGCGGGTCAGATGGCGTAGTCGTGCGGGTCGGCGGCCGGTACGGGGTCGGCCACTATCGGCGGGTGAGCGGCGAGCCAGGCGAGTGCGGCGGCGGCGTCGGCCAGCTGCCACACGGCCAGCGGCCGGCAGTGCGACGGCCCGCCTCGACGGGCGGTAGCCGATGCGCGTGATGATCGCCGGCGTCGGCCGCGTCGCGGACGGCGGCCCCGACGACGACCGGGCGGACTCCGGGCGGGATGGGCACGGCGGCGCGGATGTCGTCGGCGGTGACCTCGCCGCACTCCAGCCGCCAGCCGGACGGCGGCGCGGGCCAGGTCCCGGACCAGGGCGCAGCGGTGCCGGCGCAGCAGCGTCAGCGCCGCGGCGTCGCGGCGGGCCTCGCCCTCAGACGAGGCGTCTGATAGGATGGTCATGCAGGTACTCCATGGGCGGGCCGGGTGTGCTGTGACGGGCGACACCCGGCCCGCTGACGTAGGGATGTCATCTGCGGGCGGCGCGCATGGCGGTCCACGCGGCACGGTCGGGCGCGCCGGCGTCGAGCCAGGCGCGGACCTCGGCGACGCGCCAGACGACGCGCCCGCCGATGCGGATCGGGGCGGGCAGCCGGCCGGCGGCGTCCCAGCTGCGGACGGTGCGCAGCCCGCAGCACAGCAGGCGGGCCAGGCGGCGGGCATCGACGACGAGGGGCGCCAGCCGGCGGCGCTGGCGGGCGGGGGGCGGGTCGGCGGGGGGCAGGGGGAGGACGTCAGCCACGGCCGCCCCCCTGCGAGGTGGGCGCCTGGCGGGCGTGCAGGCGGTCGGCGGTGGTGAGGTGCAGCCGGAGCCGCAGCGCCAGCCGCAGGAGGCGGCGCAGCAGCCGGGCGCGCTCGTCGGCCGCGTCGATGGCGGCGCGGATGTGGTCGGGGTCGGGGAGCAGGATCGGCGGATCGGGTCGCGTCGCGGCCGGCGTCATGGGGGCCTCCACGGTGAGTGGCTACACCCCCATTAGACGGCGTCGGCGTGTGAGCGCGTGTGAGTCAGATGTGAGCGCTCACACTCGCTCACACGCGCTCACACTGCACCAGGGCGGCCCCTGTCGGGGTTATTATGTAGCCGTCCTTCGTTCGCTCGATGTACCCCCACGTCTGCAACTCCGCGTAGTGATGCCGTAACGACCCCTCCTTGTAGCCTGCCCCCCTGGCAACGCCCCGCCCCTGTAGCGGCTCACTGGCCCGGCTCAGGACCGTGAGGATTGCCCGCTTGGCATCCCTCAGGCTCGCCCAGTTCGGCCTCCCCCCTTCGGCCCTCTGCGTCTCTCCGGCAGGGGTGCCGGACGAGGGCGGCACGGCTCCCCGCGATAAGGTCCGAATGACATCGGACGCGGTGAGCGAGGGGATGGCCTGGTCGGGCACGCCGGCGCTGAGCAGTTCGCCTCTCAGTGACTCCCAGTCGGGCTGCCTGGGGTCAAGTCCCCACTCGCTCAGCGTGGCTACCTCCGCCTCGCTCGGCTGGTAAGACGGGATGAACGACGGCAGCAAGGCTCGCCCAACGTCGGGGTGAAATGTGCCAGATACCATCTGCTCCTTGCGAAAGGGGTACTTCCGCCAGACGGGGGAGCTTGCGTCCTCGCTCGGGGCGACTCGCCCCCCTCGGGACGGCTCCCCCTGCGTGGTCTGGGCGCGGGGCATGAAACTGCGCAGGTATGACTCCGTTTGAGTCGATGCGGCCGGGTCATGGACATAGAGGTGGATGCGGGTCCCATACTCCTCGGGGAGCCCTGACGTGTGGTAGTCCAGCCCCAGTCTTTCCAGCTCCCCCCTCAACAGCGCGACCTGTTCTGGCTCGTTCGCCAGCCGCCAGGCCCGAAGGTACTGGTCGAGCAGAGTGAGGGACGACTCGGGCATCTCACCTGCGACGAGGGGCCGCGCCTTGATGGAGGCGATGAGTGACGAGAGGCGGCCCCCGCCCCCGGCAGCCGCCGCCCAGGCCAGTGCCCCCATTGCCCAGTCGGCGTAGTCCTCGGGGCGGTCCCCGTCCGGCCCGGCGCGGTCCACGAGGGGGGTGCCGGGCACGTCCTGTAGGCGGCGCTCCCTGAGTTCCGCGCCGAGGGTGCGCCACGCCGAGGCGTCGTCCCACCGGCCGATCGCGGCTTCGGCGGCGGCGCGAAACTGCCTCCACCTCTTCCAGTAGGCCGATGCGTGGCCGGCCGCGAACAGGACGAACTGACGGTCGGCATCGATTCGGGCAAAGGGGTCAGGTGTGCCTGGCGGCTGTGGACGGGGTGCGGACATGGTGCCTGTTCCTGGGCCGGGCTGGCCGACCGGAACCGGGCGAACAGGCTAGCCCGGCTTCCGGCCGGCCGGCCGACGGGTAGCTACTCCCGCCGCTCTCCGGCAAGGGTGAGTCTACCCCCGCCGGCCGACACCTATCAACCTCGGTAGCACGAGAGGCGGGCCGGACGGCCACCCGAAATGCCACTGGTCCAGCGGGACGAACGAAACATTCCTCCCCGGCGACGGGTTCCCACGCAGTGGCGATCGCACGGCCGGCCGGAAGAACCTGTATTGGCCATCCCGCCAACACCGGAGTCGATCCCCCCACCTTCATAACCCGTGAAACAATGCGCGTTGCTGGGCCAGCGGTCTACCGACGAAAGCCTCAGAGAATTATCCCCCCACCCCTTGACCGAACCGATCATGGCCCGTGTCGCGGCCCGGATCGGGCCAATCCCGTTCGCCTGGCGAGGCGTTCACTCACCCGCCGGCGATGGCACACGGCATCCCTGGTTTCGCGAAGCCGCGCCGGCTCCCGTGGTGCTGCCGACGTCCGGCCCAAAAAACTTCCAAAACCCTCGGAAAAATGCGTGCGGCGGGGCAGGCGGTCACCCGCCAAAGGCCGCAGAGATTTCAACCCCCCCCCAGGGCGTCGGCCAGGCGACTTGGCGCCGCCTGTACCATGCCGGCGCGCAGGACGGCATTTCGCCGGCCTCGGTGAGCCACGGTACGCCCCTCGCCGATCGGAAACAAAGTCTGTCGGGGATCGTGACAGGTTCCCGATCAGGATCGACGGGCGGCCCGTCAGGGAGGACCCGTGACGGCGCCGACCAGCGCCTTGACGGCGGCGCGGACGGGGTCAGGCAGCGTCGGCCACGCGGCCACGAGGGCGGCCAGGTCGGGGTCGGCGGTGCCCCCTTCGTCCTGTCGGTCACTACGCCCGGCACTACAGCGGGCCGTGGCAGTTGGGGGCATGTCCTTGTATCGATTGGCCTTACGACGAGACGCGGCCAGACTGTGGATCTGGATGTCGGGGGTTCGAATCCCCTCACTCACCCCTGTGTCTTCCTCCGTCTGTCGCCCTCCTTCGCCCTCAAGTCCCTTGGGCGGCAAGGGGTTATGAGAGGTGGAATGCGGCGGTGTTTCTGCTGTCGCCTCCTTGCACTCCCTCATTCTCCCTGAATCGCCATCGGGCAACGGTGCAAGGGCGGTGCAAGGAGTTCGGTCGGCTCGGGCGGTAGGTATCCCGGCGGCCCCGGGGTCCTTCAGGGCGGGCTGCTGCTCTTCCGCGGCGGGCAAGAGCCCGGGGAGCTTCTCGATGGCCCCTGCCATGTCGTGAAGCCGGACGTGGGTGTCGCGCTCGGTCAGCTTGGACGTGCTGTGGCCGGCCAGCTCCTGGAGGGTGCGCAGGTCGATGCCGGCCCGGCCTCCCAGCGTCAGGTAGGTGTGCCGCAGCGCGTGGAAGTCCGCGTACTCGGGGCCGCTGGCGCCGGTGACGGCGTACGGAACTCCGGCCGCCTCCGGGTCGAGGCGTAACATTGCCGCGGCCTTCCGGTCCCGGGCCCAGGTGCCTGGCCAAAGGGGCCGGCTCGAGGGTTTGCCCTTGAGCCAGGCGCGAAGCAGGTCCGCAACATCAGCTGGTAGCGGTTGTGTCCGCGGCTTCCGGCTCTTGTTGAACCGGGCGGCAAGTGTGACGGTGGGCGTCCCTTCGGCGAGGTGGAACGACTCGGGCGTCAGGCTGGCCAGGCCGCCGGCCCGGAACCCGGTGCCGTAGGCACAGGCGTAGAGGGCGAACCTGTCCTCGCCGGCCAGGCCGCGGAAGCCCCGGCCGCTGGTCCTGGCGGCGGCCAGGACCCGGCGAAGCTCGTCGGCGGTGAGGTCGCGCCGGGCGCGGCGCACGTCCACCCCCGCGTCGAGCAGGTCCAAGCCGTCGAGCGGGTTGGTCGGGAGTCGCCGGCCCGGTCGAACCAGCCAGCGAGTGAAGGCGCGGACGGATCGGACGTAATGGTTTACCGTCTCGGAGCTGGCTCCTTGCTCACGCTTGGCCAGGAGGGCCTCGACCATGGCGCGGGGGAATCGCCTCGCTTTCCCGCTACCCGAAGCGGTCAGCCTGTTGCGCGCGACGAGCGGGCCCACCGATCCGTCCTTGATCCCCAGCAACTCGGCGACCTCACGGAGCTTAAACCCCGTCCGGCCCTCTGGCAGCTCCTTGCGCGTGCCCCGCCGGAGGCGCATCAGCCAGTCTTGTACCTCGGTCAGGCTCAGGTCGCCAGGTAGGGCGAAGCCGCAGGCCGCCAGCATCGCCTCGACTTGCCCGACGGTCTGGGTGACGTGGCGGGCGTTGTTGCCCTTGGCCTTTAGGATATGATCCCAGCCCTTCCAAGGTGGATGAATTAGGCATTCTTTCTGGGATTTCTCTGGTCGAGTATTCGGGAAGTGGCCACATGAGGGTGCTTGCGATTGTACTTCCGCTTCACCGCCGGCTTCTTCGGCCCCCGCCGATGACGCCGGAACGCGGCCATTCGCACCTGGCCGGCCAATTCCCGCAACAGCTCGACGAACTCTCCCTCGGTCATTCCCCGAAACACCCGCCAATGCTCCTCCTCGATGGCTATCATCATCCCTCGCCGCGTCCCGCCTATCTCGTCCGCCAGGTAGTAGCCGGAGACCTCCTCGACCGCCTTTTCCCCGTGCACCGCCCGCAACGCCCCTTTCACCACCGCCAACACGTTGTACGCCAGCAGCCCCACGCAAAACGCGAACAGGGCCGCACCGGGGTAGCACAACGGCGCGACCTCCGTCCGCAAGTCCCTGGCCAGCTCCTGGAACGCCCCCTCGATCGTCCACCGCCGCCGGTATAGCCGCCCTACCTCGCCGGCCGTGGCCGCCTCCTCGGGCAAGTTCGTCAGCACCGCCAGGGCCGTGTCACCGTCTCGGGTCGGCTCGTCCAGTTCCAACGTCACCCGGCGGAGGAACACCTTTTGGTCCTGATCGCCCCGGATCGCGACCCGTTGCTCGCGCACCCGCGCCCCCTCGATACGCCCTCGCGAACGCACCCTCCCCGCGGCTTCCCAGCTCAAGTTGGCATGCTCGCGAATGACGAAGCAGGCCTTGCTGGCCACGATGGCCAGCAGGAACCCTCGGGTGCAGGAGTTGCGATCGCAAAGCCACGGGTCGCGTTCCCGGAGGGTGGCCACCACGGAATCGAGCAGGCTTCGTTCTTGCGCGTGAGCGTCCTCGCAAGGGAACACGTCGGTGGCCATCATCAGCGTGGGGTCGAGGACGACCCGGGCCAGGCCGGGCAGCGGGCCGGCGCCGTGTTGGCGTGTTTCCGCCAGGCGATGCTCGGTGGCCGGGAGGTGGTTACCGTCGAGGATGCGCACCTGATAGCCCTTGATCCAGGGTTGCAGGGCGCCGCCCAGTTGCCCCACCACCGGGCCGAGCTGCCTGGCGCAGTGACGGACGAGCTCGGCGGCGACCGGCGGCTCGACGCCGTTGAGCTTGTTGTAGACGCTGGTCAGCGAGACGGGGATCGGCTCCTCGGCCGCCTGGAAGGCGGCGTGAACACTCTTGTTGACGCCACAGACGACCTGGGAGAGAAGATCGACCACGGTGGAGAAGAGCAGCTCGCGGGTGTATTGCCCGGTGGCGTGGGCCTCGAAAAGGGAGTCGAGCTGCGAGGCGGTCAGGGCGCGTTCCAACGTCGCCTGGACCATGACGCTGACTGGACTCTTGGCGGCGAAACGCTCGAACACGGTTCCCAGCAGCATGAGCCTCCCCTCCGGGTTGTTGCCGCATCCTCCCATTTTACAACATCTTATGAAGTTGCGGCGTCACCTTGAAAGGGCTGGATATGATCCTGAATAACTTCCCGGGATCATGGGGATTGCGGTAGTGCGCGGTAGTTCCACTTCGGGAGGTGGTCGTCGAAGAGGATCTTCATGGCGTCCTTGAAGCCCTCGGCGACCTTCCACCCGGTCGCGTAGACCTTGTCCAGGAGGCTGACCGTCACGCGCAGGCCGGTGTTCGTCTTCGCCCGCTCGATGAACTGCTTCGCTACCTCCACGGTGTGGAAGATCACCCCGCGGCAGGCCCGCGTTACGTGCGGGAACACCCGGTGCTCGATCGGGTTGTGCCTCGAGCAGTACGGCGGGTAGTGCGCCACCCGCAGCCCCAGCCCCAGCCGGTCTGCCAGCCTCTGCAAGTCTTCCTTGAACAGGTACTGCGTCGCGCTGTTGCTGCCGCCCCCGTCACACAGGATCAGCAGCCGCCTGGCGTTGGGGTAGGCCGCCTTGCCGTGCTCCTGCCACCACAACGCGATGCCGTCGCAGCACAACTCCCCGGTGTCGTGCGACGTGTTCAGGTGGATCGACGCCTGCTCGCGGCCCAGGTCGTACACCCCGTGCGGGATCACCTTGCCCCCAGAGGGGGTGGGAAAGTCGTGGTCGAACGTCTGGACCGCCTGCTCGGTGAAAGTCGTCCCCGGGCGGTGGAAGTTGCCCAGCAACTCTTTCTTCTTCGTGTCGATGCTGATCACCGGATCGCCCGCCGCCTGGTACTCGCGGGGCAGCCGGGCGATGTTCTCGAACTGGGCGTTGCGGCCTTTGTGGTGCCCCATCGACTTCTTCTTGCGGGCCGTGCGGCACCCGACCTTCATCTGCCGCAGCAGCCGCCGGATGACGCGGCGGCTGGCGGGGCTGCCCATGCCGGCCAGCCGCCGCGACAGTTCGCGTAGGGACAGGTTCGTCCACAGCACGCCCTGGCGCATGGGGTCGCCAGCGGTGAACTCCTGGAGGAGTTGACGGAGGTTGGCCTCCAGGGCCGGGCAGGTAGCTGTCAGGGGCGGACGTCCGCCCCCTTTTTTCGGCCCGGCCGGCGGCCGGATCCTCGGAGCCCTCCAACTCCTCGAGCCCCTGGCGGACGGTCTTGGGGTCGCAGCCGAGCAGGCGAGAAACGTACTCGACGCCGCCGTGACCGAGCTTGGCGGCCTCGACGGCGGCGTAGCGGCGGCGGTCCTTCTCCGACAGCCAGCCGTACAGGCGCTTCATCTTGGCTTCGATGTCTGCCGGATAGGTTCCCATCTTCCAGTCCAACCCGGATAAGTTGACGCTTCCGCGTTCAACCTATCCGGGAAGTTGCTCAGGGCCATATCCTTAGGTGCGTTCGGAAGTCCGCAAGGTGATCAAGGAGGGGCGCTTGCGGTGCTCCTCGAAGGGGTCATCGCTAACCCCGATGCCGGCCTTCCGGTTGGCGGCACCCCGTCTAAAGTCGCCAAGCATGATCTCGGAGGCGGCCTTGTTCTCGCACAGCGGCAAGGGCAGGCCGTTGACCTTGCCGTACCAAGTCGGCGAGTACACCAGGCATCGGCCACCCTCCTTCGTCAAGGGCGCCACGACCCACTTGCCGTCGGTCCCCTTGAACCGGACGGCCGGCACCTCCCGGCCCTTCTTGTTCGTCGCGGTCGTGGGCTGGGCGTTCTCGGGGATCTCCCTGGTGTACGACTTGCGGAAGACGCGCGGCATGAGCGTGCTCCTGTCTGGGGGTGCCTGATCCCATAGGCGTCAACATAAGGTCAGGGAGGGGTGGAGGAGGCGCTGGCGGGTGGTGCGCCGCCTCCTCCGCCCCGGCCTCGGCCGCCGCAACACCGCTGCCAGTTCCTTGAGCGCCTTGGCCAGCCGCCCCGGCGAGCCGAACGCCCGCCGCAGCAGCCCAGCCGACTCCTGCACCAGCCGCGCCGCCTTGGCCGGGCTGGGGCCGGCCAAAGGCCCGCCCCGCAGCAGCGTCGCCCAGTTCGCCACCACCTGCCCCAGCAGCTTCGCCAACAGCTCGCACAAGGCCCGCTCCCGCCTGGCCCCCGCCGTCCTGCCCAGGCCGCCCACCGACTTCAGCCGCTTGAACAGCAGCTCGACTTGCCACCGCGCCCGGTACAGCTGACACGCCTCCTGGGGGCTCAGCTCCGAGGCCGGCAGGTCGGTGATCAGCACCGCCCACCCCGCCAGCACGCGCTGCCGCGCCCCGACCGGCCGCCCCTTCTTCCGCGCCGCCGCCTCCAGCTTGGCCAGCCGCGCCCCGGCCACCCCCGGCGGGCAGCGCCAGGCCAAGAGCCGGCCGGCCAGTTCCCCCCCGGCCCCGACCGCCACCGCCAGGTCGAGCCGGTCGGCCGTCGCGCCGCCCAGCAGCGCGGCCAGCCCGGCCGGCCTCCCCCCCGCCGGCGCCACCGTCGCGTGGGCCGGTAGCCGGCTGACCCAGTGGACCCCCTGCCGGGTGTAGCCTTCCAGCAGCCCCAGGTCGAAGAACCCCAGGTCGGCCAGCCGCAACGCGCCGGCCGGCAACGCCGCGTGGGCCTGCCCGGCCGCCACGTCGGGCCGCCGGCCCGGTTGGAAGCCCACCTCGGCGATCGCCCCGGTCAGCAGCTCGTAGCGGACGTAGACCTTGGCCGCGGAGAGGCCGTCGGCCTCGGTCGCGCCGCCGCAGCCTCGGAAATCCGCCGCGCAGGAGTCGGGCAGGGCGACGGTGGTGCAGCCCTCGACGTACACCCCGGCGAACCGCCGCAGCAGCGGCAGCGCGGCGCGCCCCCAGGGCCAACTCGAGGGCGTGGGCCAGCAGGGCGGCGAGGAAATCGACCGCCTCGGGGGTTAGCCGCTGGTCCAGGGCCTGGCGGGACGAGCCGACCGGGGCGGCGAGCAGCTCCAGGGGGGCGTCGGGGCGGCCCAGCCAGCCGAACGTCAACGCCTGGGCGAACGCCGCGCCCGTCCACAGGCGCTTGCGGCGGACCAAGCCGGTCTCGGCGGCCACCGCGTCGGCGGTGGAGGTGAACAACGGGTGCAGGGCGGAGGCCAGCGTCGCTACACTGAGCATGGGGGAGCCTCGGCGCTAGGACAAGTCTTGGTAAACTCATCCTACCGACGGGGTTCCCCCTTATCTTGACGCCTATGGGGTGCCTGATCCCCGAACCCCTCGTCGGCGGTGGAATCGCCGCCACCGCCGCGGCCCCGGGCGAAGGCGGAACAAGTATACCCGACGGGGCGCCCCGGGTTTCAACGCGGCCGCGCCAGGGCTTGAAGGCTCAGGGCGGAAAACCCCGCACGTGCGGTGCGGCCGGTGCGGTGGCGCCCGTGTAGACTATCGGCACGCCGCCCCACGACCCCCAGCCTCCCCACGCCGGCCCCGCCCGGGCTCCCGGAAGAGAAGATCGCCGTGTTGGCCCGCGTGCCGCCGCCCGCCTGTCGCTGTTGCTGGACGGGGACGCCGTGCCGGCGAGAACGCCCGGGCGGCCTCCGCTCTGGTCCGCCGACCCGTACCGCGGCGCTCAGGCAAGACCGGCGGGTCGGGGCCCGCGTCAGCGTGAACGGCGAGCATCTGCACCTCGGCCGACACGCCCCGGGGGCGGGGCGTCGTCGATCTCAATCCGGACGGGCAAGGGCTCGAAAAGTAGAGCCCAACCAGCCCGGCGGCTTGTAAGATCCATTGTTGGCGGCCGACCGATTCGACACGAAAGAGGCGTCTGCCATTAGCGACCCGGGCTTCTGCCTCCGGGAAGGTGCCGATGAACGAGGTGACGAGCATCCTGTCCGCCGTCGTACAGGGCGACCACCAAGCGGCCAGCCGGCTCTTACCGTTGGTGTACGAGGAGCTGCGCCAGCTGGCCGCCCACAAGCTGGCCCACGAGACGCCCGGGCAGACGCTGCAGCCGACGGCGCTGGTCCACGAGGCCTACCTCCGCCTGGTCGGCGGGGGGGACGGGCCGGGCTGGGACGGCCGGGGCCACTTCTTCGCGGCGGCCGCCGAGGCGATGCGCCGCATCCTCCTCGACCGCGCCCGCAACAAGAACCGTCAGAAGCGGGGCGGCGGCTGGCGCGCCTCCGCCTCGAACAGATCAACCTTGCCGTGGACAGGCCCCGGACGACCTCCTGGCCCTCGACGAGGCCCTGGGACGGCTCGCCCAGGAAGACCCGCCCTGCGGCGGGCTGGGTCAAGCTCCCGCTTCTTCGCGGGCTGACGCAGGAGGAGGCGGCCGCCGCGCTGGGCATCGCCCGGCGGACGGCGGATCGCTACTGGGCCGCCGCTGCGCTCTGGCTGTTCGACTCCCTGCGGCAGGGAGAGGAGCCCGCCGAGGTTCAGCGGGATGACGGGCCGGGAGGTGGCGCAGCGAAGCGGCAAACGGAGCATGCGATGAAGGGCCGTTTGCCGAAAGGAGCATTCCGATGGCTGGTGAGCCGGGCGAGCTGCGTGCGCTCTTCTGCGAAGCCCTGGACCGCCCGACCCCGCAGGGGCAGGCCGACTACCTGGACCAGGCGTGCCGGGGAAGGCCAGAGTTGCGCGCCCGGGTCGAAGCGCTGCTGCGCGCGCAGGCCGAGGCCGGCGGCTTCTTGCAGGAGCCCGACGGCCCCGTCGAGGACCGGCGGGCGCACGCCGCGCCGCCGGCAGTCAAGGAGGCGCCCGGCACACGCATCGGCCCGTACCAGCTGCTGGAGCCAATCGGCGAGGGCGGCATGGGTGTCGTCTGGATGGCCGAGCAACAGGTGCCGGTTCGCCGCAGGGTCGCGCTGAAGATCATCAAGCCCGGCCTGGACAGCAAGCAGGTGCTGGCGCGGTTCGAGGCGGAGCGAGCGAACGTTGGCGGCTGATGGACCACCCCAACATCGCCAAGGTCCTCGACGCCGGCGCTACCCCCGACGGCCGCCCTACTTCGTGATCAGGTTGGTCAACGGCCTCTCTATCACGAAGTACTGCGATGACAGCCGCCTGACGCTGCGGCAGCGGCTTTCGCTGTTCGTGCCGGTGTGCCAGGCGATCAACACGCGCACACCAGGGCGTCATCCACGCGACGTCAAGCCGTCCAACGTCCTCGTCGCCTGCTACGACGGCTTGCCGGTGCCGAAGGTCGCCAGACTTCGGCATCGCCAAGGCCACCGGCCAGCGCCTGACCGAGCAGACGCTGGACACCGGCTTCGGCCAGGTGGTCGGCACCCTGGAGTACATGAGCCCCGAGCAGGCGGAGTTCCGGCGCTGGACATCGACACGGGCGACATCTACTCCCTCGGCGTGCTGCTCTACGAGGCTGCTGACCGGGCACGCCCCTGGGGCGCCAGCGCACCGAGAACGCCGCTGCCGGGTAGCGCCGTCCTGATCCGCGAGGAGGAAGGTGCCGAAGCCGAGCACGCAGGTGGGCTCCTCGGAGACGCTGCCGGGCATCGCCGCGGCGCGGCAGGCCGAGCCGGCCCAGCTGGCCGCGGCTGCTGCGGGGCGAAGTGGACTGGATCGTGCTCAAGGCGGCGCGGAGAAGGACCGCTCTCGCCGCTACGAGTCGGCCACCAGCCTGGCCCGCGACGTCGGCTACCTGCAGGAGGAGCCGGTCGAGGCGGGCCCGCCGTCGGCGGCGTACCGGCTGCACGCTCGCCTGGAAGCACCGGCGGGCGTTGGCCGGCGGCGGCGTTCGGGGCAGCTTGCTGCTGGCCGGCGGCGTGATGGCCGCCTGGCAGGTCGTGCGGCGAGGCGCGGGCGGACCTGGACCGGGCTGTACGGCGGCGAAGCGCGTCCAGGACATCCGCGACGCCCTGGGCCGCGCGCTGGCGCTGCGGCAGGCAGGCGGAGCGGGACAGCCGCAAGTGGGCCCAGGCGGGAGCAGGCGGAGCGGGCGTTGGCCCTGGCGGAGGGCGGCCCCGGACGGGGGCGGCGGTGGCGCGGGTGGAGCGCGTGCGGGGGAGGCTGGACGAGGAGCAGAAGGACCGCCGTCTCGTCGCCGAGCCTCGAGGCCGCCCGCCTGGCTCAGGCGGACACGCTGGTCGGCGAGGGCCGGTTCGCCTCCGAGCGGGCGATCCGCGGCTTTCCAGGACGCCTTCCGCACTCACGGCCTGCCGGCGGGGCAGGAGCGACCCGGCCCGCCGTGGCCGCGCTGACTCCGCCGGCGGCCGGCGGAGGCGCCCAGGCCGCCAGCGGGCCCTGGACAGTGGATCGACCTGGCGGCCATGCCCGGAACCAGGCCAGCGAGCCCCACCTCGACTGGCTGCGGGCGGCTCCAGGCGGCCGAGTTGGACAAGGGCGGCTCGCGGGAGGTCCGTGCCGCCTGCCGGGAGGCCGGACGTGGGGAAACGCCGGGCGGCCCTGGAGCGGCTTGCCGCGGCGGACGTGCATCACCTCCCGCCGGACACTCTGACGCGCTGGCGCGGCGGCTGAAAGTGGACTTCGACTCCCCCGGCAACGCGGTGCGGCTGCTGCTGCGGGCCTGGCGGCTGTACCCGGCGGACTTCTGGGTCAACCGCGACCTGGGGGTCACGTTGCAGACGACCGAGCCGCTGCGGTGGGCCGAGGCCGTGCGGCGCACCTGACGGCCGCCGTGGCGTTGCGGCCGGACAGCCCCGGCGTCCACGTCAACCTGGGCTATGCCTTGGAGCGGAGCGCGACAGATGGACGAGGCCATCGCGTGCTACCGTCAGGCCCTCGCCCTCGACCCGAACTACGCCCAGGCCCACAACAACCTGGGCATCGCCCAACGAAGGCCGTGGGCCGGGCGGACGAGGCCATCGCCTGCTGCCACAAGGCCATCGCGGCTCGATGCCAGGCTGCCCCTTCCCCACACCAACCTGGGTGTCGCGCTGCGCGACAAGGGCCGGCTGGACGAGGCGATCGCCTGCCACCGCCGGGCCATCGCCCTCGACCCGAAGTGCGCTGGCCTCAACCTGGGCGTCGCGCTCCAGGGCAAGGGCCAACTGGACGAGGCCATCGCCTGCCAACGCCAGGCCATCGAAGCTGACCCGAAGAGCGCTCGGCCCACAGCAACCTGGGCAACGCCCTGTCCGCCAAGGGCCAACTGGACGAGGCCATCGCCTGTCACCACCGGGCCATCGCCATCCACCGCACCTCACCGAGGCCCACGTCAACCTGGGCAACGCGCAACGAAGGACAAGGGTCGGGTGGACGAGGCCATCGCCAGTTACCACAAGGCCATCGAGATCGCCCCGAAGTTCGCCCCGGCCCACTACGGCCTGGGCCTGGCGCTAGAGAAGAAGGGCCGCCTCGACGAGGCCATCGCCTGCATCCAGAAGGCCCTCGCCCTCGGCCTGAAGTTCGCCCGGCCCACGTCAACCTGGGCAACGCGGCTTTGGCAGACAAGGGCCGGCTGGACGAGGCGATCGCCAGCCACCGCCGGGCCCTAGCCCTCGACCCGAAGTTGGCCCCCGCCCACTACTGCCTTGGGATCTCGCTACAGGACAAGGGGCGGGTGGACGAGGCCATCGCCTGCTACAAGAAGGCCGTCGAGCTCGACCCGAAGTTCGCCGTGGCCTACACCCACCTGGGCATCGCGCTGAGGGCCAAGGGGCACCTGGACGAGGCCATCGCCTGCTTCCGTAAGGCCGTGGAGATCGACCCCAGGTCGGCCCAGGCCCACCTCAACCTCGCCGGCCCCCTGGCCTCCAAGGGGAGTTGGACGGGCCATCGCCTGCTACCGCAAGTCTTGCCCTCGACCCGAACCCGAAGCAGTGCGCCCCACTACGACCTCGGCACCTCCTGTGGCAAAAGAAGGACCTGGCCGGTGCCTTGGACAACCTTCGGCGCGCCATCGCTTTGGACCCGAAGCACGCGGAGGCCCACTGCAACCTGGGGCGGGTCCTACTCGACCAGGGCGACTTCCGCGCGTCGGCGTTGGCACCTCTGCGAACCGGCCACGAGCTCGGGTCGGCGCGGAAAGACTGGCACTACCCCTCAAGCAGTGGGTCAAGCGGTGCGAGCAGCACGCCCAGGCTCGGCCTCCTGGCGTCGGTCAGCAGGGCAAAGCCAGGCCCGCCGGGGCCGCCGAGAGCGTCGAGGCTGGGCTTCTGCCACTACCTCAAGCGCCCCCGTCCTTTCGGTGCGGTTCTTCACCGAGGGGTTCGCCGCCGACCCGAAGCTGGCCGCCGACCTCCGGGCCGCCCACCGCTACCGCGCGTCGGCCGGCGCGGCGGCGGCTGGGCGGCTGCGGCCAGGGCGAGCGGGCTGCGCGGCTCGGGGAGCGGGAGCGGGCCAAGTTGCGCTGGCAGGCCCTGGAAGTGGCTGCGGGCCGACCTGGACGGGTGGGCCGGGCTGTTGGAGAACGGCGGGCCGGACGACCGCAAGCTGGTGCGGATGGCCATCGCGCTTGGCAAAAGGACGCCGCGGCGGCCGGGGTCCGTGGTGAGGGGATCGACGGGCCTCCCCGCCGGCGACACGCCCCGGCTAGCGGCGGCTCTGGGCCGACGCCGCCGCGCTTGCTGACGAAGGCCGCCAAGATGAAGTAACCCGCTGACCCCGCACACCTCATTTCACAAGAGCCTACGGCACCCCGCCGAGCAGCGAGGCGTTGGCCCGGAACAATTCGGAAAGAAATGGCCCGGCCTGTCGCAGTTTTCCCGCGGACGGAGCATGGAAGAGGGAGCAGGGGACGACCGCCCACCCCGCCCGCGACTCCTTCCTGACCGCCACCGCTTAGCCGCCGTTTACCAGCCGCGGCGGGCGCTCGGTCTGCGCGCCCCCGACCGCGAACTATTTGCCTCCCCGCAGACCGGCCCACAACGGAGATCATCCCATGGCCGTCCGTCCCTCCTGGATCCGCTCGCCCCGCCGGGCCCCGCTCGCTCCGGCCGCGCTCGAAACGCTGGAGGACCGCCTGGCCCCGGCCCCCCTCGGCTCCCTGCCGCCGCACCTGAATGCCCCGGCCCAGCTTCGATCGCTTCTCGAGGCGGCACGGCGAATCCCCAAACGTCGGCCCCCCCTCAGCGCCCGCGCGCAGCCCCCAGCAGTCCCCCCCGCCGCCCGCGGCCCGGCCGGCCGCGGCGAGGGCGGAGGCTCTGACCGCGATCCGCGCCACCGCGCAGTCGCTGAACCACCAGCAGGTGCGGTTGCAGTTCAACGTCCAGGTCGGCCTGAGCGCCACCAACCCCGCCAACTACACCATCCCCGGGCTGACCGTCGTGCGAGCAGGCCTGCAGGCCGGCCGAAGGGGCGTCATCCTGACCACCTCGCCGCAGAAGGACCTCGCCTACACCGTCACCATCCGACCCCTCCGCGCCCTCAACGGCGCCCCCCTGGGCCGGCCGGCCCCGGCCAGGTTCCAGGGCAGCCCCGTCCCGGAGCTGCTCCGCGGGACGGCGTGGACCAGCACCGCCGTGATGCTCGAGTTCAACACCAGGCTCGCCGCGAACTCGGTCAGCCCCGCCAGCATCCTTGTCCCCGGCCTCACCGTCGAGAAGGTCCAGATGCTGGGCGACGAGAAGAGCGTGCTGCTGACCACGTCGCCGCAGGAGGCCCGCCCCTACACCGTGCTGCTTAGCGGCCTCCGCGCCGCCAACGGGACGCAGGTCACCTCCACGCCGGCCGCGGCGACGGTGCAGGGCCTTGCCGCGCCGGCGCCCTCCCAGGACACGACCCCGCCGCGGGTCGTCGGCGCCATCTCCACCGCCAACACCAGGCTCCTCGTCTCCTACAGCGAGCCGATGGCCGACAGCGCCGCCCAGCCGGCCAACTACGCGGTCGCCCAGGTGGTCGTCAACCCGGAGGCGGGGACGCTACAGGTGCTGTCGGCGCGGTTCCTCAACGGCGACCGCAGCGTGGTGGAACTGACGACCAGCCCGCAGAACGAGCTGAGCTACGCCGTCACCGCCTTCAACGTCCGCGACCTGGCCGGCAACCCGATCGGCCCGCCCGTCCTGGCCGGCGGCCAGCGGATCGACCCCGCCCGGGCCACCTTCGCCGGCACCCCGCCCACCGGGGCGGCCATCGTGGACAGCGACGGCGACGGCCTGCCCGACCACGTCGAGCTGCGCGGCTGGGTCGTCGATGTCACCCAGCTGGACGGCTCGGTCGAGTCCCGGCAGGTGACCAGCAACCCGCGCAGCGCCGACACCGACGGCGACGGCCTGACCGACGCCGTGGAACTGAACCTCGGCGCCGACCCGCGCTCCGCCGACACCGACGCCGACCAACTGGGCGACTTCGCGGAATTTACCCAGGTCCACAGCAGCCCGACGAAGCAGGACACCGACGGCGACACCCTCGGCGACGCGCGGGAGTACACCTTCCTCAAGACCTCGCCGCTGTTGAAGGACACCGACGGCGACCAGATCGCCGACAACGCGGAGCTACAGGGCAACCGCAACCCGCGCGTCTCCGACCTGCCCACGCCGCGGATCGACGTCGGCGACGTCAGCCTGAAGCTGAACGTCAAGCTGAAGGCCGTCAGCACCAAGACGACGCGCGACCTGGAGACCAAGGAGGTCCGCACGCAGCTGCAGAACAACTCCGTCCGCGAGACGTCGCAGATCTCCGAGGCCACACACACGACGTCCACCAAGCTGGGCTTCTCGCAGTCGTTCGGTCTCGACGGCGGCCTCGGCTTCACCAAGAACACCCAGACGGGCCTCACGTTCAACTTCGGCTTCAACCAGGAGTTCGGCTACACCGGGGCGTTCCGCAGCCAGTTCACCAACACCTCCAAGGAGGAGACGCAGCGGCAGCTGCAGAACGCCCGGGTCACGACGAAGGAGGTCACCGCCACCGAGACGGTCGAGCGCACCGTCGAGGCCGCCCGCATCGACACGGCCATCGACCTGACCAACCTCAGCGACCTGTCCTACCGCGTCAAGAACCTCCAGGTCACCGCCCTGATGGCCGACCCGCGCGACCCCACCTCGCTGACCCCCGTCGCCACCCTGGCCCCGGAGCAGGAGCCCGCCGACGGCTTCGTCCTCGGACCCCTCTCCCGGTCGCGCGGGCCGATCCTCGTGACCAGCATCACGGTGTTCCCCTCCCTGGTCGAGAGCCTGATGGAGAACCCGCAGGGGCTGATCTTCCGCATCTCCAACTTCGACATCATCGACGAGGCCGGCCGCAACTTCGCCTTCTCGTCCCAGGAGGTCGTCGAGCGGACGGCCAAGCTGACGCTCGACTTCGGCGGGGCGCTGACCCAGTCCGACGAGTTGCAGCCCAACACCCTGTCGGTCGAGGTCCACCGCGTCGCCACCAGCGCCGGGCGGGCGGTCAACGGCACCCGCACGGCCTACGGCGACGACGGCAAGGAGGTCGGCATCACCCTCCGCGAGGCGCTGGCCGCCGCCGGCCTGACCGGCTACGAGATCCGCCTCACCGCCCAGGACAAGCCGCGGCGCGACGCCGCCGGGAACGTCCTCTACTTCGACGCCGCCGGCAACCAGTTCACGCTCACCCCGGAGCAGGTCCGCAACAGCTACGCGACGGTCCGCGCCACCGTCGAGGGCTTCGGCCAGGTGGACCGCTTCTACCGCGTCCGCGACCGCGCCGTGCAGGACGGCCAGCCGGAGGCGTGGGAGGTGATCACCGACACCGGCATCGACCGCACCCTCGGCCCGGACAGCGTCATCCTGAAGGCGGGCACGACCGCCACCCTCGCCTTCGTCCGCGACGAGGACGGCGACTTCCTGCCGTCGGGGCTTGAGGACTTCTACGGCACCAGCGACAAGAAGAAGGACACCGACGGCGACGGGCTCGACGACCGCTTCGAGACGCTCATCGGCTGGGAGGTGAACATCCCCGGCCGCGGCCTGGTGCGCGTCACCACGTCGGGCAGCCGCGCCGACACCGACCTCGACGGGCTGTCCGACCGCGACGAGGCGCCGGCGGCGTTCTTCGACCGCGACGGCGACGGCCTGATCGACAAGGGCGAGCTGCTGTCGAACTTCCAGATCTTCATGACCGACCGGGGGGTCGCCACCTTCGCCGCCGTCGCCCGGGTGGACTTCAACGGCGACGGCGTGTTCCAGGCCGACGAGGTCACGCCGCTGGACGCGCGCGTCATCGACCGCGACGGCAGCGGCAGCACCACCTTCACCGCCAAGATCGGCGCGGCGGAGATCGAGTTCCCCGGGATGTACATCACCGACGTCGATGGCAACGGGTTCCTCGACCGCGTCGTCGAGGTCATGGCCCCCGGCCAGTTCACCGACTACGTCACCAACCCGCTCGACGCCGACACCGACCGCGACCAGCTGCCGGACAAGGAGGAGGTGACCGCCGTCGAGATCCGCCCGATCGACTCGCCCAACACCCCGGTCCTGGTCACGACCAACCCGACGCGGCCGGACACCGACTCCGACGGCGTCATCGACGGGCTGGAGAAGCTGTTCGGGCTCAACCCCGGCGACGGGCTGGACCGCGACAGCGACGGCGACGGCCTGCCCGACCGCGTCGAGCAGTTCGGCTGGGCGCTCAGCTTCGAGAACGTCACCGCCACGCCGCTGGAGGTGCGGCCCGGCGTGATGTTCAACGGGACGACCAGGGTCAAGTCCGACATCCTCAAGCCGGACACCGACGGCGACGGGCTGACCGACTTCGAGGAGTTCCGCCTGCGGACGCTGGCCGCGGACCTGCTGGACGCCGGCGGGGCCGTGTTCCGCCGCGGCATCGACTCCGACGGCGACGGCATCAACGACTTCGACGAGGTGCGCGGCTTCAAGCTGCCGGCCGGCCGCGACCAGGCGCTGCTCAAGCTGAACCCGCTCGACGCCGACACGGACGACGACGGCCTCAGCGACGGCGAAGAGGCCGAGATCGACCTGGACGCCTCAGGCCAGCGCGTCGATCGGGGCTTCGCAGACCGGTGGATCGTGAACATCATCGGCTCGGACCCGCGCCGCGTCTACAGCAACCCGCTCGACCCCGACGCCGACTTCGACCTGCTGCCCGACGGCGCGGAGAAGTACCGCGTCACGAAGGACGCCGCCGGCGTCTTCTCGTTCGCGACCGGCGCCGGCGGCAAGCGCGTCGCCCAGTTCGCCGACCCGACCAAGGCCAACACCGACGGCGACGCGACGAACGACTACGTGGAGGTGCAGGGCGGCACCAACCCGGTCCTCAAGGGCTTCAAAGTCACCATCGGCCTCGGCTCGCTGCTGTTCACCGCCGGCCAGGAGGACAACGACGGCGACCCGGGTAGCGGCCTGAACACCAACCTCAACGGGTCGGGCGACATCGGCCTGGCGACGTTCATCCAGAGGCCGAACGACGCCGCGGCCGACTTCCTAAGCCCGCTGGAGTTCTTCTTCTCCACCGGCACCACGAACTACGCCAACTCCGTCCCGGTCACGGTGGGGGCGGCCAACCAGTTCCTCGGCTTCCCGCTGAACCGCTCCGTCACGCTGGAGGTGGGGCTGACCCAGAGCTTCTCGTTCGGGGCGGGGATCGTGGAGTGGGACAACGACCCCACCCTCGCCGGCAACCTGAACGACCTGAACGACTACATGGCCGTGAGCCTGGGCGGCACCGCCGGCGTGCAGGTGTCGATCGACGGGGCCAAGAAGCCAGCCGTCCTCAGCGGCTTCGACCTCGACGCTCTGTTCACCAACGACGCCCAGCGGTTCGTGAGGAAGGACCTGGTGTTCGACTTCACTAAGGCCGACAACTTCTCGCCCAAGGGCGCGTTGAAGGGCGACGCCGACAAGATGGCCGGCAAGTTCACCATGACGATGTTCGTGACGCGGTAGCCTCGGCCGCTGCCGGCCGGCGACGGAAGCCGGCGACCGCTCAGGATCGACAGTTCTCGTCAACCCTGAGCGGTCGCCGCAAGCGGCGCCAAGGAGGGGCTGGACGACGAGCAGGCCGAGCTGGAGGCGGTCGGAGCGCCTGTGCCCGGGCGCGAGACGCCGGGCGGGGGTGGGGCTCCGCCAGCGAGAACCCGGCCGTGGCGCTGCGCGGCGCCCTGGAGCGCGAGCTCGAGGCCCGGCTCGGGCGCGGGCCTCTGGCCCTCCCCGCGGCGCAGGGCCGCGAAGGCGCGGCAGTCGGCGGCACACCTGCTTCCTCGCCAGCGCCTTCGTCAGCCTTCCCGGGACGCCCTCGTCCCAGCGGGCGCCCGGGCCGTATCTGCCACTTCAGGATACGACACGGGCGGCCAGCGCCCACTCGACCATCAGGCCAAGGGCGCCGTCGATGTGCTTGCACCTGCCCCAGCGGAGGCAGCCCTTGCAGTCGCACTCGTGTCGGCCGTCCGCAGGGCTGGGCAATCACGACGTGGTGGACCTCGCCCTCGGGGTCGGTGCCGCCGGCCATCTTGGCCAGGCTCGAGCGAGCCGGCCGGTGTGGGGTTGGTCCCCCTGGGGGCCAGGAAGTAGTCCCCCTGGTCGCCGTCGGCCAACCGGACGATGCCGCCGGGCCGCGGGTGGCCCGGCGGCGGGCTGACAGCTAAAGCTACGCCTCGGGGCTGGCCTGGCGCGGGCGGCACCGTTGGCCCGCTGGTGCGGGTGGATCATCGTCTACTCCATGGTCAGGGTAGCCGACGTGTCCCTCGTCCAGGCCGGCCGCGGTGACGTCGCGGTCCAGGTCAGCCAGGACCCGGCGAAGGGCAGCCCCCACCTCACGGACCGCTTGGCGGCAGTCCGGGCCGCGGGGAGCCGGCCGGCGGCCCGGCGGGCTTGCCCAGGTCGGCCGGGCAGCTGGCCGCGCCATCGCCGGCCAGCAGCACCGGGTCGCCCAGAATGACGCCCAGGGACCAGTCCCCTGGCGGGATGCGGAACGCCGTGCGGAGGGCGGCCGCGGGCACCAGGGATTCGAAGCGGCCAGCACCTCCGGTCAGGGCAGGCGGGCCGCCCAGGTCAGCCAGGGTCGGGTCCGGCCGGCCGTGGACGATGCCGAGGACCCGGCCGTCAGTCGCCTCCACCCGGAACCCGCACCCTGCGGACCGCCGGACCCGGACACAGGACAGTGAGTAGCGCGGCCGCGGCCGGCCGCCAGGGAGGCGACGGCGCCCGCAGCACCTGGGGAGGAACAGCATCAGGTCGGCCTCCAGGGCGTGGTGGTGGGTGTGCTCGGCGGCCCCGGCGGGTCGCCCTGCGGCTTCAGGGCTCATCGGTCTGGCCCTCCTGCGTGAGGTGACTCCAGCCCCCGCGCGCGGGCGGCGCGCGTAACCTCGCGCGGTTCCGCGCGCGACGGCTTCCCGGGTGTGATCCGTTCACCGCCCGGCGGTTGCCCGCGAGACCCCCGGCCCGGCCTGGCCGTCTGGGCCCGACCGGCGGGGCCAGGGCCGAGGCCACGCCGCAGGCTCGACCCGCAGGCCGCGGGAGGGGCGTCGGTTCCAAGGAGTACGGGGGATGGGCGGGGGCCATGTGCCGGGCGTGGCGGAGGGGGGTAGCCGGGGGCCCGGTGCCCCGGCCTGGCCCCCCGGCGGGGGTACAGCTGTGGTAACATATACAGGAGAGTTTCTATCCCGCTTTGAGCGGGGTCAGCCCGGGGAGGGCGGGCGCTGGGCAGCCCCCCCCAGCGGCGGGCGACCGTGTGTCAGGTGCGAGGTCGGGAGGGTGGGGTTGGGGCGGCGGGGGGATAGCCGATCGACCACCACGGCTATTGACGAAGCGGCGCCCGGCGGCCATTATAGCAGCGGCCCCGCCCGTCGCCCGGAGACGCACCCCATGAGACCCCCGGCGTTCCTCCTCGCGGCCGTCACCTCCCTGGCCCTCCCGCCGCTGACGGCCGGCAGGCGCGACCTTTCAGGCTGCCTAAAGGCCCCCACCAGGGAGCCGGCCTACGCCTCGAAGCGGCCGCTGTACAGGGTGGCTGCGTTCGGCCCAGGCGGAGAAGGCCGTCTGGATGGTCCTCGACCAGCAACCCCAAGGGCGTCCGCACGACGTGCTCCACATCGACCTGGACGCCGACGGCGACCTGACCGGCAAGGAGCGGCTCACCGCCTCCTTTGCCGCCGGCGGCCGGACCTGGCCGAGTTCACCGACCCGCCACCGGGGGCCAGGCACAAGTCGACCGTCCGTACCGAAGGAGCGACCGACCGACATGGTCGGCCTTGGGTGGCCGGGGCAACTACCGGTTCGGCGGGGGATACGAGGACCCGGAGGCCGGGTACATGCAGTTCTCCCCGACCGCGGCCGCCGCGCCGTGCTGTGGATGAACAGGGACGGCCGTTCAGGTTTCGGCGCTGAGCACGTGGACAGCTCCGCGTCGTTGGCCACCAGCGCAAGGTCTTCCTCGGCAGCAGGCGGTAAAGGCGCGCTGCCGCGGCCCAGCGGCGTTGCCGCGGTGGGTCAAGGCCACCCTGATCTACAGCGACGGCGGGGAAGGAGAAGAGGGCGGTGTGCGAGTTCGAGAAGGAGCGGTGCTGAGGGATGCTGCGGCCCGGTCAGGTCCCCTCAGACGCCAAGCCAGGAAAGGCGGTGGTCCGCGTCGAGCGCCCGACGGCTCGAAGTACCCCTCGGAGGCCACAGACCTCGTGGTAGAGGCCGGAAGAAGCGGTAGGCGGCGGGACGGCCAGGCGCCGCCAGGCGGCCGACCTGGCCGTCCGCCGGTGGTGCCTGCGGTCTCCAGCGGGGCATCGCCCGCCCCGCCAGCCAGCCCTCCCGGCGGGCCGGGCCTCGACTAGCCGCCGGGCGGGCCGGCTTGTACTGCCATTCAACCTCTGGCCTCGTGTCAGCGGCCTTGCCAGCCGGCCCGGCGGCGTGGCGTGCCCAGCAGGCGCGCATGATCCGCGGTCGGGATGCCGCGCTCTGGGCCAGCGGGTCGCGGTACCAGCGGTAGCCGCCGGTGTCGCTGAAGAACAGGTATGGCCTGTTCTTCTCCGCCCACGCCGACCAGTCCGCGGCGGAGGCGGTCGCGCCCGGCCCCGTCCGGCACGTAGCGAGGCCAGCGGGCGGGCCTCCGCCCCGCGCGGCCGGCAGCGCGCCGACGCCTTGGCCAGGAACCGGGGCCGGCCGGCGGAACCCCGAAGGCGTGCGTCCGCGTCCACCGTCAGCGTCCGCGTCCGCGTGCAAGTAGTCGCGCTCCTGCGGTACCAGGCGGCCACGTCCGCGACCGACTTGCCCTTCAGGTACTCTCGAAGTCCGCCTTGGCGAAGGAAAGGCAGGCCGGAGGTCCGGCTTCGGCTCGCGGGCCGCCGGGCCAGGTAGTCGCGATCGACGATCCGCTTGCCCTGGACGAACACGCACGGCGTCCGCACGATCGGCCAGTCTTCGGTGAACCACGCGGCGTAGGCGACCGCGTTGACCAGCAGGGCGCGGCCGGTGTCGTTCATGGCCGAAGGGGCGGTCGAAGCCGAAGTGCAGCAGGTGGCCCTGCCTCCAGACGGCGCCGGCCGCGGCGTCTTGCCGTGGCCGCCGCCGCAGATCACTTCGAGTTCAGGGCGCCGCCGTGTTCGTAGTGTAGGTGCACCAGCCCGGCGGGTGCTTCGCGCCCAGGTCCGCGGGCCAGGGGCGGGACCTCAATCGTGACCCCCTTGATCTCGTCTTTGAAGGCGTCCGGGGTGTCGATCGTGGCCGTCTTCTTGGTGTCGATCGAGCAGCGGCCTTTGGAAGGCGCGTGGTCGCGTAGCACGTACTTGCGGACGGCTCCGGGTGGACTTCCCAAAGAAAAATGGAGTCGTAGTTAAGGGTGTTTCGGGTTGTGCGACCGCTCGAATTCCTCCGGAGATAAGAATCCCAGGGAGGAGTGCCGGCGGACGCGGTTGTAAACACCTCGACGTACTCGAAGATGCTGGCCTTGGCCTCCTCGCGGCCGGTGTAGCTCTCATGTTGGACCAACTCAGCGCTTCTTCAGCGAGGCGAAGAAGCTCTCGACCAGGGCGTTGTCCCAGCACTGCGGCCCACCCCGCTCATGCTACAGCTGATGCCGTGCTTCCCAAGGAGGCGTTGGTAATGCTTGCTGGCGTACTGGCTGCCGCGGTCAGGTGCGCCGGCAGCCCTTCCTCGGGAACCCGCCGGCGAACGGCCATGTCCAGGGCATCGACCACCAGCCGGCTGGTCATGGTGGCGTCCATCGACCAGCCGACGATCTTCAGGAGAACAGGTCCTCGACCACCGCCAGGAGCAATGGCCGTCGGTCGGGATGTAGGTGATGTCCGCGCTGAGCCAGGTTGGGGCCGGCCGGGCCAGTCTCGATCAGGAGGTTGTCGGCGACCGGCAGGGCGTGCCGCGGAAGTCGGTCGTCTTGACGAACCGCTTGACCGTCTTGGCCCGAATCCGCAGGTCTTCATCAGGGTCGCCACCGTGTTCTCCGTGCAAGGAAGCCTCGGGCGTTCAACTCGGCGGTCATCCGCGGGGCTGCCGTAGCGACTCACCTCGGCGTGGATCGCCTCGATCGCGCCCGACCAGTTCGCCCCGCCGCAGGCTCCGCCTGGGAGGGGGGCCGGCCGCCCCAGGCGTGGTAGCCGGACTCGGACACCTCCAGGGCGTCGCAGGCCCGGGAGACGGGGCACTCGCCCCGGTGGTCGGCGATGAACCGGAACGTCAACTCGGCGGGGAGGCGAAGTACGCGGCGGCTTTTTTAGCAGATCCCTCGGCCTTGAGCCGGTGGACCTCGGCTTGCCGGAGCCGGCAAGAGCTCTCGTCGGCGGGGAGGGCTACCCTGGCCGGGGAAGGCGGCGGCCCCCCTTCTCCTGGGCGGCGGCCCGCCAGTTGCGAGAACAGTTCTCGCCGACGCCGAGGCGGCAGGCCACCTCGGCGACGGAGAGCCCTTGGTCCGGTCAGCATCCGGACGGCACGGAGCTTGAACTCGCGGAGTGTAGGTCTTGCAGCACATCGACGATCTCCTTACTCGGAGTCTACACCCTTAACTCCGACTCCACCATCCTTGGGGAGGTCCAAGGCACGTTCACCCCGCCCCGCCGATCAGCTGCCATTGGCCGGCCATGAACAGCCCGGCGCTGCCCAGGAGCACCGTCGGCTTGGTCCAGCCTTCGAGCTTGCCGAGCGGCGAGGTCGCCTTGTCCACCGACCCTTCGGACTGCGACCAGTCGAGCAGGACCACGTCGGCGTCGCGGGCCGCGGCGGGGTCAAAGCCCTTGCGGGGGGCCACCGCCACCTTGGCGAAGTGCTTCTTCAGGAAGGCCTCGTAGTCCGCAGCCCCGGTCGCGGTCGTTGCCCGTACAAGACCCGCAGCGGCGGCGGTTCCACGGCCGGCCGGCCCCCGGCTCC
This sequence comes from Gemmataceae bacterium, assembly GCA_046350195.1. Taxonomy (GTDB): domain Bacteria; phylum Planctomycetota; class Planctomycetia; order Gemmatales; family Gemmataceae; genus CALDUY01. The sequence goes on from JAXMAW010000011.1 coordinate 139,614, forward strand.
GGCCACCCCAGCCGCTTAGCCCCAACAGAGAAATGTGCCACCTCACAGCTTCTCCTTTGCCCAACTATAGCCCGGAACGGTCGGATTGACCTGGCCCCCGAGAGGTCCGCCTCGGTCTCTTGGCGAGCGCTCCTGCCGGCCCGAGGACGACGGCCTGCATGCCCACGCCCCTTCCTCAGGTCGCTCGTTACCAACGCCGCACAAGACCGCACCACGGGGGCTTGCCTTGGCGGAACCCACAGCCACCTGTGGACGTCGGTCTCCCGCAGCACCCGCCGTCAAGCCTCCACCACAACCCGAAACTCGGTCCCGTGCCCACTCAACTCAGGCCGAGGCACAGGTCCACCGCCCAGCCCGGCGCCAAGGGTCTCCTCGTCCAAGGCCCCAGGCGGCGAGGACTCGGGCTTCCCAGGGGTCATGGGCCGGGGCGCGGGATTCGTCCCTCACCCAGGCCCCGGCACTGCGTCACCGCCCAGAGGGCCCGGCGTGGTCTGGTCCAACGCCGCCCATGCCGCACGCCGCCAGTGCGCGCATCCGCACCAGCGCCCACGCCAGCACCTGGCAAGCCCGCTGTTGGCTGACCCCCAGCTCCTTGGCGACCTCCCCCAAGGTTCGATCGACCCCGTCCCCGAACCCGAACCGCATCTCGACCGCCCGGCGGTGCCGCGTGGTCAACCGCGCGAGCAGCGCCCGCGCCTCCTCCTGGACCTCGGGCAAGGCCGACTCAGGCCGGGCCAGGGCGTCGTCGCCCGCCGCACGTCAACGCTCGCATTCACCAGCGTCAGCGATTCGAGGGGGTTCGAGCCTACCCGCCTGGCCTTCACCATCCAGCGGAAGAAGCCGCGCACGGCCCGAACGTGGTGGTTGATTGTTGTGGGGCCACACCCCTTCGCCCTGTTCATCACCAGGGCTTCGACGGTGGCGCGGGGTAGCCGGCGGACCTTGCCGTTGCCGAAGGCGGCCAGCCCGTGGCGCTTTACTGTCGAGCCGACGGCCCCGACCGTCACGCCGAGCAGCTTAGCGACGTCGGCCGGCCCGAAGGAATCGCCCTCGGGGGGCATTACCGGCGCGGCGCCCTGGCGAAGCTGGTTCAGCCAGTCCGCCGCCCCGCCCGTGTCAGCGTCCAGGGGGAACACGAACCCGCACCCCTTCAGCAGGGCGGAGACGCAGCCGAGCGTGTTGCGGACGGGCCGGGGCGTGTCGCCTTTGGCGGCTAGTGGGCGGCGTAATCCTTCAGGTGTCCGGCGAGCGGCCGGCGCAGGCGCTCCTCCGCCGGGTCGATCAGACCGACGCGCACCCGCGCCGCCTTGCGCTCCACCTCGGCGGCGAGCTGCTCCGTCGCCTTCAGGCCCGCGAACCCCTTCGCCCGCCGGACGGTCCACGGCCAGGGAGGGTTGCAGAAGGACTACGGGCGCGACCACCACGGCCGCTGCTTCTCGCTGTGGCTGGCGGGCGGCGGGATCAAGCCCGGCCTGGTGTGCGGGGTGGCGGACGATTACGGGTACAACGTCATGAAGGACCCGGTTCACGTGCATGGCCTGCACGCCACCTTGTTGCACTCCCTGGGGATCGACCATGAGCGGCTGGCCTTCCGCTTCCAGGGCCGGGCCTTTCGCCTGACCGACGTGCATGGCGCGGTGGTCAAGGACATCCTCGCCTGAAATGGCGGGTTCCCGGCGGCAAGATTCCTAACTTGACCATGGGGCCGGCACCGGTGTCACATGTTGGAGAGCCCAGATGAATACCCTGCACGCGATCCTCCCCGTTGGAATTGCCTGGCTCGCCCTCGGGTTGCCGGCCCGGGCCGAGGCCCCGCGAAAGAAGACGGCCCTCGACGACTACGTCGCGAAGGCCGATTCCACCTATGCGTGGAAGCTGGTGAAGACATCCCAGGCGACGGCGTCGCTACCTTCGTGCTCGACCTCAAATCGCAGACCTGGCGCGCCCAACTGGCGATCGGCCGATCTGGCAACGCGGCTCGTCATCGTCAACCCGACAAGGTGAGTCACGACACCGCCTACCTGCGCATCGGCAGCGGCCGCAACGGGGGCGAGGCCCCAGGGATGCCAAGCGCTCGATCCGCCCAGGCTCGCCAAGGGGACGAGGGCACCGTCGTGGCGGACTGGGCGTAGTGCCCAACCAGCCGCTCGTCTTCAACAACGACGGTAAGCCACACAGCGAGGACGACCTGATCGCCTACGGCCACATCAAGTTCATGGACACCGGCGACCCCACCTGGCTGCCGCATGCCGATGATCGCCTTCGTCCGCGCCATGGACGCCGTCACCGAATTCTCGCCTCGGAGGCGGGGAAGGTGCCGGTCAAGGACTTCGTCGTCTCCAGGGCGTCGAAGCGCGGCTGGACCACCTGGCTGACCGGCGCGGTGGACCCGCGCGTCAGGGCCGTCGTGCCCATCGTCATCGACGTCATCAACGTCCGCGCCTGCAAGGTGAACCATTACGCCAGCTACGGCTTCTGGGCGCCGGCCGTCGGCGACTACACCCGTCACAAGATCCACGAGCGTTTCGACACGCCCGCCTACGCCAGGCTGCTCGAGATCGTCGATCCCTACTCCTACCGCGACCGGCTGACGATGCCGAAGTACGTCGTGAACTCTTCCGGTGACCAGTACTTCCCCCCCGACTCGTCGAAATTCTACTTCGACGACCTACCCGGCCCGAAGTACCTGCGGTACGTCCCCAACACCAACCACTCGCTCGCGGGCTCGGACGCCGGCGAAAGCACCCTCGCGTTCTACCGGGCGGTGCTGAACGGCTCGCCCTTGCCGAAGTTCTCGTGGAAGGTGCAGCCGGACGGCTCCCTCCGCGTGCGTGCCGAGACGAAGCCGGTGGAGGTGAACCTGTGGCAGGCGACCAACCCCAAGGCGCGCGACTTCCGCCTGCTGTCGATCGGCAAGGCTTACAAGAAATCGACGCTGAAAGGCGACGGCGAAGGCGTCTACCTCGCCAGGGTGGACAAGCCGGCGGCCGGCTGGACGGCGTTCTTCGCCGAGCTGGTCTTCGACTCCGGCGACCCCAAGGCGCCGTACAAGTTCACCACGCAGGTACACATCGTCCCCGACGTGTTGCCGCACAGCTTCGACGACTTCCGCAAGACGATCAAGTAGGGCGCGGGGGCGGAAGGCGGGGCTCAGGAAGGTGCCGACATCGCTTCCGGGCCAAGGCGGAAGCGAAGGTGCTCCTCCAGGACGCGGCGGAACTCCCCGACGTCCACGTCGCGCTCGCAGCAGACCAGCATCAGCCCGCCGTCCGAGCGGAAGTTGCCGTCCCACTCCATAACCTTTTCGTCCGGCCAGGCGGCGTCGTACTCCGCCAGGTGCTCGTCGGACAGCCGGGCCAGGTAGGCGCGCAGGCTGACGTCGGTCTCGTCCAGCGGGCCGTCGCCCGGCAGGCGTTCGTAGTCCGGTTCCGGCTCTCGTTTCATGTCCTTACCTCCTCAATACCCGCACGTCGCGCTGTGGACCTCATACGGCTTTTTGACCTTCTTCGACCCCGTCGGGGGGTGGCAGAGTTGGCAGGAGTCGTCCGCCGCCACGCGGTGATGTTTCTTCGCCGACTGCTTGTGGACGTCGTGGCAGGTCAGGCAGGTGACGTCCTTCTTGCCGAGCACGACCACGTCGCGGACGTTCTCCAGGACGTGCCGGTCGGCCGGGCCGAGGCGCTTGATGGCCTCGTCGGAGAAATCGACCTGGAAGTCGCGGAACAGGTTGTCGCCCGCCACGAAGTTGTTCGGGTAGGGCCGGCCGGTGGTCTTCGACTTGCCGGTGCGGACGTGGCACTGGGCGCAGATCGACGTGACCACCGGAGCGGCGTCCTTGCGCTTTCGGGCCAGGTGGACCAGCGAGGCGTTCTTGGAATGCTCCAGGGGCGCGTCGCCGTGGCAGACGTAGCAGTCCAGCCCGACGGCGGAGAAGGTGCGCTTCTCGCTGTCCACCCCGGTGGCGTGACAGCCGGCGCAGCCGTCGGCGAACGTCTTCGTGTCCCAGTGCGGCCGGTCCGTGGCGACCAGCCGGCCCTCCTTCCCCAGGCGCGGCGGCTGCCACTCGACCGAAAGCAGGTCCAGCTTGCCGTACGCCTCCGACGGCTTGAGGAACCGCTGCCGGTTGCCGCCGCCGAGCAGTAGCTTGACGTCGCCGGCCAACCCCTTCGCCACCGACCGTTTCAGCGCGGCCAGGGCAGGCTCCTCCGGCTCGATCGCCTGGAGCGACTTGTTGTGGCGGTTGGCGCCCCACGACGACCCCACATCGTCCCGGTGGCAGAAGAGGCACTGGTCGCCGGTGACGTACTCCGGGACCGGCTTGCCGACGTGATCGGCGCCCCAGGCGGCCGGGTCGAGCCGCTTCGCAGGCTGCGTGGCCGGCGCCCGATACCACATCGAGACACCGGCGACGCCGATCATCAGGGCAAGCCACTTCCGCATCGCACTCCCCGCGGGGGATACCTTATCCGTCGGCCCGCACCCAAC
>JAXMAW010000012.1:0-142191 GCA_046350195.1 Gemmataceae bacterium
CAAGCTGACCGACCTGCCGAAGAACTGCTCCGACAAGCCGATGGAGCAGGTGGCGAAGGTGTGCGCGGTCTGGCTGCAACGCGCGAGGTGAGCCCGTGCCGATTTCCGAGGCGCTGTTCGGCTCCGCCCTGGTCGCCGTCCTGCTAGGCCTGGCCGGCGCGTTCGGCTGGCGCCAGGCCCGCCGGCTGCGCGAGCTGCGCACGCTGACGCTGCCCGAGGACGAGATGCGTTGGGAGCGGCGCAAGGCGTGGCGGCGGCTGATCTCCGCGGGGCTTCTGGGGCTGATGGCGGTGCTGATGGTCGGCCAGCTGGTCTGGTGGGAGCCGGCCTCGCAGCGGCTGATCGAGGAGCGCGAGAAGCTCGCCGAGGGCGATCGCCCCGACTACACGCCGGAGGAGAAGGTCCTCGTCCGCGTCTGGGCGGGCACCTGGGTGGCCCTGCTGCTCTTGTTGCTGGGCGTCGTCGTCCTGGCGGGGGCGGACCTGTGGGCGACCCGGCGGTACGCCCTGCGGCAGTTCCGCAAGCTCCAGGACGACCGCCGGGCGATGATCGCCCGGCAGACGACGCGGTTGCGCCAGGAGCGTAACGGCCACGGCTGAACTCACCCGGCCGGCGCGACCCGGACAGACTCCGCGGGCGGTTGCGACGATTTTGCGGATTGATTAAAACTTCCTTGCCGGGCGCAACCGATCGTCTTATACTCCCATAACGCCAATCTGCCCTTGCGATAAGCCCCGCCCGGCCAATCATCGCTGCCCGGGTTCGCACCTCGCGCCTCCGCGAGTGAGCGGACGGAATGGCCCGAGCAGCTCGCGGGCATCACCGAGGAATGCGGTCGGCTCAGGCGGCCCCGGGCCACACCCCGGGAGGCTGGACGACCGCCCAGCGTGGAGCGGCTCGTGCGCGTTCTGCCGGATCGGAGCGCGGACGCCGGCGATTCCCGGAATATGACACAAATCCAACCGCCCTCCCTGGCGGTGACCGTCGTCGAGGACGAGCCGATGGCCCAGGACGTGCTCGTCCGCGCGGCCCGGTCGTGGCACTTCGAGTGCCAGTCCGCCGGCACCGCCGAGCAGGCCCTGGAGCTGCTCGAGCGCAACCTGACCCCGGTGGTCGTCACCGACCTGCGGATGCCCGGCCGCGGCGGGCTGTGGCTGATCCGCCAGGTCCGCGAGCGCTGGCCGGAGGTCGGCATCATCGTCCTGACCGCCGGGCACGACCCGGACGCGACCAGCGAGTGCCTTCAGGCCGGGGCGCACCACTACTTCTTCAAGCCGATCAAGCTCGACGAGTTCCGCCACGTCCTGGAGACGACGCTGCGGACCTACCACGAGGAGCGCGAGAAGCACCGGCAGAAGCGCGACCTGGAGCGGGCCGTCCGCCGGCAGACGCGGCGGGTGCGGACGACGGTGCTGTCGGCGATCACCAGCCTGTCGCAGGCGATGGAGGAGCGCGACCCGTACACGGCGGGCCACTCGCGGCGGGTGCGGCACTACGCCATGGCGCTGGCCCGCGCCCTGGGCCTGGACCGCCGGCAGCTCAAGCAGCTGAGCCTGGCGGCCCAACTGCACGACATCGGCAAGGTCGCCGTGCCCGACGCCATCCTGCACAAGCCGGACAAGCTGACGGCCGAGGAGTACGCCGTCGTCCGCGAGCACCCCGTCACGGGGGAGCGCATCCTCAAGCCGGTGCTGCGCAGCAAGATCGTCCTGGCGGCGATCCGCGGCCACCACGAGCGGCTGGACGGCACCGGCTACCCCGACGGGCTCAAGGGCCAGGAGATCCCGCTCTTGGCCCGGCTGATCTCCATCCCCGACGTGTTCGACGCGCTGACGACGTCGCGCGCCTACCGCGACGCCCTGCCGGTCCACGAGGCGCTGGCGATCCTGCGCGACGGCGCGGGCAAGCACTTCGACCCGGACCTGACCCGGGTGTTCCTCCAGATCGCCCCCCGGCTGGAGCCGAAGGACAGCCGCTCGGGGCTGCTGGTCCGCTAGCCTACCGGATCGGCCAGCGCTCCCCCAGCGCCTCCCGCTGTGCCCGCGTGATCGCCGCCACGCCGCGGCCGCCGACCTCCAGCAGCGCGTCGAGCTGCGCCCGCGAGAACGTCGCCTCCTCGCCGCCGGCCTGCACCTCGATCAGCTCGCCGCGCCCGGTCATCACCAGGTTCAGATCGACGTCCACGTCCCTGTCCTCGACGTAGCACAGGTCCAGCAGCGCCTCGCCGCCCAACAGCCCGATGCTCACCGCCGCGACGCTGTCGCGGACGACGTCGGCAGGCGCAGGAAAGGGCGCCGACGGCAGCCCCGAAAGGGCGGGTCGCGGCGTCCGCCCTTGCATCGCGGCCAGGGCGTCGGCCAGGGCGACGAACGCCCCGTTGATCGCCGCCGTCCGCGTGCCGCCGTCGGCCTCCAGCACGTCGCAGTCGATCCACAGCGTGCGCTCGCCGAGCTTGTCGAGATCGACGACGGTGCGCAGCGCGCGGCCGATCAGTCGCTGGATCTCGACGCTGCGGCCGTCGATCTTGCCGGCCTTGTCGCGCGGCTTGCGCGTCGAGGTGCTGCCGGGGAGCATGCTGTACTCCGCCGTCAGCCAGCCCTTGCCCTTGCCGACGAGGAACGGCGGGACGGTCTCCTCGACGGTGCAGGTGCAGAGCACCATCGTCCGGCCCATGCCGACCAGCACGCTGCCGGGCGCCTGGCGGGTGAAGCCGCGCTGGAAGGTCAAGGGTCGTAGCTCGTCGGGCCGCCGGCCGTCGGTGCGCATGGTCATCCTTCTCTCCCACGGTTTATGTGGTGACGTCGTTCAGTGGCTCCTGTCAGGCCGTGACCTCGATGACATCACCGGGCTTGATCGCCCCCAGGGCCGTGAGCGCCGAGGGCACCAGCGGCACCAGGTCCGCCAGCCGGTTGCTTGCCGCAACCAAGACAACCACGGCAACGCCGGCCGCTTGCAGGTTCTGCTGATGGCGGATACCCTGATCGACCGTAAGCAAAACCTCGAAGGTCTGCCCGGCCATCAGCTGCAGCAGCTCGCCGTTCTTCTTGCCCGACCAGCCCATCTCAGGCACGGTATGGACGTCGTGGCCTGGCAGCTCTCGCCGCAGCCGGCGCGGCACGCACTCGTCAAGCAGGATTCGCACGGGACACCAGCATCCGCTTGGCGAGTTCGAGGGCGCCTACGGCCTGCTCGCGGGTGACGCTGGGGAAGTCTTCCAAGAATTCGTGGAGGGATTCACCTGCCTCCAGGTAGTCGAGTAGGGCGCGAACCGGGACCCGGGTGCCGACGAAGACCGGCGTCCCGCCGAGGATGTCGGGGTCGCTGTGGACCACTGGGGGTGTCGCGGTCATCACATTCCTCTCCTTTGCCCGGTGATTGTACCCCATCAACGATCGCCCCTCGCGCCGGGGCCGCGCTACAGGTTGTCGAAGATCGACTCGGCCTTTCGCTCCGTGCCGCAGTACAGGCACTTCTTCTTGTCCCCCAGCGGGCGGTTGCAGTTGGCGCAGGCCGCCTTCGCCCGCTCAGCCTTCTCGCGGAGCACGGCCGCCAGCTTCTCGGCCAGCGCGTCGGGCTCGACGTGCAGCTCATCCCGCACCACCTCGCACACCGCCCGGAGCACGCTGTTGGCCTTGTCGAGCCGCTTCTCCAACTGGCCGACCTGCTGGGCGAGCTGTTGGAACTCACGGATCAGGTCGTTGGCGCTTTCCTGTCTAAACGTGGGTTGCATCGGTGGGCCCTCCGAAGGGTGATGCCGTGCGCCGGGTGGCGCCGGCGGCTAGTGACTTGTGCGATTTCAGTAGCCACGGCTATCATCAGACCTACTCTTGCGTGCGTCCGCAAGCCTCTCCTTTACCGAAAGCCCAGTTCACCTGCCGCGGCGGCTGGTGAGGGGGCTTGAACCCCGACCGCGCTAACTGCTGTCATGGTCGGGTGCAGTTTCGGATTTGGCGTGCCTGTGCTATCGGAGCTGCATGGAATCTGGGCCGCGAACCCGCACCCACTCCGTTACGCCGAGGGCCTCCGAAAGAACCCGCTCGACAGCCGCGGCGTTGATCCGCTCGGCACGGGGCATGCGGATAAACACACCGGAAACCCCGCTCTCCCACCGCTGGGAGATGACCTGCGGCTCGGGCGTCAGTCAAACGCGCCGAAACGATGACGACCTGCCAGTCCTCACCCGGCAGACGGTACGTCCCCTCGACGAACTCTCCATGTCGTCGTCCATGACCAGTCGTAGCTGACCTCAGCACGCATATCCGGAGTGTAAGCGGCTCTCTTCTGCTGCCGCGGCGGCCGTGGTGGTGAGCCGGCTACAGCCCCGCAGCCACTTCAGCAGCCGCTTCTGGGCGTGCAGGCGGTTCTCGGCCTGCTCGAAGGCGTCGACCGCGGGCCGTCGAGGATCATCTCACTGACCTCCTCGCCGCGCACCTCGCGAGCGGTGCATCACCCGGGCGTGCGGCGGGGCCTTCGCCAACGGCGCTCGTTGACCTGGAGCAGGGCGAACTGCTTCCGCCGCTCCTCGCGCTCCGCCTCCTGGCCCATGCTCGTCCACACGTCGGTGTAGATCACGTCCGCCTCGCCGACGGCGTGCTCCAGCCGGCCGTTCACCTGGATCTGCCCGCCGGGCACCAGCTTGCGATACTTCTGCAAGAACCGCTCGTCGAAGCCGTAGCCCTCCGGGGCGGCCAGGATGAACTTTAGCCCGAACAGGCCGCAGCCGACGGCCACGCTGCGGGCGACGTTGTTGCCGTCACCGACGAACACCAGCGTCTTGCCCTCCAGCTTGCCGAACGTCTCCTGGATCGTCAGCAGGTCACCCAGCGCTGGCAGGTGCACGGTCGGACAGGCCGTTGATGACCGGCACTCGCGAGTGGCGAACGACTCCTCGATCGTCTCGTGCTTGAACGTCCGCAGCGCGACGACGTCGGTGTAGCTGGACAGCGTGCAGGCGAAGTCGGGCACGCTCTCGCGCTCCCCATGGCCGTCAGTAGCTGAGGAAGATCGTACTGCCGCCCAGTTGGGCCATCGCCCCCTCGAAGCTGGCCCGGGTGCGCAGCGACTTTGCTTCTCGAACACCAGCCCCAAGGACGCGGCCGGCGGCCGGGGCGGTACCACCGCCTTCGACTCCGCCTTCAGTCGGGCGGCCTCGGCCAACAGCGCTTCAACTCGGCCGCGCTCGACGTCAGTCAAACTCAGGAAATGCCGCATACTCAGCACCTCTCTCGGAAGGATGAAGGATGAAGGATGAAGGATGAATCAGAGACTCTTGATTCTCCTTCATCCTTCATCGCCATCCTTAATGCCGGTGAGGACCTTCTCAAAACCTTGCACCTCGTCCAACTCGGCGTCGCGCGGAGGTTCATCGCCGGCAGCAGCCGGGAGGACCGTTCCGTGGGTGCAGTTGATGGCGATCCGCCATGCAGCCCTTGACGCCGGCGCCGTCGATCGTCAGGCTCGACGCCGACCATGCAGCCCTTGGTCCGCACGTCCTTGATCCAGGCGGCGGCAGGCGCTCGAAGAACGCCTGGAACCGCTCGCCGATCTGCTCGGCTCGCTTCAGCGCCCAGCCCCTCCCTCTCGATCGTCTCGATGGTCGCCAGCGGCGACGCGCAGGCGATCCGGGTTGCCGCCGAACGGCGTGGGTGCCCGGCCGCAGCTTGTCGGCCACCTCCAGGCCGGGCCAGCAGCAGCCCATGGCCCGCCGCCCGCCAGCGCTTGGCCAGCGTCATCACGTCCGGCGACGCCGTACAACTGGTGGGCGAACCACCGGCCGGTGCGGCCCATGCCGGTCTGCACCTCGTCGAAGATCAACAGCAGCTTGTGCTGGTCGGCGAGCTTGCGCAGGCCTTCGGAGGCCGGCCGGCGGCAGGTTGATGCCGCCCTCGCCCTGGATCGGCTCGACCAGGATGGCGGCCATCTCGCCGTCGATGGCGCTGGCCATCGCGTCTAGGTCGCCGAAGGGGACGTGGCGGAAGCCGGGCAGCATCGGCTCGACGCCCTGGTGGTACTTCGGCTGGCCGGTCGCCGTCAGCGCCCCCATGGTGCGGCCGTGGAAGCTGTTCAGCGTGGTGACGATCTTGTAGCGGCCGGGCTTGCCGTTGAGCCGGGCCAACGATCGCCGCCTCGTTCGCCTCGGTGCCGGAGTTACAGAAGAAGCTCTGCGCTTCCACGCCGTCCAGGTGCCCAGCGCTCGGCGAGCAGGGCCTGCGGCTCGGTGTGCCAGGTGTTCGGCACGTGGATCAGCGTGCCGACCTGCTCGCGGACCGCCTCGACGACGAGCGGCGGGCAGTGCCCGAGCAGCCCGCAACCCCAGCCGGGGAAGAAGTCGAGGTATTGGCGACCCTCATCGTCCCACACCCTCGACCCCTCGCCGCGCACCAGGCAGACGGGGAACCGGCCGTAGTTGGCGATGACGTGGGTCTTGTAGCGCTCGAGGGTGGCGGGGTTCATGGGTCGCTCTCTGTCGTAGGACCAGCTGCCAGCTTGTCCTGGGAGAAAAGGTAAGCTGGCTTGTCCTACAGGGTCGAATCAGCGTGATTTCGGTGCCGACGCCGCGGTCGGTGTAGATTTCCAGAAGCAGCGAATGCCTGAGCCGGCCGTCGATCATGTGCGTCTTCTTGACGCCGCCGCGCAGCGCGTCCAGGCACGCCTCGACCTTCGGGATCATGCCCGCGTCGATGACGCCCTTGGCGACCAGGTCGCGGCAGCCGCCGGCGTCCAGGTGCGACACCAGCGTGGACGGGTCGCGGCGGTCCATCAGAAGGCCCGGCGTGTCGCTGAGGAAGACGAGCTTCTCGGCGCCCAGTTGCTCGGCGACGGCCGCCGCCGCCGTGTCCGCGTTGACGTTCAGCCAGCGCTGCCCTTGCGGCCCTTCGAGGGCCAGCGACGGGATGACGGGGATGACGCGGCCGGCGCAGAACGACTCGATCAGCTCGGTATCGACGCGCGTCACCGCGCCGACGTGGCCGAGGTCGATCGGCCGGCCGTCGGCGCCGGGCAGCGCCAGGCGTTCGCCGAAGAGGACGGGGAGGGGGGGGCGGTGCAGGCCGACGGCGCGGCCGCCCAGCTCGCGGATCTGGGCGACGATGCCGGCGTTGATGTCGTCGATCGAGACCGCGGACGACGATGTCGAGCGTGGCGGGGTCGGTGTAGCGGCGGCCCTGCACCTTGCGAGACCCGAGGCCGGCGGCGGCCATGGCCCAGTCGATCGGCTTGCCGCCGCCGTGGACGAGGACCGGCCGCAGGCCGACGGTGGCCATGAAGACCACGTCCTGGAGCGTCGCGATTAGCGCGTCGGGGTCTTCCATGGCGCTGCCGCCGAGCTTGATCACCGTGAGCCGGTGGTGGAAGCGGCGGATGTAGCTCAGCGCCTCGATGAGCGTCTCGGCCTTGCGGATGGCGTCGTCCATCGCGCGGGGGGTCCTCGTGGGAGGTAAAAGAGCATTCTAAGACGCCCGTCCACCCTGTCAATGGCCGCGCCTCCGACAAGTCGGTTTGTGCCGACCGGGCAGGCCGGGTAAACTGGTGACCCGGGTTCCACGACCACGGAGTTCGACCATGCTTCAGGTAGTCTCACTGGCGGCGGTCGCGCTGCTCCCCGGGCCGCCGCCGGCCACGCTCGCCGCGGCGGCCAAGGACAAGGGCGCGCTCAAGGTTACCGTCGCCAACGTGCGCGGCGACGTCGCCGTGCTGTTCACCCTGTCACCGGCCGGCCGGCTCAAGTACGTTCGCAAGCTGTCGCACGGCGACGCGGCCGACCTCGACACGGCCGAGGGCCAGCGCTGGGTCGCCGTCTTCGCCGGCGAGGCGCCCGGCAGCGAGGAGTTCACCGCCACCGCCGCCGACAAGAAGTGGATCCTCCGCGCGCCGGAGTGACGGCGCCGGCGGCGCGACCGGCAAAGTCGTTGCCGGTCACCGACGATTCCGCCGGCTCGTCCTCGTGGCGGGCGGCCCGGGGCGATATACTGTCGCGGTACCGCGACACGCACCCCGAGGACCGCCATGCTGCCCCGACCCTTCCCCGGCATCATCCCCCCGCTCGCCACCCCCCTGCTCGACGAGGACCGCCTCGACCACGCCGGCCTCGAACGGCTCGTCGAGCACGTCCTCGGCGGCGGCGTCCACGGGCTGTTCGTGCTCGGCTCCACCGGCGAGGGGCCGTCGCTCGGCTACCGGCTGCGCCGCGAGCTGGTCGAGCGCGTCAAGGAGGTCGTCGCCGGCCGCGTTCCCATCCTGGTCGGCATCACCGACACGTCGTTCGCCGAGGCGGTGCAGATGGCCGAGTGGGCCGCCGAGTGCGAGGCCGACGCGGTGGTGCTGGCGCCGCCGTGCTACTTCGTGCCGTCGCAGGCGGAGCTGGCCGGCTACACCGAGCGGCTGGCGCGGGCGGTCGAGCTGCCGGTCTTCCTCTACAACATGCCCGGCCTGACCAAGGTGGCGTTCGGGGTGGACACGGTCGCCCGGCTGGCCCAGGAGCCGCGCATCGTCGGGCTGAAGGACAGCTCGGCGGACATGATCTACTTCCACAAGGTCCGCCAGGCCACCGCGGCGCGGCCCGACTTCACGCTACTCATGGGCCCGGAGGAGCTGACCGCCGAGGGCGTGCTGCTGGGCGGGCACGGCGGCATCTGCGGCGGGGCCAACCTGGCGCCGCGTCTGTACGTCGATCTCTTCGAGGCGGCGCGGCGGGGCGACCTGACGGCGGTGCGGGCGCTGCACGACCGCGTCATGCGGCTGTCGAGCCTGGTGTACACGATCGGGCCGGCCAACTCGTCGTACCTGCGCGGCGTGAAGGCGGCGCTGTCGCTGCTGGGGATCTGCTCCGGCTACCTCGCCGAGCCGTTCCGGCCGTTCGACGAGCGCGAGCGCGAGCAGCTGCGCGAGCGGCTGGAGGCGCTGGGGCTGAGGGTGGACGCCCCTGCCCCTCTTCCCTCTTGAGCGGGAGGGAGGGGTGAGCCGCCGGGCTTGTCCCGGCGGTCTGCTCCGGACCGGCGGGATAAACCCGCCGGCTCCTTACCCTCGCGCTCTCCCCGACAAAAGAGTGGGGCACCAGAACGCTACTTCGCCAGCTTCGCGACGTCGTCCTTGACCGCCTCGGCCCAGATCTCGTAGCCCTTCTGGCTGAGGTGCAGCAGGTCCGGCATGACCGACCGGGGAAGCCCGCCGTCGGCGTCGAGGAACTTGCCGCCGATGTCCTTGTAGAACACCGCCTTGCCGTCGTCGAGCTTGGCGATGATCTCGTTGATCTGCTTGACCTTCGGGTTGAGCTGCTTGGCCGTCGCGTCCCCCTTCACCTCGCGGGGGTTGGCGCGCGGGAAGACACCCAGAAGGAGGACTTTCACGCTCGGCTTCTGCCGCCTCAGCTCCCGCACGATGGCGGTGATCCCCTCGGCGATCTGCTCGGCGGTGTGCGTGCCGGCGTTGTTGGTCCCGATCATGATCACCGCCGCCTTGGGGTCAATGCCGTCCAGCTCCTTGCCCTCGGTGATGCGCCAGAGCACGTGCCCGGTCTGGTCGCCACCGATGCCGTAGTTGCCGGCCTTCAGCGGACTGAAGGCCTCGTCCCACGCCTTCTTGCCCCCCTTGCCCTCCCACCCCTGGGTGATCGAGTCGCCGAGGAAGACGACGTCGATGCCGCCCTTCTTGGTCTGGTCGAGGAACTTCTCGTGGCGCTTCTTCCAGAACGGCTGCGAGAGCCTCTCGATCGGCTTGGCGGCCGGGCCGGCCGGCTTCTTGTCCTCGGCGGCGACGAAGGCGGCGACGGCGAGCGTGACCAGGATCGGACGGAGCATGCGGGGCCTCCCATGTGGTGCGCGGCGGGCGTCTGCGGGAGGAATGTAGGATGAAGCCGAGCCGGCGTCCATCCCGACGCCGCCAGTTGGGGGTCCCGCGGCCGGAGAACCGAAGACAGCCCGGCCGGGGTGTCCGGCCGGGACGTGGCACGAGAACGGAAGCCCATTCGCGGAGAGGGTGCCTCGACGGCTTGCCCCCCTGTCCCGCAGCCCCACCAGGGCCGGGAGGGGAAACATCCTCGGGTCAGGGGCTCAGGCGGTCTGCGCGCCGACGGTGGAAGTCGCCCTCCGCCGACGGACGTAGCCGGCCAGCCCGCAGGTGCCGATGGCCAGCAACGCCAGGCTGCCCGGCTCGGGCACCGCGTTGGTGACGATGCCACCCCGGAACTCGAAAACGTTGTCGTCATAGTCCCGGTCGCCCCCGCCGTAGAGGTCTTCAAACCCGACGTTGGCGACGTAAGGAGAAACGGTAATGACATCGACGCCGTTGTGGACGACGCCGTCCGGGTTCCGGGAGGCCGGCCCCATGAAGAAGGTGTCGCCCGTGTTCGTCACGTAGATCCCGAAGACCAGCTCATCGCCGACGCTGTAGCCGTTCGAGGCCAGAAACGCAGCCGACAAGTTCACCGTCTGGCCGACGTCGATGTTCTGCTTGATGAAGATGGCGGGAGTCGCGGTCGGGAAGGCCGGGTACAGGTTCAGGTTGCTGACGTACCCGGCCGTGGCCGGCAACACCTTGATATCGACGTCCCCGCCGGTGTAGAAGAGTTGTCCGCCCAGGACGGGAGCGGCCTGGGCGTGGCCCCCCGCCGCCAGGGCGGCGGGCAGGGCCAGGAGTGCAATCGCGAACCACCTCATCGTAGAAACCCTCCGTTGCAGATAATGCGCCCCACCGCTGCCGTAGCGATGGCAGGCGCAAGAACACTCAGCCAGGGCAGGACCGGGGGACGGGTAGTATCCGCCCGGGCGCGCGCACGCCGAACGCCTGGGGCCGCGCGAGCGGCGCGGCCCCGCCGTTGCCGGGGGAGGGTGTTACGCCCCCGGCAAGCCCCCCAGGGGGTCAGGTTCGGTCGGGGTGGCAAGCGGGAAGCGGGAACTGGCTGGAAAGGAGAGCCAGGCTCATTCCGCCGCCGGACGGACAGACCTACAGGACGGGGTTAACACACAAAAGAGAGGCAATAACTGGGCCAATGGCCGGCGGCCCCTTGGATTTCCACCCACGCCCCGGGATGCGGCAAGAAACAAGCCTTTCTGCCGGGGGCCCGGGCCGGCAAGAGGGGGTTTTGCGCCCAAGTGACAACCAGTTGACAGTCAGGGTGTCGGCCCTGGTGTACAGGGGGGCCGGGGAAAAGGCGGCGGCCCCGCCGGGGGTGCCCGCCCGGCCGCGCGGTGGGCGGGGGGAAGAAGGGCCCCGCACGGGCCGATCAGGCAGCCTGCTCGGCGGCGGCGTTCGCCTTCCGGCGGCGGGCGTACCCGGCCAGGCCGCAGGCGCCGATCGCCAGCAGCGCCAGGCTCCCCGGCTCGGGCACGGCCGGCGTCGCCCCCAGGTTGTACCCGATCACGTCAAAGAGGCGGATGTCGTTGTTCGAGATCGCCAGCAGCTCGCCCGGGGCGGCGGTCGGGTCCATGATGCCCAGCCCCAGGTTGTCCCTCCAGTGGCTGGCCTGCCGGCCGTCGCCGCCGAAGTTGACGCCGTTGGAGAACAACGCGCCTGCCGTCGTGCCGCCGTCCACGGAGAAATACTTATTCCGGGTGTCGGCCGTCCAGTCGATCACCCCAACCCCCTGCTGGACGCTGGCGGCCGAGAAGCGGAACAGGTCCGCCGTGCTGACGAAGGTGAACTGGTCGTCCCGGAACGGCCCCCGGACCGGAGGGCTGTTGATGTCGAGGATGTCCACCCCGCTGATGAACCCCAGCGCGTGCCCGATCTCGTGGGTGGCGATGCCGACGAAGTCGAACGCCCCGGCGTTGATCCCGTTGCTGGGGTCAAAGTCCCAGGTGAACAAGTTGCTGAACGAGATTGAGGCGTCAACAGCCGCGTTGTTGGCCGCGAGCAGGCCCAGCGCCTTGGCGTTGGCATTGCTCATATTAATGGTGGTGTTGTTGGCGTCGCCGTCGTTGTCGAGGTAGGGCGTCGCGCTGCCGGACCCGTTGGGGTTGTTGCTGGTCCGGTTGAGCAGCATGTTGAAGGCGGGCCCCGCCTGTAGCGCCGCGGTCGAGGTGTTGTCGTCGGCGGAGGTCTTGTCGGCGATCAGGGCGTTGCGGACGTTGGCGTAGGTGTAATTGGCCTGGGTCGAACCCGTCGATCCGAGGACGCCCGCGGGGAGGTTGGTGAAGTTAATGTTGATGTTGACGGTGATGTTGTCGCTGAACAGGGCAGACCAGCGGGCCCCCGCGGCGGCGAAGCCGGCGATGGCCTGCGGGTCCATGCCCGAGGCCGGCGTAAAGTTGAACACCAGCCCGGCCCACGCGGCCCCGGGCGACGTGCCCAGCAGGACCATGGCCAGCGCCGACGCCACTAGCAGGCGTCTCCACCCCTTGCGGGGCGTCGCCCTCTCCCTGACGAGGGCAACCCCTCGAACTCCGGTTGTCAACCATCCCATTTTGGAGATCCCCTCCTGTGTGTGACCTGTCCCACCGCCGGGTGTGGCAGGGCCAGGCAAAACAAGACTCGGTCAAGAAAGTAGAACCAGTGCCAACTGGTCGAACCGCGCGCGGCCTTCGCCGGCCAGCAGGATGCGAACCTGCGCCCGACGAGGGTGACGCACGGCAACAGCCCCCGGGCCGCTGGCCCGGCAGGTCCCAATTACTGGGTCCAGCGTTGAGAGCGCTACCTTACACAGGCCCGACCGTTCGGGAGGGCTCGCTTCGACCTGGGCGCGGCATTAAGCCCTCCCTGACGGTCGGGCCTGCGACCGGAGCATTCATACTGCTGGACCCAGTAGCCGTACCGCGGGAACCAGGTGTGCGACGGGCCGGAGGTAAGCCCGAGGAGTCGGGCTAGCCACCCGTCGCTTCCCAGGTCACCGGGGGGGTCGGAAAAGACGTGAGGTATATGGCGGCGGTCTGAGTCGCTCGTCGGCGAGGCCGGGACCTCCGCCTTCGGACGCCAGCCCCCAGCAACTCAGCGGCTGGCGCGCGATCGACCCCAGGGAAAAGGGGTTCGGGGCGGACGCCCCGGAGTAGGTTGTGTTACCAGGCAGGAGATCGAGGTAGCGCGAGGGGCCTCGGGACGGGCTATCGTCCTCGACCGGAGCGCCTGGGTTTACGTCGGGGGGACCCAAGGCGTGGATGACAAGCCGCCCCCCCTCTGCGCGGTTGTCTGGCCCAAGCCAGGCCAGCAGCGCGAGCAGGCTGAACGCGAGTCTGCCTCGCAAGGACGGCCTCACCCTACCCCCATCCTCCTTGGAGGGTTAGCCAAACCTACTGGGTCCAGCGTTGAGATCGCTACCTTACACAGGCCCGACCGTTAGGGAGGGCTCGCTTCGCCTGGGCGCGGCATTAAGCCCTCCCTGACGGTCGGGCCTGCGACCGGAGCATTCATACTGCTGGACCCAGTAACCGGAAGTAATCCCTAGATGGGTTAACGCCCCGCAGGAAGTAGCAACAAACGGTCCAAATGAGGGGCATTTTTATGCCCCCACCTCACAATCCCATAAGGGATTGTGAGGCCGAAGCTTAGGCCCGGCTGTTTTCTCGGTCGCGGGTCGCTCCTTCACCCGAGTGTTAACCGATTAACAGTTAAAGTGTTGGCCCTGGTGTACAGGCAGGCCAGGGGAGGTGGGGCGTGACACCGCCGGGGTTCCTGCCCACGGACCAAGGCTCTGGGCTCAGCCTGTTCCCCTACCCCGACCGGCCTGGGTCGAGGCCGGGCACAAAGGCGAAGGCCTGGCCGGAGGTTCCGGCCAGGCCGCGCAAGTGGGCCAGGGATGAAGTTACCTACCCGGTCCGATCAGGCAACCTGCTCGGGGGCGGCGTTCGCCTTCCGGCGGCGGGCGTACCCGGCCAGGCCGCAGGCGCCGATGGCCAGCAGCGCCAGGCTCCCCGGCTCCGGGACGCCGGAGATCTCGCGGAACAGCTTCTTGTTAACCGCGTCCGCGAAATCGGCGAAGCTGGCCGCGGGCTCCGTGAACGAGCCGGTGCCGCCCTGGATGTTGTTCTGGTACCACGCCAGCAGTCCGGTTTCCCCAAGAATCGGCAGCCCGTTGATGGTGTTGATCCCACCGGCGAGAGCGGCATCCCGAGCCGCCGCCGTGTTGTCGCCAGCGTTTTGCGCGCCGTCCCCCGAGACGTCGATGACCTTCCTGGCCCCGTCGTAGTCGTTGCTGTTAAACAGGGGCGCCGCGTAGTTGATCGCGCTGCCCGGCGCCGTGTTGCCACTGTACGGCCGAGGCGTGAGGGCCACCAAGGCGGCGAAGGCGTTGGCCGTGGCCGCATCGTAGACGTGGGTCCAACCGACCGCTTCGGTGTGCTCGGTTGGGCCCGACCAGTAAATGAAGTTAACCGCGATACCACCTGGCGTGTTCGTGATCAGGTTCTGAATCGTGGCGTTCTGGAACGCATTGACATAACCACCCCTCTGAAGGGCGAACTCCGTACTACTGACACTACCGGACACATCGACGAGCAGCGACAGCTCGAGTCCGACGGGTACCAGGGCGGCGCGAGCTTGACCCTGGGCGCACAGGGCGATCGCCACCACGGCGACGGCCAACGACCGAATCACACTCTTCACGGGACCAGTTCCTTTCTACAACAAACACCACGGGCCTGAAAAGACAACGATGTCCTCTCCTCAATTAGGCCCACCGCCGGATGG
Organism: Gemmataceae bacterium; assembly: GCA_046350195.1. Lineage (GTDB taxonomy): Bacteria > Planctomycetota > Planctomycetia > Gemmatales > Gemmataceae > CALDUY01. The sequence goes on from JAXMAW010000012.1 coordinate 14,614, forward strand.
TCCGCCCATAACCGGACGGAATGCCGGATTCTCTCCCCCATCTCGTTCAGGTTGCGTTGCCTGGTTGGCCCATGGGCCGCTTCACCACCCAGCCCGGGAATGCCCCTTGGGGCCAGCTCAGGGACGAAAGGGTCCCCAAGCCACCTCCATTTCAGGAGGGAGCCCGATGAGGCTGCGACCGATTGGCCGCGGACCAGGTCACGGATGGATCTGAGTCACTGCCATGAGCCATGCGGCGTCAGGCGGGTAAACAGTCTATTCTCACCCCGCCGCGCCCCGGTAGCACGAACGTGGAATCATCGAGGAGGGCGAAACAGTCGAGGGGGAAACGAAGGCGGTTTCAACCTCACGTCGGCAAGGTATACCTGCTCCCCCACTTCGGGAGTCGATCCCCAGAAACAGGAAGAGTGAATGGCCTGTCCCCCAGCCAACTCGGACCCCAAAGAAGGGGGGGCCGGGGCAGACGTTCCAACGGGGGACACACTCGGGGGCAGTCGATCAAGGTAGAGGGGTACGTTCTCGTGCCGGTTCCCGTCCTCGGTCGGGGTGGACTCGCTCGCACCAGCCCCAGTGAGGTTGAGGTTGGCCTCAAAAATGAGGCCGGCCTCGGCACGGCTCCCCGGCCCAAGCCAGGTCAACAGTGCAAGCAGGCTGAGCGCAAACCTACCACACCAGGACGACACCTCGCCCCTCCTTCTGGTCCAGGCCTTATCCAATCTGCCCGAGGAAACCACTGTGGCCAGTTAACATTCCAATTATCTGCAACAATCAGGCCAATCACGGGGCATGCCGGCTGTCATTTCGAGTCGATATCGCAACTCGTTATAAAATAACCACTTAAGAGTATGGAGATTCACAAAGTGTAAAAGAGTCGGACTGCCCAGTTGATAACCTGTCAAGAGGGGACACTGTTGTCCCTGGTATACGGGGTGCGCCCGAGTCCCGCCATGGCGCGAATCGCGATGGTGTAGCGGTGTCCGAGCCGCGACCGTCAGGGTGCGGGGTGGCCCCACACGCTCCTGACGGTCGCGGCTCCGATCCCCCTCGCTTCGCGATCCGGAACCGCGGCTCCTATTGGTGCGTTGCGGCGAAACAGCGGCGAGCCTGGGGCCGAGGCCGCGAAGAACAAATAGAGATCGGGGCCCGGGTGCCGGGTGAGGGGGAATGGATCCCTCACCCGGCACCCAGCCTCCCCTCGCCAATCGTAACATAGCCGCTCAGCTCCCCTTGGGTTCAGTTGGAGGCAAGCTCTCCGGCAAACGAGCGGAAGGCCGGCCGCTCCAACGGGTGCAAGGCCTCTTCCTTGATCCCGGCGGCCTGGGCCCTGAGCCAGGCCGACTTCCCCGCGTCGCGCTCCCCGGCCGCCAGGTGGGCCTGGGCCAGGTGGAAATACTTGACCCCATCCGGGGACTGCTTGACGGCGGCCTGGAAGTCCTTCACCGCCTCCTCGGCCCGGCCGGCCGCCAGGAGGATCAGCCCCCGCGTGTCGAGCACCTCGCCGACGGGGCCCGCCTCCTTGACCAGCTGGTCGATCAGGCGGAGGCCCTGGCCGGGGTCGCCGTGCCGCATGGCCAGATAGTAGGCCAGGTTGTTCAGGGCCACGGCATTGCCCGGCTGGGCCTTCAGGACCTGCCGGTACAACTCGGCCACCTGGTCCGACCGGCCGCGCAGCTCCTCCACCTCCGCCAGCGCCAGCAACAGGGGGACCGAGCCGGGCTGGCCCTTCAGCGCCGCGCGGATCCGCTCGGCCACGGCCGCCTTCTCGGCGTCCCCGGGCGACCCGGCGCGGAGCACGGCCACGGAGGCGGTGGCGACCACCTGCGGCGACGCCGTGCCCCAGGCCCGCTCGCAGACCGCCAGGGCCTCCGTCGTGCGCTTGCGCAGCCCCAGGTACTGGGCCAACAGGACCAGCCCCTCGGGCCGCTTGGGGTTGGCCGCCAGCTGGCGGAGGATCTTCTCGGCGCTGGCGTCCTCGCCGAGGCTCGCCAACGTCAGCGCGGCCTGGCCCGCCTGGTCCTCCTTGGCGGCGGCGTGCCGCTCCAGCAGGGCGCAGGCCTCGGCCTTCTTGCCGGCGGCGTGCAGCCAGCGGGCCCGAAGTTCTACCGCCTCGAAGCCCGCCCCGGGCACGGCGTCCAGGCGCCCCAGCAACGGGCCGACCTCCTCCGGCTCCCCGTGCCGCAGGAACGCCCGGGCGGCGTAGGCCAGCTGCCTCCCGTTCCGGTTGTCCCCCTTCACCAGCGCCCGGAGGACGGCCCGGGCCTGGGGCCACCGCCCGTCCGCCTCGTACAACTGGGCCAGCAGCAGCCGCGCCCCGTCCGGGGTCGAGGAGGTCGGCCCGGACAGCGCCTCGAACAACTTGATCGCCTCGACCCGCTGGGCCGGCTGGGTGGCCAGCACCAGGGCCTTCACCAGGCGGTCCTCGACGGCCTCGGCCTTGTCCAGGTTCCGCTCGATGAGGGCCAGCGCCTCCTGGTACGTCGGGTAGGTCTGCCGCACCGCCGGGTCCAGGGCCAGCGACCGGCGGGCCGCCCGGGCCGCGTCGTCGGGGGCCCCGGCGAGGTTGAGGACGGCTCGCCAAAGCTTCTCGGCCTGGTCGGCCCGCCCGTTGCGGGCGTGGAAGGCCGCGACCTCCAGCAAGGCGGCCGCCTGGGTGCCCTGCTCCGCCACCGCCTGGCGGGCGTAGGCCTCCGCCTCCTTGGCCTGGCCCACCGTCTCGTGGCACACCATCAGGATCCTGGCGTCCCGGCTCCCCTTCCACGTCCGCTCCGCGTCGGCCAGCTCCCGCCGGGCCCGGTCGCGGTCCACCTGCGCCAGCACCGAGATGAGGGCCACCAGCGTCACCGGCTCGTTCGGGGCCAGCTCCCGGCCCTTCCGCACGGCCCTCTCCGCCTCGGCCCGCTGATCGGCCCGCCAGGCCATCTGCGCCAGCCAGAGCTGGTCCCGGTAGTCCCCCGGCCCGCCCTGGACCACCTTCCGCGCCACCTCCAGCGCCTGCCTCGCCTTCTCCTTCGGGTCGCCCGCCTCGTCGGCGTCGGTCAGCGCCAGCACGGCCGACATCCGGCCCAGGTCCCCCTGCAGTCGGGTCTGCTCGGGCAGCCGTCGCAGCAGGGCCTCGGCCTCGCCGTACTGCCGCAGGTCGAAGAGGACGTGGGCCGCCCGCCGCCACACCGCCAGGCGGCGCTCGCCGCGGTCAATCGCCGCCCGGTACTTCGCCGCCGCCGCCTGCTTGCGGCCCTGGAACAGCTCGAGGTCGCCCTCCAGGGTGGCGACGTGGTCCCAGTTCGGGCGGAGCGTCCCCGCCCGGTTCAGGTGCTGCTGGGCCTCCGCCAACGCCGCCCGGTCGCCGCGCGCCGCCGCCAGCCAGCAGGCGACGGCCTGGGCGTAGGCGCCCATCGGCCGCCGGTGCCCTCGGCCTTCTCGATCTCGCCGGCCAGCCCCCGCACCTCGTCGGCCCGGCCGGCCTGCGCCGCCCGGTCCAGCAGCAAGGGGCGGACCGGCAGGTCGCGCGGCTGCCGCCGCGCCACCTCCCGCCACAACCTCTCCGCCCCCGCCGGGTCGCCGACCTGGCCCAGGGCGCCGCCCAGGGAGGCCAGCAGGCGGTCATGATCTTCCCCGGTCCAGCGCCCCAGGTCCGAGGCGATGGCCTGGAGCTTCTTGCGCCCCTCGTCGCCCCCCACCATCCCCAGGTAGCGAACCCGGGCCAACTCCCACTCGACCTTGCGCCCCCCCCGCCGCTCCGCCTCCTGGAGCACCGCCAGCGCCGCCTCGGGCTTGCCTTGCAACCGGGCCTGTTCGGCCAGAAACAGCCAGGGCCCCACCTCGGTCGGCGCCCGGTCGCGCGCCGCCTCCACCAGGCGGCGGGCGGCGTCGCCCTGGCCCCGCACCAGCAGCATCTGGGCCCGGATCAACACCACCTCGGCGTTGTCCTTTTGGTCGGCGGGAAACTCGTCGAGGAGCTTCTCCAACTCCTTCCAGTCCCGCTCCCTTTCCGCCAGGCCCTGCTGCTTCGCCAGCACCAGCCGGGCCTGCCGCAGCCGAGCGGCCGGGCCCTGGTCGCCCAGTTGGCGGTACTCGGCGATCGCCTGGTCGGCCTTGCCGGAGATGGCCAGCGCCTGGGCCAGCCGCGCCCGCCCCGCCTGGCCGAGCCGGTCCGCCGGGTTGGCGGCCATGGCCCGGCGGCTGGCCTCGGCCGCCTGCTCGGGGATGCCCAGGGCCAGGTCGCAGTCGGCCAGCAACAGGTCCACCTGCCGACCCATGGCCTGGGCCGGCAGCTTCTCCAGCCGCAGCTTCTCCAGCAACACCCGGCCCTCGCCGTATTCCTTCTTCCGGATGTGCACCACCGCCTGCAGCAGGCGGCGGGCCACGCCCGCCTCGGGGCCACCCAGCCGCTGCAACGCCTCCTCCGCGCCGGCCGTGTCGCCCAGGTCGGCCAGCAGGGCGCCCAGGTCCCAGCGCTCCTCCATCAAAGCCGGCGGGTTCCGCCGCAGCGGCTCCAGGAGGTTCAGCGCCTCGGAGCGGCGCCCCAAGGCCGCCTCCAGCCGCGCCGCCGCCAGCCGGACCGTCACGCTTTTCGGGTGCAGCTCCAGGGCCCGGCTGAGGCGCCGGCCGGCCTCCTCGTCCTGGCCGCGAGCCCGCGCCGCGTCCGCCGCCAGCAGCAGCAGCCCTTCGCCCTTGGCCCCCAGCGTCTCCAGCGCGAACCGCGCCTGTTCGTCGGCCCTGTCCGCCGACCCGGCCCCGAGGTAATACCGCGCGGCGGCCTCACGGGCCTCGACCGAGCGCGGGTTGGCCTTGAGCATCTGGGCGACGACCTCCTCGGCCACCTCCGCCCCCGCCGACCGGGCCTTGCCGCCGGCGACGGCGAGATACTCCCGCCAGGCGTCCATGTCGGCTGGCGCCTTGGCCGCGTACCGGGCGTAGCCCTCCAACGCCGCGTCGAAGTCCTTCCGGAGGAAGGCGCACCGCGCCTCCAGCAGCAGCAGCGAGTCGTCCCGATCCCCCCGCCGCCGCAGCTCGTCGAGGTGGTGTTGCGCCTCCTTGGCCAGCCTCAGCCCGACGGCCACCTGGGCGGCCAGGCGGCGGACGTCCCCCTGGCCCTCGTCCCCCTTCCCGCGGCGCAACACCTGCTCCAGCAGGAACAGCGCCCGCAGCCTCTGCCGGGGCGCCTTGGCCTGCTTCTCGAACAGCAAGGCGTAGCGGGCGAACGCCTTGTCGGCCTCGTCGCCCCGCCGGATCAGCCCGAGGTACTGCCAGATGTAGTCGGCCGCCTGGCCCAGCTGCCCCTCGGCCTCGGCGTGGTCGGCCTGGGCCAACAGGGCCTGGGCGTTACGCCTCACCTGGAACATGTGGGTCAGGTACAGCGCCCCCGCCAACACGCCGCCGCCGAGCAGCAACACCAGCAGGGCGCGGAGGTGGACCGTCCTTCGTTCGTATTTGGCTCTCGGCACGGTATGTTCTCAACCTCGAAGGGTACCTGGGATGCCTACTCACTGGCCCGAGAACAGCGCGCGACTCACCTCGGGCAAAAACACGGTCAGGAACTGCCGGGAGGGGTCCCGCGTCTCGCCGGCGGCCCCCTCGCTGGCCGCCGCCGGGGCGGCGTCGGGCCGGTCCACCGCCCGGGTGACGTACAGCTTGTACAAGACCCTCTCCCGGGCGAAGAACAGCCGCGGGCTCTTGACCGCCTTCCAGCCGTCGCCGCCGTTCCACGACCAGTACACGTCGATGACCTCCGGCACGGCCTCGGCCGGCTTGTGGAAGCGCCCCTCCCAGAAGGCGTCCTCGCCGGACAGCCCCGGCCCGGAGATGGGACGGCGGGCCGCCTCCCGTTGCAGCTCGAACCCGGCCCCGCCCAGGCACACATCGGGCGAGTGGACGGCGATCGGCCCGGGCCGGCCGCAGACCAGCAGGACGCTCAGCGCCTCGCCCGTGGCCCGGTTGGCGTAGCGGCGCAGGATCGAGCCCTTGATCTCGCCCTGCCGGGCCTGGCGGGGGTCCAACTCCCTCTCCTCCCCCTCCCACTCGCCGACGCGGAGCGGGACCTCGGTCAGGCGCGCCGGCGCGTCGGCCAGTTCGCGGGAGAGGGACCAACGGTCGGTCCAGTAGCCGTCGGCCAGGCCGTAGGCCACCAACAGCGTCACGGCCGTCGCCACGGGCATCAGGCGGGACATGGTTCGGGTCACCTCACAAATGCGGACAGGGGGTCGAACTTCACGCCGGCGGGGCCGTCGGGGCGGGGCCGTACAGCAGGACCGGCTCGTCCTCCGAGCGCGAGCGGATCGGGAAGGCCCACGAGAACAGCCAGTGGCCCAACCACAGGATTCCCAGCGCCAGCGGCATCATCAGCCAGCCGGCCAGGTCGTGGAACACCAGGTCGGCCAGCTCCCGGCCGGCCACCTTGTGCAGCACCCCCGTCACGACGATCCGGATGATGTTGGCCGCCAGCGCGATCGGCACGGCGCAGGCGACGACCAGCAGCCGCTCCCACAGAGGCCGGCGCAGGAGCATGGCGACGGCGGTGCACAGGGCGAAGAAGATCATCAACATGCTCAGCCCGCTACAGGCCTCGACCACGCCGATGCGGACCTCGCCCATGCGGATGGTGTTGCCCTCGGCGAAGGCGGCGAAGCCGAGCGTCTGCAGCGACAGGGTGCTGGCGACCGTGGCGACGCGCTGGAGCGGGTGGGCCAACCCCACCTCCAGTCGGTAGGGCAACGGCACCATGAACAGCAGGAACGCCAGGGCCGGCCACGCCACCGCCAGCCCGCGCCAGCCGGCCAACGTCACGGTCAGCCCGACCAGGCCGCCCACCAGGCCGACCGCGCTGAGCCAGTCGAAATAGCCGTAGGTGCCGACCGCCCCGGCCGCCAGCGCCGCCAGCAGGACGGGCAGCCCCCACCAACTCGGCCGCAGCTCCAGGTCCGCCCGGCGGACCCAGAGGAGGTAGAGGGAGAACAGCGGCACCAGCCAGCCGTGGGTGTAGCGGCTGTCGTTTTGCCAGCGCTCGGCCATCCCCATCAGGATCGGTCCGAACGCCCAGGCCAGGGCGGCGATCGGCAGGGCCACGGCCAGCCAACTTCGCCTGGCCTCGCTCGACGGTGTCGGAAGCATACCGGTCCACATCCACCAGAAAGGCAAGCCGGCCGGGCGGTCGCCACCTGACTCCAGGCTAACCCCAAAGGGTGGCCCAGGCCGATTCGCGGGTTTGTGTGCGGGCCCACTCAACGATGGTGAGGCCGGCCGACTCCGCGGTAGGTGGCCCGGGGCTTCCGGACCCCACCCCGCGTCTCAGCCGCTTGACACCTCTACTTGTTCCCGACCCGGAAGGGTTGACCCCTTACCCGGGCTGAAAGCGAGAAAGCAAGAACCGTACCACGCGGCGTGGAAGGGGGTTCTCGTCTCAATGGTTCGCCGCAAACCACTCTGAATAAATCAGTTATATCACGAGGGATACACCCGGTTAGCGCCGAAGCCGAGGCAGGGAGTCTGTAAACTGGGCTTGACGATCCGGGGCACCTGCAAACGGGCGCAATCAGTCCTGGGGCGTCCCTGGGGGCTACGCTACGGGGTCGGGGAGCTGGCCCGGAGGCGTTTCTGCCACTCCCACTGGGCCGCCAACCCGGCGTCGAGGGGCGTCCGCGGCTGCCAGCCCAACTGCGTGCGGAGGCGGGTGGTGTCGGCAAAGGTTTGTCGCTGGTCGCCCGGGCGCGCCGGCGCCTGGGTGACGCGGGCGGGCCGGCCGGCCAGCTTCTCCAGGCGGGCGAGGATGTCCCAGACCGACGCGGCCTCGCCACCGCCGACGTTGTACAGCTCCCCGACCGGGGCGTTGGCCGCCGCCACCGTCGCCTCGACACAGTCGGCGACGTAGGTGTTGCTCCGCGACTGGTGGCCGTCGCCGTTGACGGTGATCGGCCGGTCGTCCAGCAGCGCCTCGATGAACTTGTGGTAGCCCATGTCGGGCCGCTGCCGCGGGCCGTAGACGGAGAAGTAGCGCAGGATGACCAGCGGCAGGCCGAACGTGTCGGCGTAGGCCCGGCCGAGCTGCTCCGCCGCCAACTTGGTCACCCCGTAAGGCGAGACCGGGTGGGTCGGCATCGCCTCGTCGCCGCAGGCGTTCAGGCCGTAGACCGACGAGGTGGAGCCGTGGACGAACCGCCGCAGTGGCGGCTTGGCCTGGTGGACCGCCTCCAGCAGGCGCTGGGTGGCGAGGAGGTTGCAGCCGCTGTAGCCCTCGAAATCGACCCAGCTCCGGTCGAGCCCGGGCATCGCCGCGAGGTGGAAGATCACCTCGGCGCCGGCCACCGCCTCGCCCAGCGGGTCGGCCCGCAAGTCGAGTTGGGCCAGGCGGAACCGGCGGTCGGCCCGGGCCACCGTCAGGTTCCCCTCCTTGACCGCGCGGGGGTAGTACGGGATGAAGGCATCCACGCCGACGACGTCGTGGCCCTCGGCCAGGAGCCGCTCGCACAGGTGCGACCCGATAAAGCCAGCCGCCCCGGTGACGACGCAGCGCATGTCTACAGCCCTCGCTCCTGGGGGTCAGAGGCGCGAGGTCAAGACGCCGGCCCCATCCTCACTGCCCTTCACCCCTGGTACCCACTCCCGGCCGCTGACCCCTCGCCCCTCTTGCCGGACGCGACGTAGGCCAGGAGGTTCTTCAGGTCGCCGTGGTCCACCGGCTTGACCATGTGGAAGTCGAAGCCGGTCGCCTGGGGGTTGACCTCTTCCTGGTCATAGCCGGTCAGGGCCGCCACCGTCAAGGGGCCGTCCCCCACTTCCTCGCGGAGCCGGCGGGCGACCTCGTAGCCGTCCATCCCCGGCATGCAGATGTCCAGCAGCACCAGGTCGGGGCGGCGGTCGCGGACGGCTTCCAGGGCGGCCGGCCCGCCGCCGGCGGTGCGGACCGAGCACCCCCAACTGGTCAGCAGCAGCGACAGGGTCTGGGTGATCTCGTGGCTGTCATCGACCAGCAGGACGTCGAGCGGGCTGCCGTCGGCCCCGGCCACGCGCCAGGTCAGCGCCTGGGAGGGGTCGGCCCCGTCGGGGGCGGGCAGCCGGACGACGAACTCGCTGCCCCGGCCGGGCCCGTCGCTGAGCGCCTCCACCGCGCCGCCGTGCTGCTGCACCACCCGCCGGACCAGGGTCAGGCCGACCCCCAGCCCGCCGGCGTGGGGCCGGCCGCCCACCTGGCGCATGAACAGGTTGAACACCTGGGAAAGGGAGGCGGGCTCGATGCCGGCCCCGTCGTCCTTCACCCGCAGCACCACCTCCGCCCCCTCGCGCCCGGCCGACAGCCAGATGTGGCCCCCCGGGGCGGTGAACTTGACCGCGTTGTCCAGCAGGTGGCGCAGGGCCAGCTCGACCTGGGCGGGGTCGGCCTCGATCCACAGCGGCTCGGGCGGCAGGTGGACCGACAGGGTCCGCCCGCTGCCCCCGGAGGTGAGCGCGCCCGCCAGCGCCCGGCCGGCCAGGTCGGCGAGGTTGACGCGCTGCTTCTTCGGCGGGGCCAGCGCCAACCGGGACACGCGCAACAGGTCCTCCATCAGGCGGCTCAGGAAGCGGACCTCCTGTTCCGCCAGGACGCAGGCCTGTAGGGCGTCCTCGCCGACGTCGCGCGAGCAGGCCAGGTGCAGCGCGTCGCGGACCGGGGTCAACCCGTTGCGCACCTCGTGGGCCAGCTGGTGCAGGAAGGCGTCCTTGCCGCGGTCGGTCTCGGCCAGCTCGTCGGCCCGCCGCCTCAGCTCGCGCTCCAGCGCCGCCCGCTCCCCGACGTCGCGGAGGAAGACGCACAGCCGCCCCGGCGCCGGCGCGACGTGGACCGCGAACCAGCGGTTCAAGGCCGGGTAATACACCTCGGCCTCGACCGGGCCCTGCTCGGCCAGCGCCTCGCGGCACTGGCGCGAGAAGGCGCTGTCGGCCACCTCCGGGCACTCCTGGCGGATGTCACGGCCCAGCAGCGGTCCGGACTGCCGGCCCAGGCGCTCGAACAGGCGCTCCGCCGCCCGGTTCACGGTGGTGAAGCGCCAGTCGAGGTCGAGGGAGAAGCAGGCCAGCGGGAGGGCGGCGAGCATCACCACCTCCTCCGGCTGGGGCCGGGTTGGCGGGCGTGGCGATTTGGGCCCCGGGGTGGGGGCAGGCGTGGGGGGGCCGTTGTTCGGGGAGGGGTCCAGAGTCATCGCTGCTCGGCCGTTAGGAACCGCGTACACGGGTCGCCTCGAGGCATGATAGTGCTGGGCGAGCAGGAGTTCGGGGCAGGGGAGGTACCCCGGCTGGGGATGGGCTGACCCAAGCGGCTTCGCCGGCCGGTCCGCGGTGGCGAGTCACCCCGGAACGGTAGCGCCGTCATCCACGAGGCTCGACCCTTAGACAACAATCGTGCCGCTGGGCCAGAAGGAATCCTCCGCCGGCCGGCGCCGGCCGCATCCTCCTGTCGCACCATTGGCTTACGCCCAGGCAGTTTTCTACGGCCGCCTCGACTTTCCTCGCCATCCGAAGGGGACGGCAACCCCGGGCGGTTAACAAATCGAAACGTGTGTTAAACAGGGTTGTCAGTCGGTTACGGAACGTTCGGGAAAGATCGAGCGTACCCTACGTCCCCCAAATGCCGAAGATAGGGGCGGGAAGCGCGGGAGGACGGAGGCGGGACCGCGAGGCGTGGCCCGTCTGTCCTACGCCCCCAGGGAGGGCCTTTCTGCCATGAGGGGACGAGTTACCTGGCTGTTCGTTCTCGCCCTCGGGGCGGGGCCCTTGGTGTGGGGGCAGGAGCCGCCCCAGCTGCCGCGGCCGCAGCCGCTTCCAGGCCAGAAGAAGCCGGCGATCGACCCCGCCGACAAGGACGCCCCGGACAAGGGCAAGGAACCGGACAAGGGCAAGGAGAAGAACGGCAAGGACAAGGACGACCAGCCCGGGGACGAGAAGGCCCCGGAGGAATCGGCCACCCCGACGGTCCCGCCGATCTATTTCCCGCTGGAGGTGTTCCCGCCGGCCCCGCCGCCGGTGATGGACCCGCGATCCGGGGCCTGGGAGCAGGTCCAGGGCGGCCACCACATGATGGTGTACCTGCCCAACTCGCCGTGCCCGAACTTGCCCGCGGCGGTACGGCCGGCCCCGGACAGACTTCCGACCCCGGCCCCTCAGCCGAAGGTGCCGGTCCGGGCGGACGCGGCCGGCCCGCTGCAACAGGTCGGGTGGAAGGCCCCGCCGGGGCGAACGATTCGCTTCGTGAAGGACGCCCGGACCGGCGCCTGGGTGATGGGGGAGTTGACCCCTCAGCGCTGAGGGCCGTCCTCGTTCTTCTGGTAGCGCGGGGTCATCAGGCCGTACTTGTGCAGCTTCTTGTACAGGGCGACGCGGCTGATGCCCAGCTCGGCCGCCGCCCGCAGCCGGTTGTCCTTGTGCTTCTGGAGCGTCTCCAGGATGCGCCGCACCTCGACCTCCTGCTTGCTCAGGGCCAGGGTCGTCGGCTGAGCCACCGCGCACAGCTCCGAGTAACCCTCCCCCTCGGAGGTGCTGAAGGCCGGCGGCCCCGGGGCGTTCGCCTGGAGGGGGGCGGGCAGGTCCTCGACCTGGATCTCCGGCCCCAGGCAGAGGGCCGCCGCCCGGACGACGGCGTTGCGCAGTTCGCGGACGTTGCCCGGCCAGTCGTACTCCTGGAGCGCCCGCCTCGTCTCCCGCGAGAACCCCATCACGTCGGGGCGGTTGCGTGCGGCGAACTCCTTGAGGAAGCGGAGGGCCAGGGGGCCGACGCAGGCCCGGCGGTCGCGCAACGCCGGCAGGTAGAAGCCGACCACGTTGAGGCGGAAGAACAGGTCGCCCCGGAACCGGGCGGCCGCCACCTCGGCCTCAAGCGGCACGTTGCTGGCCGCGATCAGGCGGGCCTTGACCGGCTGGGACTTCTCCGACCCGACCGGCTCGTAGACCCGCTCATCGACCGCCCGCAACAGCTTGCTCTGAAGGGGCAGGGGCAGGGAGTTGACCTCGTCCAGGAGCAGGGTGCCGCCGCCGGCGGCGGCCAGCTTGCCCTGGCGCTCGCGGTCGGCCCCGGTGAAGGCGCCCCGGGCGTGGCCGAACAGCTCGCTCTCGATGAGGGAGGCGGACAGGGAGCCGCAGTCGACGACCAGGAACGGCTGGTCGCGGCGGGGGGACAGCTCGTGGATGAGGCGGGCCAGGCGCGTCTTGCCCGTCCCCGTCTCCCCCGTCAGCAGCACCGTCGCCTCCTGCGGCGCCACGCGGCGGACCTGCTCGGAGAACATGGCCATGTCGGGGGTGAAGGCGTCGAAGGGGTCCTCCGGCATGCCGGGGCCGGCGTTGGCGTCAAACATCGCCTCCGGGGCGGTGAGGCAGAACAGCTCCTCCAGCAGCAGCGGCAGGCGGGCCAGGTCGGCGGGGACGAGCAGGCAGTCGGCGACGCCGAGGCGGAGGAGGGCGGCGACCTGGTCCTCGCCCAGCTGTCCGGCCAGCACGAGGGTGGCGCAGTTCTGGCGGGTGTTGGTCAGGACCCGCAACAGGGGCAGCACCTGCGGCTCGACCTCGCCCGGGGTGAGGTGGATCAGCAGGACGGCGTAGTCGGCGGCGCGGAGCCGGGCGGTGGCGTCCTTGGCGTCGCCTGAGACGACGAGCTGGAGGCCCCCGTCCGGCTTGGCCCGCTCGATGGCCTCCACGGCCACGGGGTCACGACTGAGCAGCAGGACGCGAGGGGGGGTTACCACAACAGCGATCTCCGCGGGGGGCAGGCGAGCCGGCGAGGCGGCTGAGGGTTGGTTGGGCGGGACCAGTCCTGTCCGGCTCAGGCGCGCCGCCTGCGTTCAGCGTGGGCGGCGTGTGGCCTGGGACTGCCTGTCTGTTCCGTGCCAGCGCCTGTCTTTACGGGCTGGCGGGGGGGAAACTTCTCTGCCGTTCCGGCACGGAGACGGCCGCCCCGCCCTAGCGGGAAAGCCCCCGCCACGGGCGGAGGGCACCGGGGCCTATCCCGTGCCGCCGCTCCTGAGCCAATTGTAACGGCGACCGGGCTTCAGGACAGCGTTGTCCCTCCCCGGCCGGCGGCCGCGGCCGGCCGGCCGCCGGGGGCCGCTCGCCAACGCCTTCGGCCCGGAGGCGCGCCTCCAGCGCCGCCAGCTCGTGCCGTTGACGTTGCAGCTCGCGCTCCTGCTCCTCGAACTCGGCCCGCAGCCGGGCCTCGACGTCGTCCAGTTCGGCCTGGCGCTGGTCGGCGGCCAGGGCCGCCCGCTCCGCCGTCAGCAGGCGCTGCTCCAGCTCGTCCCGCCGGGCCTGGTAGGCCGCTTCCTCCTTCTCCCGGCTGGCGCGGGCCTGCTCCACCGCCGACAACATCCCGTCAGCTCCGCCCGGCCTGGGCGCGGGCGGCCTGGAGGGCGGTCGTCTCCGCCTGGAGCGTCTCCAGCAGCGCCCGGTGGCTGGCCGCGTCCTGCCGCACGGTCTGGGTGGCCTCCTGCAGGGCGGCCAGCTCCTCGTTCGCCTGCCACCAGTTCTGGAGCTGCCCGACCAGGGATTGCTCGCGCCGCGCCAGGTCGTCGGCCTGCTCCTGCAACGCCCGCCCCTTGGCGACCATCATCTCTTCGTGGCGCGCCAGCTCCTGGGACCGGAGGATCAGCCCCTGCTCGCTGTGGTACTTCTGCTGGAGCAGCGACTGGTGCTCCTGCTGGACCCAGGCCAGCTGGGAGCGCGTGTACGCCGCCAGCCGCTGTCGCTCGCGGCGGAGCCAGTCGGCGGCGGTCCGCAGGTCCTCCGGCGAGCGGATCTCCGGGGTCGGCCCGACGTCGGCGACCTCGTCCGTCGGCGCCTGGCTGGCCTGGGGGGCCGGCTCCTCGTCGGCGGCGCCGCCCAGGCGGGCGAAGAGCCAGTCCAGGGCCTGCTGCTGGGGGGGAAGACGTTCCGTATTCACGCTCATGGCGGTTGCTCGTTGCGGGGGAGTTCGTTCGACCGACCAGTGACGTTGTCAACTATAGCTCGTGTTGAAGCGACCTCGGCGGCAAACCCGGAAAAACTGATAACCCCCCTTAACACCCCCCTTGGGCCTGTCAACCGCTCCCGATGCCGTCGCCCTGGCCCTCCCGCCGGCTGGCCTGGGGAACTCCTCCCCCGTTGAAATTTTAAGTCTTTAACCATGAATAAGATACGGCAATCTTGTGCCGCGACTCGTCGAAGTGATCTCCGCGGCACGATTCTTGTGAGGAGGGGGATTGTCCGCATCGGTCACCGGGTTTCCTTTCCGCCACCAGACCTACGGTGAGCGGCTCGGCGCGGTCTAACCGCGCAGCCTCTCAAGTGGCCCTCGACAAACGCGGGTCAGGTCGGACAAGAAAGGCGGCAAAGACGCCGCCGACACCCGGGCTGCTTCGCACAACACCAGGAGGGCCTCCCGGTCATCCCCCCATGGGCATTCCCATCCAGGTCATACCCCCCAGGGCGTCAGCGCATTTGACCCAGGTCCGGCTGTACGGGCCGGACGAGGTGGACGCGCTGTTCCCCCGCCTCGACTGCTACCTGCTCGGCGACGGCCCCCTGCTGGAGCTGAGCCGCCACCCCGCCTGGCTGCGGGTCCTGGCCCGCGGCCTGGGCCACGTCCCTTACTGCCTGGAGGCGACCGACGGCGGCCGGACGACGGGGTTCCTCGCCCTGTCCTACGTCGAGAGCCTGCTCTTCGGCCGCTACCTGGCCAGCATGCCGTACCTCAACTACGGCGGGGTTCAGGCCGACGACGACGAGACGGCCGGGCAGCTAATCGACCGGGCGGTGGAGCTGGCCGACCGGCTGAAGGTCCGCCGGTTGGAGCTGCGGCACGAGCACCCGGTCGCCCACCCGAAGCTGGGCCACTCTCGCACCGACAAGGTCCACATGCGTCTCGACCTGCCCGGCGACGTCGGGCAACTGGAGAAGGGGCTGGACCCGAAGGTCCGCAACCAGGTGAAGAAGGGCCGCAAGCACAACCTGGAGGTGGTCTGGGGCGGCCGGGAGCTGCTGGACGAATTCTACGGTGTGTTCGCCCGGAACATGCGTGACCTCGGTACGCCCGTCTACAGCCGCCGGCTGTTCGCCAGCGCCCTGGAGATGTTCCCGGACCGGGCCGAGCTGTGCATCGTGCGCGGCGAGGGCCAGCCGCTGGCCGGGGCGCTGTTGCTGCACGGCTGGGGGGTGACCGAGGTGCCCAGCGCCAGCTCGCTGCGCAGCCACAACAACACCTGCGCCAACATGCTCATGTACTTCCACCTGCTGGCCCGGGCGGTGGAGCGCGGCCAGGACGTGTTCGACTTCGGCCGGGCCACCCCCGGCGGAGGCACGTTCCGGTTCAAGGAGCAGTGGGGCGCCCAGCCGTCCGGCAGCGCGTGGCAGTCGTACCTGCGGGCCGGCTCGCTCGAGGAGACCCGCCCGGACAACCCGCGCTACCAGTGGCGCATTCGGATGTGGCAGCGGCTGCCCCTGTGGGTGGCCGGCTCGCTGGGGCCGTGGATCGTCCGCGGCATCCCCTGACCCGATAGGCGGCCCGGCCAGGGGTGCTACCCCAGCTGCACCCCCAGGCCCGGGCCGTCCGGAACGAACAGCCGGTCGGCGTTGTAGCGCAGCCCGGCCGACGTCAGCGGCCTCTCGAAATATAGGGGCCCGATCAGGTCGCCGGGGAACCGCTCGCAGACGATGTTCGGCGACGCCGCCGCGACATGGGCCATCGCCGCCGTCGCCACCTCGCGCTCCAGGTTGCTGCCGATCGTGCAGAGGATGCCGGCCGCCTCGGCCATGCGGGCCAGCACCAGCGTCTCGCGCAGCCCGCCGTGCTTGCCGGGGTAGAGGCTGAGCACGTCGGCGGCGCGGTGGCGGATGACGTCGAGCACGTCGCGGGCGGTGAACACGCTCTCGTCGGCCATGACCGGGATGTTCGACCGCTGCCGCACCTCGGCCATCGCCAGGTGGTCGCCGCGCCGAGTCGGTTGCTCGAACAGGGCGACGTCGAGCTTCTCGAACTGCCTCGCGGCGGCAATCGCCTGCTCGACGGTGTAGCCGCCGTTGGCGTCCACGGACAGGAACACGCCGGGGCCGATGGCGTCGCGGACCGCCTGGAGCCGGGTGACGTCGGCGGCGAGGTCGCGGCCGACCTTCACCTTGATCGCCTTCCAGCCCTTGTGGACCATCGACCGGGCCCGCTCCGCCGCCAAGGGCGCCTCGACGGCGCCGACGACGAACTTCAGCCGCAGCCCGCGCTCGCTGCTGCCCAGGACGTACTGGAGGCGCAGCCCCAGGTCGCCGGCCGCGGGGCGGTCGCGGCCGCCGAGCAGCTTCCAGGCCGGCACCTTGAGGATCTGCCCTTGCAGGTCGAGCAAGGCCATCTCCAGGGCGGCGCGGGCGAAGCTGTTGCCGAACGCCGCCCGCTCCATGCGGCGCCAGATCCACTCGACGTCGAACGGGTCGGCGCCGACGACGAGCGGGGCGAGCACCTCGCGGACCAGGGCGATGGTGCCGGCCTGCGTCTCGCCGGACCAGACGGCGGTGACGCTGGCCTCGCCGAGGCCGACGTGCCCGGCCTCGTCGGCGACGCGGACCAGGACGTAATTGCCGACGGCGTGCTCGCCCAGCGACGAGACGATGGCGAGGTCGCGCTTGACCTTGCCCTCGATCGGCTCGGCGGCGACGACGGTGATGGCCATACGGCCTCCGGGGGTTCGGCGGTGGAACGTCTCTACCGATCTTACCCGGCCCGGCCGCCCGGCCGCGAGGCTTAACCGCGCGAACGCCGCGGCGCCGCGCCCTCCGTAGGGGATAGGCGGGATGCGCCGGCCCGGGGCTGCCCGACGTGGTGTATCATGGGGCCATGGCGACGTCGCGTTTGGAGGGGCGTGTCCGCGCGGTGTGGTCGGCGCTGGGCAATCCGCCGCCTGGGTTGGTCGTCGCCGTCTCCGGCGGCCCCGACAGCGTGGCGCTGGCCTGCGCCCTCTTGGAGGCGCGGCCCGGCGAGACGCCGCTGGTGCTGGCGCACCTGAACCACCAGCTGCGCGGCGGAGACAGCGCCGACGACGAAGCGTTCGTCCACGACTTCGCCGGGAGGGTCGGCCTTCCTCTCATCTGCCACCGGCTCGACGTCGCCGCCCTGGCGCGGGGCGACAACCTCGAAGCGACGGCGCGGCGCGAGCGCTACCGCTGGCTGGCGGAGGTAGCCCGTTCGCGGAGCTTGCGCTTCGTCGCCACCGGGCACAACGCCAACGACCAGGCCGAGACCGTGCTGCACCGGTTGCTTCGCGGCGCCGGCCTCGACGGCCTACGCGGCATCGCCGCACGGCGGGCGTTGGAAGACGGCATCGAGGTGGTGCGGCCGCTGCTCGACGTGACGCGCAATGAGATCATGGCGTACCTGGCAGAACTAGGCCAGGAGGCGCGGCACGACGCCTCCAACGACGACGTTCGCTTCACGCGCAACCGCCTCCGGCACGAGCTGCTACCGCTGCTGGCGCGCGACTACAACCCCCGCATCGTCGAGGTGCTGGGCCGGCTGGCCCGGCAAGCCGACGAGGCGGCGCGCGAGGAGGACGCGCAGGCGGCCGACCTGTTGCGCCGCGCCGAGATGCCGCGCGCCGGGGCGACGGTCGTGCTGGACGCGGGGGTGCTGCGGACGGCGTCGAGGCGCGAGGTGCGGGCGGCGCTGCGGGTGGAGAGGCGGCGCGAGGCCTGGCCGATGGACCGGATGACGTTCACCGACTACGACCGCGTCGCGGCACTGGCGGAGGTCGAGCGGGGCGCGCACGACCTGTCCGGCGGCGTACAGGCGCGGCGCGAGGGGCGGGTGCTGCGGCTCTCGACACATACTTCCCCCTGAGCCGCCGGGTTCATTCCGGCGGTCCGGACAGCGGGAGCAAGCCCCGCCGCTCCCCGCGCGTTGGTCACTACCGCGGCAGCGGCGCCACCCGGATGTTGCGGAAGCTCAGGTCGGTCGTCGGGTCGTGCCCCTGGATGCTGATCGCGCCCGCCTTCGACCGGTAGCCGGTGCGGGCGTTGTCGCCCTCCGGCCGGTTGTCGGTCCAGTCCACCACCTGCACGCCGTTGACCCACGTCGCGATGTGCCGGCCGCGCGCCACGACGGTCATGGTGAACCACTCGCCGTCTTTCGCGATCCCCTTGCGCGCCGGCACGCGGCGGTAGATCGCCCCGGTGCCGTAGTCGATCGCCGTGGACATCACTTCCTTCTTGCCGACGAGCTTGTGCGTCTTGGGGTCGTACTCCTCGACGGGGTACTTCTGCGTCGGCTTGTCGGTGAACTGGTTGCGGATCTGCGCCTCGTAGCCCTGCTGGTACTTGCCCGGCTCGCAGCGGAAGAACAGGCCGCTGTTGAGGTGCTTGCCGTTGCTGACGCAGTCGAACTGGAGGACGAAGTCGTCGAACAGCTTCTCGGTCTGCAGGTCACCGGGGCCGTCCTTGACGTTCAGCCAACCCTCCCTGGTGACGGTCCACTTCGACCGCTCGCGCTTCGGCTCGCCTTTGTAGACCTTCCAGCCGGCCAGCCCATTGCCGTAGAGCAAGGAGATGAACCCCTGGTCCTTGACGACCGTTGCCATCTCATCCATCGGCCCAACATTCCCTCCGGCGATCGGGATGCGCTTGGCTGCGCGTAGGCGGAGTGTGCTGCCGGCGGGGACCGTAAAGGCAAAAGGTTGGAAACGAGGGCCGACAGTGGTTCCGAAATTGATCGCAAACACTCCTGCCTTCTCCGGCCTGAGCGGGATTGCGGCCCCTGCGCCGACTTGGATCGTCGGCCTCGCCTCACCCGTCCAGAGGCACTCGAGTCGCCAGGCAAAGCCCGTGAAATCTATCGAAGGCTTGGCGCGGGTTGGTTTCGTACCCCCAAGAACCAGCTCGCCTTTCTCCACCTTTGCCTCACCGTCGATCACCCAGCCGAACGTCGTCTCGCCGTCGAACAGCAACAGCCACCCCTCGGCGACCTCCTTCGGCGTCAGCGTGTTCGGCTTCCGGTCGTCCGCCGCCAGCAGCGGCAGCGCCAGCGCGGCGATCAGTACCAGGCTACGTCTCATGCGCGATCCCCCAGCTTGGCCGCGATGCGGTCCCAGGCGTCGTTGATGACCTTCTCCGCCGCCCCGCGGATCAGGCCGGCCGGCACCATCTTCAGCAGCCCGCCGAGACTCTTGACCTCCGCCGTCCAGTGGACGCGCGAGCCGGTTTCCGCCGGCGCCACCACCAGCGTCGCCTCGACCTCGCTGGAGCTGCCGATCCCCCGGCTCAACAGCCGCACCCGCGCGTTCGGCTCGGCCTTCTCCGTCAGCAGCAGCGTCACCTCCAGCGTGCCCCGCACGAACGAGAACCCCGGCCGCAGCACCAGCTCGGCGCGGTCGGCCTCGACCGATCGCACAGTCTCAACGTCCGGCACGCACTCGGCCAAGAACGGCACGTCGGTCAGCCGGGCGAACACCTCGGCCGGTGGCCTGGCGAAGTCGCGATCCCCCTCGAAGCGCGTCATGGCGGCCCTCCTCGCGGGTCATTCTACACAACGCAGCGCCGACGCCGAATAACCGCCTCCGACGTTAAACAATCGTCGAAAGACTCGACGTGGTGCCTTGGTTACCCTCGCCCCCTCACCTTCGTCTTGTATACGGGATGAGGTCACAGCCTACGGCTCGCGTCCTTGCCACCCCGCCGCGCGGGCGCGGCGGGAGAGAACTCGCAACCTCTGGCTCAGGCGGTCATGGCGGCGTGGCGAATTGCCCTGTCGCCGTGGGCGGGGTTCGGGCATACGATAGTCCCAACCTCTCCCGAGTAGAACTCTCTCGCCCAGGGTGCTTTATCCGTCGGCGCGCCCCGGTGGTCCGGGGATGGCCGACGGCTTCCTACCTTCGTGAGGTCTTATGTCTCATCCATCCGTCCGCCGCCGTCCCGCCTTTACGCTGATCGAGTTGCTGGTGGTGATAGCGATCATCGCCATCCTCATCGGCCTCCTGCTCCCCGCGGTGCAGAAGGTGCGCGAGGCCGCCGCACGCATGAAGTGCTCCAACAACCTCAAGCAGATCATCCTCGCCTGCCACAACTACCACGACGCCCTGGGGGAGTTCCCGTACGCACGGCCGATCCGGTCCGGGGACGGGAGCGTGGCCGGCGCCGGCAACGCCACCAACACCGGCGGGTCGCCGTACCCGACCAACGCCAACAGCTTCGGGTCGTGGCAGGTCCGCATCCTGCCGTACATCGAGCAGGACGCCCTCCAGAAGCGGGTGATCGGCCACGCCAACTCGACGGACTACGCGGCCGGCCGCGCGGCCATCCGCAGCGTCCCGGTGGCCATGTACCAGTGCCCGTCCGACCCCAACTCCACCCAGACGGTGACCAGCGGCGGCAGCCCGATCTACCTGTCGAGCTACATGGGGGTGGCCGGCAACGACGACTGGAACGAGGCCGGCGGCTGGGGCAGCAACGCCACCAACGGGTTCTTCGCCGTGTACAGCTGGCAGCGGAGCGCGAGCAAGCGGCCGGTGAAGATGGCCAGCATCACCGACGGCACCAGCAACTCGCTGGCGGTCGGCGAGCGGCCGGTCCACATGCCGCTGCAGTGGGGCTGGCTGTACGCCACCGACTTCGACACCCTGATGGCGAACCCCAGTAACGACGACGTGTACGGGGTGGCGTCGGACGGCGCCAGCCCGCCGTGCCCGCGGCCGAGCCACTACCGCACCGACACCGTCAACGGCCGCTGCGCCCACACCCACTACTGGAGCGCCCACTCCGGCGGGGCCAACTGGGCCCTGGCCGACGGCTCGGTGCGGTTCATCACCTACTCGGCCGCGGACGTCGTCGTCCAGATGGCCAGCATCAACGGCGGCGAGGTGGTGCAGCTGCCATGACCCGCCGCCTCATGACCTGCGCCGCGATGATCACCCTGCTCGTGCTCGCCCCGGGGTGCGGCCCGCGCACCGCCACCGCCGCCGGCAAGGTGACCTACCAGGGCAAGCCGGTGGTGTGGGGCAGCGTAAGCCTCCGGGCGGCCGACGGCAGCATGCACCAGATCGGGATCAACCCCGACGGCACCTACCGGCTTGACCGGGTGCCGGTCGGCCCCGCCAAGGTGGGGGTGTCGTCGCCTGACCCGGCCCCGTCCGCCCGGCTCAAGGCCGCCGGCGATGACCCGCGGGTCCGACCCGGCCCGGCCCCCCCGCCCGGCGCCTGGTTCCCGCTGCCGGCCAAGTTCGCCGACCCGGCCTCGTCCGGGGTCACCGTTCAGGTGGGGGGCGGCGCGGCCGACATCGACCTGAAGTAGGTCGAGGACAATCGCCGATCCGGTCGGCCGGCTGTCGATAACGGCTGGCCGATCGGATCGTTTCGGCGCCGACCGGAGGCTCGCCGCTCAGCGCTCGAAGAACCGCGACATCTCGGCGGTGACCTCACCGCTGTTGTCCATCCGCGGCACCTTGTGCTGGCCGCCGAGCTTGCCCTTCGACCGCATCCAGTCGTGGAACCCGCCCCTCGGCACGGCGACGACCTCCGGCGGCAGCATGGTCAAATCGCCCTGCCGGTGCGCCGCGTAGTCCTCGTTGACCCGGCACAGGACGGCATCGACCTCCGCCGCGAAGCGCCCGACGTCGGGCGCCGGCCCGGCGAACTCGACCAAGAAGCGGTGCCGGCCCGGTGCCGCCGGCGAATCGGGGAACAGCGGCCCGACGTGGAAATCGACCACGGCGCAGCCCAGCGACCGCGACGCCTCGGCGACGGCCCGCTCGACCTCCTCGCTGATGAGGTGCTCGCCGAACGCCGAGAGGAAATACTTCGTCCGCCCGCTGAAGCGGAGCAGCGGCGGGTCGCGCCGCTCGAAGATGACCGTGTCGCCCAGCACGTAGCTCCACAGCCCGGCGCAGGTGGTCAGCACCACCGCGTAGTTGACGCCCAGCTCCAGCTCGGCGACGGTGTGGCGGGCCGGTTTGGGAGAATCGAGGTCCGCCACGGGCACGAACTCGTAGAAGACGTCGTGATCGACGATCAGGCGCAACATCCCGTGGCGGTGGTCCTCCGCGGCGATGTACGCCTCCGAGGCGGGGTAGACCTCGGTGAAGTGGACCGCGTCGCCCAGCTGTTGCCGGAACAACTCGCGGTACGGGTCGAACTTGGTGCCGCCGTGGATGACCAGCCGCAGCGTTGGCCAGACGTCGGCGATGTGCGCCTTGCCCGTCACCTGGCGCAGCCGGTCGAACAGCACCAGCATCCACGACGGCACGCCGGAGAGCATGGTGATCGGCAGCCTCGCGGCGGCCTCGGCCAGAAGCGTCATCTTCCGCTCCCAGTCCTTCATCAGCGCCAGCCCCACCGGCGGGAAGGTGAACGGCCGCATCCACGCCGACGCCTCCACCGCGGCGATGCCGGACAGGTCGCCGCCGAGGATCTTTCCGTGGCGCGGGTGGGTGCCGAGGTCCACCAGGTCGGTCGAGCCGCCCAGGAAGAACAGCCGGCCGGTGAACAACCGCGTGTCGGGGTGCGACGCCAGGAACCAGGCCAGCGAGGTGAGGGCGGCCCTGGTGTTCGACCTCAACAGCGGCCGCGACAGAGGCAGGTACTTCGTCGAGCCGGACGTGGTGCCGCTGGACAGGCCGAAGTAGGGGATGAACTCCGGCCAGGTGACGCCGGCCAGGTGCGGGAACGGTCGCCGCCAGTAGCCGTCCCAGAACGCCTCGTAGTCGCGCAGCGGCACGCGGGCCTGGTAGTCGGCTACGTCACGGATCTGGGCGAAGCCGTGCTCCCGGCCGAAGGCGGTGTCCTCGGCGGTCCTCAGCAGGCGCATCAGCGTGCGCTGCTGGACGCGGTCGGCGTCGAGGCGGTCGGTGGTGGCGGCGCGGCGGCGGGCGTACCAGAGCAGGCCGGCGTCGGCGGCGTGGCGGATCAGTTGCGAAGGCGTCAACGGCATGCCCATTCGGATTGCGGGACAACCCCCCTCGCTCGGCCCGACCAGGAACGGCCTTTCCCTCCTTGTAGTTGCGGTGTACGGCTTCGGCCAGCCGGGGCCGTCTCATGCGGCCGCGACCCGTACAATGACGCTGGCGCTCGGGGCCAATTCGTTTCTCAGGCCGTTACCGGGGCCAGCCGGGGTAGTGTTCGGCACCCAGGCCCGACCGTGAGGGAGGGCGCTCCGCCCCAGGTGACGTCACGCCCTCCCTCACGGTCGGGCCTGGGTAACGGGCGCCCTCCCTGACGGTCCAGCCTGGGACCGGGACATTTGCCACGCCGGTCCCAGTAGGCGGCCTGTCCCTGAGACGGCGGCGGAGAATCACCCATGCAACCCGCCTCGCCCGCCTTGTCGCCGTCGGCCTGGGGCTGCTCGCGGCCTTCGCGGCGCTGGCGGTGGCGATGAAGTTCCACGTCGCCGCCACGCACTTCCACGGCAGCGCCGACCTGCTCGCCGAGTTGGCCGACGCCGAGTTCCTCGACGACGACGCCCCGACGACCCGCGACTGGCCGCAGTGGCTGGGGCCGCACCGCGACGGCGTCACGACCATGCCGGATCTGTTAAAGACGTGGCCGGAGCGCGGACCGCCGCGTCTCTGGCGCAAGACCAGCGGCGAGACCTACTCGTCGTTCGCCGTCGCCGAGGGCCGCGTCTACACGACGATGGCGACGGAGGGCGGCGAAACGGTCTTCTGCTGGGACCTGGCCACGGGTAAGGAGCGCTGGCAGCACGCCTACACGCCGCGCCAGGCGTTCCAGTACAGCGGCCCTCGGACCACGCCGACGCTCGACGGCGGCAAGGTGTACACCCTCGGCGCGGCGGGGCTGCTACTGTGCCTGAACGCCGCCGATGGAAAGGTGGTGTGGGAGCACGACCTGGCCGCGGAGCTGGGGGCGGCGCCGCCGCGGTGGGGGCTGGCGTGCTCGCCGCTGGTCGAGGGCGACCGGCTGTTCGTGGCGATCGGCGGACGCCGCAGCCTCGCCGCCTTCGACAAGGCGACCGGCGAATTGGTCTGGGCCGGGTTGAGTGACGACCCCGGCTACAGCTCGCCGGTCGCGGCGACGATCGACGGTGCACGGCAGGTGATCTTCTTCACCGGCACCCGGCTGGTCGGCGTGGCGCCGAAGGACGGCTCGCTGTTGTGGGAGTACCCGTGGAAGACGTCGTTCGACGTCAACGCCGCGACGCCTGTGGTCTTCCGCGCCCGCTCCGGCGGGGCGGAGGGCACCTACGTCTTCATCTCGTCCGGCTACACCCGCGGTTGCGGTCTGGTGAAGGTCGAGCGGCGGGGCGGCGGGTTGATGGCTCGGCGGGTGTACGAGTCGAGCGAGCTGTGCTGCCACTTCTCGACGCCGGTGCGGCACAAGGACCACATCTATGCCTTCGACGAGACGCGCGACCTGACCTGTCTGGACCTGCGCACCGGCGAGGTGCGCTGGCGCTTCGACCGCCCCGAGGGGGCCGAGGGTCTGCGGGCCGTGGGGTATCAGAAGGGCTCGCTGCTCCGCGTCGGCGAGCTGCTTCTGGCGCTGGGCGAGACGGGAAAGCTGGCCCTGGTGGAGGCGACGCCGGAGGCGTACCGCGAGGTGGCGGCGGCCCGGCCGTTCCGCGACCGCTGCTGGACGCTGCCGGTGCTGGCCGAAGGGCGGCTGCTGGTGCGCGACTGGAAGCAGGTGTTATGCCTAGATGTGCGGTCAGTCAAGGACTAGCTCGTGGACGCCAGCCCTGGTGGCCGCTTCCGTGATCATATCCCGCATTGGCTCGGTGTAGTCATTTTCTCCAACCACCAAGCGCTCAAGAGCTGGCAAATACTGTGAGCGCATCAGCGCCGAAACGCCATCATCGCCGAACTGGTTCTCCCTCAAGGTTAGCCGGCGGAGGCTCGAAAGACCTGGCCAGCGGGCCAGAACCTGAGCGCCAAGTGAACACAGCCGGTTCCAGCCCAGTTGGAGAACACGCAGATTTCCATCTTGCATGTTGTTTAATACGTCTTTCAAACCGAAGGCGGTGATGTTCGTCCTGCTGAGGCAGAGTTCCCGGAGGTGGGAGAGGGCGGGCCACTTGCCAAGGGCAGTCGCGCCCTCGTCTCCGAACTCGTCCTTGTAGAAGGAGATGGCCCGCAACGCCGTCGCAACGGGCGCCCGCGCCAGAGCCGCGACCCCCGACGGCCCCAGATGGTTCTTTGCCAGGTCCAGCTCCCGAAGACTCGCTAGCAGCGGTGAAGCTGCAAGGGTTGCCCCCGACGAAGGCCCGAGGCCATTACCGCTCAGGTCGAGCTGCTCCAGTGAACGCAAATGGCCGGAACCGGCGATCGCTTCCAAGCCGGTGTCCCCGAGGCTGCATTCGCAAAGGTTGAGTTCTTTGAGGCGAGTTAAGCCGGAACACCTGGCCAGCGCACGTGCGGCGGCTGGGCCAAAGAAGTTATAGGACAGATCGAGTCTCTGTAGAGAACCAAGGTGGTTAGACGATGCAAGGATTTCCACCCCGGGCGCTCCGAAATATCCATTGTGCAGGATCAACGACTCCAGCCGGGAAAGGTCCTCGCATCCCACAAGGATTTCGATCCCGGCTGGCCCTAGCCGGTTACCTCCCAGGTTCAGCCCACGAAGCTGGCGAACGAAGGGTGCCCGGCAGAGCGTCCGAACGCCTTCGGGGGTGACATGACACCCGCAGAGAATGAGCGCGGTCAACCGCTCTAGGTGCTGGCATTCCCCGAGCGCCTCCAACAAGGACTGGGAAGATTCGCAGTCAAGGATCTCCAGCGTCCGAACCCTCGACAGGCATGGGCTTTGGAAGAACCTCCGGACCTGCTCGTTGGTGCCCTGACTCTTCAGCCGCACGTGGCAGATCGGGGCGTGCCGAAGCCACGCCGCCGCGTGATCGACGAACGCGGCCGGGTGGACCTCGATTACTTCGGGGAGCCCCTTGCGGAACCGCCAGTCGTGAAGGTGCTTCTTGAGCGGCCCGAGCCAGCGATCCTCATGCTCCTTCGACAACTCCGCCGACCGCCGCCGCAACGACACCGCCCTCTCATCAAACTCATCCAGCCGCGCCAACTCGCACTCAGTGCGGATGAACTCCGCCCTCGCCGCGTCGTCGTGGTCGTCCAGCCAGTCGGCGTAGATCAGCCGCGGCGTGTCGTCGTCAGGGTGGTCGGCGATGTCGGCCAGGAACGCTTCTTCTTCGGTCACGGCGGCAGTCCTCCAGGGCCGGCGAGCCGCGCACGAAGTAAGCGGGGTGCGGTGGCGCGACCGTTGACTTGAACCCCAAGCGTGGTCGTTGATTTCTACCTGACCGCTTACTTCGTGCGCGGCTCGCCGGTCGGCGCCCCTCTCGGGAAGGGTGTACTATAAAGGAGAAGGTGGTCCGGCGCGAAGTCCGCTGAAGGGGGTGCGATGTCGCAGGAGCTGATCCAGCTGATCGAGCAGATCCGGCACCAGGAAAACGTCCTCCGCCAGGGCGGCGGCCCCAAGGCGATCGCCCGCCAGCACCAGAAGGGCCGCCTCACCGCCCGCGAGCGCATCGCCGGGCTGATCGACGACGGCACCTCCTTCTTCGAGCTGGGCCTGTGGGCCGCCTGGAACATGTACGCCGACTGGGGCGGCGCCCCCTCCGCCGGCGTCGTCACCGGCGTCGGCACCGTCTCCGGCCGCCGCGTCATGCTCATCGCCAACGACGCCACCGTCAAGGCCGGCGCCTTCTTCCCCATGACCGCCAAGAAGGTCCTCCGCGCCCAGCGCGTCGCCCTGGAAAGCCGCCTGCCGCTCGTCTACCTCGTCGATTCCGCCGGCGTCTTCCTGCCCCTGCAAGACGAGGTCTTCCCCGACGAGGACGACTTCGGCCGCATCTTCCGCAACACCGCCGTCCTGTCCGCCGCCGGGGTGCCGCAGTTCGCCGCCATCCTCGGCAACTGCGTCGCCGGCGGCGGCTACCTCCCCGTCCTGTGCGACAAGCTGCTGATGACCGAGGGCAGCGCCCTCTACCTCGCCGGCCCCGCCCTGGTGAAGGCCGCCATCGGCCAGACCGTCGAGCACGAGGAGCTGGGGGGCGCCGCCATGCACGCCTCGATCTCCGGCACCATCGACTTCCGCGAGAAGGACGAGCAGTCGTGCCTCGACCGTCTCAAGCGACTGGTCGGCGCCCTGCCGGCCGACTACCGCACGGTCAACCCCGCCGCCTCCCCCGGCCGGCCGCCGGCCGACCTGATCTACCTCTTCCACCCCAACCCGCGGCACGAATACGACATTCGCGATCTCTTACCCTGCATCCTCGACGAGGGCCCGTTCGACGAGTACAAGGCCGAGTTCGGCCAGACGATCGTCTGCGGCTACGGCCGGCTCGGCGGCGTCGCCGTCGGCGTGGTGGCCAACCAGCACCGCCGCTCGCGCCCGGCCGTCGGCCCGCTCCAGTACCCCGGCGTCATCTACGTGGACAGCGCCGACAAGGCCGCCCGGTTCGTCATGGACTGCAACCAGACGCGGACGCCGCTGCTCTTCCTGCAAGACGTCAACGGCTTCATGGTCGGCCGCGACTCGGAGCAGGCCGGCATCATCAAGGCCGGCGCGAAGCTGGTCAACGCCATCGCCAACAGCGTGGTGCCGAAGCTGACGGTCATCCTCGGCGGCTCGTTCGGGGCGGGCAACTACGCGCTGTGCGGCAAGGCGTTCGACCCGCGCTTCCTGTTCGCCTGGCCGACCGCCCGGTACGCCGTCATGGGCGCCGACCAGGCCGCTAGTACCCTGCTGGACATCACCGTCACCGCCCTGAAGCGCGGCGGCCACGAGCCGGACGCCCAGGAGCTGGCCGAGCTGCGGCAGAAGGTCGAGGCCAGCTACACCGAGCAGACCGACGTCCGCTACGCCGCCGCCCGCCTGTGGGTGGACCGCCTCCTCGACCCGACCGAGACGCGCGACGCGCTGCTGCTGGCCCTGGAGGTCGCCACGCGCTACGACGAGGGCCGCGAGTTCCGCACCGGCGTGCTCCAGGTCTGAGGCGCTGGCGCCCATCGGCCCTTCGGTTTGGGCCGTACATTTGCTATAATCAAGAGGTTGTGAGTGGCATTAATTGTCGCTCACCCCGCCGTTACCAAACGGTGCAAACGGTGGAGTGGCGGACTCGGTGTCCTCGGCTGGCCTTGCCCGCCGCGCTTCGCCGGGGTGATAATGCGGCCGCCTCTTCCACCCCACCCGGAGCCCCGACGATGCCGACCGCTCACGAGACCGTGGCCGACCTGCTGGAGCTGATCGACCAACTCGGCGGCGTCCCGCCGTCCCGCGTGATCCTCAAGCCGCTGCCCGGCACGGCCACCGAGGAGGACCTGATCCGCCGCCAGCGCCGCACCGGGCGGCTGTACGAACTCGTCGATGGCACCCTGGTGGAGAAGACCATGGGCTATAACGAAGGTTCGATCGCGACCGAGATCAGCATGCACCTGCGGCTCTACGCCAAGAAGCACAAGCTCGGTAACGTCGCCGGGGCCGACGCCACCATGCGGTTGATGCCCAAGCTCGTCCGCATCCCCGACGTCTCGTTCGTCCGCCGGGAAAAGCTGCCCGGCGGCCACCTGCCGGACGCCCCGATCCCCGACCTCGTCCCCGACCTGGCCGTCGAGGTGCTCAGCGAGAGCAACACCCCCGGCGAGATGCAGCGAAAGCTCAAGGAGTATTTCCTCACCGGGACGTCTCTCGTCTGGATCGTCGATCCCGACAAGCGTCTCGTCACCGTCCACACGGCCCCCGACGTGTTTACCGTGTTGACCGAAAAAGACGCGCTCCAGGGCGGCGACCTGCTGCCGGGCTTCACCCTACCCGTCGCGTCCCTCTTTGAAGACCTGCCCCCGCCGAAGAAGCGCCCCTCCTCCCGCAAGAAGAAGCCCTGACGCCGACCGATCACCCCTCTCCTACATTTGAGATAGACCCCTCCCCCGGAGAACGCCGCCATGATGAACCCCGCCGACCGGAAGCGCCTGCTCGACGACGTCGAGGCGTTCTGCCAGGAGGTACGCCCGATCGAGGAGCTGTGCTACGTCGAGCACCGCTTCAACGACCAGGTCCTCCCGCTGGGCCGCAAGTACAACCTGCTCGGCATGCCCCTGCCGACCAAGTACGGCGGCCGCGGGGCCGACACCGTGACCTACGCCCGCGCCCTGGTACGCATCGGCCGCGAGGGCACCGGGACGCGGACGTTCTTCTCCGGCCACACGTCGATCGGCGAGTACCCGATCCTGACCTGGGGCAGCGAGGACCTGAAGCAGCGCTACCTGCCCGCGGCGGCGAGGGGCGAGAGGCTGCTCGCCTTCGGCCTGACCGAGCCGGACGCCGGCAGCAACCCGCTGGAGATGACCTCGACCTACCGCAAGGAGGGCGACCGGTACGTCCTCAACGGCGTCAAGTACCTGATCTCCAACGGCGGCATCTGCGACTCCGTCGTCACGTTCGCCTACCCGGCGGGGCCGGACGGCCAGAGGCAGCCCGGCGGGCGCGTCAGCGCCTTCGTCGTCGATCGCGGGCCGGGGTTCGAGAGCGAGGACCTGACCGCGAAGCTCGGCATGCCGACGTCGAACACCGCGATGTTCGAGATGCGCGACCTGGCCGTCCCAACGGCCAACCTGCTGGGCGAGGAGGGCCAGGGCTTCCGCATCGCCATGGGCACCCTGGTGGCGGGCCGGATCTCGGTCGCCGCCGGCTGCCTCGGCGTGATCGAGGACTGCCTCGCCGAGTGCGTCGGCTACTGCAAGGAGCGGCACCAGCACGGCAAGCCGATCGGCAAGCACCAGCTGGTGCAGGAGCACCTGGCGGCGATCGAGCAGGCCCGGTTCTCCTCCGACGCGGTGCTGATGCACGCCGCCGAGGCGAAGGACGCCGCCACCGCCGAGCCGGGCAACCGCGACCTGGCCGCGAAGGCGGAGATGGCCGCCGCCCAGGCCAAGCTGTTCATCACCAACGCGGCGTGGGACGCGGCCGACCGGGCGGTGCAGATCTACGGCGGCCGCGGCTGGTCCACGCTGTACCGGGTCGGCCGGCACCTGATGGACGTCCGCGTCTGCCGCATCTACGAGGGCACCGACGAGATCCTCAAGATGAAGGTCGCCGCCTCGCTCCTGGGCAAGGAGTACGAGGCGTTCAAGTGACGCGGCTCAGTAGCGGTACTCCAGGCCGAAGGTCAGGCCGTGCGCCCAGAAGTCGGTGGACTTGAAGACGTGGGCGGGCCGCGTCGGGACGGCCGGCAGGAAGTTGAGCGGGTCCCGCCGGAAGCTGGGCACGGCCGTCACGTCGATGGCCGGGTCGATCTGGCCGCCGGGCCGGGCGACGTTGGACCAGTACAGGAAGTCGTACCCGGCCGTCGCCCGGAGCTGGTCGGACAGGAAGTAGCCGACGGACACGCCCACCTGCGGGATGACGGAGAAGCAGTCCCGCGAGAAGTTGCCGATGTTGCTCGGCAAGGCGAGCAGGCCGCCGGCCTCCTGCGGGTCGTTGTTGATCTGGGTCACCCCGTCCACCCGCAGCTGCTGCCGCGTCACGCCGAGGGCGAGCTTGGCCCGGCCATCGACGGTGAACCGGTCCCTCTGCCACCGGCCCTCGGCGCCGACCTGACCGCCGTAAAACTGGTTGGTCGTGGAGAACCGGTCCTGGACGAACGCCCGGGCGCCGGCCAGGTTCGACGGCACCAGCACCCCGTTCTGGTCGATCCGCTGCAGCCCGGTGTCGAAGATCACGTCCTCCCGGACCGACAGGCTCTCCGACAGGCTGAGGAAGCGGAAGCCGGCCAGCAGGTCGATGCGGTAGTCACAGCCGCAGCAATACTTGCAGACGAGGCTCGGCTCCAGCCCCCAGAGCTGGCTCGGCGCGCTGACCGTGACCTTCCCGGTGGCCTGGCCCGGGAAGCTGACGAACTCCCGGGACTGGGCCGGCCCGACGCCGACCACCGTCCCGTCCGCGAGGACCACCCGGTCGTTGGCCCGGAGGAACGGCCGGGCCAGCACCGGGGTGGCGAACGAGTCGGCGACCAGCGACGCGGACCGCTGGCCCAGGAAGAAGCCCGACAGCTCGATCGCCTTCTCGCCGCAGTCGTCGAAGGAGTAGCCGACCGTGAACCGCCCGCCGGAGAACGGGTCGCGCTCCAGCTCGCCGCCGAACAGCTGGACCGTCCCGGGGAACCCCAGGGTGGCGATCCCGGGGTTGAAGATGTCGTTGGGGCCCACCGGCAGGGCGGTGGTCGTGACCAGCGGCGGCGCGCCTTGTCGTTCTTGATCCACCACAGCAGGTACTCGCCCCGGGCGTACCACCTCGTCGGCGGCAGCTCCTCGACCGCCTCCTCGGAAGGCACTGCCGGCGGCAGGATCGGGAAGGTGCTTTGCCAGTTGCCGGGCCTCTCCAGCTCCAGGCCGGCCGGCAGGGCGGGCGCCGGCAGCGTCGCCTGGACCAGCGTCAGGGCGGGCCGGTCGGACGCGAACAGGTCCCCGGTCGGGACCGGTTCGAGCGACTCGGCGGGCACGGGCGGTGTGGCCACCTGGGCCGGGGCGCTGGCGGCGATGATCGCCCCGGGGGGGGCCACGGTCGCGATCGGCTCGACGCCGCCGTACGCCGCCCGGGCCGGCGGCGCTTCATACCGATAGGCCTCGGGGAACGGCCGGGGCTCCGCCGAGGCGCCGCGGGTGATCGCCACCGGCCGGCCCAGCATGGCTTTGGGGGAAGAAGGGCTGACCCCTCGGGCGGTGACGGGGGCGCCGGGCCGGGCCGCGGGGCGCCAGCCGGAGTCCTGCCCGACCGCCTCCGCCCAGAGCCCGCCCAGCCCCAGTGCCAGGGCGGCTTTCCAGACACCCCTCTTCATGTTCACACTCCCCGATGACACGACGCCGGTCGCCCTGCTGAGCGATTCCCTCGGGCAGACCTTCCCGGGTCAGCGCGGCCGCCGACACCGTCACCCTTATCCGTACTATTCGGCTAGCCCGCGCAGCGTACCCGAGCGAAAGCGCCGGCAGGGTCGGTGAATCCGTCACGACCGGATCGGGTCCCGCCCGGCCTAGAGGGAATGGGTAAAGGTGCGAATGGGCCCGCCCGCTCCGGGGAGGAGGTTGGGCTTCAAACCAGGGACCTGACTTGGTAGTGATTATCGCCCGCCAGGAATTTGCACCCGGGAGGGACCGCGAAGACAGAGCCGAGGCAATTTGGGACAGGAAAGGAGTCCTGGGGATGCGAACACCCCGGCGAACCAGTTACCGGCGCTTCGCCCTGACCATGGGCCTGGTGACCGCCTTGGCCGGCCCCGCCCAGGCCGCGCTCGCGCCCATCGACTTGCGGATCGCCCCGCAGCGCTCGGCCCAGGTGGGGAAGATCGCCGCCCCGGTGATCCCCATTTGCCTGGTCGTGCAGGCGCCGATCAAGCCGACAGACTACGCCAAGGCGGCGTTCGACCAGCCGGGCTTCCCGGCCGAGAACCCCACCGGCACGCCCGAGCCGGCGAGCCTGATCACCGGCCTACTAGGCGGCGGGGTCGCCCTGACCGCCTGGGCTCGCCGGCGGCGGCAAGGCCAAGGCCTTGCCGAAGACGGCGGGGGGCCGACCGAGTTCGGCGACGTGCTCGAAGCCGCCTGAGCTTGCTCGACGTAAAGAACAGTGAGGGCGGGAGGTATGTCACCTCCCGCCCTCACTGTTTTGCCCAGACTACCGGCCGGCCGGCCGGCTCGGGAACCCGGGGCTGGCCCCGCTCCTGGGGGCGGCCCCGGCCCGCCGTGACGGGGAGGCCTGCGTCCCCGGGCGGACCCCGGAGGGGCTCAACTGCTGGTTGGGGTAGGCGAAGGCGCCGGCGGTGTTGTTGAAGTACCCGCCGGTGTTGTTGAACACGGAGTACGCCCCGCTGGGGATGGGCTTGCCCGGGGACGTCTCCGACAGCTCCTCGCCGAGCACCCGGTTGCGCGCCGGCAGCGAGTCCAACTCGTCGCGGAACTGCTGGGCGTTGGCCCGCCGCTGCTGCTCGCTGCGCGTCCCGAGGTAGTAGTCGATGCCGGTGTTGGTGCCACGCAATATGTTCAGGTACGGGCTGATGTTCCCCCGGTAGCCAGGGCCCCAGTTTGGCACCGGGTACTGGCCGAACTGCGCGGAGGCACTCCCGGCGACCAGCGGCAGGGCGGCGAGGGCAGCGATCCACAGCGTTTTCATGAGTCGGATCCTCCCTGTTCAGCCTACGCCCGCCGCACCCCGGTTGTCAATAACCTCCGGCCGGTTCGCGGGGCGGCGAGGGGACCGCCGCCCCGCGAACCCCGCTAGAACCCGCGGTTGCCGGCGCCCCCCTGGTTCCCGTTGATCGCGTTCACCGTGGTGGCGCCGAGCAGGGTCACGCCGAACAGCCGCTCGATCGGCGAGATGAACTTCGCCAGGTGGCTGTCGATGCGGATGCGGCAGTCGGAGTTCACGTAGACTCGGTCGCCGGGGAACACCTGGTAGTTCGTCGCCGCGCTGCCGCCCTGGGTGACGGCGTACCAATCGACCGGCAAGACCATCGGGTGGTGACCTTGCGGCGTCGCCCGGGCCACCCAGATCTTCTTCTTCGACGCCACCGCCGGCAGCCCTTGAATCTGGCTGATCGCGTCGAGCACCGTCTCGTTGCCGGTGCACGGCACACGCACCACCGTCTCGCCGTAGCCGCCGCCGTCGGCAATGACGTAGTAGAACTTGCTGTTGAACGCCGCCACGTCCACCCGGATCGCCTGCCAGTAGTCCTGGAGCGTCAGCGGCCCCTTCTTCTTATCCGGGTCGTCGTCCTTGTCCTTCTTGTCCGGTTCGCCGCCCTGGGTCTGGCTCACGCCACGCATGATCGCCTCGATGATCTGCATCTTCGCCTGGTCGAGCGTCATGCCGGCGACGAAGACCGCGCCGAACGTGCCCAGGCCGATGGTGCCGTCGGGGCGGACCAGGTGGGGCCCCTCGATCGGCAGCTGTCGGGTGCCCACGACGGTCGTCGAGGCGTCGATCCGCAGCACGTCGGGCGGCTCGATGATGTACGCCGAAAGGGCGTGCTTCTGGAACTCCCGCGGGGCGTGCGGAGGGTTGGTCACCACCGGGGCGGGGATCTCCGGCCAGCCGGTCGCGGCCGGCGGCTTTTTCGGCCCACTCTTCATGCGCGGCGGAGGCAGTTGGTCGACCTTGTTGCCGGAGGGCTTGTCCGGGGCGTCCTTGCTCGGCGGCGGGTCGTCCCGGCCGGCCTCGGCCTGGGCGACCAGGATCGGCGGCACCTGCGGCATCGGGGCGGGCGCCCCGGCCTGATCGCCCAGCGACGGCAGCGGCGGCAAGGCCATCGCCGGCGGGGCCTGGCTCGCCGACACGGCCTGCTGGATGCCGCCGTCGGCCAGCGGCGGCGCCTCGTTGCTCACCCGCCGGACCGGCGACCACACCCCGGTGCCCTCCGGCAGGGCCTGCCCCGCCGGCACCGGGCGCAGCATCATCGCGACGTACCCCTGCTGCGGCTGCGTCGAGCAGGCCGAGCACGCCGTCACCGGCTGGGGCTGCGGGTTGCACGTCGCGCACGCATTCTGCCGCTGCTGCTGGCACTGCTGGCAGCCGGCCTGATACCCCGAGGGCATCGGCGTCGGCTCGCAGCGGGACTGCGACAGCTTCCACAGTGGCCGGGACGCGAAGGTCGGCTGGGGGTTGTACCTCGCCACGGGCCGACCCAGCGACGCCGCCGTGTTGCAGGGGCAACCCGGGGTCACCCCCTCTCCCCCTTCCACCGGCTGGGAGGAACAACAGCCCTCGGGACAGCACGTCATGCAGGAGCGGCACCCGGTCGAGGCGGTGCTCAGAGCGAGTAGCACGGCCACCCCGGACAGGAGTTTCAAGCGTCGGATCAGGAGCATGTCCTACCTCGGGCTCGAGGGCGCTGTCGCGGACAGTGAGGCCAACAAGTTCATTCCCCCTGGCATTATCGGTGTCCCGCGCGCCCCCGTTTGACCCCCGGACCGCCGATCTCACCCGCCCCGCCCGGCCCGCCCGTGCGCCGCCGGCACAACCGGCCCACCTCGCCGCCTCCTCGCCAGCTTGCCCGGTTTAACGGCCTGGCCCCTCCCAGCCCACGCCGCCCGGCGATCCCATCGGGACGCGCCGATCGAAGCCGTCTTGACCCCCCCTCCGCGACGGCAGTAAGATCCCCGCTCGCGATAACCTTACCCCCGCCCCGGATGCGGGGCCTAACTACAAAGCAGTCGAAGGCAGCGCGGACCAGGACGGCCGTGCCGGTGCGCCCCCAGCCAGGACAGGAAAGGATTCCATGACCACCCCGGCCACCACCAGCGGGGCCGCCAGCCCCCCTCCCCCCGGCGCCCCCCGCCCACGACTCCTAGCCCTGTCGGCCCCGCTGGCCCTGCCGTTCGCCTGCCTGCTCTGGGCCTACGGGTCCACCCTGGCGGACCTCGCCACGACCTGGCGCAACAACGACCAGTACTCGCACGGCTTCCTCGTGCCGCTCTTCGCCGCCTTCCTGCTCTGGTACCGCCGCGACAAGCTCCGTCCGGAGTTGCTGCGGCCCAGCGCCTGGGGCCTGGTCCTGCTCGGACTCGGCCTGGCGCTGAAGCTCGGCGGCGCCTACGGCTACTACGTCAGCCTCGACCCCTACTCGCTGATCCCCTGCGTGGCCGGCCTGGTCCTGCTGGCCGGCGGCTGGGCCGCCTGGCGCTGGGCGTGGCCGGCCGTCGGCTTCCTGGTGTTCATGCTGCCGCTGCCCTACTTCGCCTCCGTGGCGATGTCGGGCCAGCTCCAGTGGGTGGCGACGGTCTGTAGCACGTTCGTGATGCAGACGATCGGCCTGCCGGCGCTGGCGGAGGGCAACGTCATCCACCTCAACGAGTTCCCGATCAACATCGTCGAGGCGTGCAGCGGGCTCCGCATGCTGGTCGTGTTCGTGGCGCTCTCGACCGCCGTCGTGCTGGTGGCCGACCGCCACTGGATCGACCGGGGCCTCCTGCTGGCCAGCGCGGTGCCGATCGCCGTCGCCACCAACGTGATCCGCATCACCGCGACGGGCGTGATGTACGACATGGGCTACAGCGACATGGCCAAGCACTTCTTCCACGACTTCGCCGGCTGGCTGATGCCGGTGGTCGCCCTCGCGATGCTGTGGGCCGAGGTGAAGCTGCTCGACGCCCTGTTCCTCGACGCCCCGCGCCCGGCGGCCTCCCTCACGCCGGCCACGCGCCGGGCCGTGCCCCGCCGGGTCCGGGGGCCGCTGCCGCCGCGCGAGGACAACCCGACGGGTGACGCCCCCCCGAAGCGCTCCCCGCTGCACGCCTCCGCGAAGCGTCGCTAACCCCCTGAGGAGGTTCCGCCATGATGCCGCAGGACGCCGGCCTGCCCGACCCCTCGATCCCGTTCCCGACGCCGCGCCAGGCCGACCTGCCGGCGGCCGCCGGCCGTGTGGAGGTGGCCCCGCCGCCCCCGCCGCCGCACTCGCCCCCGCCACCGGGGCTGTCGGCGGCGCCAGACATCTTCGGGCTGCTGTCGGCGCTGCGCCGCCGCTGGGTCAGTGCCGTACTGCTCGGCGGCGCCCTCGGCGCGGCCGCCGGGGCCGGCCTGTGGTACCTGCTCACGCCGAAGCACACCGCCTTCGCCACGCTCCAGGTCAACTTCGCCGAGCCGAGGATTCTCGCCAACGGGGCCAACTCCGCCGGCGACTTCAAGACGTTCCTCCAGACGACCGCCGCCCAGGTCATCAGCCGGCCCGTCATCGCCTCGGCGCTGAAGCGCGACGAGGTGAGGCGGCTCGGCCTGGAGATCCAGGAGTTGGACGCCGCCCAGGCCATCTCGGACGACCTCCGCACGGAGTTCAAGGAGAACTCCGAAATGCTGACGGTCTTCTTCAACCACGCCGACCCGCAGGTCGCCCTGACGGTCCTCAAGGGCCTCCAGGAGGCGTACCTGGAGGAGTGGGTCTACGCCCAGCAGAACAAGCGCAACCGCAAGGTGACGCAGCTGGAGAAGGTCTACAACGACAACACCGACGCCCTGAAGCGGAAGCGCGACAACCTGAAGAACCTGGCCGAGAAGCTCGGCACCATCGACCCGGCCCTGTGGCGCGAGCAGCGGATCGAGGTCAACCAGGCGCTGACCCGGGCCAAGGACCAGCACGTCCAGGTCGGCTTCAAGCTGATCGAGGGCCGCGCGTCCCTGGAGACGCTCGACGCCCGCCTCGCCGGGATGGCCAAGTGGGCCAGCGACGCCAAGCAGAAGGGCGGGGCCGAGGGGAGGAGCCCGGCGTTCGAGGAGGCGCTGGATGAGGCCGCCGAGAGGGACCCCGAGAGCAAGCAGATCCGGGCCCGCATCGACGCCTACGAGGTGGAGGTGGAGGAGCTGCGGAGCAAGGGGTACGGGGCGAACTACTTCGAGGTGAAGGCCCTCCGCCGCCGGGCCGAGACGGCCCGCGGGCTGCTGGCCAAGCGCCGGGCCGACCTCGCCGAGCGCGTCAAGAAGGCCCTCGCCCGGGCCGCCATCCCCGGCGCCAACTCCGGCACGCCGCAGTACGTGGAGGACCCGAAGATCCTGCGCGACCACCTCAAGAAGCAGGTGGACTCGTTGGTGACCATGGAGGAGGGGCTGCGCAAGGACATTGACCGGCTGAGCAAGGAGGCGGCCAAGACGCCGGTGCTCGCCTCCGAGTACGAGCACCTCGCCGCCGAGATCAAGAGCGAGGACCAGAACAGCCAGGAGATCCTCCGGCGGCTCGACCAGGAGCGGGTCGAGCTACAGGCGGCCAACCGCATCAGCAAGTTCCAGGACGCCGAGCTGATGAAGCGCGACAACAAGAAGCAGATCCTCGCCGCCGCCGCCGCGCCGGTCGCCGTGTTCGCCACCGTCAGCCTCGGGCTGGCGTGGCTGGAGTTCCGCAAGCGCCGCGTCCGCGCCGCCGGCGAGATCAGCCGCGGCCTGGGCATCCGCGTCGTCGGGGCCGTGCCGGCCGTGCGGCACCTGGAGCGGCAGCTGGTCAACCCCGCCGGCGAGAGCGACCTCGAGGGCACCCCGGTGATGGAGTCGATCGACGCCATCCGCACC
Source organism: Gemmataceae bacterium (assembly GCA_046350195.1). Taxonomy (GTDB): domain Bacteria; phylum Planctomycetota; class Planctomycetia; order Gemmatales; family Gemmataceae; genus CALDUY01. The sequence goes on from JAXMAW010000012.1 coordinate 52,570, forward strand.
CGGCTGTTGCACGAGGCCAACACCCGCTCGACGCGCGTCGTCATGGTCACCAGCGCCGCGCCCGGCGAGGGCAAGACGACCCTGGCCGCCGCCCTGGCCACCAGCCTGGCCCGGGCCGGCCGCAAGACGCTGCTGCTGGACGGGGACCTGCGCCGGCCGGCGGTCCACGAGCTGTTCGAGGTGCCGCCGCAGCCCGGGTTCAGCGAGGTGCTGCTGGGCGAGGTCGAGATGGCCGAGGCCGCCGTCGAGTCGGCCCAGGAAAACCTGTGGCTGATGACGGCCGGCCAGTGGGACCGCGAGGTGCTGCTGGCGCTGTCGCGCGACGGGCTGGAGGGTGTGTTCGACCGCCTAGCCGACGAGTTCGACTTCATCGTGGTCGATTCGCACCCGGTGCTGGCGGCGACCGACTCGCTCTTGATCGGCCGGCAGGCCGATGCCGTGCTGCTGTCGGTGCTCCGCGAGGTCAGCGAGATGCCGCGCGTCTACGCCGCCAGCCAGCAGCTGACCGCCGTCGGCATCCGCGTCATCGGCGCGGTGGTCAACGGCACCGACCCCGAGGAGGTGTACACCAGCGCCGCCGCCCCGGCCGCCGTGGCGTGACCGTCTGTGACAAGGAAGTCGCACAGCTTACTCCACCCAGGAGAAGGACCTCGACCATGACCCGCTGGATCTACTCCGTCGCCGCCTCGCTCGCCCTGGTCGCCGCCGGCGTCGTCCACGGCTTCTGGACCGACCGCTGGGTCGGCGACGCCCGCCTGACCGACGCCGCCGCCCGCCTGGCCGACATCCCCACCCGCATCGGCGACTGGGAGGGCAGCGAGATCGAGGTGAAGCCGAACCAGGTCGGCGCCGGCGTGACCGGCCACGCCCAGCGGCGCTACCACAACGTCCGCACCGGCGCGACCGTCGCCGTGGCGATCGTCAACGGCCGGCCCGGCCCGGTGGCGACGCACACCCCCGAGGCGTGCTACGGGGCCGCCGGCTACGTCGTCGGCAAGCGCGCGCCGGTCGAGCTGGACACGCCGGGCGGCCCGGCCCGGTTCTGGACGTCTGATGCGACGCGCACCCGCGCCACCGACGAGACGAAGGTGCGCATCTACTGGGCCTGGAACGGCGGCGACGGCTGGACCGCGTCCGGCGACGCCCGCCGCGAGTTCTCCCGCTACCGCTACCCCGTGCTGCACAAGCTCTACGTGCTGCGCGACCTGAACGAGCCGTCAACGAATGCCGGCAAGGACAAGGACGAGCCGTGCGTCGCCTTTCTCAACGCGCTCGTCCCCGCCCTCGACCGGGCGCTGTTCCCCAAAGACGGGTGACGCGCCTGGGGCCCGGAACGGACAAGGGACACTTCCCCCCGCAAGGAGGCGAAACCGTGGCAACCCAATTCAACCCCGCCCTGGCGGAGTTGCAACTCGACCCCGCGCCGTCGCCCCGCCTTTGGCGCGAAAGCCCGTCCGCCGGCCGCGCCCCCGTGCGACCTTTGCGGCACGGCTGGTACGCCCACGTCAAGGCCGCCATCGACCTCGTCGTCGCCTGCCTGCTGGCGCTGCCGGCGGTGCCCGTCATCCTGCTGGCCGCGCTGCTCGTCAAGCTCACCTCGAAGGGGCCCGCGTTCTACACCCAGAAGCGCCTGGGCCAGGGGGGCAAGCCGTTCACGATCGTCAAGCTGCGGACGATGCGGCACAACTGCGAGGCGGTGAGCGGCCCGCGCTGGTCGCTGCCCGGCGACCCGCGGGTGACCCCGGTCGGCTGGTTCCTCCGGGCGTCCCACCTCGACGAGCTGCCGCAGCTGCTCAACGTGCTCCGCGGCGAGATGAGCCTGATCGGCCCGCGCCCCGAGCGCCCCGAGTTCGTGCCGCAGCTGGAGAAGGAACTGGGGGCCTACCGGCAGCGGCTCAACGTCCGGCCCGGCGTGACCGGCCTGGCCCAGGTGCTGCTGCCGCCCGACAGCGACATCGAGAGCGTCCGCCGCAAGCTGGCCCACGACCTGTTCTACATCCGCGAGCTGACCCCCTGGCTCGACCTGCGCCTGATGCTCTGCACCGGGCTGTACGCCCTGGCGATCCCGTTCCGCGTGACCTCGCGGCTGGTCGGCCTGCCGACCAGCTGGGAGATCGAAAGGTCGATGCGTGACCTCGTCCCCGAAGCAACCGCCGCCCCGCGCGCCCGAATGAGCGCGTGACGCCTCTTCCACCCCCGCTCCCCCCGCCGACGTGGGGCGCAGGGGCTTTGAGCTGACGGTTGGGAGGGACACGACGATGACCGCTCTACTGCTGGAACGGGCGTCGCCCGCGGCCACCAAGCTCCCCTTGATCTCCATCATCGGTCCGGTCCGCAACGAGGCCCCGTTCATCGCCGCGACGCTGACACAACTGTTCGCCCAGGACTACCCCGCCGAGCGGTACGAGGTCCTCGTCGCCGACGGCGGCTCGACCGACGACACCCGGGCCATCGTGCTGCGGCTGGCCCGGGGGCGGCCCAACCTGCGGCTGCTGGACAACCCGGGCGGCTGGTCCAGCGCGGGCCGGAACGTCGCCGCCCGCGCCGCCCGGGGCGAGGTCGTGTTGCTGATCGACGGGCACTGCGAGATCCGCAACCGCCGCTACCTGGCCGACCTCGCCGACGCCTTCGCCACCGGCGCCGACTGCGTCGGCCGGCCGCAGCCGCTCGACGTCACCGGCGCCACCCCGCTACAGCGGGCCATCGCCGCGGCCCGCTCGTCGCGACTGGGTCACCACCCGGCGTCGCACATCTACTCCGACCGCGAGGGGTTCGTCGCGCCGGACAGCGTCGCCGTCGCCTACCGCCGCGAGGTGTTCGACCGCGTCGGCTGGTTCGACGAGGCGTTCGACGCCTGCGAGGACGTCGAGTTCAACCACCGGCTACGGCGGGCGAACCTCCGCTGCTGGTTCACCCCGCGCGTCGCCGTGCGCTACCACCCGCGCGACAGCCTGGCCGGCCTGTTCCGCCAGATGGTCCGCTACGGCCGGGGCCGCGTGCGGCTGCTGCGCAAGCACCCCGACACGTTCTCGCCGGCGAGCCTCGTCCCCGGCGCGTTCGTCGCCGGATTGCTCGCCGGCCCGGCGCTGGCGTGCCTGCTCAGCGCGCTGGGGCTGGTGTACCTCGGCGCCGTCGCCGCCTACGCCCTGCTCGTGCTCGGATTTAGCCTGGCGATCGCCGCCCGCGAGCGCGAGCCGCGCCTCGCCGCCTGGTGCCCGCTGGTGTTCGCCACCGTGCACCTGGGCGCCGGCTGGGGCCTGTTGCGCGAGGCCGTCACCCCCAACGACGGGAGCGTCAGCGGCGGCCGACCCGAGCCGGCCGCGCCCGCGGTGCTGGCCTTCCCCGGCACCGCGGGCCACGCGGAGCCAGCCCCGCAGCGCCGGGCCGCCTGACAAGTACGGAGACGACATGGCGACCGCACCCAGTACGACCCTGGCCCCGCCCCCCGCCGCGACGGCACGGCGCAAGCTCAACGTCGCGATCGTGGACGAGGAGTTGCCGTACCCGCTGACGTCCGGCAAGCGCATCCGCACGATGGGCCTGATCGAGCGGCTGGCCCGGCGGCACCGGCTGACCTACGTCTGTCACCGCAACGCCGACGAGGACGAGGCCTACCGCGCCGTCGAGCACTTCGCCGCGCTAGGCATTCGCACCCTGGTGGTGGACCGCCCGGTGCCGCCGAAGTCGGGCGTCCGCTTCTACGCCCGCCTCGCCGCCAACCTGCTGTCGCCGCTGCCTTACTCGGTGACGTCCCACACCAGCCCGAGCTTGATCGAAGCCCTCCGCGACCTGGCCCGGTCGGAGCCGATCGACCTGTGGCACTGCGAGTGGACGCCGTACGCCCACGCCCTCCGGGCCGTGGCCGGACGCCGCGTCGTGATGGCGCACAACGTCGAGTCGGTCATCTGGCAGCGGTACCACGAGACGGAGACGAGCCCGCTGAAGCGCTGGTACATCGCCCGCCAGTGGCAGAAGTTCCTCCGCTTCGAGCGCGAGGCGCTCGGCCGGGCCGACCTGACCGTCGCCGTGAGCGACCTCGACGCCGCCCGCTTCCGGGACGACCTGGGCGTCGAGCGCGTCGATGTGGTCGATAACGGCGTGGATACCGACTACTTCCGCCCCACCGGCCAGCCGCGCGAGCCGGCGACGCTCCTGTTCCTGGGCAGCCTCGAGTGGCGGCCGAACCTCGACGGCGTCGCCCAGCTGCTCGACCGCGTCTTCCCCGCCGTGCGGTCACAAGTTCCCGACGCGAAGCTGCTGCTGGTCGGCCGCAACCCGCCCGACTGGCTCCGCCGTGTGAGCCAGACCGGCGTCGAGGTCCACGCCGACGTCCCCGACGTGCGGCCGTTCCTGGCGCGATCGACCCTGCTCGTCGTGCCGCTGCGCATCGGCGGCGGCTCGCGGCTGAAGATCCTGGAGGCGCTGGCCAGCGGCACCCCGGTCGTCTCGACGGAGGTCGGCGCCGAGGGGCTGCACCTGGGGGATGACCACCTCACCACGGTCGAGGACATCGACGGCCTGGCGGACGCCGTCCTCGACACCCTCCGCGACCCGCGCGGGCGCGGCCGCCCGCGCCGACGCCGGCCGCCGCGTCGTCCTCGAACGCTACGACTGGGAATCACTCGCGGACCGGCTGGAGCGGCTGTGGTCGGCCGTCACTTGCCCTGGAGGCCCTCGCTGATGAACCTCGTCCACCTCACCGCCTCGACGTTCCACGGCGGCCCGGAGCGGCAGATGCTCGGCCTGGCCCGCGCCCTGCCCGAGGAGGTGCGCTCGACCTTCGTCTCGTTCCCCGAGGACGGCCGCTGCCGCTCCTTCCTGTCCGCGGCGAGGCAGCAGGGCTGTGACGCCTTCGCCCTGGAGCACGACACGCCGCACTTCCGCCGGTCGATCGCCGAGATCGCCGCGCTGCTCCAAAGGCTGGGCGCCCACGTCCTGTTGTGTCACGGCTACAAGGCGAACCTGCTCGGCCGGGCCGCCGCGCGGCGGGCAAGCGTCCCGGCGGTCGCCGTCTCGCGCGGCTGGACGGCGGAGAGCTGGCGCGTCTGCCTTTACGAGCGGCTGGACCGGTTCCACCTGCGGTTCATGGACCACGTCGTCGCCGTGTCGGGGGCCCAGGCCGACAAGTGCCGCCGCGCCGGCGCGAGGCCGGAGCGGCTGACGGTCATCCACAACGCCATCGACCCGGAGCGGTTCGTCGATCCCGACCCGCGCTACCGCGCGAAGCTGGAGAGGCTGTTCCGCGGGCCGAGGTCGCACCTGATCGCGACGGCGGGGCGCCTGAGCCCGGAGAAGGGCTTCGAAGTCTTCATCGCCGCCGCCGCCCGGGTGGTCGAGGCGCAGCCGGACGCCGGCTTCGTCATCTTCGGCCACGGGGCGATGAGGCAGGTGCTCCAGCAGCAGATCCTGATGCAGGGGCTGACCAACTCGGTCGTCCTGGCCGGCTTCCGCAACGACCTCGACCGCTTCCTGCCGCAGCTGGACCTGTTCGTGCTGCCGTCCTACACCGAGGGGTTGCCGAACGTCGTGCTGGAGGCGTGCGCCGCCGGGGTGCCGGTCGTGGCGACGGCGGTCGGCGGCACGCCCGAGGTGGTCGAGGAGGGGCAGAGCGGCCTGCTGGTACCGCCCGGCGACCCAGACGCGCTGGCCAGCCGCATCCTGGAGGCGATCGAGTGCCAGGACCGGATGAGCGACATGGGCTTCCACGGCCGGCAGCGCGTGCTGGAGTCGTTCACCTTCCCCGCCCAGGCCGAGGCGTACCTCGCCCTGTTTGACCGGCTGGTACCGGCCGCGGGGTCGCCTTCGGCCCCAGCCTCTGAGCCGAACCAGATCCCCGCGGAGCCGACATGCGAGCGCTGAGGCCGGTGCGCGTGTGCTTCCTGATCGACGAGCTGGCGACCGCCGGGACGGAGACGCAGCTGCTCGCGCTGATCCGCCGCCTCGACCGCTCGCGGGTGGCCCCTTATCTAGCGCTGCTTCGCGGTGACAGCCCGGCGTCACGGGCCCTGGAGCCAGACGAGTGCCCGGTGCTGCGGCTCGGGGTCGGCTCGCTGCGAAGCCCGCGCACCGCCCTGCGGGCGGCCCGCTTCCTCCACTTCCTCTGGCGCGAGCGCATCGACGTCGTGCAGACGTACTTCCCCGACGCGAGCTACTTCGGCGTGCCCGCGGCGTGGCTGGCCGGCGTGCGCCACCGGGTCCGGACGCGCAACAACATCGGCCACTGGCTGACCCCCTTACACCGCCGACTCGGCCGGTCGCTCAACGTCCTGACGACCGCGACCGTCGCCAACTGCGCGGCCGCCCGGGACGCGCTGCTGGCCGACGAGAGGCCGCCTGCGGACCGCGTCTGGGTGCTGGAGAACGGCGTCGATCTGGAGCGATTCCTGGCCGTCCCGCCGGCTGGCGACGGGGCCGCCCGCGTCGGAGCCGTCGCCAACCTGCGCCCCGTCAAGGGGATCGACGTCCTCGTCGCCGCCGCCGCCAGGCTGCCCGGCGTCACGTTCGAGGTGGCCGGCGAGGGCGACCAACGTGAGGCGTTACAAAATCAGATCCGCGAAGGTGGCATTCAAGACCGCTTCCGCCTTCCCGGCGCGCGGGGCGACATCCCCGGCTTCCTGGCCGGCCTCGACGTGGCCGTATTGCCCTCGCGTGCCGAGGGGATGTCGAACGCCGTGCTGGAGCACATGGCCGCCGCACGGCCGCTCGTCGCCACCGCCACCGGCGCGACGCCCGAGTTGATCCGCAACGGCGTCGACGGGCTGCTCGTGCCGCCCGGCGACGCCGACGCCCTGGCCGCTGCCATCCGCCACCTGCTGACCGACCGCGCCCTCGCCCGGCGGCTCGGCGACAGCGCCCGCCGCCGCGCCGCCGAGCGGTACAGCCGGACCGCCATGGTGCGGCGGTTCGAGGAGTTCTACACCCGCCTGGTCCACGGCGCCGAACGAGGGGGCCATGTCCGACAACCTTGACGTGCTCACCGATGTCCCCGGCAAGCCCGGCCGGTTCTGGGGCGACCACACGACCTGCGTCGGCCCCACCCACCCGCCGCGCTGGCTGTGCCGGCTCGTCGGCCCCGGCCTGGCCCACGACCTGACCGGCTCCCTCGCCGCGCTGCGGCTGTTCGCTGCGCGGCGGTCGGCGGCCCGTGGCGTCGTCACCGACGGCGGGGCCAGCGGCATCCTGTTCGCCTGGCTCCAGCGCTGGTGCCTTGGGGCCGCAGGCCGCACGTCATGATCGACTGCAACTGGTACGAGTCGCCCTCGCGGCTGGAAGACGTGGCTGAAGGGGTTGCGGCTGCGGCTGGCGGCGCGGTCGGTCCGCCGCTTCGTCGTCTGGGCCAGCCACGAGGTCGAGGACTACGCCCGCGCCTTCGACCTGCCGCCGGAGAAGCTGGAGTACGTCCCGTTCCACACGACGCTGAGCGACTACAGCTACGAGGTCCGCGACGACGGCTACCTGTTCGCCGGCGGCAACTATGACCGCGACTACCCCACGCTCCTCGAGGCCGTCCGCGACCTGAACGCCCCGACCTGGATCGCGACGACGCGGCCGGAGCAGCTTGCCGGCGTCCGATCCCCCCACGTCCGCGTCGAGGGGACGAGCGTGGCCGGGTTCCGCCAGGCGATGGCGGCGCGCGGCTCGTCGTCGTGCCGATGCGTCCGGGACTGCTCCACTCCGGCGGGCAGCAGACGGCGCTGAACGCGATGTTCATGGGTAAGCCGACCATCGCCGTCGGCCGAAGGTGGGCGGCCGACCTGATCCGCGACGGCGAGGACGGACTGATCGTGGACTACGCAGACCCGGAAGGTCTGCGACGCGCCGTCCGCTGGGTGCTCGACCACCCGGCCGCCGCCCGTCGCATGGGCCAGCGTGCCCACACCGCGCCGCCTGGTTCACGACCGAGCGGACCATGCGGGCCGTGTACGACCTGGTCACCGGCCGGACGCCCGCCCCCTGGAGGAGCCGCGCGATGCCGAAGTCGTCGCCGCCTGACGTCCTGATCGCGGCCCGCTGGCCCGTCGGCGGCATCCGCACCCACCTGGGCTACAACCACCCAGCCCTGGTCGAGGCCGGCCGCCGCTGCACCGTCGTCGTACCCGACGACGACCCTGCTCTCCGCTGCGCGAAACCCTGCCCGGCGGAGTTCGTCCCGGTCCCGGTGCGGGGCCGAGCCTGCGCGCGCAGGGCGCGCCCTCCACCCCCTGGTGACCGCCGGTGATTACGCCCTCGTCCACGCCCACGGCATGACCGCCGCCGCCCACGCCAGCCTCGCCTGCCTCGGCACCGGCGTGCCGCTGGTCGTGACGCTGCACGAGCGCTGCGCGAAGCCCAGTTCGGCGGCCTCGTCGGCCCCGGCAAGCGGTGGCTGCTCGGCCAGGCCCTGGCCCGGGCCACGGCGATCGTCTGCGTCAGCGACGACCTGCGAGCCAACGTCCTGCGCCACTTCCCGGCCTGCGCCGCCGGGTGGACCGCGTCCACACCATCCCCAACGGAATCGACACGGGGCGATTTGCGGGGAAACTCCCTCCCGAAAGCCCCTTCGCTCCGTGAGCAGCTCGGCCTGGACGACGAGACGACGCTGGTCGGCTTCCTGGGGCGGCTCATGCCGGAGAAGGGCTTCCCCGTCCTGCTGGACGCGGCGGAGCGGCTGGCGAAGTTCGGCGGCGTGCCAAGGTTCCACCTCGTCGCCTTCGGCTCCGGCGACTACCGCCGCGAGTACGCCCGGCGCGCCGAGGAGCGCGGGCTGGCGCCGTTCGTCACCCTCCGCGACTTCGTGCCGGACGTGCGGCCGGTGCTGGACCAGCTCGACCTCGTCGCGGTGCCGTCGCTGTGGGAGGCGTCGTCGCTGCTGTCGATGGAGGCGATGTGCGCCGGCGTGCCGGTCCTCGGCTCCGACTGCCCCGGCCTGCGCGAGGTGCTGCGCGGCTCGCCGTCGCGGACGGTTCAGACCGGCTGCGTCGCCGCGCTGGAGACCGGCTTGCGTGGGGCGCTGGCGGCGCCCTGGTACGCCGCCGCCGCCGCCTACGCCCCGGTGGCGCGCGAGCGGTTCGACGTCCGCCGCTCCGCCCTCCGCCTCGTCGAGCTGTATGACGCGGTGTCCGCCGAGCGGTCGCGGCCGGCCGTTTCCTTCTCCTTCGCGGGTAGGTAGACGCATGGTATGGCTATTGGGCGGGTACATGTGGCTCTACGTCCACCGGCCGTTCGAGGTCTGGCCGGCGCTGGGCATGCTCCAGTTCGAGCGCGGCTACATGCTGGCCATGATCCTGGCCTGGCTCGTCTCGCCCGGCAAGGGGGTGACGGCCAACCGCATCCACGCCGCGCTGGCCTTCTTCGCCACGGTCCTGCTCACGTCCTGGGTGGTCAGCCCGTACGCGAGCAAGCCGGGGCCGACCGAGGTCGTCGATAACTTCTGCAAGGTGGCCGTCTTCTACCTCCTGGTCGTCACCGCCGTCCGGGACGAAAGGAGCCTGCGGTTGCTCGTGCTGCTGTTCCTGGGCGCGGTCGGGTTGTACATGGCCCACTCGTTTTACGAATACCTCTGCGGCCGCTACCAGTACCGCCAGGGCACCCGGCGGATGATCGGCGTGGACGTGACGTTCGGCGACCCGAACTTCTTCGCCTCCACGCTGCTGTACGCCCTGCCGATGACGCTGCCATTCTGGAACGAGCGGCCGCGCCGCCTGCCGCGGTGGCTGATCCTCGGCTACGTCTCGCTGGCGATCCTCTGCATCCTGCTGACCGGCTCGCGGGCCGGGTTCATGGGCACCGTCCTGCTCGGCGTGATGCTCTACCTGGTGTCGGCGAAACGGAAGGCGCAGGCGGTGCTGCTGGGCGGCTTGTTGTCCGCCGTCGCGTTCCTGGTGCTCAGCGTCGCCCTGCCGGAGGACTTGCAGAATCGCTACCTGACCCTCGTCGATTCCTCGCGCGGCCCGGCCAACGCCCAGACCTCGGCCGAGGGCCGCCTCGACGGCTTCATCTGGGGCATCTACGTCTGGCAGCAGTCGCCGCTGCTGGGCCACGGCCCGTCGGGGTTCGCCTACGCGACCAACCGCGGGGGCCAGGCGCACAACCTCTACGGGCAGGTGCTTTCGGAACTGGGGGCGCTCGGGGCCGCCGCCCTGCTGCTGCTGGTGCTCTGCTTCTGGCTCAACTGGCGCGAGACGCGCCGGCTCGCCGCCGGGGACGCCTCGGCCAACGACTTCGCCTACCAACTGTCGCGGGCCGTCACCATCAACGTCCTGCTGATGCTCCTCATGGGCTGGGCCGGGCACAACCTGTTCCGTTACAACTGGCAGTGGCTGGCGGCGTTCAGCGCCATCGCGGTTCACTGCCTTCGCCGGCGCGTCGAGGTCGCCCGGGAACACGCTTACCAGTATCCCCAGGCGCGTCCCGGCGCCCCGGCGTTGCAGGTGGCGGGATAACCGCGAGGGGTCATGGACCGATCGTTCCTCAAGCACGCGGCGACCTACGGCCTGGCCAACGTCCTCGTCCAGGCGGGCGGGTTCTTCCTGCTGCCGATCTACCTGCGCTGCCTGACGCCGGCCGACTACGGCGTCCTCGAGATCGCCGGCCGACTCGCCGAGACGGCCGCGGCGCTGCTGCTGCTGGGCGGGTTCCGTCAGGGCGCTGTTCACGTTCTACCAGCAGGCCGACGACGAGATCGACCGCCGCCGCGTCGTGGCCAGCGCCTACGCTCATCGTCGCCGCCGGACCTCGCCGGCGGCGCCGCGGCCGCCGCGCTGACGCCCTGGCTGAGCGGCGGCGACCTCCCGCCGCTGGCGCTGCACCTCGCCGTCGTCGGCATTCTCCTGGAGCCGTTCAGCCTGCTGCCACTCACGCTGATCCAGGCGCGGGTCGAGTCGGGCACCTACGTCGTGGTCGTCGTCGCCCAGTTCCTGGTGCGGGTGGGGTTGTGCATCCTCCTGGTCCGCGGGCTGCGCTGGGGCGTGCCGGGGGCGCTGGCGGCGACGGCGATCACCGGGGTCGTCTTCGGCCTGGGGCTGTCGGCCCGCGAGCTGGCCCGGGGCATCGCCTGGCCGTCGGTGTCGCACCTGCGGGCGATGGTGGCGTTCGCCCTGCCGCTGCTTCCCAGCGGGGCGTGCTTCTTCGTGCTGCACAACGGCGACCGCTTCTTCCTCCGCGCCTACTCCACCAGCGCCGAGATCGGCACCTACGCGCGGGGGTACAAGCTGGCGATGGTCGTCCGCCTGTTCAGCCTGGTGCCGCTGTACATGGTGTGGAGTTCGCGCATGTACGCCGCCGCGGAGGGCCCCGACGCGCCCTCGCTCTTCGGCCGCGCCTTCACGCGCATCCTCGCCGCCTACCTGTGGGCGGGCCTGGGCGTGTGCCTGTTCGCGCCGGAGGTCATCGGCGTCCTCGGCGGGGCCGGCTACGCGGGGGCGGCCGCCGTCGTCCCCCCGATTGTGCTGGCGTGCGGGTTGCAGGCGGCGACGACGCTCATGGACGCCGCGTTCTTCCTCCGCCGGCGGACCAACGTGAAGCTCATGGTCACCGCGGCCGCGACCGCCGTCATGCTGGTGCTGTACGCCGCCCTGATCCCGCCCCTGGGCACGGCTGGGGCGGCCGTCGCCACCCTCGGCGGCTTCGCGTTCCTCGCCCCGGCCACCTACCTCGCGACGCAGCGGATCTTCCCGGTCCGCTACGAGTGGCGCCGCCTGGCGCTGCTGTGCGGCCTGACCGCGGCGCTGGGGGCGGCCGGTTGGCCGCTACCGGCCTGGGGTTGGGCCGTCGCCGCGAAGGCGGCCCTGCTGCTGGCGGCGCCTGTGCTCGCCTGGCACGCCAACCTCGTCGCGGCCGACGAGAAGGGCTACCTGAACGACCTGAGGCGGCTGGCGCTGTCGCGCCTGCGGCGGCGCGGGGCGGAAGGGTCGGTCGCCTAATATCTCTATTCGAGATCGCTCATGGTTACGGAGGACCCCGGGATGGACAGCCAGAGTTTCCTCGGCGGCATCTGGAAGCGCGGCGAGCGGGCCGGGCACGCCCCGCCGGCCGACGCGATCGGCGAGGACTGGGGCTGGGTCGGCGATCGGGCCGAGCTGTTCCTGCGCGGCGCGCCCGCCTCAAGTCGGCTGTTCACCTGGGACGGCCTGGCGCTGCTGCTGCGCGGCTACGCCAGGCCGTGCGGTTCGTCCGGGCCGCTCGACCTGGAGCGGGTCGCCGAGGAGCTGCGCTGCCACTACCTGGAGCACGGCGAACTCGACGTGGACGGCCTGGACGGCAGCTTCACCGTCGCGCTGTGCGACAGCCAGGCCGAGCGAGTCGTCCTCTACCGCAACCTGATCGGCTCGGGGTTCACCTACTACCACGCCGGTCCGCAGGGGCTCCTCTTCGCCGGCAACCTCGCCGAACTGGCCGGGTTGGCGGGGCGCGGCCTGGCCGCCAACCGCGAGGCGCTGCCGTCGTTCTTCCTCTTCCGCTGCGTGCCCGGCCGCGACACGCTGCTGGCCGACTTCTACCGCCTGCTGCCTGGCGAGGAACTGACCTGGGACCGCCGCGGCCTGACGCGCCGGCAGCGCCACACGTTCGCCAGCCTGACCACCGCCCCGGTCACGGAAGCCGACGCGCTTGACCGTCTGGAGGCGGTGATGTCGGCCGTGCTGGCCGACGCCCACGCCCTGCACCCGGGGGCGGCGAACCTGCTCTCCGGCGGGGTCGATAGCTCGTACATTCAAGCGGTCTGGAATGGGGCGATTCATCCGGAAGGCCGGCTGCCGGCGAGTTACTCCGTCAGCGTCGATCACCCACACACCTGGCCGGACAGCGACTACGCCCTGTCCGCCTGCCAGATGCTCGGCACGCGGCACAAGCTGGTCCCGGCCGACGAGCGGTACGAAACCTACCTCCTCGACGCGCTGGCGACGACGGCGGAGCCGCTCAATCACGTCCAGAGCGCCTACTTCGGCCACCTGGCGCGGGCGATGCGCGACGACGGAGTCCGGGCCGGGCTCTGCGGCGAGGGGCCGACAGCCTTTCGGACTCGGGCTGGCCAACCAGGTCCACAACGCCCGCACCATGCGGCGGCTGTTGCCCTGCAAGCCCCTGCGCGGCCTCGGCGCGGCGTTCGCCCAGGCCGTCGGCTGGGGCCCTCTGGCCCACACCTGCCGGTTCGCCGACCGGCTGACCGACTGGGGCTGGCTCGACCACCCGGTCAACCGCGTCGCCGCGTTCGCCGACTGGCCCGCGGTCGAGGCGTGCTTCGGCCGCGACTCCGTGCTCCGCGCCGCCGAGGAGCGGCGGGCGCTTCTCGACCGCCTCGACGTGCCGCGCGACCCGCTGGCGCGCATGCACGCCGTCGGCTTCCTCGGTGAGGCGGTGGACAGCGCCGGACTGTGGGCGACGCTGTTCCACCGGGCCGGCGCCGACCTGCTGTGCCCGTTCCTCGACTCGCGCATGCTCCGGCTGGCCCTCAACCTGCCGGCCGAGGTCCGCTTCCGCTTCCGCCGGCCGAAGGATCTGCTCAAGCGCGCCCTGGCGCGGCGGGGCGCCGGCGGGGCTGGCGACGCGGGTGAAGCTCGGCTTCGGCCAGCCGATCTTCGAGTGGCTGGCACCGGGCGGCCAACCCGGCCGCTGGTCGAGCCGCGTCGGCGACCACCCGTTCCTCGACCCCGCCACGCTGGGCTTCGGGTGGAGCGGCACGACGTGGTTCCCCCACAGCTCGCTGGTCTACGACGCCTGGCACCGGCTGTTCATCGAGCAGCGCCGCAGCGCCCGTCGGCCCGGCGGGCCGCCGGGCTCGTCCCGGCGGGGTGAACCCGCCGGCTCTTCGCACAAGGAAGGTCCACCATGTCGCTATACACCCAGATGGTGCGCCACGTCACCTTCCCGCTGTCGCTGTGGCGGCGGCAATGGCGACGCTACGCTACCTGCGCGAGTTCGACTCCACGCAGCACCTCTCCGCCGACGAGCTACGCGGCATGCAATGGTCGCGGCTGGCGCGGTCCTGACCCACGCCTATGACCGCTGTCCGTACTACCGGCGGTCGTTCGAGAAGGCCGGTGTCCGACCCGGGGACCTGCGGTCGCCCGACGACCTGCGCGCGCTGCCGGCGCTGGAGAAGCGCGACATCCAGCAGGAGGGCGCCGACATGGTCGCGCGCGGCTGGCCGGGGCGCGACCTGATCCGCAACCAGACCGGCGGCTCGACCGGGGCGCCGGTCACGTTCTACCTCTGCCGGGACCGCAAGTGCTCCCGCGCCGCCGCGACGTTGCGACACAACCGCTGGGCCGGCTGGGAGGTCGGCGACGCCGCCGCCGTCATCTGGGGGGCGCCGCGCGACAGGCCCGGCGAGGGGCTCCGCGCCCGCCTCTACGGGTCGCTGCTCCGCGAGCCGCTGTGGCTCGACACCGCCTGCCTGACCGAGGGGGCCATGGAGCGATTCCGACTCGCGATGGGGCGCCACCGGCCGAAGGTGATCCAGGCCTACGCCCGGTCCATCGTGCTGTTCGCCCGCTGGCTCGAAGCGACCGGCCGGGAGCCGTTCCGGCCCGCCTCCCTCGTCACCTCCGCCGAGGTGCTGGAGGACGACGACCGCGACCTGCTCGAGCGCGTGTTCGGCTGCCGCGTCTTCAACCGCTACGGTTGCCGCGAGGTCAGCGTGATCGCCAGCGAGTGCGAGGCCCACCAGGGCCTGCACGTGATGGCCGAGGGGCTGTACGTGGAGGTGGAGACGCCCGCCGGCCCGGCCCGCCCTGGCGAGGTGGGTAGCGTCCTCGTCACCGACCTGCTCAACCCGGCGATGCCGCTGATCCGCTACCGGATCGGTGACATGGCGTCGTGGGCCGCCGGCCCGTGTCCCTGCGGGCGCCACCTGCCGCGCTTCGAGAAGGTCGCCGGCCGCGTCACCGACTTCCTCGTCGGCGCCGACGGCCGGCTCGTCTCCGGGGTGTACCACGCCACCAAAGTAGTCGCCCACCGGCCGAGCCAGGGCCAGGTGCGCCTCCTCCAGGAGCGCGCCGGCCACGTGGTTTACCAGGTCGTCCCCGGCCCCGGGTTCGACCCCGTCGCCGACGGCGAATACCTGCACCGGGCGACCCGGGATCACCTCGGGGAAGGCGCGACGGCCGGCGTCGAGCCGGTTGCGGGGCTGGCGGCCGCCCCGTCGGGGAAGTTCGTGTTTAGCCAGTCGCGGGTCGCCCCGGCGTTTCTCGCCGGTGAAGGGGCCAAACCTGTGACATCGGCCGGCGTGGAGGCTCAGGTTGACACGAAATGGGGCCGCGCTTAGACTACGCTCCTTCGATAGGCGGGGGGGCGCCCGCGCCCTGGCGGCTGCTCAACGGACGCGCGGCCTCATGGCGGAACCCAACCGGCTCGAAACGCACCCGGATCGACCCCATCGACCCCGTGTGGTGATCGCCCATAGTTGGTCAGTGTGGATCGGACCACGGACAGGAAAGGACCCACACACGATGAATCGTTCCTTCACGGTGAAACTCGCGGCGGCGGCGCTGGCCCTCCTCGGGGGCGTCGCGCAGGCCGCGCCCATCACGCCCGGGAAGCTCCAGTGGACGTATAACTTCTCGCCGGGCAGCCCCTCGGTAATTTCCGACACCAGCGCCTCGGCCTACGTCCAGCTCACCAACGAGCCGACCAAGGCCGCCGTCGGGACGTCCGACATCGTCGCGACGAACCTGCGGGTGTTTAGCGCGGCCACGGCGGCCGCGCCCGACGTCCTCTCGACCAACGGCGCCTACGCGCTGACGTTGGTCCTCTCGACCATCGACGACGGCACGCCGTACTCGACGAGCATGACGTTCGACGGCAAGCTCACTGGCACGTTCTCGGCCGAGAGTGCCAACGTCGGCAACGTGTTCGGCCCGAACGCCACCCAGACGGTGTCGCTGGGCTCGTACACGTTCACGGTGTCGATGGTGGCGTACACGCCGCCCGGCCCGCCGGACCAGCTCAACGCGGGCAGCCTCGCGGCCCACGTGACCATCTCACGGGCGGGCCCGGCGGAAGGGGACTCCCCCGAGCCGTCCACGATGCTGCTGTCGGCGCTGGGGCTGAGCTGCCTCGGCGGCGCGGCGTGGCGGAAGCGCCGGCAGGGCCGCGTCGCCGCGGCCTGATTCGTCTCGGCAGTCCGTCTCCCCCCTCCCCGCGGGGGGAGTTACTTCTCACGCCCGGCCGCCGGCCGGGCCCCGACAACGTCTGTATCGCAGCTGACCAACAGACCTTCCCGCCCGGCCCTGACCCCAGGGCCGGGCGGCGGGGGTTCTTCTCCGCCCCTGACCCGAGCACCCGGACACGGCTCCCTCGATGCACGGCGACCTCCCCCCATTCCGGCTTCCCCACCTCCCGACGGATACCGTCCGCAGGCGAGCCGCCAGCGCCCCCTTCGACCGCCGGCCCGACCCGCCCGCTTTCCTCCCCCGACCGCTTCCTTCGTGCGCGCCTCGCCCGGCACGGGATAGCGCTAACTCACGGATGGACCCCTGATGCGCAAGATCAACGGCAAGGTGTTCCTGCTGCTGCTGGCCGGCGTCGTGCTGGCCGTCGGCGGCGTGGCCGCGCTGAACTACTTCCAGTACCACCGCATCGGCCGGGCGCTGCTGTTCCAGGCCCGCCGCCACGAGGAGCAGGGCGACAAGGCCAAGTCCGCCCAGTACCTCCAGCGCTACCTCGACTTCAACCCGAAGGACAACGCCGAGAAGGCCAACCTGGCCCGGCTGTGGGCCGGCGACGCCTACCCGCCCGGGTCGAAGGCGCGCGGCAAGTCGGTGAAGCTGCTCGACGAGTTGCTCCGCCAGGGGGACGACCCGGAGCTGCGCCGGCTTCTGGTCCGGGTGGCGGTGGAGCAGTTCGAGTTCAAGATGGCCCACGACCACCTGGAGAAGCTGCTGCCGTGCAAGGACGTTGAGGCGTGGGCCGCCGAGGACAAGGCGGCGCGGAAGAGCGGCAAGGCGCTGCCCGAGTTCATGACCCGGGAGGACGCCGGCCGCGGCGAGCTGGAGTGCTGGTGGGGCCAGGTGATGGAGTTCGAGAAGAAGCCGGCCGAGGCGGTCGCCTGCTACCGGCTCGCCGTCCGGCACGCGCCGCGGCTGCGGACCGCCTCGGTGCAGTTGGCCACGCTGCTCCGCCGCCAGAACGAGACCGACCCGGTCGCCCGGAAGAAGTCCCAGGACGAGGCCGACGCCCTGATCGACCGGCTCGTCGCCGCCAACCCCGAGAGCCACGAGCCGTACCTCGCCCGCTGGCGCTACCGCCGCGAGTTCAGCCTGCTGCGGATCAGCGAGACGGCGAACCAGGGCCAGGTCGAGCTGGAGGCGGCGGCCGAGGACGTCACCCAGGCCCTGAAGCGGCGGCCGGAGTCGGTCGATGTGCTCCTGGTCGCGGCCGACCTGGAGCGGCTGCGCGGTCGGTCCGCGTTCGACGACGCCAAGCGCTCGCCGGAGGACCGCCGCGCGGGGCTGAAGGAGCACCGCGGGCGGGCCCTGGAGTACCTGTCGCGCGGCGAGGGGCTGACGGCCAAGGACCGGACGCCGGCCGGCGAGGCGGCGGCGTTCCAGCTCCTCTGGCACAAGGGCAACCTGATGCTCGACGACCTGGACCTGCAGCGGGCGCGCGAGGAGGAAGAGCGCCTGCCCACCCGGGACGACAGCAAGCTGAAGGGCGAGGTCGCCGAGGTGATCGCCCGGGTGCGCAAGTCGCACATGCCGGCGGCGGCGGACTACATGCAGGCGCGGCTGTTGGTCTGCGAGCGGCGCTGGGGTGACGCGGCGGCGCTGTTCGAGCGGGCGCGGAACGACCTGGCCTCCCAGCGCGACCTGGCCTGCCAGGCCGACCTGTACCTCGGCCAGTGCTACGAGCGGCTGGAGCAGCCGACGCAGATGTTCAAGGCGTTCCAGCGCGTCCTCGAGTTCGACCCGGAGTCGCTGCCGGCCATGCTCGGCATGGCCGCGGCCCGGTGGTCGCAGGGGCAGCTGGACAACGCGCTGGCGCAGTACCAGGTGGTGATGAAGCAAAAGCGGGTGCCCGTCCGGGCCTGGATCGACATCGCCCGGCTGGAGACGCAGCGGCAGGCGCAGAGCCCGACGCCGGACTGGAAGCGGCTGGAGATGATCCTCACCGCCGCCCGCGAGGCGCTGCCGGAGGCGAACGTCGAGCTGACCCTCGCCGAGGCCGAGCTGCGCGTCCGCCAGGGCCGTCCCACCGACGCGCGGGAGGTGCTCGAGAAGGCCAGGAAGAAGGCCCCGGCCGAGGTCGAGTACTGGGTCGCGCTGGTTGATCTGGCCCTGCGCCAGAAGGATTCCGCCCGGGCGCGGGCGCTGCTCCGCGAGGCGCGGGGAGCGCTCGACGACCGGGTGAGCCTGCGCCTGGCCGAGGCGCGGGTGCTGTTCGCCGAGGAGGGCCGGGCGGCCACCGCCAAGATCGCCAAGCTGGCCGACGACCGGGCCCGGTTCGGCGAGGACGACCAGGCCCGACTCTTGACCGGGGCCGCCGACCTGCTGTTCCGGGCCGGCGGCCAGGCGGAGGCGCGGCGGCTGTGGCAGGCGATGACCGGCCTGGCGAAGCACCGCACCGACCTGCGGCTGCAGTTGTTGCTGTTCGACCTGGCGATGAAGGAGAACGACGACGCCGGCCTGCTCAAGACGCTCGACGACATCCGCGCCATCGAGCAGAGTTCCGGCACGTACTACCTCTACGGCCAGGCGCTGCACACCGTCTGGCGGACGAAGCGCGGCGCCGGCGGCGAGGACCGTGACAAGCTGCTGGCGCAGGCGCGGCGGCAGGTCGATTCGGTGCTGGCGCAGCGGCCGGGCTGGTCGCCGGCGTTCCTCGCCCGCGCCGAGATCGCCGAGCTACAGGGCAACCCCGAGCAGGCGATCAAGGACTTACAGGAGGCCGTCAACCAGGGCGAGAACAGCCCGTCGGTGCTCCGCCGCCTCATCGCCCTCTTGATGCAGCGCGGCCGCGACGGCGAGGCGAAGGTGCAACTGGCGAAGCTGCACCAGTCGGTGCTGTACAACTCCGACCTGGGCAAGCTGGCCGTCGTCGCCGAGCTGCGCGACAACAACACGGCGAAGGCCGTCGAGCGGATGCGCCAGGTGGTGCGCGAGGACACGAAGGACCCGCAGGACCTGGTTTGGATGGCCCGGGTCCTCGGCTCGGCCGGCCAGACCGGCGAGGCGGAGAAGCGGTTGCTGGCGGCCGTCGAGGCCGGGGCCGGTGAGCCGGCGCCGTGGCTGGCGCTGGTGCAGTTCCTGGCGTCGAGCAAGCGCAAGGCCGACGCCGTCGCCGCCATCGCGAAGGCAAAGGAGAAGTTGCCCGCCGACAAGGCGTCCCTGACACTGGCGCGGTGTTATGACGTGGTCGGCGAGCCGAAACAGTCGCTTTCCTACTACGAGGAGGCGCTGAGGAAGAACCCCAACGACGCCGAGACGGTGTGGGCGGTGGCGAACGCCCACCTGGCGGCCAACCGCGGCCCGCAGGCCGAGCCGCTGCTGCGCCGGCTGGTCAGCGAGGCGCGGGCCTTCAAGGGGGGCAACGCGGCCCTGACGGCGAACGCCCGCCGGGCGCTGGCCATGCTGCTGGCGGCCGGGACCGACTACGAGCGGTTCACCGAGGCGCTGGCGCTGGTCGGGCTGAAGCTCGACTCCGCCGGCCGGCTGCCGGCCGAGGAGCCTCACGACGAGAGCACCGAGGACCGCCGCGCCAAGGCGCGGGTGCTGGCGTCGCAGAGCCAGCGGCAGTTCCGCGAGCGGGCCGTCCACCTGCTCAAGGAGCTGGAGCGGTCCAAGGCCCTGACGCCGGACGACGAGTTCGTGCTGGCCTTGCTCTACGAGCAGGAGGGGGAATATCGCAAGTCGCTGGAAATGCTGGAGGCGCTGGCCGACCCGAAGCGGCGGACGCCGCAGTACCTCGCCCAGTACGCGATGAGCCTGGTCGTCCAGCAGAAGGTGCCGGCCGACCTCGACAAGGCGGAGCGGGTCGTCGGCTGGATCGAGGAACTGGAGCGGCAGCGCGAGGCCGGGCCGAACGCCTTCGCCTCGGTCGAGCTGCGGGCGCGCCTCCTGGAGGCGCGCGGCAAGGGCGAGGAGGCCCTGCAGCTGATTCGGCGGCACACCTCCCGCGAGGGGGCGCGGCCCGACGAGGTACTGCTGGTGCTGTCGTGCCTGAGCCGGCAGAAGCGCTACCAGGAGGCGTACGAGTTGTGCGAGCGGGCCTGGCAGGAGGGCAAGTGCTCGCCGGAGGTCGTCGGCGGCGTGAGCGTGTCCCTGCTGCGGGTCATGAGCCCGACCGACGCGCAGGTCGCGCGGGTCGAGAGGCACCTGCGGTCGGCCATTGACAAGCGGCCCGACAGCACCGCGCTATTGCTGCACCTGTCCGACCTACACGACAAGCGCGGCCAGTACGACAAGGCCGCCGCCGCTTACCGTGAGGTGCTCCGCCGCGAGCCGAACAACATCGTGGCGCTGAACAACCTGGCGTGGCTCTTGGCGCACCGCAGCGGCGAGGCCGGCGTCGCCCTGGAGCACATCAACAAGGCGGTCAGCGGCATGGGCCGGCGGCCGGACCTGCTCGACACGCGCGGGGTGATCCACCTGGCGCTGCGGGACACGGCGAGGGCGCTGGCCGACCTGAGGGAGGCCTCCGCCGAGGAGCCGACCCCGGTGCGACTGTTCCACCTGGCCAAGGCGCACCACGCCGACCGCGACACCACGAGGGCCCGCGAGGTGCTGCGCCAGGCCAAGGAGAAGGGGTTGCAGGTGGCCCAACTACACCCCGTCGAGCAGGACGCGGCACGGCGCCTGCTCGATGAGTACGGGATTCGCTGACAAGCAGCCGTCAGCTGTCAGCTGTCAGCTGTCAGCAAGACAGGTCTGGCTGATAGCTGACGGCTGATAGCTGACAGCTACTGAGGGAAGGAGTCCTCTCATGAGCACCACGAAACGGGCGCAGGCGGTCCGGTCGCCTCTGGCGGAGAAGCTGCGGCAGCGGCTGGAGGCGCGGACGGCGCGGGTCGCCGTCGTCGGACTGGGCTACGTCGGGTTGCCGCTGGCGGAGACGTTCGCCTGGGGCGGCTACGCCGTCATCGGCTTCGACGTCGATTCGGATAAGGTGGAGCGGCTGCGGCGCGGGGAGAGCTACATCGGCCACATCGAACCCGAGCGCGTCGCCGAGCTGAACGCCAGCGGGCGGTTCGACCCGACCGACGACCCCGCCCGGTTCGTCGAGGCCGACGCCATCGTCATCTGCGTGCCGACGCCGCTCGGCGCGGCCCGCGAGCCGGACCTGTCGTACATCGAGGCGACCGGCCGCACGCTGATGCCGCACCTGCGGCAGGGGCAGCTCGTGGTCCTCGAAAGCAGCACCTACCCCGGCACGACCGAGGAGGTGCTGCGGCCGCTGCTGGAAGAGTCGGGGCTGGTCGCCGGCAAGGACTTCTTCCTCGCCTACAGCCCGGAGCGCGAGGACCCGGGCAACCGCGATTATGCCACTAGAAATATCCCCAAAGTCGTCGGCGGCCTCGACGAGGCCAGCAAGCGGCTGGCGGTCGCGCTGTACGAGCCGATCGTCGAGGGCGTCGTCCCGGTGTCCAGCATCCGCGTCGCCGAGGCGTGCAAGATCCTGGAGAACACCTACCGGGCCGTGAACATCGCCCTGGTCAACGAGCTGAAGGGCGTGTTCACCCGGATGGGGATAGACGTGTGGGAGGTGATCGAGGCGGCGAAGACCAAGCCGTTCGGCTTCCAGGCCTTCTACCCCGGCCCCGGCCTCGGCGGGCACTGCATCCCCATCGACCCCTTCTACCTGACGTGGGCGGCGCGGCGGCTGGGGCTGAACACGCGGTTCATCGAGTTGGCCGGCGAGGTCAACACGGCGATGCCGCAGTTCGTGCTCGACCGGCTGGCCGAGGCGCTCAACGACGACGGCAAGCCGGTCAAGGGCAGCCGGGTGCTCGTCCTCGGCGTGGCGTACAAGCGGGACGTCGATGACCCGCGCGAGTCGCCGGCGTTCCCCATCATGGAGGCGCTGCAAGCCCGGGGGGCCGTCGTCAGCTACAGCGACCCCCACGTGCCGACGCTGCCCCGGATGCGGCACCACCCGGGGCTGCGCATGGACAGCACGCCGTTGACGCCGGCTCTGCTCCAGCGGCAGGACGCGGTGCTGGTCGTGACCGACCACTCGCGGTTCGACTGGGACATGGTCCTCGACAACGCCCAGCTGGTGGTGGACACGCGCAACGCCACGGCGGGTTGCGCCGGGCGGGCGCGCGTGGTGAAGGCCTGAGGGTGCGGTATTCCAGGCCCGACCGTGAGGGAGGACGTGAAGCAATACGCCCTCCCTCACGGTCGGGCCTGGGAAGGAGTGTAGACATGGCTGTCTGTCTGGTGACCGGCGGGGCGGGGTTCATCGGGTCGCACCTGGTCGAGGCGCTGCTCAATCGGGGCCACCGGGTCCGCGTGCTGGACAACTTCAGCACCGGCGACCGCGACAACCTCGACGGCGTGGCTCACCGCATCGAGTTGATCGAGGGCGACATCACGGACCTCGAAACGGCGGCCTGGTGACGGCGGGCGCCGAGGTGGTGTACCACCGTGCGGCGTTGGCGTCGGTGCCGCGCAGGTCGCCAACCCGCTGGCGACGCACCGGGCCTGCGTCGATGGCACGCTCCACGTGCTGCTGGCGGCCCGCGACGCCGGGGTGCGGCGGGTCGTCTACGCCGCGTCGTCCGTGCCGCCTACGGCAACTCAAGGGCGGCTGCCCAAGGGCGAGGGCGACCCGACGGGGCTGCTGTCGCCCTACGCGGTGGCGAAGCTGGCCGGCGAGCAATACCGCCGCGTTCAGCGAGGTGTACCGGCTGGAGACGGTTCGGCTGCGCTACTTCAACGTGTTCGGGCCGCCAGTCGCCGGACAGCCTTCTACGCGGCCGTCATCCCGCTGTTCCTCCAGGGCGTTGACCACCGGCCAGCGGCCGGTGATCTACGGCGACGGCCGGCAGTTCGCGCGACTTCACCCTTCGTCGCTGACGTCGCAGCTAACCTGCTGCGGGCCGAGCGCCCGGCGTCTCGGGGCGGGTGTACAACGTGGCCTGCGGCCGGCGGACGACGCTGTTGGAACTGGTGGAATACCTCAACGCCATGCTCGGGACCAAGATCACGCCGACGCACGCCGCGGCGAGGCCCGGCGACGTGCAGCACAGCGAGGCGGACATCTCCCGGGCCCAGTCCGACCTGGGTTACCGGCCGACGACTGACATCCCGACGGGGCTGCGGCGCTGCCTGGAGTGGTGGCGGCAGCGTGGCGCAGCTCAAGCGAAGGCGGTCCGGGTGGCGTAAGAGAAGGGCTTTGAACTTCCACGAGAAGGGCGGCGGGGTCAACCCCCGCCGCCCTTCTCGCCTCTGAGCCGGTTACCGCCTGTCACTTCACCTCCAGCCGGAACGGCAGGATCACCCACACCGGCTCGTTGCGCAGCCCGAGCAGCGTGTCCACGCCCTTCAGCTTGGCGGCCAGCTCTGGCACCATCTGGAACGCCCTGGCGTCGAGGCTCATCTGCCCGCCGAACGCCGAGCCGAGCAGCGACTCCAGCGAGTTCTTCGACTTCGGCAGCTGAGCAGTTCCGGCTCCTTGTCGGCGGGCAGCCCGCCCAACTTGGCCGCCTCGGCGATGGCGTCCTCCAGCGTGCCGACCTCGTCGATCAGGCCGTTCGCCTTCGCCTGCCGGCCGGTGTAGATCCGGCCGCCGGCCAGCTTGACCAGCTCGTCGCGACTCATCTTCTTGCCCACGGCGGCGCGGCCGGCCAGCGCCTTGTCGAGGAACTGGTCGTAGGTCTCCTGCATCAGCGCCCGGAAGCGGGCCTTCTCCGAGTCGCTGAACGGCTGGTCGCCGAACAGGCCGCTGTTCTTGCCGCGGGCGATCACCTCGGTCTTGATGCCCACCTTGTCGTACAGGCCCGTCAGCACCATCTTGCCGCCGACCACGCCGATCGAGCCGGTGATCGTGCCGGGCTCGGCGTAGATCTTCTTGGCGCTCATGGCGATGTAGTAGCCGCCGGAGCCGGCCACGTCGGACATGCTGGCGACGACCGGCTTTTGGACCTTCTTCAGCGCCTGCCAGATCAGGTCGCTGGCCAGGGCCGAGCCGCCGCCGCTGTCGATCCGCAGGACGATCGCCTTGACGGACTTGTCGGCGTCGGCCTCCTGGATCGCCTTGACCATCGTGTCCGAGCCCATCGACTCGCCGCCCATGATGCCGCCGCCGGACTTGCCGGTCGTGATCATGCCGGTGGCGTAAATCACCGCCACCTTGGGGCCCTTGGAGGACGACGACCGGGTCGGGCCGAAGATCAGCTTGCGGTAGAGGTCGAAGATGCTGAGGTCCTCGGTGTCCTTCTTCTTGCCGTAGTCCTTGACGAGCTTGATCTCGTCGCCGCCCAGCTGCTTCTTGATGAACTCCTGGTAGCCGGCCAGGTAGTCGAGCCGGTCGAGCAACCCGGCCTTGAGGGCCTCACGCGGGGAGAACGGCCCCTGGTCGATCAGCTCCTTGACGCGGTCCGGCGACAGCTTGCGGGCGGTGGCGATGCGGCCGACGATGTCGTGCTGGAAGGTGTCGTCGATGATCGCGGTGAGCTGCTGGCGGTTGGCGTCGCTGAGGCTGTCGCGGGTGAACGGCTCGGCGGCGCTCTTGAAGTCGCCCATGGTGAGGAAGTCGGCCTTCACGCCGACCTTCTCGAGCAGGCCCTTGTAGAACGTCGCCTCGGCCCGGATGCCGGTCAGCATCAGCCAAGCCGCCTCGGGCATGCAGACGTCGTCGGCAGCCAGCGACAGGATGTAGTCGCCACGGTTGCCACTCTCGGTGTGGGCGTAGACCTTCTTGCCGGAGGCGCGGACGAAGGCGACGGCGCGGCTGAGTTCGTTGAGCTTGCCCCAGCCGACGGAGACGCCGTCCACCTCGAGCAGCAGCGCGTCGATGTTCTTGTCGGAGGCGACCTTGCGGAGGCGGTCGATCTTCTGCTTGAACGTCTCGCCGAGCTGGCCCAGCAGCGGATCGACGTTGGGGGCCTTCTCGTCCATGCCGCCGGCCAGGCGGATGTGGGCGACGGTGACCGTCTTCTTCTGGGGCTCCTTGGCCTTGGGCGGGTCGGCCTTCTTGGGCTCGTCGGCGGCGGCGAGCGGGGCGAGGGCGAGGGTCAGCGCCCCGGCGAGGAGCGCGAAGCGGTGCGACATGCGGGTACTCCGGGATCGGGAGGGCGAGCCAACGAACGCGACGGGCCGCCCGCCGCCCGGTGGATGCCCCACGGGGCGGGAGGCGGCCCTTGTCTGGGTGAGCCGGGCACGGAGGGAGCGGCTCGCCGGCAGGGCGTTCACGCCATGCCGACCTCCTTCTTGACGCGGCTGAACCAGTTGCTGAACAGGCCGGTCTTCACCTTGTAGCTGTTCTCGTCGATGATCTCGATGAGCATGCGCTTGCACTGCAGGTCGTTCTTCTTGCCCTGGGTGCGGGTCTTGAGCATGGCCAGGGCGTCGTTGAACTCCTTCTCGTCGATCTTGCCGTCGTTGCCGGCCTGGATCTCGAGCAGTTCCTTGACGGCCTTGACGGCGACGCTCTCCAGGACGTAGTTGTTCGACTCGCAGACCTGGGCCAGGGCGGCGCGGGCGCTGTCCACGGTGACGCCGTTCTGCAGCGCGATCTGGAGGATCTCGCGCTCCTCGTTCTTGTCGATGTACTTGTCGTCGTAGGCGCGCAGCTTGACCTGCTCGACGAACTGCCGCTTGATCTCATCCAGGTTCATCTTCGCTCCTCCCTCGCGGCTGGCGAGGCTCGCGCCGGGCGGGGACGGGTCACGCGGCCACCCCGCGACGGCGGCTCCGGGATCGGGTGACGTGGGGTGGGCGACGCGCCCACGGGGGAATGCTGAACAACAACCAGTAGTTCGCCGCCGGGTCCCGCGGATTTACACGATGGGGGAGATTATAGCCGCCGCCCTGGCGGGGTGCAACGCGCGCCGGGAAACGGCGCGGCCCGAGAGGGTTGCTCTCGGGCCGCGCCGGGGAGTTCCCCGGTCCCGGTGAATCGCGGTAGGGTCAGCGAAGCCAGCGTGGACAGACTACTTCGAGGGCAGGATCTTGGGCAGGGCCGCCAGGATCTCCTCGATGTCCTTGTCTTTCAGTTCACCCTTCTTGTAGGCGAACTGGGCCTGGGTCTTGCGCTTGTTGTAGAGCACGACGGTGACGTCGGCGTCGGGATGGAGCGTGTAGCCGCCGGGGCCCGCCTTGCGGTCCACCAGGGTCAGGACGCACTTCTTGAGGTCTTCCTTCTTGGCCAGGTTCTTGAGCTTGTCCTCCGTTTTCTCGTCGTCATTGCAGACGACGACGAAGGAGCCCATCTTGGCCTTGGCGTTCTTCTCGGTGGCCTCGTCAATCTTCTTGACCAAACTGGTCAAGCCGTCGGAGATCTCGCGAGCGAAGATCATCGCGACCGGGTTGGCGCCGTTGCTTCAGACCAGGCACGCCTTGGTGCCTTCGCCCGACCCGCTACAGTGCAGCGGGTTGAACGCCCGAATCTGCGTCGAGGGCTTTTGCGCCCCCGACTTGAGTTCGTCGGCCGCGAAGGTGGTGTTGACGAGCAACACCACCGCCACGGCGGCCGAACCCGCGTGGAACAGGTAACGCATGGTAGGAATCAGCCTCCTGGATGAGGGACCGGGGAAAGCCCCATCATATCAAGCCTAATTCTACGACGCGGCGGTGGGTACGTCTATTCACTTACACGCCCGCAGGAACGCCACCAGGTCGGCGAACTCCTGCGTCGAGAGGACCTTCTCCAGCCCCCCCGGCATGATCGACACCTTGCTCGGCTGCATCTCCTCGATCTGCGAGCGGGGGATGCGCACCTCCTCGGTGGCGCTGAGCGTGAGGACGACCTCGTCGGGGGCGTCCGTCTTGACCACCCCGTTGTACGCCTTGCCGGCGGCGGTCGTCAGCTGGACCGGCTCGTAACTGCGGACGAAGCTGGCGCTGGGGAAGAGGATCGACTCCAGCAGGTCGCGCTCGGAGCGGATCGACCCGATGCGCGTCAGGTCGGGGCCGATCTTGCCGCCGACGTAGCCGATGGCGTGGCACGAGATGCAGGCCGCCTTCTGGCTGTTGAAGACGTGCTGCCCCCGGCGGACGTCGCCGCCCTTCATTGACTCCAGCACCTTGTCGAGCTGCTGACGCTGCTGGAGCAGGTCGGCGTCCAGCTCGGCGCACAGGGCGGTCAGCTCTTTCTGCACGACGGCATCGTACTTCGCCAGGCGCGTCTTCAGCCCGTCCACGCGAAGGGCCGACCGCGCCGGGGCCGAGCGGAGGGCGCGGAGCAGGTGCAGGCCGACCTTCGACTCGTGCGACTTGGCGAAGGCGTCGAGCAGGCGGTCCAGTTCCATAGGCCCCGCGGCCTTCAGGGCGTCGGTCAGCCCTAACAATTGTTCCGGCGACAGCTTTGCTTTGGTCAGAGCCTCGACGGCGAGGGCCCGCTCGACGACGGGCTGCTCGCGGTCGATCCTGGCGACGAGCAGGCCGAAGGCGTCCGGTGGCACGCTCGGCACGCCGTCGGGCATCGCGGCCAGGGCGGCGAGGCGCAGGTCGGTCGGCTGCCGGGCGTCGTCGGCGAGCTTCCGGAGGGCAGCGACCAGCCCCCGGTCGGGCCGCAGCGGCAGGACGCGGGCGGCGGCGAGCGTGGCGCGGGCCACCTCGGCGTCGCCGTCGAGGGCGGCGGTGAGGCCGGCGGCCCAGGCGTCCGGCGTCGGCTTCAGTGCCGCGCCGGCCATGGCGCGCAGCGACAACCGCTTCTCCAGCCGTGACCCCGCGCGGAGCCGGACGGCAAGCAACTCCTGGATGGCCGGGTTCTTGGCGAAGCGCGACAGCTGGGCGACGAGTTCCTCGGGCGGGTTCGCCTCGCGCATCCGGTCGCGGAAGAACGTCGCCAGCGAGCCGGCCCACTCGGGATGACGGCCGGCGACCCACCACGCGGCCTCTTTCAGAGGGGCGTTGGTCGCGGTGAGCGATTGGCTCGACCGTGGCGGCGTCGAGCTTGCCGCCGCGCATCTGGTCCAGCCGCGATCAGGGCGGCCCGGCGGGCACCCGGCCAGCTGTCGCTCAGCCCCTTCGCCGTCGCCTCGGGGTTGGCGATCTCGATCAGCGCGAAGGTGAGCGAGTGTTCGAGGAAGCGGTCGCTCGGCCGCCGCAGGGCGGCGAGGAGGGCCGGCACCGCATCAGCGTCGCCGAGCCGGCCGAGCCGCCTCGGCGGAGGGCGCGGCGGACCTGTGGCGAGTCGTGGCTGAGCAGCGCCACGCCCCGCGACAGCGCGGCCTTGTCGCGCCACAGGCTGACGGAGTGTGCTGCCGCCTGGCGGACGGCGTCGTCCTCGTCGTACAGCCGTTTGCGGACGAACGCCCTCGCTTCGGGGGCGTCGATGCGGGTGGCGATCCAGACGGCGTTCAGCGGGTGGGCCTTCTCCAGTTCCGGCAGGGCCGCGACGCCTTTCTTGCCGAGCAGGTGCATGGCCCGCCGGACGACCGCCGGACGGGTGTCGGCGAGCCGCCTCGCCGACACGTTCTCCCAGCCGAGTTCCAGCCCGCGCGGGTCGGCGACCTTCGCCGCGCTCCTTCTTCCGCACCCGGTAGATCGCGCCGTGAATGTCCGCTTTGACCAGCTGTGACGACGGGCAGCAGAGCTTGTACCAGCCGCCGGTATCGATCACGAGCAGGCTGCCGTCGGCGTCCTCCATCACGTCGGTCGGGTGGAAGTCGCGGTTGTCGCTGACGACGAAGTCGCTGTCGGCGGTGACGAACGTCGCCCCGGACGGCGTGAGGACGTGGCGCGACACCTTCTGGAGGTTGAACTGGGTTGCGAAGAGGCTGTCCTGGTAGCCCGGGCCGAAGACGCTCGACTCGTAGCGCGTCAGCCCCGCCGGCGCGGCCGGCCCCATGTGGGTGAGCACCGGCATCAGCTGCGGCGAGGTCCACGGGTGCTCATAAACCGGGGTGTGGTCCTTGCCATAGACGCCGCCGTCGACGGCGTGGACGAGGCCGTCGCGGCGGCCGCCGGCAGGGTGCTGGAAGAACGTCGTCGTGAAGACCCGCTCGCCGGTCGGCGTGAACGCCACGTCCACCGGGTTGTCCATGCCGCCGGTCATCACCGGCTCGACGTCGGTGCCATCGGCCCTGGCACGGAAGATGTGAGCGGCTCGGGTGCCCCACTCGGAGCCGTCCGACCGCTTGTAAGATTGCTTGGCGAAGGCCCCCTTGGCCCAGTAGATGCGGCCGTCCAGCCCAAGGTAGGGGCCGTGCAGGTCGTTGGCGCAGCCGGTGAGCGTCTTGCCCTGGAACCACTCGACGCGCTGGTCGGCGACGCCGTCGCCGTCGGTGTCGGTCAGCTTCCAGATCGACGGCGGGGCGGCGACGTAGAGCGAGCCGTCGTGCCAGAGCGTCCCCTCGGGGAACATCATCTTGTCGGCGAACACCGTGGCGCGGTCGTAGACGCCGTCGCCGTCGGTGTCCTCCAGGCGGACGATGCGGTGCGGCCGCTCCTTGAGCTGTAGTTCCACCTTGGCGTTCGACCCGGACGAGTCGGCGACGTAGAGCCGGCCCTGCTCGTCGAGGTCCACGGTGATCGGCCGCTCGACCAGGCCGGGCTTGACCGCCAGCTCGATGGTGAAGCCAGCCGGCACCGTGAAGGTGTGGCCGTTGAGCTTGACCGTCTCCGTCGCCGCCGGGCCGTCGGCCAGCGACAGCCCCAGCGCGAGCGACAGCAGCAGGCCGAGGAGTGCGAGGGGACGCATGGCGGGAGGCTCCCGGGAGGGTGGTGGGGACGTGCGGCCATCGTAGCCGACGCGGCGCGGGCAGGCAACGAGGCGGGGCAGGATTGGGCCGAAGCACCCCCGGCAGGACTCGAACCTGCGACCGTCGGTTTAGAAAACCGATGCTCTATCCGGCTGAGCTACGGGGGCCGGTGTCCTTACTCTACCCGCCGCGGCGGGGGGCCGCAACTCGACGTCGTGTCCGATGCCGCCGCGGAATGACGAGGAGTAAATAGGGGTGAAACGAGGGCCGCGTGGAGCTTTTTCGCCCGGCGGGCTATAATGCCCGGACGCGCCGGCTGGCCTGGCCCCCCGAACACCCCGAGTCGCACCGACGGCCGTGGGAAAGGCTCGTTCCGTGATCGAATACCGCTCGTTTCGCAACCCCGACCCGCCGCTGCTGGCCGACGTGTGGAACGCCAGCCTGGCCGGGCCGCGCACCGTGCTGATCCAGCCGCGCTCGACGGGGCTGCTCGAGTACTTCACGATGGCGAAGCCGTACTTCGACCCGGCCGGGTTGACCTTCGCCCTCGACGAGGGTCGGCCGGTCGGCTTCGTCCACGCCGGGTTCGGGCCGGGACCGGCCGACTCCTTCCGGCCGGACACCGCGACCGGGGTGGTCTGCGCGCTGGGCGTCGCCCCGACGCACCGCCGGCGGGGCGTCGGCGGCGAGCTGCTGCGGCGGGCGGAGGACTACCTGCGCGGCAAGGGCGCCCGCGAGATCCTCGCCGGGCCGGCCCGGCCGGCCAACCCGTTCACGTTCGGCCTGTACGGCGGCAGCGACTCGGTGGGGTTCCTCGCCTCAGACGGCGGCCAGGCCCGGTCGTTCTTCGAGCGCAAGGGCTACGCCGTCTGCCGGAGCGTCGGCGTGTTCCAGCGGGCGCTGCAGCGCCCGCACATGCCGGCGGACGCCCGGTTCCTCGGCCTGCAACCGCGCTTCGAGATCGTCGGCCTGCCGTACTCGAAGGCCGGCTGGTACCGCGAGTGCGTCCTGGGGCCGATCGAGGCGGTGGAGTACCGGCTCAAGGAGAAGTCGTCGGGCGAGGTCGCCGCCCGGGTGGTGCTGTGGGACATGGCGACGTTCGGCTTCGCCTGGGGCGAGACGGCCGTGGGGCTGCTCGACCTCGACGTCGCCCCCCAGCGGCGGCGCCAGGGGATGGCGAAGTTCTTGCTGGCCCACGTCCTGGCCCACCTGCACCAGCAGACGTTCGACCGCTTCGAGGCGTGCATCGACCTGGACAACGCCGCGGCGGCGGGCCTGCTCCGCACCCTCCTGTTCGAGCAGGTCGATACCGGCCACGGCTTCCGGAAGTCGTAGGGGCCCGTGGCCCGTGTGCCCCTATGAACGGAAATGCGCCCTATTTCATGCTGAACACGTAGCTGACGGCGAGCTGCATCGGCCTGGTCAGAAACTCGATGGGCGGGGATTTTCCCACCGGCTCGTTGCTGTTGAGCAGCAGGGCGAACGTGACCCGGTCGGGCCGGCGCATGAGCATCCCGGCGCTGCCCTCCATGGCGCCGTCGTGCCAGAACGCCCGCTCCGGGCCGAACGGCTGCACCGACCAGCCCTTGGCGTACCAGCTCTCCGCCTTCTCGTCCTCGCCCTCGGGCCGCTCGAACATCCGCTCGACCGTCTTCGGCTTGAGCACCTTGCACGCCTTGGGGTCGTCAAAGGCGTTGACGAAGCGCAGCAGGTCCGAGGCGGTCGCCAGCCAGCCGCCGTGCGAGTCCATCGACTCCACGCAGAACCCCCCGTAAGGGGCCGGCGTCTGCTTGCCGAGCACCGTGCCCAGGACGGCCGGCACCTTCCGACCGGAGTAGTAGCGCACCTCGTTGGGCGCCCGCTGCGACCACATCGAGCGGGCCAGTCGCATGTCCTTGATGCCCAGCGGGGCGAGGACGTGCCTCTTGACGTGCGCCTCGTAGCTCGCCTTGCCCAGCCTCTCGACGACCCGGCCGAGCAGGCAGTAGCCGAAGTTCGAGTAGGCGAACTTCTTGCCCGGCTCGTGGTCGATGTCCTTGCGCAGCATGTAGCGGATGATCGTCTGCGGCGTGGCGGGGTGGGCACCGCCGACCTCCTGGACGATGACCGGCGAGAGGAACATCGGGTCCTCGCCCTTCTTCGCGTCCCAGCCGCCGCGGTGCTCGAGCAGGTGGCGGATCGTGACCCTCTTCCAGCGCTCGTCGAACCCCTTGGCCGGCGGCTGGAGGTTGAGCACGGTCATGACCTTGTCGTCCAGCGACAGCCGGCCCTGCTCGACGAACTGCAAGATGGCGACGGCGGTGATCGGCTTGGAGAGGCTACAGATGCGGAAGAGAGCCTCGGGCTTCGCGGCCAGCTTCGCCTCCTTGTCGGCGTAGCCATAGGCGCGGGCGAACAGCGGCTTGCCCTCGCGGCCAACGGCGAGCGAGGCGCCGCCGGGGAAGGAGTACTTGTCGAAGAACGTGGTCAGCAGCACGTCGAAGCGCTCGAACTTCGGGTCGGCCTGGCCGCTGATCGGGATGTTGTCCTTGACGGTCAACTCGTCGGAAAGGACGAGCGGCGCGCCCAGCGAGAGCGCGGCGAGGCACGCGAGGAGGCGGCGCATGGGGGCGTCCTCGGGTTGCGGTCAGGAGGCCGGGTCGTCGTCGGGGTCGCGCCTCGGCTCGTCCTCGTCGTCGTCATCCACCTCGAACGTCTCGCGGGCGAGGTGGTGGGCGAGCACCAGGCCGGCCTGGAGGTTGAGGACGGCGGCGATGGCCTTTTCCTGCTCGGGCGAGAAGACGCCGTCGGCGAGCTGCTCCTGCTCGCGCGACGGGGCGGGGTGCTCGGCGGCGGCGTCGGATTGGAGGACGCGCGGCTCGACGTGGTGCGGTAGGACGATCGGTTCATCCGCCATGCTGATCCTCACTTTCGGTGGGGGGGCCCTCCCAACCGTTGTAAGTATACACTCCCGCCTTGGCCGGGTGCCAGTTGAAAGGGCACCGGGGCCAGGGCCGGGGCGACGCCCTCCCGCCCCAAATTCGGGTTGTCGATCGCCCTTTTCGTTCTGACCACCGCGGCCCGCATTTTCGTAGCGTTTGGTTGAAGACGGCAGGCCGCACCCGTGTTACGATGGCCGAAGTTACCCGCCCAACAGGCCCTACGGAGGACGCGAAATGGCGGACAGCCCTACCCTCCACGCGGCGACAGAGGTACTGGCCGAGGCGCTACGGCAGGGCGCCCTGGTGGCGCCCCGCGCCTGGGGGGCCGACCTCGACCGAGCCCTGGCCGGCGTCGAGGACGCCTGGCGCCTGTCCCCGCCCTGGATGCCCCCGGAGTGGCACGAGCCGGGCGTCGGCGGCATGGCCCTCTCCCCCGGCATCGACCGTAAAGTCGAGGGGCTGCGCGGCGCGATGGCCGAGGTGGCCGAACTGGCCGCGGACCTGCGCACCCAGCTGCGCCGGGTGGCCTCCGGGGAGGCGGTCGATCCTCCGTCGGAGGCGAGCTTCCGGCTGCAGGTGGAGGGCCTGCTGGAGACGCTGCGCCGGCTGGAACACGAGGAGGACGCCCTCACCCTGGAGGTGGCTTCCACCGACCTCGGCGCGGGCGACTGACCTTCCCCGGCCTCAGCCCCGACCCAGCAGCCGGAGCAGGGCCCCCAGGTCGGCCGGCTTGGGCAAATGGTGGTCGAACCCCGCTTGCAGGCTCCGCTCCCGGTCGCCGGGGCCGTTGTGGCCGGTCAACGCCACCAGCAGCACGGCGCCGCCCAGCCTGGCCCGAGCCCGTGCGGCCAGCTCCCAGCCGTCCAGGCCGGGAAGGCCGATGTCGGACACCACCACGTCCGGGCGCCACCGGACCGCCTCGTCCAGGCCGGACGGCCCGTCGGGGGCGGTCCGTACCTCGTAGCCATGATAGTCCAGTAGCACCCCGAGGACCGCCCGGCTCGCCGCGTGGTCCTCGACCACCAGCACCCGAGCTCGCGGCGGACGCGCCGTCGTCGCCATTCGCCACCCGTGTGGGGCCGGGCGCCGCTTGTCGCGGCGGGCTCTGAACGGCGCAGCAAATGGTGCGCCGGCCGTCGGGAGTGGGCAGCCCGATGAAGGCGGGAGTAGATGAGAGAATGATGAGAATGATAGTCACGGCGCTGCCGACTGGATAAGGGCAAAGTGCTCACTGACAAAGGCTTTCGCCGGAAGGAAGATTCTACCTCGGCCGGAGAAATGCCCGGAAAGACAGCCCCATCGTGACAACCCGAGTTTACGGCGCTTTCGGCACTCTCGGCATCTACGGTGCAGTCGTTGCCCCGACCTTCTCAGATTTGACCCGTGTTTCCGAAGCGCCTACTTCAGCGATACCGATGACAATACCCAATAGGCGACGGGTGAGCTTGAGCCCGGTCGCGTGGAAAGAAGGGATGGCGCCGATCCTGCCCAACTTTATGGAAGGACCCAGATGAAAAACTCCCTCCCCACCTGGCTGTTCCCGCTGGGCCTGGCGGCGCTTTTGGTGGCGGGCGGGCTGTCCCGTGCCCAGCTCCCTGGGGGAGTCGTCCTGACCTCCTCGGGCCCCTCGGGCTCCCCGGGCAGCGCCCCCGCCGTGCCGCTGCCGATCGACGACGACGGGGCCGACGAGCGGTTCTGGGGCCGCGCCGACTACCTGCTCTGGTGGCTCAAGGGCTACGAGGCGCCGGCGCTGTTGACCACCAGCCCCGCCACACTCGTCCCGCTGCCGGGCTCGTTCGCCAACCCGAACACGACCGTCCTGGTGAACGGCTCGAACATCGTCGATAACCCGTTCAGCGGCAGCCGGGTTCAGGTGGGCCTCTGGCTGGACGAGCAGCGCCGGGTCGGCCTGGAGGGGTCGTTCTTCTTCCTCGGCTCCAAGGGCACGGCCCTGACGGTCAGCTCGCCCGGCGAGCCGGTCCTGGCCCGCCCCTACTTCAACACCCTGACCGGGGCCCAGGAGTCCGAGCTGCTCGCCTTCCCCGGCGTCGCCTCGGGGGCGTTCACCCTCAACACCTCCAGCGAGGCGTGGGGCTTCGAGGCCAACGGCGTGAGCCCCCTTTGCCGGACCTGCGACGGCGGCGTCTACCTGATTGGCGGCTTCCGCCAACTCCGGCTGCGGGAGACGCTGTCGATCACGGAGAGCCTCCTGGTCAGTCCGAACTCCCCCGTCTTCGCCAACAACCTGATCGGCGTCCTGGACGAGTTCAAGACGACCAACGACTTCTACGGCGCCCAGCTCGGCGCCCGCGGCGAGTATCGGATCGGCGACTTCTTCGTCGGGGCGGTCGGCAAGTTGGCGCTGGGCGTCGTGCAGCAGCGGGTCGATGTCCAGGGCCTGACGACCCTCACGCCGCTCGGCGGCGCCCCGGTCGTCCGGGCCGGCGGACTGCTCGCCTTGCCCAGTAACACGGGCGCGTTCACCAAGGACCGCTTCGGCGTCCTGCCCGAGGTGGGCCTCACCCTCGGCTACCAGGCGACGGAGAACATCCGCCTCAACCTGGGCTACACCTTCCTGTACCTGAACAGCGTGGCCCGGCCCGGCGACCAGGTCCCCGTGGCGATCAACGACAGCCAGGTGCCGACCAACGCCCGGACGAACGGCCAACTCGTGGGCGACCCGGCCCCCCTGGGCGGAGTCCACACCTCGGACGTCTGGCTCCAGGGGCTGACGTTCGGCGTCGAGGTGAAGTTCTGAGAGGCCCAGTCGCGGTGGCGCCTTACCTGACCCGGGCTTTCTCGGCAGGTGGTATGCCGGTCGGAACGATGCGGGGCGGTTGCAGGACGCTGCCGTCCACCTCGGCCCTGGTGAGGCCGCGGTCCGCCTCCATCTCGATGGAACCCATCAGCCGGACGGCGACGTTGCCGGGGGCCTGGCCGTTCCCCTGCTGGGCCACGATCAGGAACCGGACGAGGGCCTCCTGTTCCTTCGCTTGAGCCGTGGCGCGGCCGCCCTGAAGGAGGTCGGCCTTGTAGGCGTCGAGGACGGCGGCCAGCAGGGTGACGGCGTCGCGCCGGGGGCAGTCCACAAGCCGCAGCGTGACGGCGCCGTCGGCGTCCGCGCTGGCCCGGAGTCTCGCGCCCAGCCAGGCCGTGGGCCCCTGTCCCCCGGCCAGGCGGGTCAACACCTCGGCCCGCGACCTCACCACGGCGGCCAGCAACGGCTTCGACACCAGTTTGGCGGCCACCGCGCGGGCCGCCCCGCGGCGGCTTGACGACCGCCTCGGCCGCCACCAGCCGCTCCGGCGGCGCCGGCGCGGCCACCGCGGCGAGAGGCGCCCCGAGGGCCAGAAGGAGGGCAAGGAAGCACCTGGACATGACCTGCCTCCCAGGGATGACCGCGGCGACGAACCCGCTCGTCGCCCCAACCAAAGACGGCCCTCCCCCGGCCGCCTAACACCGGCGGCCGGGTTGACGGAGCGAAGAGGGCCGAGGGTGTGTTCCCCGGCCCTCGAACGCAGCAGCGGCTTTCGCCTTCTCACCACGGGACCCGGAACACCCAGCCGATGGACAGCAGCGCCAGGGCGAAGATCAGCGCCCACACCGCCCACGGCACCCGGCCGCCCTCGACGCGCCCTGAACCTCTGTCTGCCATCATCCGGTCCTCCCAGGGGCTACCTGCACCACCTTGTGCAACTCCCAGGCCGCCGGGCTATCGCGCTTAGAAGTCGCTCCCTATCACCTCCCCGCCGGCCCGCGTCCCCAGCGCCCGCCACGTCACCTGGGAGACGCCGTTGGTCACGAACCGGACCGACCCGTCCATGAGCAGCGCGTTGACCCCGGCGGGGTGGTAGCTGCGCGACGTGACCGCCGCGTAGGTGTCCCCGGCACTCGACTCGGTCGCCAACACCACGTCCACGTCGTAGTCCACCCCGCCGCTGGGGTAGGTGACCCTCGTGTTCGGGGGGAACACGGTCGTGAAGCCGGTCTCGTGGACCTTCCCGTCCACCCACTCCACGTGGGTGTACGACGCCAGGTTGAGGCTCCCCAGGGGGAGCGCCACCAGCGCCGCCGGCGTCGCCGGCGGGGCCAGCGGGGGCGAGAACGTGGCGGCGTTGCTCGCCCCGGCCACCCGGTTCGTGAACGCCTTCACCTCGGACATGGCGAGGGTGTTACTCATCCCGTCCGTGAAGTCCCCCGGGCGGGAGGTGCGGGTCGGCCCGAACGCCCCGTCCCCGGGCTGCATCCCGGCCGCCTTGGCCGTCAGCACCGCCCACGTGCCGCAGTTCAGCGCGTAGTTGAGCGGCCAGTGCTTGTTGCCGTAGGTCGGGTCGGTCCCCTGGCCCTTGTCGTTGACCTCGCTGGGGCAGAGGAGTGTGCCCACCCGCTTGGAGGAGACGCCCGGCTGGGTGTTGTAGTGGGCGGCGAAGTTGATCGCCCGGAACAGGTTCTCCTGCTCGACGTGCGGGAGGATGCGGGCCATCCCGGACCAGGCGTTGAGGGTGACGACGCCGCCGCTGTAGGCGTAGTCGCCGTTCGCCGGCAGGCCCTGGTGGGTGTCCATGTAGCTGTGCAGGGCCAGGCCGAGCTGCTTGAGGTTGTTGGCGCACTTGATTCGCGCCGCCGCCTCGCGGACCTTCTGGACGGCGGGCAGGAGCAGGCCGACCAGGATGGCGATGATGGCGATGACGACGAGCAACTCGATCAGGGTAAACGCTGGCCGGTCGGTTCGCGCGCGCACGGGCGCCTCCTTTGCTGAAAAGGAACGACGGAGGCGCGTTGCGTGCGGATGCGCGGACTCGCGCTGCGGTGGCGGAGCGGCCTCGGTAGGTTCAAAAGGGCGATTTAATGAGACTGAGTCTCACAATCAACGGTATCCTATCGCGCGTCGAGGCAGCGGCAAGGACCGCCAGGAAAAGTTCCCCGTGGGCTTCCGCGCGGCCGGCGCGTGGGCCTTCGGCACCTAGGCAGGCCGCGCCGCGGCGGCTATGCTAGACAGACTGCCGGAGGGCCGTCATGCGCGAGCACGAGATCGAGCAGCACCTCAGCCAGATCGCGACGCAGTGGACGATGCTGTACCAGGCCCACCAGGGGGCCCAGGGCGAGGCGATGGCCGCCCGGTCGCTGCTGATGCAGCGCTACTGCGGGGCGGTCTTCCGCTACCTGATGCGCGCCGTCCGCGACGTGACGCTGGCGGAGGACCTGACCCAGGAGTTCGCCCTGCGCTTCATCCAGGGCCGGTTCGGCCAGGCCGACCGGGAGCAGGGCCGGTTCCGCAACTACGTCAAGGGGGCGCTGTTCCGGCTGGTCCAGGACCACTACCGGGAGGCCGGCCGCACCCCCAAGGCGGTGCAGCTCGACCCGGACGCGCCTCTAGAGGCCGGCGACGACCACGCGGCGGCCGAGCAGGCGTTCCGCGACAGCTGGAGGCAGGAGCTGCTGTCGCGCGCCTGGAAGGCGCTGGCCCAGGTGGAGGCCGAAACAGGCCAGCCCTACCACGAGGTGATGCGCCTGCGCGTCGATCAGCCGGACCTTTCCAGCGCCGACATCGCCGGGCGCCTGGAGGCGAAGCTCGGCCGGGCGTTCACCGCCGCCGGCGTGCGGCAACTGGTGCACCGCGGCCGGGAGCGGTTCGCCGAGCTGTTGCTGGCCGACATCCGCGAGACGCTGGAGGGGGCGCCGCTGGAGCGGGTCCTGGAGGAGCTGGCGGAGCTGAACTTGTTGAAATACTGCAAGGACATCCTCGACCGCAAGCACGGGGGCTGAGCGATGGAGCGACGACCGATCCGGCTGGACGGCCTCGACGGCGTGGTCCGCGAGGCGGAGGGGCTGTTGGCGAACGGCTACCAGCGGTCCGGCCGCTGGTCGCTGGGCCAGATCGCCGACCACCTCGCCCAGTCGATCGAGCGGTCGCTGGACGGCTACCCGGGGATGCTGCCGGCGCCGGTGCGCTGGCTGGCCCGCTGGCTGTTCCTCAAGAAGGTGCTCCGGCACGACGTGCTCCGTCGCAAGGTGGACGCGCCGAAGTGGCTGATGCCCCCGGATACCCTCGAGGACCGCGCCGGGGTGGAACGCCTCAAGGCCGCCGTCGCCCGGTACCAGGCGCATTCGGGGCCGGTCCACCCGTCGCCGGTGTTCGGCAAGCTTACCTACGAGGAGTGCCGGGAGGTCCACGTCTGGCACGCGGAGCACCACCTCAGTTTCCTGAAGCCTGCCTCTGGGCGTCCCACACCATGATGCGCCGGTCCCAGTCGCCGCTGATGACCTGCTTGCCGTCAGGCCGCACGGCGACTGCGTTCACCCCCCTGGCGTGGCCCAGCAACGAGAACAGCTCTTGGCCGTTGGCGGCGTCCCACACCTTGAGTTCGCCCGGCTTGCCCGGGTTGGTGTGGTCGGCGGCGGCGGTGAGGACGCGCCGGCCGTCCGGCGTGCAGGCGATACACTTGACCGGCTGAGCATGACCGCGCAGGGCGAGCAACTCCATTCCCGAAGCCAGGTCCCACGCCTTGACTTCGCCGTCGTAGCCGCCGGTATAGAGCCGGTCCCCCTCGGGGCTGAACGCCAGGGTAAACACCGGGCACCGGTGGCCTTGGAGCGAGAGCAGCTCCTCGCCGGTGTGGGCGTCCCAGACCTTGACCTCACCCGGCCGGGAGGGTTTGAACGGGTCGCCAGCCACCGTGGCGATTCGCCGGCCGTCCGGGCTGTACTTCGCGCCCCAGACCTCCTCGGCGTGCCCGCGCAGGGCGAACCGCGCCTTGCAAGTGGCGAGGTCCCACACCATAACGGACTTGTCCCGGGAGCAGCTGAGGAGGCGTTCCCCGTCCGGGCTGAACGCGACGTGGGTGACGTTGTGGGTGTGCCCCCCCCGCATCTCGAACAGCATCACGCCCGTGGAGGCGTCCCAACCCCGGATCGCGGAGTCCGACCCGCCGGTGACGACTCGCGAGCCGTCCGGGCTGAACGTGCCGCACCCCATCGTCGGCTTGTGCCCCGCGATTTCGACGAGCACGCGGCATGTCGCCGCGTCCCACACCTTGGCGATGCCGTCCTGCCCCGCGCTGAGGAAGCGATCACCGGCCCGGGTGAACGCGAGCTGGTTGACCGAGTGGCCGTGGGCCAAGATCGACCGCCCTTCCTGGCCGCGCTCGGCGTCCCAGACCATGACTTCGCCCGGCTTGGCGGGGTCGTGGACGTTGCCGCCGCCAGAGACGACCCGCTTGCCGTCGGGGCTGAACGCCACGCCCGTCACGGGCAGCAGGTGACCCTTGAGTGTGAGGGTGGTCGCGCCGGTCGTCGCGTCCCACACCTTGACCGTGCCGTCGCCGATGCCGCCGACGAGCCTGCTCCCGTCCGGGCTGAAGCCGACCGAGTTGACCGGCTGGACGTTGCCGCCGACCTCGAGCACCCTCCGCCCGTCGTCGGCGCTCCACAGCCGGACCTTCTGGTCCTCGCCCGCGGAGATTATCCGTTTGCCGTTGGGGCTGAAGCCGACGGACCGGACAAACCCCTGGTGAGCGGGGAGGGAGAAAACCTCGCGCCTCGTGGCGAGGTCCCAGCACTTGACCGTGAAGTCCCAGCTGCCGCTGACGACACGGTTGCCGTCGGGGCTGAACGCCACGCAG
This sequence comes from Gemmataceae bacterium, assembly GCA_046350195.1. Classification (GTDB taxonomy): domain Bacteria; phylum Planctomycetota; class Planctomycetia; order Gemmatales; family Gemmataceae; genus CALDUY01. Next base: position 92,895 of record JAXMAW010000012.1, read on the forward strand.
GTGACGAGGTTGTCGTGCCCCTTGAGGGTGAACACCTCGCGGCCCGTCTCCACGTCCCAACCGCGAATCGATTTGTCCATGCCGCCGCTGACGACGCGCTTGCCGTCGGCGCTGAACGCAACCGCCAGCGCGCCGCGGGTGTGGCCCCTGAGCTGGCGGACGGGGCGGCCGGACTCGGCCTCCCAGACGATCAACGGGTCAACCGGGCCACAGCTGACGATGTGCCGACCGTCCGGAGAGTAGCCGACGCCCCAGACGTTTCCCCGGTGGCCGCGCAGCACGAGCAGTTCCGCGCCGGCCTCGGCGTCCCAGACGCGGACGACGTTGTCCTGCCCGGCGCTGGCCACGCGCTTGCCGTCGGGGCTGAACGCCACCCCGCGGACCCCGGCCTTGTGGCCCTTCATCTCCAGCAGCGGGCTGAACCGCGTCCAGAGGAGGTGGTGCTCGACGTGGCGGAACTTCGGCTCGCACCCGGCCAGGATCTGCCTCGCCCGGGCGACGTTGCCCTCGCGGAACTCGTGCCACGCCTGGGACAACTGTCCGACGTACACCGCCCTCTCGGCGCGGTCAAGGTGCACCCGGGCCTCGGTCAGCGCCTCGTTCGCCTCGCCCTTGGCCTGGTTGGCAGCGGAAGCCTCGCGGCTGGCGCTGACGGCGAAGTAGCTCGAAATAGCCACGCCGGTGACCAGCGACAGGAACACCGCCGCGACCAGTGTCGCCACCGCCGCGTTCCGCCGGGCCCACTTCGCCGCCCGCCCCGCGGGCCCCGCCGGCCGCGCCAGAACGGGCAGGCCTTCCAGCCAGCGGCCGAGGTCGTCGGCCAGCTGCCGCGCCGCCGCGTACCGCCGCCTCGGGTCCTTGTCCAGGCACTTCAGGCAGACCGCCTCCAGCTCGCGCGGCACCCCCGGGACCAGCGCCCGCACCGGCACCGGGTCGCGGTGCCAGACTTGCCACAGCGTCTCGACCGCGGTGGCGGCCTTGAACGGCGGGCGGCCGGTCAGGCACTCGTACAGCACCGCCCCCAGCCCGTAGACGTCGGTCCGCTCGTCCACCCGGTGCACGTCGCCGCGGGCCTGCTCCGGCGACATGTACGACGGGGTGCCGATCTGGTCCCCCGAGCGCGTCTGCTGCTGCCCGACGTCCTGGAGCCGGGCCAGCCCGAAGTCGCAAACCTTCACCCCCAGCGTCGAGTCGGCCGGCGCCCACGTCCCGCTGAGGTCGGCGCTGGCGGGCACCTCGGGCTCGCGCTCGTTCACCTCCCAGTCGGTGCTGGTCAGCATCAGGTTGCCCGGCGCCAGGTCGCGGTGCAGCACCTGGTGCTCGTGGGCGTACTGGATCGCCTCGGCCGCCTGCCGCACCAGCCGGGCCGCGTCGCGCGGCAACAGGGGGCCGCGCCGCAGGCGGTCGCGCAGGCTGCCGCCGAACAGCAGCTCCATGGTAAAGAACGGTAGCCCGTCGGCGGTGCCGAAGTGGAGGACTCGGACGATGTTGGGGTGCTGGAGCCGGGAGCCGGCCCGCGCCTCGGTCAGGAAGCGGTCGGCCCCGTCGCGGCCCGCCTCGCCGCAGGTGTTGATCAGCTTCAGGGCCACCTGCTGGCCCGTCTGCTGGTGGCGCGCCAGCCAGACGGTGCCCATGCCGCCCCGGCCGAGCGAGTGGACCAGCTCGTAGCCGCCGACGACGGGCCGGCCGGCCGACCGGGACTCTCGGTAGGTGGCCGTGACCGGCTCCGCGGCCCCCTCGGTCGCGCCCCCGGCCGCGTTCCTGGGCCTCATCGCCCGGGTCGGCAGGGAGGCCAGCGGGGCGGCGACGTCGGGGGACGTGACAGCAGCGCGATCGTGGGGGGGCATGGCGCTACCCTTTCCTCTTTGAGAGGGATGCTAGAAGAAGATAGGTCACGATCGGCCCCGCTGCCAAATCCCGTTCCCCGGGGCTCCCGACCCTGCGAAAGGAAAGGCCCTAAACTAAAACCAGCAGGCCCTGGCACCGTTTCGCCGGGGCCGTTCCCCGTGAGGTCCTGGTTCCCTCGATGACCACCCCAGAGCCCGGAGCGCTTTACCAACCCCCTTCTTCCTGCCGGTTCCTCCTGTGGGCGCCTCGCGGCAAGCGCGTGACGCTGCGCCTGGTCGGCCCGGCGTACCGGGACGTCCCCATGTCCCCACTGCCGCACGGCTACTTCGAGGCCCGCGCCGACGGCGTCGGCCCCGGGCAGCGTTACTGGTACCGCCTCGACGACGGCCCCGACCGGCCGGACCCCGCCTCGCGCTGGCAGCCCGACGGCGTCCACGGCCCGTCCGCCGTCGTTGACCCGCGCTTCGACTGGCACGACGACGGGTGGCGCGGCGTGCCGCTGGCCGAACTGGTGCTGTACGAGCTGCACGTCGGCACGTTCACGCCGGAGGGGACGTTCGACGCCGCCATCGGCCAGCTCGACCGGCTGCGGCAGTTGGGCGTCAACGCGGTCTCGATCATGCCGGTGGCGCAGTTTCCCGGCGGGCGGAACTGGGGGTACGACGGCGTCTACCCGTTCTGCGTCCAGAACTCCTACGGCGGCCCCGCCGGCCTCAAGCGCCTCATCGACGCGGCGCACCAGCGCCAACTGTCGGTGGTCCTCGACGTGGTCTACAACCACCTCGGCCCGGAGGGGAACTATTTCCGACATTACGGACCGTATTTTACCGAACAGTACCGCACCCCTTGGGGCGAGCCGCTCAACTTCGACGGCCCGGGCTCCGACGCGGTGCGCGACTTCTTCCTCGCCAACGCCCGCCTGTGGCAGGAGGAGTTTCACCTCGACGGCCTGCGACTGGACGCGGTGCCCTGGATCAAGGACTTCTCGGCCGGCCACGTCCTGGCCGACCTTGCCGACCAGGCCCAGAGCTGTCGATGAGGCTCGGCCGGCGGCTCCACCTCATCGGCGAGAGCGACCTGAACGACCCGCGGGTGATCCGCCCGCGCGAACCGGGGGGCCTCGGCCTCGACGCCCAGTGGAGCGACGACTTCCACCACGCGCTGCACGCCCACCTGACCGGCGAGCGCGGCGGCTACTACGCCGACCACGGCTCGCTCGAGGGGCTGGCGAAGGCCTACCGCGACAACTACGTGCTCACCGCAGCACTCGCGGTTCCGCCAGCGCCGCTACGGGGCGCCGGCGGGCGACCGGCCCGGCGAGCAGTTCGTCATCTTCGCCCAGAACCACGACCAGGTCGGCAACCGCCCGCGAGGCGACCGGCTCAGCCGCGATGGTGGACCTCGACACGCTGAAGCTCGTCGCCGGGCTGCTGCTGACGGCGCCTTACGTCCCGATGCTGTTCATGGGGGAGGAGTACGGCGAGACGGCCCCGTTCCCGTTCTTCGTCCACCACTCCGACGGCGGCCTGATCGACCGCATCCGCCGCGGCCGCAGGGGCGAGTTCGCCGCGTTCGGCCTGACCGCCGAGCCGCTCGACCCCGCCGCCGAGGACACCTTCCGCCGGGCCAGGTTGAACGTCGAGCAGGCCAACCACGGGCGCGGCAAGGAACTGGCCGACTGGCACCGCGAACTGCTCCGGCTGCGGCGCGAGCTGGCGGCTCTGGCGAGCCTGGACCGGCAGCGGACGGAGGTGACCTGCCGCGAAGGGGAGCAGCTGTTGCTGGTGCGGCGGTGGGCCGGACGCGAGGCGGTGCAGATCGTGCTGCACTTCGGCCGGGAGGCCGCGACGCGACGTGTGCCGTTCGGCGACGGGGCGTGGCGCAAGTTGCTCGACTCCAGCGCCGCGGGCGGGCCCCCGTCGGAGGTGCCCGGCCCGCGGGAGATCGACCTGCCGCTGGCGCCGCGGTCGTTCCTGCTGTACCACGCGGGATGACCCGGCTCTTGACAACCCGGTCGGCAGCAGATGAAGGAAAGGACCATGAGCGACAGAGCGGAAGAGCAACGGCAACTGGCTGCTGGACCAGTTCACGAAGCAGGCGGAGCCGTTCGCGGCCATGCCGGCCCACTCCGACGCCGACATCGCCCGGCTCATCGTCGAGGCGACCCGCGTCGGCCCCGCCTCCCGGGTGCTGGACGTCGCCTGCGGCCCCGGGCTGGTCGCCCTCCGGCTGGCCGAGGCCGCCGGGCACGTCACCGGGCTGGACCTGACCCCGGCCATGCTGGACAAGGCCAAAGAGTTGCACCGCGGCCGCGGCCTGGCGAACCTGTCGTGGGAGCTGGGGCGAGCGGACGCCCTGCCGTACCCCGACGCGGCGTTCGACGCCGTCGTCACCCGCTTCTCCTTCCACCACCTGCTCTGTCCCGGCGAGGCGTTGGCCGAGATGGTCCGGGCCTGCCGCCCCGGGGGTCGGATCGTGGTGTGCGACGTCTACACGACGAGCCCGGCCCAGGCGGCCGAGTACGACCGCCTGGAGCGGCTCCGCGACCCCTCGCACGTCCGGGCCCTCCTGGTGGGCGAGCTGCGCGCCCTGCTGATAGCCTGCGGGCTGACGGAGATCAGCGAGCAGTTCGCCCGGTTGCCGATGGGGCTGGAGCCGCTGCTGGCGGCTTCGTTCCCGGTCCCAGGAGGGGCAGACGAGGTGCGCCGGACGTTCGCCGCCGACCTGGGGAGCGACTCGCTGGGCCTGGGTGTCCGCGAGGAGGGCGGCAAACTTGTCTTCGCCTTCCCGGTCGTCGTCCTGGCAGGGACCCGTCCGGACCCGGCCCCATCAGATTCCCTGGCCCGCGTCCAACCGGGGAAGGAGCTTCGAAGGCCGCCACAGCGCACTCCGTCAAGGTATGTGCTCGCTTGTTGCCCATCCGTGAAGCAACTACAATTCCCCGGGTGCCTCTCACCAGGGGTTTGTTCATGGTCCACCCGTCGGAGTCCCCCCCCACTTCCCGAAAGCGACACCTCCTCGCCTGGGCCCTCGCCGGCCTCGCTCTCCTCGGTCTCGCCCTGGCGCTGGTCTGGTTCGCCGTCCTGCCCGCAGTGGCGCTAGGCCGGGCTCAGATCGCGCTGCGAGGGACCGGCCCGCCGGCGCACTTCCGCACCTGGAACGCTACCTGGCGAGGCGGCCGAGCGACAGCGGGGCACTGTTGCTGGCGGGCGCAGGCCGCCCGGCGGTCCGACGACTACCCCCGGGCCGAGAGGTTCCTGTCCGCCGCGGAAGAGGCCTCCGGCCCGACGGACGCGAGCCAGCTCGAGTGGGCATGCTGGGGGCAGCAGGGGGACTTCGTGGGGAACGAGAACCGCCTCCGGTCGGAGGCGGGCCGCCAGGGCCCCAACGCGCCCTTGATCCTCGAGGCCCTGGCGAAGGGTTACAACGCCTCGTTCCGCTGGCAGGAGGCGCTGGACGTGTTGGACCAGCTGTTCACCCTCGTGCACGGACAGCGGCCCGGGGCTGCTCGCCGCTGAGGTTCAGGCCGCCTGCGCGGCTGGACAGGGCAGAAGAGGACCTCCGCCGCGCGGTCGAACTCGCCCCGCAGAGCGCCCAGGCCCACGCCGCCCTGGCCGGGGTGCTGCAAACCCGCGGCTACACCCGGGAGGCGCTGGCCCACTTCCGGGCGGCCCGGCGATACGGGCGCGGGCGGCCCCACGCTGCTGCTGGGCATCGCCGCCGGGCACTGGCCGACGCGGCCGAGAGCTGGACGGGGCTCAAGAGAGCCTCGACGAGTTACTCGCGGCCGACCCCAACCACGTCGAGGGGCTGGTCGAGCGCGGCCGACTCGCCCTGCGGCGCGGCCGGCCGGCGGAGGCGGAGCCGTTTTTGACCCGGGCCGCCCGGAGCGCGCGTGGAACCGCGAGGCGAACGAGCTGCTGCCTGGTCTCGCTGAGAGACCTGGGTCGGGCCGAGGAGGTCAAGCCCTGTGAGGATCACCTGGCGGCGCTGAAGGCCGAGGACGCCGTCGGCGGCCCGCTCAAGCTGCGCGCCCGGGATAACCCCGCCGACGTGGACGTCCGCTGGCGCCTCTGGCAGTGGTCGGCGCGGAACGGCCTGATCGACGAGGGGATCGCCTGGCTCACCGAGATCCTGAAGAGGGAGCCGCGGCACCCCAAGGCCAACGCGGCGCTGGCCGAGTTCTTCCAGAAGGCCGGCCAGCCGCGACGGGCCGCCCTTCACCGCACGGCGGCGGGCCAGCCGGCGGGCACCAAGGAGACGCGTCCATGAGCGCCAACCCCGCCCCAGCGTCCGGCTCGCCGATCCGGCCCTGGCCCCTCGTGGTCACCCTGGCGGCCGTGGCCACGCTAGGGGGGGTGGCGTACGCCCTCCTCGGGCCGCGGCCGGCCCCGCCGCCCGAGGAGGCGGCGGGGCCCGAGCCCCGGGAGGCCACGGCCGAGGAGGTCCACTGGCTCTGCGCGGTCTGCCACGCCTACCCGCCCCCGGACTCGTTCCCGCGGTCGGCGTGGCGGAAGGAGGTGAAGCAGGGGTACGACTTCTTTCACAAGGACCTGACCTACCGCTTCGCCTACCCCCCACTGGAGGCGGTGGTGCGCTACTACGAGAGCCGCGCGCCGGAGTCCCTGCCGCCGCTGCCGCCGGCCGCGCCGCACACCCTCCTCTCCCGGTTCGAGCTGCGCGGCGGGCCGACCGCGGAAGCCACCCGCCAACCCGGAATCGCCCACGTCAGCCTCGTCCCGCTGTTCAAAAAGGGCCGGCCCGACCTCCTCGCCTGCGACGCCATCAACAACGAGGTCCTCGTCCTGAGCCCCGGCGACCCGTCGCCGGCCTGGAGGGTCATCGCCCGGGGGCTCTGCTGCGCCCACGCCGAGGTCGTGGACCTCGACGGCGACGGCATCAACGACGTCGTGCTCGCCTGCCTGGGCCACTTCTACGCCACCGACGACCGCGTCGGCAGCGTGGTCTGGCTGAAGGGGGCGGCGGACGGCACCTTCACGCCGTTCACCCTGCTCGAGGGCGTCGGGCGAGTCGCCGACGTCCGGGCCGCCGACTTCACCGGCGACGGCAAGCTCGACCTGGTCGTGGCGGTGTTCGGCTGGCACAAGACGGGCGAGATCCTCTTGCTGGAGAACCAAACCACCGACTGGAAGCGCCCCCAGTTCGCCCCGCGGGTGCTCGACCCGCGCCACGGCACCACGCACGTCCCGGTGGGCGACCTGAACGGCGACGGCAAGCCCGACTTCGTGGCGGTCATCACCCAGGAGTTCGAGACCGTCGTCGCCTTCCTCAACGAGGGCGGCGGGCGGTTCCGCAAGGAGACGATCTACGCCGCCCCGCACCCCGGCTACGGCCTGAACGGGGTCGAGCTGGTGGACCTCGACCGCGACGGCGACCTCGACGTGGTGCTGACCAACGGCGACGCGATGGACGCGCCGTACCTGCTCAAGCCGTTCCACGGCGTCACCTGGCTGGAGAACCGGGGCGGCTTCCCGTTCACGGCGCACCGCCTGGCCGACAGCTACGGGGCCGGCAGCCCCGCCATCGCCGACTTCGACGGCAACGGCCTGCTCGACGTGGCGTTCGTCAGCTTCCTGCCCGGCGAGTTCTTCCCCCAGCGGAAGAAGGTGCGGCCCAACTCGGTCGTCCTGCTGGAGCAGGTCAGCCGGGGCAAGTTCGCCCTGGGCGCGCTGGAGGCGGAGACCTGTGACCACCCCAGCTGTTGCGCCGGCGACGTGGACGGGGACGGCCGGCCGGACCTCGTCGTCGGGAACTACGTCCGGGGCGGGCAGCCCGGCCCGAGGGTGACCATCTGGCGCAATGCCACCGAGAGGCGCGAGAAATGAGGGCGGGGGTGGCCGAAGCGCCACCCCCGCCCTCGAGGCGTTATTCCGACCTGGGAAGGTCGCATCACTTCGGAGGCCCGGTCGGCGCGCCCTGAGGCCGCCCCATCGGGCGGCTGTCCCCCCCCGGCGCCCCACCTGGCCCCCCGGCTGGCCCCGTGGTGCCCTTGCCGCTCCAGTAGGCCTGGTACTCGGCCTCACCGACTTCCTCGACCTTGCCGCCGGTGAAGCCGACCTGCTTCTTGCCGTCCTTGCCGTCCTGCTCGAAGACGACCGGCGCGACCGCGCCGCGGCCGCCGCCGACGTTGTAGCGGACCTTGAACGGCTTGCCGTCCCGCTCCGAGGTGAGGACCTTGGAAAAGTCGTTGGGATCGACGCCCATCATCTTGAGCTTGGCCGGGTCGTACTCCTTGACGAACTTGGTCAGCTCGGCCTCGTCCTTCGGGCCGCGGCCGGCGCCCGCCAGGTTCTGGAACCCCGCGTAGAGGTTGGCGACGCGCTGGATGTTGGACTTGTTCATCTCGCCGACCTGCTGGGCGACCTTGTCGCCGCAGCCGGCAAGGCCGACCAGCCCGGTCAACAACGCCGCCCCCAGGGCGAAGCGGAGTTGTCTCGGTTTGATCCTCATGAAGCCTATCTCCGAAAGGGGCCAGGAACTAGAAGGGGGCCACGGAATGTCCCGTGGCCCCCAGGGTAGTTAGGAGGCGGTCAATTGTCCGGGCTGACCGGGTTGCCGTCCATGCGGTGGCCGAGCCGATACAGCACGCAGGTGTTGTCGCTCCAGCCGGAGTTGCCGCAGTTGCCGATGCTCAGCTTGATGGAGCGGACCGAGCCGTCGCCCATGACGGCGTTGAAGACGCCGGTGTGGGCCGAGCCGAACCCCGGTTCCCAGAACCAGTTGGACCCGTTGGCGTTGTTGGTCCAGTCAATGCGCGGGTACTGGTTGTCCGGCATGATCGCCACCCAGTTGCCGGCCAGACGCATGTTCGGCCAGTCGGCGCCGTGGGCCCACCCGGGCAGCTCCCACCAGTCCCACACCTTGGGCTGATACTGCCGTGAGGACACCGCCTTCTCGGCGATGGCGATCGTGTTCGAGGTGCCGTCCGGGACCTGGCCGGCGCCCACCGTGCCGTACTTGATCGACCCGGCCCAGGGCGCCGCGGTGCCCATGAGCTGGCCACCCTTGGTGATGATCCCCGCGAAGGCCCGGGTGATGTTCGAGGAGGGGCGCCTGTTAATCCGCCATTCCTCCGCTTCGCCGTCGCCGGCCAGCCACTCGACCTGGACGCCGGCGTAGTCGTTCATGGCGTACACCGAGCCCCAGGAGGCCGGCACCGACACGCGCGGGCCGGAGCGCGACGGGCAGTTGTAGATCTTCACCGGGACCTCGACCGGGGCCTTGCCCAGCGCCGACTGCCAGGTGTACGCCCCGACCTTGAAGTACCTGTACAGGTTGTCCTGCTCGATGAACGGCAGGATCTGGGCGGCCCAGCCCTCGACCACGAAGGGCGTGGAGGTTCCCACGGCGTCCAGCGCCTGAGACTGGCCGCCGGCCGTGGGGAAGTAGCCGTAGGTGCTGTCGTGGTTGTGAAGCGCCAGGCCGATCTGCTTGAGGTTGTTCTGGCACTGCATGCGGGCCGCGGCCTCGCGGACCTTCTGGACGGCCGGCAGCAGCAGGCCGATGAGGATGGCGATGATGGCGATCACCACCAGCAGCTCGATCAGGGTGAAACCGGATCGACGACGTGACATGGAGAGGACCCTCACAACAAAGGATACCTTGACGACAAAAGATAGGAACGGACCCCGCGAGCCGGGCGCCGGCTCAGCCGTTGAGATCACCCCCGTTGCGGGACACGCGGAGGTCGGCGACACGAAGACCGAGATCCACCTCGTAGGTGTTAAAGATGATGAGGAAGCCGACCCACGGCGGGCCGAACTTGGGAGCCTCTTTGACGTCGAGCATGTCCCGCGGGCGGGCCTCCAACCACTGCCACTCCCCCGGGCGGGAGTTCACGAAGGCGTCGTTGACCTCGATGACGCCGGTCGCGGGCGGGTCGGACCGGGGCGTCCGCACGCAGATCACCAGCTGGCCGCGCCCCGGCCGGTCCACGCGGTAGCGGACGCGGATCACCGAGTCGGGGTACAGGGTGACAAAGCCGCGCGTCCACTGGTGGTCCGAGCGGATCTGACTGAGGATCGCCGAGTGATACGGGTCGTACCAGAACTCGGGGGCGACGGCCGGCCCGGCGTCGGTCGCCTCCAGGTGGCCGACCGCCCACCCGGTGGGCAGGCCGCGACTCAGGTCCCAGCGGAACGAGTCCGGGGTAGGTCGCAAGGCCTGCTTGCGGCTGTCGCCGTCGGCCCGGACGGTCAGCAGTTCGCCCTCGCGGACGTCCCCGACAACGGCGCCGCCCCGGTCGGACACGCGCACCTGGCCGGTCTGCACCCCAACCTCGGTCACCCCCCCCTCGCTGCCGAGCGTCACCGCCGCCCCGCCGGGGCTGACGACCGCCGCCGCCGGCGTCGCCAGCACGAGGGGGTCGTGGCCGACCGACGGCCGGACGTCGGCCACCGCCGTCCCCTGGTAGAGCCTCAACCGCCGGCCGTCCTCCTCGACGCTGACCGAGGAGTCGCCGGTGATCGAGACGGTGCTGCCGCCGGGCAGCGTCAGCACGGCCGACGAGCGGGGGCCGACCGAACGCAGCAAAGCCCCCGGGCCGACCCGCATCCCGGCCGACGCCGCCGAGGCGTCGAGGCGGACCAGGCCGTGGACCTCCTCCAGCCGCGCCGAGCCGCCCACGGCCCGTCGAAAGGCGATCCACCCCAACACCCCGGCAACGCCCAGGGCAAGCCCGCCCGCGGCCGTGCGGAGCAGGCGGCGCCGGGACCAGCCCACCTCGGGGGCGGGCGCCTTCGGGAGGTGCGTGGCGATGGCCGACAGCTCCACTGGCGCGACGACCTGCATGCTCAGCATCAGGAAGTACTGCCGCGCTTCCGCATCGGACCGCAGGGTGTCCTCCAGCTCCGCCAGTTCGCCGGGGCTGAGGGTCGAGTCCCAGTAGCGCGGGAAAAGCTCTTCCAGGCGCCGGATGTTCAGGTTCTCCTTCACACTTGGTTCCCTGAAGACACCATGGGAGTCGTAAGTTCCCGATGGACACAGGTTCGCAACAAACGGTGGACTCGTGACAGGGACTGGTAGATCGCGTCAACCGACCGGTGTAGGCGGCTCGCCAATTCCGCCGTCGATAGGCCGTCATGATACTTCAGACGTAGCAACTCCCGGGCCGGTTCCTCGAGTTTTCCCACGCACCGCCGCAGGGCCTCCAGCTGGTCGGTCGGCCCGGCGCCGGCGGGGTCGTCCCAACTGGATTCGAGCAGGTCGAGCAGGTCGGGGGAAAGCGTTTGGGCCTGCTTGCGCCGGGCCCAGTCCACCGCCCGATGGCGGGTCACCCGCACCGCCCACGCCAGCAGGTGCTCCTCGTCGTGAAGCTCCCCCGTGCGTTGTAAGGCCGCCAACACCACCTGCTGAAAGATGTCGTCCGCGGCATCCACGTCACGAACGATCGCCGCGGCCACGGCTACGAGTCTCAGCCGCCGGCGCAGGAGGACCTGCACGGTCGTGTCGAGGGAGAGTGCCATGAATACAGCTACTTAATCTACTCCACGGGCGAGCCCTCATAATTCTGACATAATTTATTAAGAATTCTACGACTCATCTCGGCACACCCCACATCCGCATCACGTTGTCCTCCCCTCCGGAGAGCGCCCGCTGGCCGCCGGGAAGCCAGGCGACGGCGAACACCCGCCCGGTGTGCTCGTCGAAGCGGTGGACCACCTTGCCGGTCTCGGTGTCGAACACGCTCACCGCGTTCGTCTCGCCGGCCAGGAACCGCTTGCCGTCCGGCGAGAAGGCCACCGTCTCGACGTTCTCCGCCGATCCCCGATAGGTGCGCAGCAGCTTGCCCGTGTCCGCCTCCCACAGTTTGCACGTGTGGTCGCGGCCGCTGGTCAGCAGGCCCTTGCCGTCCGGCGAGAAGCCGAGGCCCTCGACGTGCCCGTCGTGGGCGTTGGCCCCGATGACCAGCGGCTTGCCGGTCTCGACGTCCCAGACGCGGTAGCTCTTGTCGTTGCAGCCGGCCGTGGCGAGCCTCTTGCCGTCCGGCGAGAAGACGGCCCGCCAGACCCAGCCGGTGTGGCCCTCGAACTTGCGCACCTCCCGGGCGGTCTCCGCCTCGTACAACCGGGCCACGGTGTCGGCCTCGGCCCCGCTGGAGAGCACGTACTTGCCGTCGGGGGAGAACGCGGCGGCGTAGACCCGGCCGGCGTGGCCGGTGTAGCGCCGTACCTCCTTGCCGGTGGCCAGGTCCCACAACTTGAGGCACTTGCCGATCGCGTCGGACGACAGGACGCGCGTCTCGTCCGGTGAGAAGGCGGCGCACCAGGCCCAGGTGTTGTGCGGGCCGAACCGCCGCACCTCCTTGCCGGCCTTCAGGTCCCACAGCCGGACCGTCGCGTCCATGGCGGCCGTCAGCGCGGTCGTGCCGTCCTTCGAGACGGCGATGTGGCGGATGTTGCCCTCGTGCCCCTTGAACTCGCGGACGTCGAGGCCGCGCGCCGCAGCGCCCGCAGGCGGACGTCGGCGTCGGGGTGGCCCCGGGCGGCCTTACGGAGCAGGAGGGCTTGCTCGCCGAGCCCGCCGAGCTTCTGCTCGGCGGCCCGGCGGACGTCCACTCGTCGTCGCCGAGCTGCTCGATCAGCCGGGCGACCTCCTTGTCCACCTCGCCGTCGGCCAGCGCGAGCGGGCCGGCCAGGGCCAGGGCGAAAACGAGCAGACCAGCGCGAAGGAGGGGGTGCATGGCGCGAATCCCTGAACGGGGTGCCCGGACCACGCCCCCATGATTGCAGGCGAAACCCCGTGAGGCAACCCTGGGATTTCCTCCTCGCCCGAACCCGGCCGGGGGCCATACGAGCGCCTTCGACAGCCCCCTTACTACGGGCTAACTCACTCGTCGGCCCAGACGGCGAACCGCTCGCCGGAGGCGATCATCTGCCACCCCCGGCCGGGGGGCGTCCAGTCACGGCCGCCGAGCCTCACCGCCAGCCTGTCGTCGATCACCGCCGCGTACAGCCCGCCCTCCGCCGCCGTGATCCGCACCGGGCTTTCCGAGTGGACGCCGGTCATCCGCCGCGCCCGGATCAGCCGGCCGATCGTCTCGCGCGCCTGCGCCCCCCAGTCGAAGTAGTGGGCCCAGAACACGCACGGCACGCCGGGGTGCGTCAGGGTGTAGGCGTAAGCCATCTCGACCGTCGCGCCGTGGAAGTGCCTCGTGCTGTCGTAGTTGGCCTGGTGCTCGCGCTCGCGGCGGCTTTCGGTGTCGTGGTTGTCCACGAACGTCACCGCCCGGGCCGGCCAGTAGCCGATCAGCCCGCCCGGGATGCCCTGGCCGTACTTCTGGCTACGCAGCGCCGCGTAGTCGTCGCGCGTGCAGGCGTCGTACAGCAGGTAGCGTGTCGGGAAGTCGAACGCCGACGACTTGCCCCCGGTGCTGTCGATCCAGTCGGTGACCTTCTGCCGGTCGGTCTCGAAGACCTCGCCGACGGAGAGGGCCGGCGACGAGGCGTCGTTGTACTCGCCGACGAACTGGCCGGCGAAGCCCTTGCACAGGTCGTAGCGCCAGCCGGCGAAGCCGACCTCCTTGAGACGGCCGAGGTAACGCTTGATCGTCGCGCGGACGTCGGGGTTGGTGTGGTCGAGGTCGCGGCCGGCGGGGTGGCGCTCGCCGGTGTCGGGGTTGCCGGTGCCGACCCCCGACTCGTCGTCGCGGACGATGGCGGCGCGGTTGTCGGGGAACGGCGGGTCGGCGAAGTCGGCCCCGGACGTCGCCACGCCGACCCGGTGGTTGAGGACCACGTCGGCCATCGCCCGCACCGGCGCCAGCGCGGCGAGGGCCGCCCGCAGTTCCGCCTCGCTGCCGTAGGCGCTGTCGAGGACGTCCCAGCGCCGCGGAATGTAACCCTGCGGCGCTAACGAATCGGACACGGGTGGAAACCAAACCCAGGTGAAGCCCGCCTGGCGGATCGCCTCGGCGTTGTCTTTGATCACCTGGTACCAGCTCTTGCGGTTCTTCTTGTCGCAGTTGCCCCGCCAGGAATCCCAGTGAAATCCCTGGAGGAGGACGTCGTGGCCGTCGCCAGCCGTGGTCGTAGGCGCAGCGGGGTTCCGCCACGCGCGCCAGTGCGTGCGGGGATGCATGGTGCCCATCTCTCGTATGTGGATCGAGCGCCCCGAAGCGCCTGTTCCGGACGCCCGTGGGAATTCGGTCAGGGCCAGGCAGAGCAAGAAGTGTGCCGCCCACCCCGAGGGCGGGCTGGGGAGGCATTTATACGAGGGGAAACGACCACACTGAGCAAGCCGCCGCGCGGTGGCTGTCCAGGAGGTGAGAAGACGGAGGCGCAGGCGCGGGGTCCGCCGACGCCGGGTTCACGGGCGCCGCTTCTTGGACTTGGCGGGCGGGCTCGGCTCGTCCTCCATCCCGTCGAGCAGGCCGCGGAGGTCTCCCCCGTCGGGCATCTGCCAGGGGGCCGCGTCGAAATCGAAGTCGGCTTCGAGCGGCGCCAGCGGGTCGGCGGCCGGGCTGGTCGGCTCGAGTTCGAGGTCGGGGTCGGCCGGGCCGCGACCGGGCCGCTGGCGGGCGTCCGGGACCTCCAGCTCCGGGAGGGCCTCCTCAACCGGCTCGAGGTCCATGATGTCGCCGTCGGCCAGCGCCTCGAGCAGTTCGACCGGGTCCTCCTGCGGCTGCATCTTGCCGCGCGTCTTCTCCGACAGTTCGTACTCGGCGGTGAACGAGACCGGACCGATGTCGAGCCTGTCGCCGGGGTAGACCGGGTGGGCCGAACTCAGCCGCTTGCCGTTGAGGAAGGTGCCGTTGACGCTGTCGAGGTCCTCGGCGGTGAGGAAGCCGTCCTTGAACACGAGCCGGCAGTGGCGGCGGCTGACGTCGGCGGAGGGGATGCGGACGGCGTTGCCGTGCGCCCGGCCGATCACCGCGATGGGCGTCCGCAGCGGCAGGACGGTGCGGCGGCCGTTGTGGCTGGCGATGAGTTTGACGTTCATGGTCCTACCGCGACGGGGACAGAACGGCGACCGCCCGGGAATCGCCCGATAGTCAAGCATACCATGCTCATCGGGCGGAACAAGCCGACCTTCGGCGGGGGCCTCACGCCCCCACGACGAACTGCTTGCAGGCGATGGCGTTGCGGCCCGACTTCGGGTACGGCCTCGGCTGAGGCTGGGCCAAGCCGTTGCGGTCCACCGTCCGCACCCGGAACTCGTAGCCGCCCGCCTTCAGCCCCTCCAGGGTGACGCGCCACAGGCAGAAGCCGTAGCGCGGCGGCCACTCGCGCGGCCGGCCGGCCTCGTCGAAGCCGAACGCTCCCTTCACCTCGACCCCGCCCCAGTCGGTCGGGGGCGGTTCAATGACGCACGGCTTCCACGCCGCGCCCTTCCACGCCGGGTCGTCGGCGGCGAGCTTGCCGTGCGTGCCGCCCTCCGGCCGCAGCCAGTACTCGACGCGGGCCAGCCCCGGCCAGCCGACCATCGCCGTGCCGCGGAGGGTGACGCTTCGGCCGGAGGGGACCGTCTCCGGGTCGGGCGAGTCGAGGTAGGCGGCGGTCTTGAGGTACGACTCGGGGTCGTTGTTCTGCTCGGCGTAGGTGTCGTTGGCCTTCCAGTCGTTGGTGACGACGACGCGCTGGAGCCACTTGATCGACTTGAACCCGTGCGCCCAGGGCACGATGAGCCTCACCGGGCCGCCGCGCGTCAGCGAGATCGGCCCGCCGTTGAGCTTGTAGGCGACGAACGGCGGCGGCTCGCCCGGCGGCGAGTCGAGCACCTGGCCCAGCGCCAGCGACGAGCGGAACACCTGCTTGGGGTCGTCGTTGTGGTAGCCCCAGTACCAGACGCGCCGGGCGCCGTCGAGCTGGCCGGCCAGGCCGAGCACGTCGCGCAGCGGCACCCCCTCCCACAGGCCCTGGCCCAGCGGCCGGGCGATGTTGTTGCACTGCATCGCCTTGAGGAGCTTGATGCCCTGCGCCTGGCCCAGTGCCGTCAGCTCCTTGAAGTCGATGGCGGTGTTGTCGGCCAGCCGGCGCGGGCGGGCCAACTTCGCACCCGACTCGGCGAGGACCTCCAGACGCCAGGTCTCGGGCGTGAGGCGCGCCTTGACCAGGGCCTCGCCTTTGAGCGTGTGCGGCTTGGGGTCGCCGCGGCTGACGTCCTCGAAGTCCTTCTGGTCGGTCAGGAAGGTGCGCGCTTTCGCCACGGCGGTCACTCCCCCATATTCAGGACGAACGGCCTCGACGACCGTCCTTGCCCGTCTTTGAGGATAGCACCGTCCCGGGCTTCGAGAAGCTCTCAACGCCGGGCGCGTGGGTCGCTCACTGGGGCGGGTACGCCTTGGCGATCGCGTCCAGCGCCGGGGCGAGGTCGGCGCCGGGCGCCTCGAACGAGGCCAGCTTCAGCACCTGGAGCGACTGGCGGCCGCGCGGGTGGTCCTTGGCGCCGACCAGGGCGTCGCGGATCCTCTTCGCCTCGTCCGCCGCCAGCCGCGCCGTGTCGTAGGCCAACACACCGGGCGGGAACTCCTCCGACTGGTGCAGCGCCCGCAGCTTCCGCGCCCGCGCCGGCATGGCCCGCTGATACCGGTCCAGCGCCACCGCATCGACCACCGCCGCCTGCACTCGGCCGGTGGCGGCATCGTCGAGCGCGTCGGCCGACTCCGCCGGCCGGGCGATCCGCCGGTAGAACACGTTCGGGTCGGTCCCCGGTGGCACGCAGCGGCGCTGGAAGTACAGGCGGCAGTGCTCGCGGGCGTCGCGCGGCAGGGCGATGGCCTGGCCCTGCAACGAGCCGGCGAAGCCCGGCCCCGCGACGAGGTGGGCGCGGACGCTCCGCAGCGGGTTGACGCAGACGACGACGGGCTCCAGGGTCGGCTGCTTCGCCCTGGCCCAGGCGAACTCGTGGCCGTGGAAGATCGCCACCTGCACCGCGCGCCCGGTCGTCAGCGACCGCGCCAGGTCGAAGGCGTCACCGCGCTGCACCACCTCGCCGGCCGAGCCGGTCTGCTCCTCCAGGTACGACCGCAGCGGCCGCATGGCCATCGCCAGGATCACCGTCGGGGTGCCCGGCGACAGCGTGGCGACGACGCCGATCCGCACCGCCTTCGCCGCCGCGAACGTCAGACGGGCAGGGCCGCCGCCAGTCCGGCGGCGAGGAACTCTCGTCGATTGCACATCGCGGTCATCTGCCTCCCTGGGGTGCATCGTCATGCCTCGCCATCCTCCATCGGCCGCCCGGGAGGTGGTGAAGCGCCTGGCAGGTCGCCGGCCGACCTTCGCGCGCCAACCGCGTAAAATGATCCATCCGTGCCGTCTGGAGGGGCTGACCACGATGTTGCCGAGCATGACCCCCGCCGTGACCCGCTGGCCCGTCGAGGCCGCCCGCCGGTTCGCCGGCACGGCCGCCGCCGTCGAGCCGTCGCACCTCCTGCACGGGCTGCTGGAGGAGGAGTTTGGCGCGGCCGTCGCGCTGGCGGCGCGCGCCGGCTCGACTACGGGCGCTACCTGGCGGAACGCGGCGAGCCGGGGCCGGCCCGGGAGTTGCCGCTGTCGGCGGCGGCCGAGTCGCTACTGTACCGGGCGCGCGAGCTGTCGTTCGAGCTGGCCGGCGAGGGCGTCATCTCCAGCGAGGCGCTGCTGCTGGCCATCGCCCGGCACGAACCGATCCCCGGCCTCGACCTGGCGCGACTGGAAGAGACCCTGGCGTCGGCCCGGCCGGAGCCGTTGCCGATCGACGAGCCACTCCGGCTGGCCGACCTGACCGAGCGCGTGGACCTCGCCCGCCTGCTCGACGCCGGCTTCAACCGCGCCCGCGAGGCGTTGCGCGTCGTCGAGGACTACGCCCGCTTCTCCCTCGACGACGCCTTCCTGTCGGGCGAGCTGAAGCGGCTGCGGCACGAGCTGACGACCGGCTTCGCCGAGGCCCGGCCCGAGCGGCCTCATCGAGTCGCGCGAGACGCAGCGTGACGTCGGGACCGACCTGACCGGCGAGCGGGAGTACGAGCGCGCTCGCTCGCCGAGGTGGTGAAGGCCAACCTGAGCCGCTTGCAGGAGGCGCTGCGCGCCTGGAGGAGTTCGCCAAGGTCGGCTGGCCGCTGCTGGCCGAGCGCGTCGAGCGGCTGCGCACATCGGCCTACACGCTGGAGCGCGCTGCTGATCGGCGGGCAGTTCGCGCCCAGCGGCTGCGCGACGCCCGGCTGTACGTCTTGCTGTCCGGGTCGGCGTGCGCCTCGTCGCTGGAGTGGACCATCGCCGAGGCGGCGGCCGGCGGCGCCGGCGTGATCCAGCTGCGCGAGAAGTCCTGAGCGACCGCGACCTGGTCGGGCCGCCCGCCGGGCGTGCCGCTGGGCGGCGGGCCGGGTAGCGCTGTTCCTGGTCAACGACCGGCCGGACGTCGCCCGGCTGGCCGAGGCGGACGGCGTCCACCTCGGCCAGGACGACCTGAGCGTGAAGGACGCCCGGCGGGTGCTCGGCCCCGACGCGATCATCGGCGTCAGCACGCACTCACTGGGGCAGCTGCGGCAGGCCGTGCTGGACGGCGCGAACTACGTCGGCGTCGGCCCGGTGTTCCCGTCGGGGACGAAGGAGTTCGCCGAGTTCCCCGGCCTGGAGTTCGTCCGCGCCGCCGCGGCCGAGACGTCGCTGCCGGCGTTCGCGATCGGCGGGATCAACGCCGACACGGTCGGGCGGGCCGCCGCGGCCGGGGCCAAGCGTGTGGCCGTCAGCGCCGCCGGGCCGGCTCCGACGACCCGCGCCGGGCCGCCGCCGAGCTGCTTTCGCTGTTGGCCTGAGCGCGACCCGGTTCGGTTGCTACAAAGAACTGTTCCCCGGCGTGACCGTCCCGAGTAACGACCATGACCTGCCCGCTAAGTAGATTACTCCTCGTCCTGCTCCTCCCCGCCGCCCTCGCCGCCCAGGAGCCGACGGCGGGCAAGGCCTACCAGGCCCTGGTGCGTGACTACGAGACCTCCCTGAAGGAGTTTCAGAAGGCGCTGGAGGCCGCCCCGACGCCGCAGGCGAAGGAGAAGGTGTTCCGCGACAAGTTCCCCCGGCCGGCGGCCTGGGCGCCGCGGTTCATGGAGTTCGCCCAGCGTCACCCGTCGAGCCCGTCGGCCGTCGAGGCACTGGCGTGGGTCGTCAACCACCCCGCCGAGCAGGACACCCCCGAGTACGCCCTACGCGGCAGGGCGCTGGAGCTGCTTCAGACGAAATACCTCGGCGACGAGCGGGTCGGCCGGCTCTGTACCGCGTTGGTGTTCACCATCGACCGGCCCAGCGAGGCGTTCCTCCGGGCGGTCTTCTCGAAGGCGCCGTCGGCCGGCAGCCAGGCCCGCGCCTGCGCCTCGCTGGCGCAGAACTTCAAGTACCGGTCCCGGCTCGCCCAGGCGCTCCAGGAGGACCCCGAGCTGCTCAAGCAGTACGAGAAGTCCTTCGGCAAGCCGCTCCTGGCGGCGCTGTTGAAGCAGGACGCGGGGAAGCTCGCCGCCGAGAGCCGCAAGCTGTTCCTCTACGTCCGGGAGAGGCACGGCAAGGTGCCGCACCCCACCCACGGGACGCTGGCGAAGCTGGCCGAGGCGAACCTGGCCGCGTTGGCGAAGCCGGTCACGATCGACGAGCCGGCCCCGGAGGTCGATGGGACCGACACCGAGGGCAAGCCGATGCGGCTGAGCGACTTCCGGGGCAAGGTCGTGCTGCTCGACTTCGGGGGCCACGACTTCCCCTCCTCGCGCGCGACGTACCCCTACCAGAAGGGCCTGGCGAAGCGGCTCGCCGGGCGGCCGTTCGTGCTGCTCAGCGTCAGCGCGGACCCGGACCGGGCCGGGGCGAGCCGGCAGCGGAAGGCCGACGGCCTGACCTGGCGGTCGTGGTGGGACGGGGGAGGTGCCGGCGGGCCGATCGCCACCCGGTGGGAGATCGACAACTGGCCGACGGCAGTCGTGATCGACCACAAGGGCGTCGTCCGCGACCTGACGCCCGGCTGGCCTTCGCGCAAGGAACTCGACGCCCAGCTGGACAAGCTGGTCGCCGAGGCGGGGAAGAAGTAGCGCCATGGCCGACCCGCGCCCCCCGGTGCCGGTGCTGCTCGTCGTGGCGGCGTTCAGCCGGCACGTCACGCTGCTGGAGCAGGCCCGCCGCGCCCTGGAAGGGCTGTACGGCCCGGTGGGGCGGTCCAGCGCGGTCTATTCCTTCGACCAGACGCGCTACTACGAGGCGGCCATGGGGGCCGACCTGCGCAAGCAGCTGTGGGCGTTCACCGACCTGATCGCCGCGGAGCGGCTGGCGGAGATCAAGCACCGCACCAACGCCCTGGAGCGCGAGTTGGCCGAGGGGTACGCCGAAGGGAGGCCGGTCAACCTCGACCCCGGCTACCTGGTGCTGGGCAAGTTCGTGCTGGCGACGACCAAGGACCAGGCCCACCGGGTCTACCTCCGCGACGGCATCTTCGCCGAGGTGACGCTGCACTACCAGGACGGCTCCTACCGCCCGTGGCCGTGGACCTACGCCGACTACCGGATCGAAGAAGTGGTCAGCTTCCTGAACGACGCGCGGGAGTTCTACAAGCGCCGGCTGAACAGGGATTCGCAGCAGTCATAAGACAAGAGGGCGCCTCATCCCAGGCCCGGCCGTCCCAGGCCCGACCGTGAGGGAGGGCGCCCTTCACGACGCCCTCCCTCACGGTCGGGCCTGGGAAAGAGTGCCTTCCCTGACGGTCGGGCCTGGGACAACGACTTCAGGAGTCCCAGCCACGAGCAAGCGCACCAAGGCCCGCAAGGGCGTCCCCATCGTCAACGAGCCTGCCCCGGTTCGCCCGCCCGAGCCGCTGGCCACCCCGGGGCCGGACAAGCTCCGCCGGTTGCTGCTCGCCGTCGTCGTCGCGGCGGTGGTCGCCCGGCCGCTGGTCGGGGGCGAGCACCCCGGCCTGGCGTCGGACTTCGCCGACCCGGGGGGGATGGCGCTGACGTTCCTGACCCTGTTCGCCGTCGCCGGCTGGGCGGGCTGGCGGCTGGTCATGCGCCAGCCGGCGGTCTACCTCGGCTGGGCCGACCTGGCGGTGTTCGCCGTCGGGCTGTTCGCCTTCGTCGGGGCCACCCACGCGGCCTACCGCCGACCGGCGTGGCTGGCGGGCTGGGACTGGCTCAGCCTGGGGCTCCTCTACCTGCTGGTGCGGCAGTTGTCGGCGCGGCCGGAGGAGCGGCACGGCTGGGTCGCCGTGCTGCTGGCGACCGCCGTCGCCGTGTCGGCCGAGGGCATCTACCAGGCGGTTTACGTGCTGCCGGCGCAGGCCGCCGCCGAGCAGAAGTTCCGCGACGAGAAGCTCAGCGACGACCCCACGGAGTACCACCGGTTCGAGGCCGCCGTGCGCGGCGTCGAGGCGACCCCGCTGGAGCTGCACCACCTGGCCGACCGCCTTGACAACCGCCGGGCCCACGGGCCGTACTTCTACCCCGGTAGCCTGGCGGCCGTGCTGGCGCTGGCGCTGCCGCTGGCGGCCGGGGCGCTGCTCGCCAGCTACCGCGGCCGGGCGCCGACCTGGCAGACCGCCCTGGCCACCGTCTGCCTCCTCGCCATCGCCGCGGCGCTGGTGTTGACGCGCGAGTGGGTGGCGGTACTGATGGTCGCGCTCGCCGCCGCCGGGCTGCTCTGCTGCGTGTATCTGAAGCGGCCGGCGGGGTGGATTGCCGGCCTGTCCGTCGTCGTCGCCGGGCTCGTCACCGCGTCCCTGCTGGGGCTACTGCCGCGGGTCGAGGAGGTGTGGCCGGCCGCGTGGAGGCTGTTGCGGGACCACTTCTGGCTCGGCGTCGGGCCGGCCCAGTTCGCGCTGTTCTACCCGCGCTACCTGGCCGAGACCGCCGGCGGCAAGGCCGTCGAGCCGGGCGGGGCCCTGCTCGACGTCTGGGCCGACGCCGGCGCCTTCGGCGCGGCGGCGCTGGTACTCGCGGTGGCCCTGGTCGGGCGGGCCGTGTGGAGTCGGCGAGCGGGGGGCGTAAGCGATCGGAGGGCGGCGCCATCCACCGGGGGCTGACGCCCCCGGCTCGCCCTGAGCAGAACGACGACTCCGTCAACTGGGAGTTCTACCTGGGCGGCATGCTCGGGCTGGTGATCGCCTTCCTGCTCCGCGCCACGACGCTGCCGCCGGAGGACGTCCTGCCCGAGGCGATCGCCGCCGGCCTCCGCTCCGTCGCCTGGTTCGCCGCCTTCGCCCTCTACGAGGGGATCGGCTGGACCGAGGAGGAGCACCTCGGCGCCGTGCTCACCGGCGCCGCGGCGATGCTCCTCTGCCTGCTGGTCGGTCCCGGCATTGGCTGGCCGTCGGTCGCCACCCTGTTCTGGGTGGCCGTCGCCCTGGTCCTGGCGACTGCCTCGCCGCGGCCGGCCGAGCGGCTCAGTCGGCAGGCCGCCGTCGGGTTCGTCACCGCCCCGGCATTCGTGGCACTGGCGTTCGGCTACTTCGCGTTCTTCTTCTACCCAGCCTCGGCCAGCGCCGCGGCGCTGCGCCGGGCCCAGTTCGCCGGGCTGAACCTCGCCGTCGAGCGCCGCAAGGCGCCCGGAGAGCGGTCCGTCCGCGACCCGGTTGAGTACCTCCGCCGGCGGATGATCGAGCCGGCCGAGAAGGCCTGGAAGGAGGACACGGAGAACGTCCGCCTGATGACGCCCCTGGCCGGCTGGTACGGGCAGCTGTGGGAACTGGCGCCGGGCTCCGAGGTGCTGTGGCGGAAGGCGCTGGCCTGGGCGGAGCTGGCCCGCCAGACCGACCCGGAAGGCTTTGGCGGCTACCAGGCGGAGGACGACCTGCGCCGCCGCTTCGCCGCCATCCTGCTCGGCAACGCCGCCGCGCTCGAGCAGGAGAAGGAGAAGCTCGACAAGGAAAAGCCGGGTAAGCGGCGGCCCACGATGCCCGAGGAGGAGCGGAAAAGGCGGGTCGCGGAACTACGCCAGGAGGCCGGGAAACAGCACGGGGCGGCGGTGGAGGTGCTGAAGGCGTACCTCCCGCGCGACCCGAATGACCCGCGCCTCCGCCACCTGATCGCCCTGTCCCTGTTCGCCGCCGGCCGCGACCCGGAAGGCCGCGAGTTCGCCGAGCAAGCCCGCCGGCTGGACGACGCGGCGAAACCCCCGCGCAAACTGCCCGACCAGCAGCGGGAGCAGATTGACCGCTGGCTCCGGCCGGAATCGAAGAAATGATCCTTGTAGCGCGGCGGCGGGGCGGATAGGATCAGCCCTGTTTATTTGCCGCTGAAATGAATGGTGCGTCGGCCCCGGCTCTCAGGGTGCGCGAACGAGGTTGAGGTTGGCCGGGACCGACGCATCGCCTTCGACGACCGAACGATCGCCGCCCCCATTCTACGCCACCCCCAGGTGGCCAATGCGCGGCGATTTCGTGTTTCCGGACCCGAAGGGGTGGAACCTTGCCGGTCCGGCCGGCGACGAAGAAGGGGAAGACTGTTGGCGCATTGGTTGTTCAAGGAGGAGCCGGATCACTACAGCTTCTCCGACCTGGTACGGGACAAGCGAACCTGGTGGTCTGGCGTGAGTAATGCCCTGGCGCGGAAGCACTTACGACAGGTCCAGGTCGGCGACCGGGTCTTCCTTTACCACACGGGAAGGGAGAAGGCCGTCGTCGGCGAGATGCGCGTCGTGGCCGGCCCCGCGGAGGACCCGGCTTCGGACGACCCCAACTCGGTCGTCGTCGAGGTCGAACCGGTCCGGGCGCTTGGGCGGCCGGTCAGTTTGGCGGAGATCAAGGCGGACGAGGCCTTTTCGGATTGGGAACTGGTGCGGCTGCCGCGGCTGTCCGTGATGCCGGTCACGGAGGCGCAGTGGCGGCGCGTCGAGCAGCTTGGCCGGGCGGATGGGTGAGCTTTCCTTGGCAAGAGGGCCAACGAGACCTAGAATAATGTACAGAGTCCGTGGGAGGCCTTCCCGGAGAGGCGGGTGACCCGCTTGCCGGGAGCTCCTGATCCGTCGTCAGGGGTGCTTCAGGGAGGTCTGCTCAGGGCGTGTGGCGGCCCATCCGCCGCGGCCGGGTCCGTCCCGGTCTCGCACGTTCCCTCCCCGGCTCGGTGACAGGAGGATTCCTCGATGGCGCGTCGCAGCGCCACTTCCTCAGTGAATGGCAAAGAGCCCCCTAGTAGCCGCTCCGATCGCTTCCTGGACGGACTCCGCGACGCGACGGCGGTTAGTTTTATCTCCCACGTGCACCCCGACCCCGACAGTCTGGGCAGCATGTTGGGGCTAGCTCACCTGGTCGAGACGACCCTGGATAAGCCCACGCGCCTGTTCCGCGACGGCCTCATCAGCCGGGCGGAGAATCGCGCCATGGTCGAGCTGCTCGACATCCCCCTCCTCCCGATGGACCAGCTCCACCCGGAGCCGGGCGAGGCCGTCGTCATGGTGGACAGCCAGCCGAACACCGGCCGGCACAACTTCGCCTGCAAGTGCAAGGTGCCGCTGTACGCCGTCATCGACCACCACGACACGCCCGGCGACCTGACCGGGGTGCCGTTCGTCGATGTCCGCGAGAGCGTCGGCGCCACCTGCTCGGTGGTGACGAGCTACCTCATCGAGCAGGACGTGCCGCTGCCGACCTCGTTGGCGACCGGCCTGCTGTACGGCATCGAGACGGAGGTGGCGGGCTACCCCCGCGAGGCGAGTGACCTCGACGAGGAGGTGTTGCAATACCTGTACCCGCGGGCCGACAAGGACCTGCTGGCGCGCATCCGCAACGCCCGCCTGCCGCAGAGCTACTTCGGCTGCCTGGTGCAGGCGCTGCAAAGCTCGTTCATCTACGACCGACTGATCATCAGCTGGATCAACGACCTGCCGCAGCCGGAGCTGGCCGCGGAGGTGGCCGACTTCCTGATGCGCTTCGAGGAGGTCGAGTGGGCCCTGGCGGTGGGGCTGTACCAGGACAAGCTGATCCTGTCGATGCGCTCCTCGGCCCCCGACGCGAAGGCCGGCGACATCCTCAAAAAGGTCGTCAACGGCATGGGCAAGGCCGGCGGACACGACCGCCGGGCCGGCGGTACGGCCTACCTGTCGAGCACCGCACCGAGCAACATCGAGGAGGTGCGGACCGAGCTGCGCAAGCGGCTGCTAAAGATGCTGCGGATCGAGGAGTGCCGCGGCCAGCGCCTGGTGTCGCGCAAGGAGATGCTGCAAAACCTGCAGGCGTGAGTCCGCGACCCGGCCCCGTGGCGAGGCTATGAAGACCTCGGCGATCTTCTTCGGCTTCGACCTGTTCGGCTCGGCCGGCAGCGCCGAGGGGGCGCGCCTGCTGGCCGACGAGCTGCGCGAGGTCCTGGCCGACAACCGCCGCGAGACGGTGCCGACCCGCGCCCGAGTGTATACGCGCCACGTCAACGTGACCGACGTGGAGTTCGAGACGCTCGGCGCCCTGGCCGGCTGGCGCGAGAAGGGCCGCGCGCTGGCCCGCGAGGCGTTGCAGCGCGGCTTCCTGTTGTGGGTCGCCGGCAACCACCTCGGTGCGCTGCCGGTCTACGACGAACTGGCGAAGTCCGACCTCGTCGTGCAGTTCGACGCGCACCTCGACATCCACCACTTCCGCGACTGCACCACTGAACTGTCGCATGGCAACTTCCTGCTGCACGTCGAGGGCGGTCCGCCGGCCGTGGTCAACGTCGGGCACCGGGAACAGTTGCTTACACGAGATTACATCGATCGCCATTATCGCCGGTCGTTCTCCGCCGCCGACCTGGCGATCAACGGAGGCGCGGTGCTGGCGGAAGTGCGGGCGATGGCCGGCCGGGCGGAGCGCGTCTACCTCGACATCGACTGCGACGTGTTCGACCCGGCGTACTTTCCGGCTGTGGGGCGGCCGGTGCCGTTCGGCTGGCGCCGCCGGACGTGCTGCGGGTGATCGACGCGGTCTGGTCGGACAGGGTCCGCGGCGTGTTCGTGTCGGAGTTCGACTCCGGCCGTGACCGCGACGACCGCTCGCTGGCGACGGTGGTGTGGCTGATCGAGTACCTGCTGTTGCGGGCTTACGAGCCGCGCACGAAGTAAGCGGGGTGCGGTGGCACCACCGCTGACAGAACGCCAAGCGAGATCGCGGATGACTACCCGACCGCTTACTTCGTGCGCGGCTCGCCCAGCGCCGGCAGCACCACGCCGGTCACCTCGCCGAGGCCGACGCGGTAGCCGTCGCCCTCGCACCACGCGGCCATCGTCACGCGGTCGCCGTCTTCGAGGAAGCGCCGCGTCTGGCCGTCGGGAAGTGTCAGCGGCTTGGTGCCGCGCCAGGTCAGTTCCAGCAAGCAGCCGCGGCTGTCCGGCGTCGGCCCGCTAATCGTGCCCGACGCGAGCAAGTCGCCCGGCCGCAGCGGGCAGCCGTTGACCGTGTGGTGCGCCACCTGCTGTCGCAAGCTCCAATAAAGATGGCGATAGTTGGATTTGGAGATGACGTGGCCGTTCAGCCGCACCTCGAGCTGGATGTCGAACGTCGTCCGGCCGGACTGGCGCAGGTACGGCAGCGGCTCGGGGTCCTGCTTCGGCCCCTCGACGCGAAACGGCTCCAGCGCCTCCAGCGGCACGACCCAAGGCGAGATCGACGTGGCAAAGTTCTTGGCCAGGAATGGCCCGAGCGGCTGGTACTCCCAGGCCTGGATGTCGCGGGCGCTCCAGTCGTTGACCAGCACCAGGCCGAAGGCGTGCTCCTCGGCCCGATCGATCGGGATTGCCTCGCCCATCGGGTTCCCGGTGCCGACGATGGCGCCCATCTCCAGCTCGAAGTCGAGCGACTGGGTCGGCCCGTACAGCGGTGACGCGGCGCTCTCGGGTTTCGTTTGCCCGCGCGGCCGGCGGACGTCGGTGCCTGAGATGACGACGGAGGAGGCGCGGCCGTGGTAGGCGACGGGCAGGTGCAGCCAGTTCGGCATCAGGGCGTTGTCCGGGCCGCGCAGCATGGCGCCGACGTTGGTGGCGTGCTCTTTCGAGGAGTAGAAGTCGGTGTAGTCGCCGACCTTCACCGGCAGCCGCATGCGGACGTCGGACTGCTTGACGAGGTACTGCGGGCGCGGCTCGTCGGCCAGCAGCACATCGCGGACCACCTGGCGAACGGCGGACCAGGTGGAACGGCCTTCGGCGAGGAAGCGGTTGAGCGTCCCCTCGCCGAACAGGCCGCGGGCGAGCAGCCCGTCGGCTTCGAGGGCTGTCAGGTCGAGGATGTGGTCGCCGATAGCCGCCCCGACGTGCGCCTCACCCGAAGGATGCTCGAAGACGCCGAGCGGGAGGTTCTGGATCGGGAACGGCGAGTTCGGGGGGACTGGCACCCAGGTTTGCTCTCGCATGGCGTCACCTCACAGCCAGCCCAGGGCGCGCAGGTCGTCGCGCGGCTCGTCGAAGCTGCACGAACCGAAGGAGATCATTGCTGTGCGTCGGGCTTCGCGCACCTCCTCCGTCGTCGCCGTGACGTCGCGCCAGCGCAGCTCGTCGTCGGTGAAGACGAACGAGGCCGGATCGTCGTCGTCGAGCAGCTCGACGACGCGGTTCATCGTCAAGCCACGCGCACGTATGAGGACGCCGGCGATGAAGAAGTTGACGAAGCCGTGCATCCGCGCCTGCACGGCGGTGTCGAAGCGCGGCAGCGGGTGGTGCAGTCCCGCCGTCGCTTTGAGCGGGACGTCCGCGGAGTGGCAAAGATGCATGGCCTGTGCCACATGAAGCGAGGAAGGGAAGGAGACTGCCTCAAGGCCGCCCGCGCGCAATTTGAACCCGGCGACTTGATCGAGGTCAGCCAAAGCATGGAGCGGGCTGACGACCCTTCCCAGAGCGAGCGCCTCACTCACCGGGGCTTCAAAGAATACCGAAAGGCCGCGCGGCTTCAACCGCCGCAAGGTCTGATCAATAACACTGGCGGCCTGGAGAGTATCGGCGAGGGCCGCCCCCGGTAGTTTCGCTTCCAGGGCCTCGACACGAACCTGACTTGCTTCGATGTCCGCCAGGTCAGCGTCGAGGCCGGCCAAGAATGCCTCTGCAGAGTCCCCGCCCCGCGCCAACGCCGAGCATGTCATCGCGTCGCCGGGAGGGATGTCCTTCAGCCACGCTGCCGGGCATACAAATCGCCCCAGCATCCCCGCAGCTTCGCCTTCTCGATAGCGCCGGTAATTAGCTAGCGCCTCCTGCATCGGCAGCTTCGCCGGCGGGAACAGCCCGGCGTAGTCGATCAGCCCTTCCAGTAGCGCTCGCAGGCTCGCGCGCATGACGTCCCTCCTCCAGTGATCTTGAGGGATCGCCTCGCGGTTGTCTACGGCGCACCCGCCTCCAGGCCGAGCGGCCAGTTCTCGGCGCGGTTGGTCTGGGGCCAGCGCAGCGCGAAGTTCGCCGACAGCGCCAGCCGCGGGAAGTCGCTGAGGTGCGGCGTGACCGAGTGCCACAGATAGCCGGGGAAGATCAGCATCAGCCCGGGGCGCGGGAACACCTTGACGTAGTCGCGCGCCCGCACCGCCGCCAGGTTGGCGTTGAAGCGCGGGTCGTGCAGCAGCAGCGCGCCGTCCTCCGCCGCGAAGTAGTCGTACACGCCGTCCGGGTCCGGCACCGCGACGCCGGTCCGCTCGTACTCGGCCGTCTTGACGTAGTAGATGCCGACGAGGTCGGCGTTGTGGTTGTGCGCGGCGGTGAACTCGCCCTTCTGGGCGAAGTTGCTGAACAGCACCACGTCCGCGCTCAATTCGCCACGCACGCCCTCCGCGCGCAGCCACTCGCGGAGGCCGCGCAGGAACAGGTCGCGCAGCCGACCGATGGCCGGGCACTCGTCCGCCAGCCGCAGCAGGTTCAGCGAGTCGGGGTGCATGTCGAAGCCGTCGCGGAAGCGCTCGGCGGAGGTAAAGAAGTCGTACAGCTCGGCGTTCAGCCCCTCGACGTGTTCGTGCTGCACCTCGACGAGGCGCGTCGGGAAGAGGGCGTGCTGGGAGATGCGCATGGGTGTCGGCCCGGGTGGCGAGAGTGGTGCCCGTGGGGATTATGCGCCATCGCCCCGCGGGCTTGCCGGAGCCTCGCGGCGGGCTAGGATGTCCGCCGCCCCACACCCCCGGAGCGACCCGCGCGGCCATGAAAATCAGCAGGCTCGACACCGTCCGTGTCCGCATCCCGCAGAAGCCGCCCATCGCCCCGTACCAGAACCGCTACCGCGCCGGCACCCACAAGGTCGGCCTGCTGGTGCGAATCGAGACCGACGGCGGCCTCGTCGGCTGGGGCGAGACGCCCGACGACTGGCTGAACAACTCCCTCGCCGACGCGCCGGAGGAGCACCTGCGCAAGCAGGTGCTGGGGCGCGACCCGTTCGACGTCGAGCGATTCGCCGCCGAGAACACGCTCGGCCCGTTCCTGGCCAGCGCCGCGGAGATGGCGATGTGGGACGTCATGGGCCAGGCGACCAACCAGCCGCTGTATCGGCTGCTCGGCGGTGCCGTGCGGAAGGAGATCGAGCTGGCCGCGTGCATGGGCATCCGGCCCTACGACGAGGCGAAGGCGATCGCCGCGCGGTACGTCGAGCAGGGCTTCACGACGCTGAAGACGAAGGCCGGCCGCGACGCTCAGGAAGACCTCGACATGGTGCGCGGCATCCGCGACGGGGCCGGCGACCGGCTGAAGCTGCGCATCGACCCGAACATGGGCTACACCCCGGACGTGGCCCGGCAGCTGGCGAAGGACCTGGAGAAGTACCACCTCGAATACCTCGAACAGCCGATGCATTCGACCCTGCTGGCGGAGTCGGCCCGGCTGCGGAAGCAGACCACGACGCCGCTGGCGCTCAACGAGTCGGTGACGACGACGGAGGTGGTGATGCAGATCCTCCAGCTCGGCGCCGCCGACGTCATCCTTCCCGACACGTACCAGGGCGGCGGCATCCTCCAGGTGAAGAAGGTGGCGGCGCTGTGCGAGGCGGCCGGCGTGCCGTGCGTGTTCCACTGCGCCCACGACCTGGGGCCGAAGACGGCGGCGATGCTGCACGTCGTCGCCAGCACGCCGAACTTCCCGCTGGCCAACGACTGCACCTACTACGGCCTCGAAGACGACGTCATCACGCCGACGTTCGCCATCGAGCGCGGGCGGATGAGGGTGCCGGAGGGGCCGGGCCTGGGCATCCACATCGACGAGGCGAAGCTGGCGCGTTACCGGGTGTGAGAGGGTTTGAACCGCGACCTCGCCGGAGGGACGACCGCATGCCCGGGCACTTCCTCAGCGACCTGAAGGCCTCGTTCGCCGCGCACGCGGGCCGGCCGGCCGTCCGCCACGGAGACCGCCTCGTCACCTACAGCGAACTCGACCGCCTGGCCCGCCGCTGCGCCGGCTGGCTTCAGCGGCTCGGCGTCGGCCCCGGCGACCGGGTCGCCCTGTACACCGCGGACAAGCCGGCGTTCCTGGCCGCCCAGCTCGGCGCCCTGTTCGCCGGTGCGGTCCCGCTGCCGCTCAACCCGAAGTCCACCCGCGAGGAGATGCGCTTCTTCCTGACCGACAGCGGGGCGCGGGTCGTCGTGGCCGGCGAGGCGCAGCGGCGGCTGGTGTCGGACCTGCCGGATGGGCCACGGGTGGTGCTCGATGCCGAGGTGGCCGCCGCCCCGGACGTCTCCTGGCGCGAGCCGGCCGTGGCCGCCGCCGACCCCTGCCTGATGCTCTACAGCTCCGGCACGACGGGCTGGCCCAAGGGCGTCGTTCACACCCACGCGAACGCGGCCGCCGCCCTAGCGGCGCTGGCCCGGTGCTGGGGGATGACGCCCGACGATGAGGTCGTCAACCCCTTGCCGCTGTTCCACA
Source organism: Gemmataceae bacterium (assembly GCA_046350195.1). Taxonomy (GTDB): domain Bacteria; phylum Planctomycetota; class Planctomycetia; order Gemmatales; family Gemmataceae; genus CALDUY01. The sequence continues at coordinate 123,479 of JAXMAW010000012.1, forward strand.
TCCACGGCCTGGCGTTCGCCACCCACATGACCTGGCTGGCCGGCGGCTGCGTCCACGTCGAGGACGGGGCCGACCCGGCACTCGAGGTGCTGGCGGCACTGGGCGGGCGACGGTGCTCATGGCCGTCCCGACGATCTACTACAAGCTGCTGGCCGACTCGGGCTTCCGCGCGGCGGCCGGGTCGTGGCCGGACGTCCGACTCTTCACCTGCGGGTCGGCCCCGATCCGCCCGGAGGTACTCCCGGAGTTGGAGCAGCTCCTCGGGCGGCCCGTCATCAACCGCTACGGGATGACGGAGGCGTTCGTGATCACCAGCCTGCCGCTCGCCGGCCCGTGGCCGGCCGGGTCCGTCGGCCTGCCACTGGCCGGCGTCGAGGTCTGTCGTCGATGCCGAGGGGCGGCCCGTCCCGGCCGGGCGGGTCGGCGCGGTGCGGGTGCGCGGCCCGAACCTGTTCCGCGAATACTGGGGCAACCCCGAGGCGACGAAGAAGGCGTTCGCCTCCGGCTGGTTCGACACCGGCGACCTTGGCTCGCTCGACGGCTCGGGCTTCCTGACGCTGGCCGGCCGCAGCAACGACCTGATCATCACCAACGGCTACAACGTTTACCCCCAGGTGGTCGAGCGCGTGCTCAACTCCTGCCCCGGAGTGGAGTCGGCGGTCTTCGGCGTGCCTGACCCGCGGCGGGGGGAGAGCGTGTCGGCGGCCGTGGTCCGGGGCGACCCGACGCTGGACGAGGCCCGACTGGGGGTATTCGTCGCCGAGCGGCTGGTGGATTACCAGCGGCCGCGTGCGGTCTACTTCGTCCAGGAGCTGCCGCGCAACGCCATGGGCAAGGTGGTGGTCGCCGAGCTTCGCCGGCTCGCGACGTAGCGAGGAAAGGGCTTCGTGTGGCGAATGGCCGCGCGGCCCGGGACAGCCTCTGTCCGCCCCCCACCACGCGGGGCGATAAAGTTAGAGACAGCCGGGTGCGCCGGCAAGGGGGTAGGGGAGCAGTGGGCCATGGCGACGGTGCTGGTGATCGACGACAACGCCACCTTCCGGGAGTTCTGCCGGATGGTGCTCGAGGGCGCCGGCCACGCGGTCCTCGAAGCCCCCGACGGCCGGGTGGGGCTGGCCGCGTTCGAGCGGGAGGCGCCCGAGCTGGTGCTGTGCGACCTGTTCATGCCCGAGCAGGACGGCCTGGGCTTCCTCCGCGAGGCCAGGCGGTGCCGCCCCGGCGCTGAGTACTGGCGATGTCCGCCGGCGGGCGCTGGGCCCGCGGGGACTTCCTGGAGACCGCCCTCCAGCTAGGAGCCGCCGACGCGCTGAGCAAGCCGTTCGGCCAGGAGGAACTGCTCGAGGCCGTCGGCCGGGCGCTGGGCAGCTGACGCCGTTGCCCACCGCCGCACTCCCCGGCGCGAGCAGGGCGCCGGGCGGCCACCGGCAGGTGATTCCCCGCCCGGTCACAGCTGCCGCAGCAGGTTCACCATCTCGATGGCGACCAGGGCGGCGTCAAAGCCCTTGTTGCCGGCCTTGGCCCCGGCGCGGTTGATCGCCTGCTCCAGGGTCTCGGTGGTAATGAGGCCGAAGACCACCGGCACACCCGACGCCAGTGCCGCCCGGCCGACGCCGCCGGCCGCCTCGCCGGCGACGTGGTCGTAGTGGCTCGTCTCGCCGCGGATGACGCAGCCCAGGCAGATCACCGCCACGTACTTGCCCGACGTCGCCGCCTTCTGCGCCACCAGCGGGATCTCGAACGACCCCGGCACGCGGATCAGGTCGATGGCGTCGTCGGCGAGGCCGTGCCGCCGCAGGCCGTCCAGCGCCCCGGCGACCAGGTCCTCGACGATTGTCCCGTTGAAGCGCGCCGCCACCAGGGCGAAGCGCCCCGGCGGCGTGGCGTAGTTGCCTTCGATGATCTTCGGCATGTTAGGTCCCGACGTAGGACAAGCAGCCTTGCTTGTCCTGTTCACCCCGGACAAGCAAGGCTGCTTGTCCTACGACAAGAGCTCACCCAGGTTCATACTCAGCAAGAACTCCCCGTTCGACTTGGTCCGCGCCAGCCGGCTGATCAACAGCTCCATCGCCTCGACCGGGTTCATGTCGCTGAGCACCTTGCGGAGGATGTACATCCGGCGCAGCTCCTCCGCGTCCATCAGCAGCTCCTCCTTGCGCGTGCCGGAGCGGTTCACGTCGATGGCGGGCCAGACGCGCTTGTCCACCAGGCGGCGGTCCAGGTGGATCTCCATGTTGCCGGTGCCCTTGAACTCCTCGAAGATCACCTCGTCCATCCGGCTGCCGGTGTCGATCAGGGCCGTGGCGAGGATGGTCAGGCTGCCCCCCTCCTCGATGTTCCGCGCCGCCCCGAAGAACCGCTTCGGCTTGTGCAGCGCCGCGGCGTCCACGCCGCCGGAGAGGATCTTGCCGGAGTGTGGCACCTCGGTGTTGTAGGCCCGCGCCAGTCGGGTGATCGAGTCGAGCAGGATCACCACGTCCTTGCCGTACTCGACCAGGCGCTTGGCCTTCTCGATGACCATCTCCGAGACCTGGATGTGCCGGCTGGCCGGCTCGTCGAACGTCGAGGAGATCACCTCGGTGTACGGCCCCTTGACCGTGCGCTCCATCTCGGTCACTTCCTCGGGCCGCTCGTCGATCAGCAGCACGATGACGTAGCACTCGGGGTGGTTTTTGAGGATGGCGTTGGCCAGCTTCTGAAGCAGGATGGTCTTGCCGGTGCGCGGCGGGGCGACGATCAGGCCGCGCTGGCCCTTGCCGATCGGCGTCATCAGGTCCATGACGCGGGTGTTGATGTCGTCGGGGGTGGTCTCCAGCCGCAGCCGCTTGTCCGGGTGTAGCGGGGTCAGGTCGTCGAAGACGACCTTCTGCGGCAGCACATCCGGGTTGTCGTAGTTGATCGCCTCGACGCGCAACAAGGCGAAGTAGCGCTCGTTCTCCTTCGGCGGGCGGATCTGGCCGGCGACGACGGCGCCGGTGCGCAGGCCGAACCGGCGGATCTGCGACGGCGAGATGTAGATGTCGTCGGGGCAGGGCAGGTAGTTGTAGTCGGGGCTGCGTAAGAAACCAAACCCGTCGGGCAGCGTCTCCAGGGTGCCCTCGCCGAACATCAGGCCGTTCTGCTTGACGCGCTCCTTCAGGATCTTGAAGATCAGGTCCTGCTTCTTCAGGCCCGTCACCTCGGGGATGTTCTCGTCCTTGGCGATCTTCATCAGCTGCGGGATGGTCATCCCCTGCAGCTCGCTGATGTGCGTGCCGCCGCGCTTGATCTCCTCGTAGCGGTTGTTGATCTCGGCGTCGAAGCCCTGGAAGTCCTCGTCGTCGCTGGATTGGCGCGGGCGCGGCCGCGGCGGCGCCTCGGGGGCGGGGGTGTTGTCGGCCGGGGCGCGGCGCTCGACGGCGAGCGGCCGGCCGCCCTCCTCGCGCTCCTCGACGCGGTCGTTGGGGTACGTCTCGATGTTGGTCGCCCGGGGTCGGGGCGGCGGTTCGCGTCGGCTGCGGGCTTCGGCCATGATCGGCTCTCCTCTCTCGACTGGCGCCGGACGGGATGGGACAAGGCGATGGCGCGCCAGCGGCAGGTTTCGTCTAGACGGTGAAGGATGCATCACGGGTCGGGGGCCTCCGCCGTGGGACAAGCAGCCTTTCTTTTACCGGGGGAGGGGGGGCCAGCAAGGCTGCTTGTGCTACGGCAAGAGGGCGCCTCGGGGAAAGCCCCCAGCGGCGCATCAGGTCGTCGATTTGCCGGCTGAGGTGGTCCAGGGTGGACGAGTTATCCAGCACATGATCGGCACGGGCGTACTTCTGGGTCAAGGGCAACTGGGCCCTCTCACGGGCCTCCCAGTCGGCCCGGTTCCAGCCGCGGCCGCCCGTGACGCGGGCCAGTCGGGCCTCGGGCGAAGCCTCCACAAAGACCAGCCGGTCGCAAACGTCGTTCCAGCCGGCCTCCAGCATCACCGCCGCGTCGATCACGACCAGCGGGATCTGATCCCGGCGGGCCCTGGCAACCTCTTCCTCGGCCCGGCGGCGGATAAACGGGTGCGTCAGCGCCTCCAGCTCGCGGCGGGCTCCTTCCTCCCGGAAGACGACAGCGGCTAACCGGCGGCGATCGACGCGGCGTTGCTCATCCAGTACTCCCTCCCCCCACCGGGCGACGATCGCGTCGCGGATGGCCGGCTGCACCAGCGCCTCGTGGCCGAGCGCGTCGGCGTTGATCACGCGCGCGCCGCGCCTGGCGAACTCCTCAGCAGCGGCGCTCTTGCCCGAGCCGATGCCGCCCAGGAGACCGATGACCAGCGTCATGCGGCCTCCAGCGGCTCGGTGTCGAGCCAGTTGGGGCCGGCGGAGAGGTCCACCTTGAGCGGCACCCGCAGCGCCAGGCGTTCGGCGACCGGCGTGGTCATCTCGTGCTCGACCAGCTTCGCCAGCCGCGGTAGCTCGGCCTTCGGCGCCTCGAAGACGAGTTCGTCGTGGATCTGCAACAGCAGCCGCGAGGCGAACTTCTCCGCCCTCAGCCGGCGGTAGACGTTCAGCATGGCCAGCTTGATGAGGTCGGCGGCCGAGCCCTGCACCTCCATGTTGATCGCCTCGCGCTCGGCGCCGTTGCGGCTCTGCGGCGTCGAGTTCGACCGGATCGCCGTCGGGTCGAACGCCCGCCGCCGGCCGAGGATGGTGCGGACGTAGCCGTTCTTGCGGCAGTCGTCGAGCAGCTTCTTCTGGTACGCCTCGACGCGCGGGTAGCGCTTGAAGTAGGCGGAGATGAACGCCGCCCCGTCGTCTCGGCTGATCTCTAGCCGAGCCGCCAGGCCGGCGGCGCTGATGCCGTAGACGACGCCGAAGTTGACCGTCTTGGCCATCCGCCGCTGGTCGGCGGTGACGTCCTTCTCGGCGACGTGAAAGATCTGCGAGGCGACGGCGGCGTGGACGTCGCGGTCCTCGGCGAAGGCGCGGAGCAGCTCCTCGTCCTGGCAGAAGTGGGCCAGCAGCCGCAGCTCGATCTGCGAGTAGTCGGCCGTCAGCAGCACCCAGCCCGGCTCCGGCACGAACGCCTGGCGGATCGCCTGTCCCATCTCGCGGCGGACGGGGATGTTTTGTAAGTTCGGATCACTTGCGCTCAATCGTCCCGTCGCCGCCACGGTCTGGTTGAACGAGGCGTGGACGCGCTTCGTCGAGGGGCGGGCCACCAGCGGTAGCGCATCGACGTAGGTGCTCTTGAGCTTGCCGATCTGGCGATGCTGGAGGATCTTCCGCGGCAGCGCCGCGGCGGGGTGCTTCAGCGCCGCCAGCTTCTCCAGCGTCTCCTGGTCGGTGCTCGGCGCCCCCGTGACGCCGGTGCGGCCCTGGACGGGCAGCTTTAGCTCGTCGAACAGCACTGTGCGCAGCTGCGGCAGCGAGCCGATGTTGAACGGGTGGCCGGCCAACTCGTAGATCTCCTTCTCGATCGCCTCCAGCTCCTGGCCCATGTCCTGGCCCAGCCGGGCCAGCAGGCCGACGTCGAGCCGGATGCCGTGCAACTCCATCTCGGCCAGCACGCTGATGAGCGGAACCTCCAGTTCGTCGTACAGCCGGCGGATCTCGGGCAGCTTGTCGAGCTGCTGTTCGAGCAGTCCGGTTAGCCGCCAGGCGACGTCGGCGTCTTCGGCGGCGTACTCGGCGACCTTCTCGGTCGGCACCTGGTCCATGGTCAGCTGCGGCTGCTTGCGGCCCTTCTTGCCGATCAGCTCGGTGATGGTGATGACCTGGTGGTTGAGGTAGCGGCGGGACAGCTCCTCCAGGTTGTGCGCCCGCTCCCCGGCGTGCAGCAGGTAGTCGGCCACCATCGAGTCGCCGGCCACGCCCTCCAACTCGACGCCGTGGGCGCGCAGCACCATCATGTCGTACTTGATGTTCTGGTTGACCTTCGCCTTCTTCGGGTCTTCCAGGATGGGCTTCAGAGCCGCAATCACGTTCTTCCCGTCGAGCAGCTTCGACCCGGCCGGGCCGCGCAGCGCCAGGTAGTACGCCTCGGCTTCCTGCCAGGACAGGGCGATGCCGACGATGTCGGCGTCGAGCGGCGACAGGCTGGTCGTCTCCAGGTCGATGGCGAAGCGCGGCTGCTTCTTGAGCTTTGCCAGCAGCTTGTCGAACGCCTCCAGGGTGTCGATGAGCTTGTAGTTCGCGTTCCAGGCGGTGTCGCGCGGCGGCTCGGCGGGAGCCTCGCCCTCCCCGTCGTCGGCGTTGGCCCCGAAGGGGAACATCTCCGCCTCGGAGAACAGCTCGCCCTGCGCCGGCGCGGCGGCGCTTTTGCCGGCCAGCGAACGGATCTGGCCGGCGAGGCTGTGGAAGCCCCAGTCGCGGCACAGGGCCAGCATCCGCTCGGTGTCGATCGGCCCCGGCTTCCAGGCGTCCCAGTCCAACTTGACCGGCACGTCGTCGGCCAGCCGTACCAACCGTCGGCTGACGGCGACGAGGCCGACGCTGGCCCGCAGGCTCTCCTGCTTCTTGGCCCCGGGCACCTTGTCGATGTTCGCCATCAGGTTGTCGAGCGTGCCGAACTCCTGGAGCAGCTTCGCCCCCGTCTTCAGGCCGATGCCCGGCACGCCCGGCACGTTGTCCACCGAGTCGCCGACGATCGCCTGGAGGTCCACGACCTGGTCCGGACGGACGCCCCAGTCCTCCAGCAGTTCCGCCGGGCCGAAGTGCTGCTGCTTGCGCAGGTTGAACATGCGGACGCGGTCGCTGAGCAGCTGGCGGGCGTCCTTGTCGGAGGTGCAGAGGTAGACGTCCAGCCCGCGCCTCTCGCCGGCCCTGGCCAGGGTGGCGAGGATGTCGTCGGCCTCGTAGCGCTCGGCGTCGAGGACCGGGATGGCCAGCGCCTCCAGGGCCTGGCGGATCATCGGGATCTGCAACACCAGGTCGTGCGGCATCTCCTCGCGGTGGGCCTTGTAGTCGGGGTAGATGTCGCTGCGGAAGGTCGGCTCGGGGCGGTCGAAGGCGACGACGAGGTAGGCCGGGTTCAGCCCGCGCAGGTAGAGCAGGTCGCGGATGAAGCCGAACAGAGCGTTGGTCGGCACGCCGGCGGGACTGGACATCCCCCGGATGGCGTAGAAGACCTGGAAGATGAGCGAGTGCGCGTCCACCAGGTAGAGCGTGTTCGACTCGACGCCGACAGGCATGACGGTGCGGAACTCACGGGGACAGGGGACCGAGTCGAGCTACGTCCCAGCGTCGGGACGGCGGCCGCGAGCGGGCCGGCGGCGATGTCAATCGTGGAGCATGGAAGTCGTGGGGTCCGTGGTCCTGGTGTCCGCCCGGTGATGACGAGTGCTTGTGGAGTAAGAAGGCAAGAGCGGTAACAGGACGTGGTTACGTGGAAGGGGTAGGCAACTTTCCCCCTTCACCCACCGTAATTTACGGCGACGGCGCAAGGGTGTCAAGACGAATCGGTGGGCGGCCGATCTCCTCTCGACACGCACCGGCCATCTCTGAAGAATGGCCGCGGAACGGATGCCGCCTCGCCGGACTTCGTGACCTAGACTTGTGACAGGCCGCGACCGGCGAGCCGTAGACCGCGAAAGGATGCCTCGTGAAGAAGAGCCATCTCCTCGACGTCGCCAAGTACCTCCTCGCCGCCGGCCTGCTCGCCTGGGTCGTCTACGCCAACTGGTCGCCCCCGCCGACCAAGGCCGTCGCGGCGCTCGGGGCCAGCACTGTCGGCCTGTCCGCCTCGCCCGGCGGCCCGCTGCTCGCCGCCGCGTCGGCGACGCCGGGCCGGGCCGACTCGCGCGGCCTGGGGTACGTCTGGAAGCGCCACGTCGTCGAGGGCCATCCCGTGCAGGTCGGCTACCTCGCGCTGGGCTTCGCGGCGTACCTGCTCGCCATCTTCCTGACCCTGGTCCGCTGGCAGCTGCTGGTGAAGGCGCTCGACCTGACGCTGAGCTTCCGCGACGCGATGCGCTACGGGTTGGTGGGCATTTTCTTCAACACGTTCCTGCCCGGATCCGTCGGCGGCGACGTGGTCAAGGCCGCCGCCCTGGCGCGCACCCAGAACCGCCGCACCGCCGCCGTCGCCACCGTCATCATGGACCGCGTCATCGCCCTGTGGGCGCTGGTGTGGTTCGTCGCCATCCTCGGCGGCGTCTTCTGGGCGGCGGGCCTGCTCACCGGCCCCGCCTCGGCCGTCGCCTCGACGATCGTGCTGCTGGCCGCCGCCATCGTCGCCGTCAGCGCGTCCATCTGGCTGGCGATGGGGCTGCTGTCCGACCGGCGGGCCGAGCGGTTCGCCGGCCGGCTGGCGAGGCTGCCATTGGCCGGCCACGCCGCCGCGGAGATGTGGCGGTCGGTCTGGATGTACCGGAAGCGCCAGAAGGCCGTCGCCTGGGTGATGGCCCTGACGTGGGTCGGCCAGGTCGGCTTCGTCGTGTCATTCTGGTGCTGCGCGTGCGCGCTGTGGACGCCGGAGTTGGGGGCGGTCCCGTCGCTGACGCAGCACTTCCTGCTGGTGCCGATCGGGCTGACGATGCAGGCGCTGGTGCCGACGCCCGGCGGGGCCGGCGGCGGCGAGTGGGGCTTCGCGGCGCTGTACGTGCTGTTCCGGGCCAGCGAGGCCAACGGGGTGCTGGCGTCGCTGATGCAGCGGGTGATGAGCTGGGTGGTGGGCGTGGCCGGCTACGCCCTGGCGCTGGGGTTGGCCCCCGCCACGCCTGAGCCGGCCGCCGCGCCGGTGACGCTGCCGGTGCCGGCGCGCGAGCCGACGGCGCTGGCCGGCTGACGCGGGGCGCCCTTTCCCGGCGCGGCCCTGGGCGAGTACGATGGTAGAGTTGCCATCCCCAGCGGTCCCGCGCGAAGGGACGACGCCATGCGCTTCGAGTTCTACGGCCTGACCTTCGAGACGCCGAAGGTCGTCTTCCACCTCTGGTCGCCGTGGCGCGCCACCAGCCTCGAACACCGCCTGTTCGACGCCATGCGCCAGCTGCCGCGGGCCCAGGCGGAGGACGGCCCCGACGAGCGGCGGGTGGCGGTGGCGGACCCGAAGACGTGCCGGTCGGCTCTCCAGGCGATCTCGCGCGTGCTCAAGGGCTGGCAGGAGGAAGCCGACACCGGCAGCGAGCGCCGCACCTGGCGCTGGCTGATCGAGGGCGACACCGACGACGCCGGCTACGACCACAACGGCGAGCAGGCCAGCGTCTGGGCGTTCCTGCGGCTGGGCCTGGAGCGCGGCGGCTTGGGCGAGTCGGAGAAGGCCGAGGACGTTGACCTGGACGGCATCGGGCTGGAGATCACCGGCGAGGCGCCGCGGTTCTCCTGACCGGCGAGCGGCCGACGTTAGTCGGCCGGTTCGTCGCTTCACCGGGGGACTGACGTCCCCCGCTGGCCCCGGAAGGGTTATATCGCCCGTCCCCTTTCTGCCACTGTCCGTTTCCTCCCGCGCGGGTTGGAAATTTACCCCATCCCCGCTATCCTCACATTTCAGACCTCCTTCTTCACACACCGTCATCTTGAGGCTCCCGTGAACCCCCTCCGACGTTTGCTGCCCGCGGCGCTGCTCGCCGTTGCGCTCGGCGGCCTCGCCCTGACATCGCCGGCCAGCGGCCAGGACAACAACGGCTACCGCGAGGAAGAGATCGCGGCGATCGAGAAGCAGATCGCCGACCTGACCCGGAAGCTCGAAGCGCTCAAGAAGGCGCCGGCGCCGAAGGCCCCCAGCAGCCCCGTGCCGTCGCTGCCCGCCGACTGGACCAAGGCGCTGGCCTGGCGAGGCATCGGCCCCGCGTCGATGGGCGGCCGCATCGCCGCCTTCTCGGTCTACGAGGCCGACCCGACCACGTTCTGGGTCGCCACCGCCTCCGGCGGCCTGCTCAAGACCACCAACAACGGCACCACCTTCGAGCACCAGTTCGACAAGGAAGCCACCGTCTCGATCGGCGACGTGTGCGTGGCGCCGTCGAACAAGGAGATCGTGTGGGTCGGCACCGGGGAGAACAACCCGCGCAACTCCGTCTCCTACGGCGACGGCGTCTACAAGTCCACCGACGGCGGCAAGTCCTGGAAGAACATGGGATTGAGGCGCACATTCCAGATCGGAAGAGTCGTCGTTCATCCGACGAACCCCGACGTGGTGTATGTCGGGGCGCTAGGTCGGCTGTACGGGCCGAGCGAGGAGCCGCGGGCTGTACAAGACGACGGACGGCGGCAAGACCTGGAACAAGGTCCTTTACGTCGATGACAACACCGGCGTCATCGAGCCTGAAGATGAACCCGAAGGACCCGAGACGCTGCTGGTCGGCACCTGGGAGCGGCGGCGGACGGCTTCGACAGCCACGCCGGCGCCCTGGCCGGCGGCGGCCCGTTCGGCCCGCCGCCGGACGACATCCAGCCGCCGCTTCAGGACGGCTACGACGCCTACGACCCGATCAAGAAGTGGGGCAAGGGCGGCGGCATCTGGAAGACCACCGACGGCGGCAAGACGTTCAAGAAGCTGACCAAGGGCCTGCCGGCCTGCGAGACCGGCCGCATCGGCCTCGACTACTACCGCAAGGACCCCAACGTCGTCTTCGCCATCATCGACACGGCGAAGATCGGCATGGGCGTCGTGCCCGGCTACCTCGGCGTCCGCAGCGACGACGCCGAGAAGGAGGGCGGCGCGAAGGTCACCAGCCTGACGGAAGGCGCGCCGGCCGAGAAGGCCGGTCTGAAGGCGAACGACGTCGTCACCGCGGTGGACGGCAAGCCGGTCAAGAAGGCCGACGACTTCAGCGCCGCCATCCAGGGCCGCAAGCCCGGCGAGACGATCACCATCACCGTCACCCGCGACGGCAAGCCGCTGACGATCCAGGCGACGCTTGGCGAGCCGCCCGACCTGCAAGCCGGCAACCGCCGCACGCTCGACTTCAAGACCGAGGAGGGCCAGGGCGGCGTGGTCGTCCGAGGCGTCTTCCCCGGCGGCCCGTCGGCCGAGGCCGGCCTGCAAGCCGGCGACGTCGTCACCGCCATCGACAAGCAAAAGGTGACGCAGTCGAAGCAGGTCATCGAGGCGTTCCGCGCCGCCAAGCCCGGCAACAAGGTCGTGCTGACCGCGCAGCGCGGCAAGGAGACGAAGCAGCTGGCCGTCGTCGTGCCCGACCGCGGCACCCGGCGCACCCCGCCGCGGCCGTATGCGTTCTTCTACGGCGGCCAGCGCGAGAACGTGCAGGACCGGCAGGGGCCGGAGGGGCCCGACTACGGAGGCGTCTACAAGTCCACCGACGGCGGCGAGACGTGGGCGCGCGTCAACAGCGTCAACCCGCGGCCGATGTACTTCAGCCAGGTCCGCGTGGACCCCACCAACGACAAGACCGTCTACGTGCTGGGCATCCGCATGTACCGCTCCGAGGACGGCGGCAAGACGTTCAAGACCGGCGTGGACGCCAAGACCCACGACGACCAGCACGCCCTGTGGATCGACCCGCGTGACGGCCGGCACCTGATGCTCGGTACCGACGGCGGCACCTACGTCACCTACAACCGGTGCCAGCACTGGGATTACCTGAACACGACGTCGATCGGCCAGTTCTACCACGTCTGCGTCGATTCGCGCAAGCCGTACCGCGTCTACGGCGGCATGCAGGACAACGGCTCGTGGGGCGGCCCGTCGATGGCGCTGGACGGCAACGGGCCGATCAACGCCGACTGGGTCATGGTGCAGGGCGGGGATGGGTTCGTCTGCCGGGTCGATCCGAGTGACCCGGACATCGTCTACTCCGAGTCGCAGGAAGGCCGGATGAACCGCACCAACTTGAAGACCGGCGAGCAGAGCTTCATCTCGCCGCGCACCCCGCGCGGCCAGCCGCCGTACCGGTTCAACTGGAACGCGCCGATGGTCGTGTCCAGCCACAACCCGGCCGTGTTCTACTGCGCCGGCAACTACGTCTTCCGCTCGATCAAGCGCGGCGACGAGGCGAAGCGGATCTCGCCGGAGCTGGTGAAGACCAGCCAGGCCAGCGCCACCGCCCTGGCCGAGTCCCCGAAGAACGCCGACGTGCTGTGGGCCGGCACCGACGACGGCAACCTGTGGGTGACCAAGGACGGCGGGGCCAACTGGGTCAACGTGGCGGCCAAGGTCGGCCTGCCGAGGCCGTACTGGGTGGCGACGGTCGAGCCGTCGCGCACCGTCGAGGGGCGCTGCTACGTCTGCTTCGACGGCCACCGCAGCGACAACGACGACCCGCACGTCTACGTGACGGAGAACTTCGGCGAGACGTGGAAGTCGCTGCGCGGCAACCTGCCGTCGGGGTCGTCGCGGGTGCTGCGGGAGGATTTCTACAATCCGGATGTCCTGTATCTGGGAACCGAGTTCGCCGTGTGGGCGTCGATCGACCGCGGCGCGACGTGGACGAGGATCAACAACAACCTGCCGACGGTGGCGGTCCACGAGCTGGCCCAGCACCCGACGGCCGGCGAGATGGTGGCGGCGACGCACGGCCGGGGCCTGTGGGTGCTCGACGTGTCGCCGCTGCGGCAGCTGAAGCCGGCGATGGCCAAGGCCGATGCGACGCTGCTGGCCCCGAACACGGCGGTGCGCTGGCGGCGCGAGCTGCGCCGCGGCACGATCTACGGCGCGGGCCACCGGGACTACTTCGGCGACAACCCGGCGCCGGGCGGCCACGTCTACTACGCGCTGACGAAGAAGGTGAGCGGCCTGCGGCTGGAGGTGCAGGACTACACCGGCAAGCGCGTGGCGACGCTGCCGGCCAAGAACGAGCCGGGCCTGCACCGGGTGACGTGGAACCTGCGCGGCAGCGCCACCGGCGTGGGGCTGGAGGCGCTGCTGCCGACCGGCTTCATGAACGCGATGATGCGTGGCCAGCAGGCGGCCCCGCCGGGCCAGTACCGCGTGGTGCTGACGGCCGACAAGAAGGAGCAGGTGGTCGGCCTGCGGCTGGAGAACGACCCGACGCTGCCGCCGACGACGATCCTGGCCGACCCGCCGCCGGGCCGTAAGGCCAAGCTGGGGCCGGAGGACTAGGCTTCTGGTCCCAGGCCCGACCGTGAGGGAGGGCGTGGCGTCACCCATGGCGGCGCGGCGCCCTCCCTCACGGTCGGGCCTGGGAAAGAGCGCCGTGGCGCGGCCCGCGGCAGGTGTAAAAGCCGCCCGGCGGCAGGTTGCGGAAGACGAACTGGAAGCGCACCTGCTCGAAGTAGCGGCGGTGCATCCGGTAGTAGACGTAGGGCATGTGCGTCAGCTGGCGGTAGGTCCCGTGCTCGGCCAGCCGTTGGAAGACCACGCCGAGGATCTTATGTGCCAACTCGCGCGGGAACGCCGGCAGCGGCAGGCCGCACAGGAAGTGGTCCACCTGGCCGATGCCGCGCTCGTCCAGCACGCGCCCCAGGTCGGCCGCGTCGGCCTCGACGACGTCGGCCCGGGGGAACCGCTCGCGCAGCCGGGCGCAGAAGTCCGGGTCGCGCTCGAGGAAGATCGTCCGGCAGGTCGGCGGGGCGCGCCGCACCACCTCCTCGGTGATCGGCCCGGTGCCGGCGCCGAGTTCCACGACGCAGCGGCAGTTCGCCCAGTCGATGTCGCGGACGAACGCGCGCGCCAGGTGCGGCGAGCTGGGGGCGACCGACGAGATCGCCACCCCCTGGCGGAGGAACTTGGTGAAGAACAGCAACCAGTCGGGGGTCCGTTCGCGGGGCTTGCGGCCGTCGGTGGTCATAGGATCGTGTTGGGTCGGGCGAGCAGCAGTTGACTCAGGCGAAGGTTGGTCGATGGCCGGGGGCTGGACAGGAAGTGGACGACCAGTCGGTTGATCAGCCACGGCTTCTCCATCTGCGGGGCGTGGCCGCACTGCGGGATGTTCATGTAGTGCCCGTCGGGCAGCAGCTTGGCCGCGTCGGCGGCCACGGCCGGATCGACGATCTTGTCGTCGGCCCCGGAGAGGAACAGCGTCGGCTGCTTGACCAGCGGTAGCCGGTCGCGGACGACGTGCTCCATGGTGCCGCGGATCGTTCGCAGCAGCCCGGTGCGCCAGCGGCGGTTGGCGAACTGCTTCTGGTAGTACGCCAGCAGACCCGGGTCGATGTTGCGGACGTCGAAAAAGACGCTGTCCACCAGCGTCTTCAGGTCGCTACGGCGGACGCCCTCGAGCACCGGCAGCCGCTCCTCGTCGCCCATGCCGCTGGGGCAGAGTAGCACAACCCGCGCCACGTTCTCGGGGTAGCGGACGGCGTACTCGACGGCGACCTTGCCGCCCATGCTGGCGGCGACGAGGTGGTAGGGGGGCGTCTGGACGAAGTGGGTCAGGTACTGGTGCAGCTGCTCGACGAGGAAATGGACGGTGATCGGCTGGCCCTGGTCGATGCGGGCGTGCAGGCCGGGGCCGTCGTAGACGAGCACGTTGGGCAGGAACACGTCGAAGTAGCGCCGCCAGAACGGCACGTTGCGGAACCAGCTCTCCGACTGCTCGGACAGGCCGTTGAGCAGCACCATGACCTGCCGGCGGGCGTAGGGGTGTAGCTTGAAGCTCCCCAGCCATTTACGCCATTGTCCCACCACGGCGGATGCTCCTTCGAGGCTCGGGGGAGGGGCGGGCGGGGCGTGTCCGGCCGGGAGCGCCTCCGGCGACGGCTCCGCCGTCGCGTCTCCCGGGCCGGAGCGACGGCCGGCGCCGCCATCCGGGCTCCGGGGGGCCTCGGCGCAATCCTTGCGGGCCGCCCCCCGGAAGTGATGATATAGCCAAAACCCCCTCCCCCTGCCAATTGGATTCCGGACCGCCGGGCCGGGTCCCAGGCCCCGCCCGCACCCTTTCCGTCACTCCCGGCGCGGGCTATCCTCTGAAAAGCCCAGCGTCACCGCGCGAAGTTTGCGGGAGGGGGGTCCATGGCCAGCGTTGTGTGTGCCGGCATCGTCGTCGCGGACCACGTCAGCTCGCCGATCGCCCGGCTGCCGGAGGCCGGCGAACTGGTCCTGGCCGACCAGCTGATCCTGACCATCGGCGGCTGCGCCGCCAACGTGGCCGTCGATCTCGTCAAGCTCGGCGTGCCGGCCACCGTCGCCGGGTGCGTCGGCGACGACACGTTCGGCAAGGTCGTCGCCGACATGCTCCGCGAGCGGGCCGTGGACGTGTCGGCGCTGCGGGTGCGGCCGGGGCAGACGACCAGCCAGACGCTGATCGTCAACGTGGTCGGCCAGGACCGGCGGTTCATCCACACCTTCGGCGCCAACGCCGACTTCTCCCCCGACGACGTGCCGCTGGCCGGGGACTGCCGGGTGCTGTACCTGGGCGGCTACTTCGTCATGGACCGCGTCACCGCCGACGGCCTGGCGCGGCTGTTCGCCGGCGCCCGGCAGAAGGGCATCCAAACGGTCCTCGACGTGGTGACGCCCGGCCCCGGGGAGTATTTGTCGCGGTTGGCCCCGGTGCTGCCGCACACCGACGTGTTCCTGCCCAACGACCACGAGGCGCAACTCATCACCGGACTGGCCGACCCGCTGGCGCAGGCGGAGAGGTTCCGCGCGATGGGGGCGAGGACGTCGATCATCACCCTGGGCGACCGCGGCTCGGTGCTGGTGGGCGAGGGGCTGCGGCTGAGGGCGGGGACGTACTCGATGCCGTTCGTGGACGGCACCGGCGGCGGCGACGCCTTCGCGGCGGGCTACATCGCCGGGCTGCTGCGCGGCTTGGGGCCGGAGGAGTGCCTGCGCGTCGGCAGCGCCGTCGGGGCCAGCTGCGTCCGGGCCATCGGGACGACGGCGGGCGTGTTCACCGGGGACGAGTGCGAGGCGTTCCTGAAGGCGAACCCGCTGCGGGTCGAGCGGGTGTGAACTGGGGTCACTCCTTTTTCTGCGCGAACAGCCAGTCGATCACCTCGGGGTTCTTGTACGTCTGAGTCCACGAGTCGTGGCCGACGCCCTCGTACTCGGTGTACTTCGGCTTGCCGCCGGCCTTCTCGATCGCCTTGACCATGGCGCGCGACAGGTCCCCCTTCACGGCCTTGTCCTCGTCGCCGTGGAACGCCCAGATCGGGATCTTGGCCAGCTTCCCCGCCGCCTTCTCGTCGCCGCCGCCGCAGATGGGGATGCCGGCGGCGAACAGCTCGGGCCGCTGGGCCATCAGCGCCCAGCTGCCGAAGCCGCCCATCGACAGGCCGGTGATGTAGATTCGCTTCTTGTCGATCGGCAGTTCCTGGCACAGCTTGTCGATCAGCTCCAGGACCAGCGGGCCAGATCCGGGCATCTCCTTGCCGCGGAAGCGGCCGGCCCACCACCCCTTCTCGGGGCACTGCGGCGCGATGACGTAGCAGGGGTGCTTCTTGCGGGTGGAGGCCTTGGCGAACTCGGCGGCGCCGTGCTTGAGCTGAGCCGCGTTGTCGTCGCCGCGCTCGCCGGCGCCGTGCAGGAAGACCACCAGCGGGTAGGTCTTCTTGCCCTCGACCTTCGGCGGCGTCATCATGCGGTAGTTCAGCGACGCGTCGCCCTTGGTGAAGGTGTGCTTCTCGAACAGCGCGTCGAGGTCCGGTTTCTTCTGGGCCATGGCCACCATCGGCAGGAGTAGGAGAGGGAGTGCGCGGTGCATGGACGTCCTCGTCGGGGTCACGGGGGTCGGGGCGCCCGATAGCATATGCAAGAAAGGATGAAGGATGAAGGATGAGCGATGAAATCGGAGAGGGGGCCAGCCGGCCCGGCCCGCGGTGGGGCGGGGCGGAGGTCGTGGGGGTGATCTTCCTCTGGGCGCTGTGCCAGGTGGCGGCGCAGGCATGGCTGGACGCCGTCGGCTGGGGCCGCTGGTACTACGGCGACGAGACGCCCTCTGCCGGGCGGCAGTCGCTGTGGACGACCATGCTGGCTGGCGCGATGCAGGTCCCGGCGACCCTGCTCTGGCTCCGCCTGTCCGCGGGGGCGACTCCGGCGGAGTTGGGGCTGAACACGAACCGGCTGGGCCGGAACGTCGCGGCGGGGCTGCTGCTCGCGCTGATCTTCGCGCCGGGGACGTACGGAATTCAGGAGCTGTCGATGCGGGCGTGGCGGTCGCTCGGCGGCACAGAACAGCCGCACATGTTCACCGAGTTGGGCCAGGCCGGCCTGCACCCTGCCGAGTGGGCGCTACTGATCGGCGCGGCTTTGGTGCTGGCGCCGCTGTGGGAGGAGTTGTTGTTCCGCGGCATCCTTCAGCCGTGGGTAATGGCGCGGCCCTGGGGCGGCCCGGCGGCGCTGGCCATGGCGCTGCTCATGACGCTCGCTTCGCGCCCCAACCCCATGCTGAAAGCCATGAGCGGCGAAGCGTCGCTGGCAATCGAGGTGGTCCCGTACGCGACCCTGGCTGCGGCGGCGCTGCTGTATCCGTTAGTGAGCCGGCGGTCGGCAGAACTCGGCGGGCTGTACGCGACGGCGGTGCTGTTCGGGTGGGTCCACGCGGCGGTGTGGCCAACGCCGGTGCCGCTCTTGTGGCTGGCGCTGGGGCTGGGCTGGCTGCGGTGGAAGACCGGGAGCCTGGTCGGCTGCGTGGTGATGCACGCGGCGTTCAACGCGGTCGCGGTGGTGGCGCTGCTGGCGACGAGGGGGTCATGAGCCGGCGTAGAGGGAGTTGATTTGCAAATCGACCTCCTCGCGGTCGCCGCGGAAGGTGGCGGTGAAGAACTGCAATGCGCCGGCGAAGCCGAGCAGGGCGAAGCGGAGCGGCGCGTTGGTGAAGCCGGCCGTGGCGACCCACTCGCGCTGCTCGGTGTTCGTGGCTAGCCGAAGGGTTACCTGGGCGTAGCGGACTCGAGCGACGGCCGTGCCGCCGACACCGCCGAACTCGGCCTCGGGAGCGTTGGTCAGGTCTATGCCGATTGCCCTCGCTACTTGCTCGGAGAACACCGTGTCGTCCGCGCCCGTGTCGAGCAGGCCGCGAACGATCCGCGTTTGCAGAGGGCCGATCAGGCTGATAGGGATGATCGGCCTCGGGCGCGTCAGCCGCCCTCCGAGCGAAACGGCGGGTGTCCGGACTCGAAGGGGAATGTAGGGAAAGATGAGCGACATGAGCGATCCGATTAAGGCAGGCTGGAGATGTACTCAAATATGACCTGGCTGGCGTCGATGCCCTGCCGCTCCAGCTCGCGCTCCAAGTCCTCCCATTCTTTCCCCCAGGCGAGAATCCGGGTGGAATCGCCGTTCCAGGCGACCCACTGCTCCTCGTAAGGAATCAGGTCCTCGACGGGGATTTTCGCCCGCTCGCTGTTGGCGTTACCTAGCCCGGCCGGCAGGGGGGGGAGGCCATTATTCGCGCTCACGACTCACCTCCTTTGACCTCCAAACTACCAGCTTCCTTCAACACCCACAACCTCCTCGTCATCAGTCCTGCTTGCAGGTGTACGTCAGATCGTCGAAGTAGATCAGCTGCCCGTTGCCGTCGATCCACGTCGTTACCAGGCCGAAGCGGTCGAACCGCGCCCCGGTCGCCTTGTGCCCCTTCTTCAGCCCCAGCCGCACCGACCGCCTGTCCAGCGTCACGGTGATCTCGCCGTCGCCGGTGGGCGAATACTCCAGCGACCACTCGTGCGGCCGGCCGTCGGGGAGGATGCGGGGCGTCGCCTTGCCGTGGGCGTGGCCCTGCCCGTCGCCGTTGACGCGGTACAGGGGCGCGAAGTAGAAGCCCTCGCGGCTGGGCCCCTCGACGCCGACGCCCAGGAAGCTCCTCGGCAGTCCGAAGCTTTGGGACGGGTTTGACGTCATGCTCTCCTTCGAGTGGTAGAAGCCGAGGAGCACCGTGCTGTCGGTGACGCCGC